>DXFO01000027.1 GCA_019114415.1 Candidatus Gemmiger faecavium | reverse complement strand
AACAAGCCCTTTCGGTTGCTTGAACAATTTCTTCAAAAATATTGTCTAACTTTTCGGGGTCACTTCACATTTGGCTGCCGCCTGTTTTTCACGGCTGGGCAAAACTGCCCCAAACCGGTTGCGTATTATTTACCGGGAAACAAAGCTCCTGCTTAGCCCTTGAAGTAACGGTCCAGCAGACCCTGCATGCCGCGGCCATGGCGAGCCTCGTCCTTCGCCATCTCATGAACGGTGTCATGAATGGCATCCAGGCCCAGCTCCTTCGCCTTCTTGGCGATGTCCATCTTGCCGGCGCAGGCGCCGCACTCAGCGTCAACACGCATACGCAGGTTCTTCTCGGTGCTGTCGGTCAGGACCTCGCCCAGCAGCTCAGCGAACTTGGCAGCATGCTCAGCCTCCTCGAAAGCGTAGCGCTTCCAGGCCTCGGCGATCTCGGGGTAGCCCTCACGATCGGCAACGCGGCTCATAGCCAGGTACATGCCAACCTCGCTGCACTCGCCGTTGAAGTTCTCACGCAGGCCCTGGATGATATCCTCGGGAGCGTCCTTGGCGATGCCGACGACATGCTCGGTAACGTAGGTGTTGTCCTTCTTCTCGATGAACTTGGAAGCGGGAGCCTTGCAGACAGGGCAGAAATCAGGGATGGAACCCTCGGCGATGTAGCCGCAGACGGTGCAGACATACTTGGTCATAATAGTAGCCTCCTGAATTGATATATTTTGGTAAGCCGCGGCCTTTGGCCCGCGGCACGGCATACAGCATTTGCCATGTGTTCAGTATACTACCCAATAGCGAATCTGTCAACATCCTTTTACAAGTTTTTTAAGATTTTATCTTAATTTTTTCATTCTTTTACTTTGTGTGCATTTTACGGGTGAAATGCGTTCAAAATAAGGCAGCAGCGCCTTCAGAAGCATCCAGGTCACTCCCCCAACAATAAGACCAGCTATCATAAGTACCGGCATATAGGAAAGGGCCGCGCCACTGGAGAGAATCACCGCTGCGCCTGCCAGCTGACCCAGATTATGTGCCAGTGCACCACAGGCGGAAAAGACATATCCGCTTATGCTGCCGGGCAGCCAAAGCAGGAAGCACAATACCAGAAGGGAGAGCACGCCTCCGGCCATAGACAGCATCCCCGCTGTCGCCCCACGGGTCAAAAACGCGAACAGTGCCTTGAGTACCATCAGCGCAGCTGCATAGCGCCCGGACAAAAATAGCAGTGCGTACATCACGACGATATTGGAAAGACCCAGCTTCATGGCCGGCATCAGCCCCAGCAGCGGTGTAATCGCCGATTCCACAAAAGACAGTACGATCGCCAGCGCAAAAAGCATCCCCATCAGTGCAGCGCGAAAGCTCTTACTGTTGCGCATTTGTTTTCCCCCTTCCTTCTCACTGCATTCTAAATCCTGCGAAACCGGCTTGTCAATACGTGCCGTTTTTTCGCATAAACGCGGCTTTTTGCACGACGATTTTACAACTGGCGGGACTTGAAAAAAAGGCAAAAATAGTGTATCGTATATAGTAACCTTTGTATAAGGTATCATTTTCTGTTCGCCTTGTTTTCGCCCATCCTGTACGGCAGAGAGGCGAACTTCTGTCACATAACACGCAACTGATTTATCGGAGGGAACCCCATATGAAAAAACTGATTTGCATGCTGTGCGCCCTGTCTCTGTGCGCCGCGATGTTCGCTGCCTGCTCCAAGGACGACAGCTCTTCTTCCTCTTCTGCTGACACTTCCGCCAGCACCTCTCAGTCTGCCGATACTTCTTCGGAAGAGACTTCCTCCTCCGAAACCTCTTCGGAATCCGAGGCTCCCGCAGCCGAGGCCGACACCGAGAAGCTCGAGTCCATCGTTGCCTCTCTGGAAGAGGTCAACCCCATCAGCAATCCCCGCGCCATCACCAGCGACGACATCGAGTTCTATATGAACATGACGCCCGACAACCTGGTCGATTTCCGCGGTGACATTACCAACACCCAGTCCGACTGCGGCATCGTCTTTGTTGCCCAGGTCAAGGACGGCAGCATGGATGCCGTTGTGGAAGAGCTGGAAGCTTTCCGTGACAGCATGTCCAGCAGCCTGTACGCCGAGTTTGCCGACAAGGTCGCCAAGGCCCAGGATGCCCGCATTGTTTCCAAGGACAACATCGTTGTTCTGGTCGTTGCCAGCATTGACGGCCCCGACTACGCAGACATCGACGCTGCCATTGACAGCGCTCTGGCCTGAGATCGGCTCACTGTTTTTTTATAAAATCAATTTGTCGGACAGCTTCTGTCTGACCGTTCCGATGGGCCGCTACCCCTTTTTCCGGGTAACGGCCTTTCGATTCAAATGGCGCAGATTTGCGGCCGTTTGCGGGCGTTCTGTGACATTGTGCCTAAGGGGGGCTTTGTGTGGTATTTAACAGCGTCGTATTTTTATTCTGCTTTCTGCCGTTGGCGCTGCTGCTGTATTATGTGGTGCCCGGGCGCCTGAAGAATGCGGTGCTGCTGATCGAGAGCCTGATTTTCTTCTGCTGTTCCGGCACCAAATTCCTGCCGCTGATCCTGATTCTGGTAGCGGTCAACTATCTGTTCGGTTTGCTCATCGATCATTGGGACAACCGCAGCAAGGTCCGGATCATCTGGCTGGTGATCCCGATTCTTGTAACGCTGGGTGCTCTGATTTTCTTTAAGTACACCAACTTTTTGATCGACACTATCAATCAGATCGCTTCCGGTGAACTGAGCCAGCTGTCCTTCCTGGATGTTCTGCCGGTGGGCATCAGCTATTATACCTTCAAGCTCATCAGCTACGTGGCGGACATTTACTCTGGCAAGATTCGTGCCGAGCGCAATCCCATCACCTTTGCCGCCTACGTGGTGATGTATCCCCAGCTGCTCATCGGCCCCATTGTCAAATATCGGGATCTCGCCCCTGCCCTGCACACCTACAAGGGCCGCTGCAATGCCATGCAGATCCAGGAAGGCGCGGTAATGTTCGTGTTCGGCCTGGCAAAAAAAGTCATCATTGCCGATTCCATCGGCGCTCTGTGGACGGATCTGCTGTCCTCTGAGATTGGGCTTGCCAACGTCTCCACACCGCTGGCATGGCTGGGCATCCTCGCCTATTCCCTGCAGCTCTACTTTGACTTTGCCGGTTACTCCGAGATCAGCAACGGCCTGAGCAAAATGATGGGCTTTGACTGCCCTGCCAACTTTGACCTGCCTTATATCTCGGCCAGCATCACCGAGTTCTGGCGGCGCTGGCACATTTCTCTGTCGTCCTGGTTCCGGGATTATGTATACATCCCCCTGGGCGGCAACCGGAAGGGTCTGCCGCGGCAGATCTTCAACATGCTGGTAGTCTGGACACTGACCGGCATCTGGCACGGTGCCAACTGGAATTTCATCTGCTGGGGCCTTTACTACTTTGTCCTGCTTACCATTGAAAAGACCTTCCTGCTCAAGTACCTGAAAAAAGGCCGCGTCTGGCCGCACATCTACACCCTGTTCTTTGTGGTTCTGGGCTGGGGTATTTTCACCGCCGATGTGGAGGGCGCTCCGCTGCCCCTTCTGATGAGCCGTCTGTTCCTGCCCCAGAGCGGCATCTCTGCCCTGTACTATCTGCGCAACTATGGCGTTTTGCTGATTTTGTCCATCTTCTGCTCCACCGCACTGCCCGGCAAGATCTGGCAGTGGGCCAAGCGCCATACACCGGTACGTCTGGTCCTGCTGGCGGTGGTTATGATCCTTTCCACTGCCTTTATCGTGGCGGCGACCAACAATACGCCGCTGTACGCTCAATTCTGACAGGAGGTGTATCGCGATGAAACAGACCTATCATGCCGAGCACGGCAGAAAATCCCGCGGCATCGCCGGATATGCCTCTCTGATCCTGTTTTTTGTCCTGTTGTTCGGTTTTGCCGTGCTGAATCTTTTCTGGCCCAAGCGTACGCTTTCCGAACTGGAAAACCGCAAACTCGCCCAGATGCCTTCTTTCAGCTGGACCGCCCTGCTCAACGGCGACTGGTTTGAAGATTTCTCCACCTATGTCCAGGATCAGGTCGCCTTCCGGGACGGATGGATTGATCTGCAAAGCGATTTCAACGCGCTCTGCCTGCAAAAGGTGGAGCAAAACGGCATCCTGCTGGGCAAGGATCACTGGATGTTCACCAGGAACTTCGGCACGCCCAGCATCAAGCAGCTGGATAAAAACGTCAGTGCCGTGGCAGAGTTCGGTTCCCGGTATCCGGGCAGAGTGACCTTCCTGCTGGCACCTTCCGCCAGCGTCATCTACGAGGAAGAACTCCCCCTCGCTGCTCCCATGGTGGACGAAAACACCATGCTGGACGAAATTTTTGCCGCGGTCTCCCCCACCGCCGATGTGATCGATCTGCGTTCGGTTTACACCGATGCCAAGGACGAATATCTGTATTACCGCACCGACCATCACTGGACGACGTACGGCGCCTATCTGGCATACCAGCAGTTCTGCACGCTCAAAGGCCTGACGCCCTTTGATACGTCAGCCCACAGCAGTGTGGAGGTTCCCGACTTTTACGGCACTCACTATTCGTCCACGCGGTACTGGAATGTAGCCCCTGATACCATCACCTATTATCCCCTTGATAACCCCATGACCGTTTATCAGGTCAACGGCGAAGCAGATTTCAGCACCGCCGAAACTGCCACCATGGTCGATACGGAAAAGTTTGAGACCCGGGACAAGTACGCCGCATTTTTGGGCGGCAACAACGGATATTCGGTGATCGAGGGCGACGGCGAAGGTTCCATCCTCGTTATCAAGGACAGCTACGCCAACTGCTTTATCCCCTACCTGACCGCCAACTACGCCAAAATTGGCGTGATCGATTTCCGCAACTACGCTTTTGGTCCCGATTCCATCATTGAGCAGGAAGGTTACGACCAGATCCTTGTGCTGTACAATTTCCAGACCTTCCTGACCGACACAAAAGTCATCTATCTGAACCGGCCTACGACTTTGACTGCCGAATCCTGACCGTTCCCATTCCTTTCGGACAACACAAAAATCAAAGGCGCAGAGACTGCGTCACCGCCGCCTGACAGCTATCACAGCTGCCGGCGATGTGTGAAGCGTCTCCGCGCCTTTTTTGCAGCATTATCAGATGCCCGTCCGGCCTGATGTGCGGCTTTATGCTTTATCCAATTGAAGAATCGTGCCGTTTTCCCGCATTTTTTCAGGTATACTCCACCCGGAAGTTTACCGGGAAGTCCGCCTCCCCGCTCCCCAGCAGACAATTTTGCCAGAACGTCAGGCGGAAGGGGTCGGCATCGATTTTTTGTGTGTCCTCGTAGATCTGCGAAAAGGCTGTCTCCAGCTGCTGTGCAAGCAGCTGTTCCAGTGCCTCTTCCTGGCGCGGCACAGCGTCCGTCAGTGCCGAGAGGTCGGAGTCATGAAGCTGAAGCAATATTTCGACGCCATCCCTTTCTGCCCCAAACAGAACCGTCGCTCCCGCCCGGCAGGATGCATTGCCATCCTCAAAGGTAAATTCCAGCTGTCTGCTCTGCCCGCGCAAAACCGCCGTCAGCTGCGCACGCATTGGCTCAACATACCGGAGGGCGCTTTGCCCCTGTTTGAGCACCGCAAACCCGTACCCCTCTTCCTGCCAGCACGGGAGCGCCGCCTGGTCAGACTGGCTCAGAACAGACTCCAGTCCGCAGCTGATACGGTATTTCTTTTCCACTGCCTGCATGGCGTCATACAAGTCCCCTGCGGTTTCCTGCAGACGCTCCACTGTCCGGTTATCTAGTAAAAACAGCGTGATCTCGGGGGATGGCTGCGCAGTCTCATACAAGACGGAGGCAAACTGCCGCAGTTCCTCCCAGTTGCAGTCTGGCGGCAACGCCACAAGATCGGTCAGGCCATAGAACATGACGCCGTCCAGCCCTGCCGCAGCGTCGGACAGCGCCTGTGCTGCGGTATCCCCTTCTCCGGTTGCCGTTTTGTAATCGGAAGAGTCTTCGCTTTCCTGGTCCTGCAAAAGCAGGACCACATGGGATTTGCCTTCCTGCTGCGCAAAGAACACCGCCCGGACGATTTCACGTTCGATCAGCGGCCTGCCCGCACATCCCGTCAAAAGAAGCAGCGCCGCCCCCGCCAGGATCAGGCATGTTTTCGCGCGGTGTAAGATGTCAGCCATCGTATCCCTCCCATCCCGGCAACCAGCGCCACAAAGGACCACGCCGCCGCATTTCGCACCTCCGACACCAGAGTGAAATCCCAGTTCCGGGCCGTGGCAGACAAAAACATCAAAAGCACCGTGTATCCCGCAAAAAACGGCATGGCCGTCAGGCTGTTTTCGTTTGTGCGCGGTGCCCCCGTCAGGCGGGTCACCGCATACAGATGCAATGCCAGTTTGACCGACACTGCCATAGTCCAGACAATAAGCTGCAGCCATTCCATCCGATCAAAAATGGAAAACGCACCGCAGCGGGCAGCCTGATGCAGCGGATTTTGCGCGTCCGGCATCGCCGCACCGAAAAACAATTCCAGCAGCAGATGCACGCCAAGGTTGAAGGCCGTTCCGAAAGCAGCCAGTCGAAGCACCGTATGGGTACCGCGTTTTTCATGGTCCGGCCACAGCGCCGGCAAAAGCAGTTCCGGATACAGCGTGCACTGTGCGAAGAGGGCATCCTTCCAGGCAGCAGCGTCAATGACTGTGGTTTGCAGATTCACAACCCTCAGGCGGCCTGCGACCGAAAGCACCAACGCCGCACAGGCAACAAGCAAAAGCCCCAGAACCACGTTGGCAGTCTGGGCGATGGCCGACACTCGGCGCAGGTATGCCACCGGGATCAGGGCGGTCAGGCAGATCCCCAACAGGTTGACCACATCCGGGTATACCGCCGAATACAGCTGCCACAGGCTCAAAATGTCCAGCACGGAACCTGCCAGCAGCAGTGCGATAAATGCGCTTCGCAAAATACGGCACTGGACCAACGGCCAGGCCCGTGCAAACACAAGCCCCGCAGCAGCCGTGATCAGAATGCCCGGCAGCGCAGTCAGGATACCTGCTCTTGTCCAAAACAAGGTCTGAACCCGAAGCAGAACATTGACGAACAGTCCAAGCTGGAGGGCCGCGTACAGGCTGGGGTTATCTCGTTTCATCGTTGCCCACCACGTATCCTTTCTCGGCCAGTCTGCTCCAGATCACCCGCACAATGCCGTCCCGCCATGCCGCCCGGCCCAGGGGCATGAGCGGGTAGAGATAGTCATAGCCAAAGGGTTCCGTGCCGCAGGCCATGGCAAGAATGATGACTGCCCCCGCCGCAAGGCCCGGCAGTCCAAAGGCACCTGCAAGAACGATCACAATAAAGCGGAACAGGATGGACTGTTCATAAAGCGACGGCACCGCCAGCGTAGCGACCGTAGCGGCCGCTGCCATGGTGAGGACCGGGATACTGACGATTCCCGCGGACACGGCGGTCTCTCCCAGGATCAGCGCCCCCACCAGGCTGACCGTATGCCCGATGGATTTTGGCGCACGCAGACCGGCTTCCCGGACGATCTCCAGCAGCAGCGTCACACACAGCATTTCCAGCATGAGCGGAAGCGGCGTGGAGGCCTCCGCCTGGGCCAGTTTGGCCAGCAATTTGATGGGAATGGTCTCGGGGGCAAATTCCACTGCCATGACATATAAGCCGGGGCCAAACACCGACAGCAGGAATGCGATATATTTGAGAATGCGGATCATGCCTGCAAACACAGCTCCGGAGGAATAGTCATCCAGGCTTTCAAAGTGTTCGCTGAAAAAGCTGGGCACTACCATGGCGTAGGGGCTGCCGGACACCAGAATCACCGCCTTGCCTTCGCACAGGCGGGCACAGGCCGTGGCGGGGCGCTCGGTATAAGCGGCGGCCGGGAACAGGTTGAGCTTGTCCTGTTTGAGAAAGGATGCAAAGTAGGCGCTGTCCAGCAGGACCGGGATCCGGACATCTTCCAGCCTGCGGCGCAGGGTTTCGATCATCTCGGGCGGCGCCAGGGCGCGGTCATAGCACAGGCAGTACTCGGTCTTGGCATGGGTGTGCGCCGTGTGGACCTCCGCCACAAAGCTGTTCGTCCGAAACTGACGCCGCAGCAGCGAGATGTTATTGCGCAAAAGTTCGGTAAAGGCTTCCTGTGGGCCGCGGATGTCCCCTTCCCCATTAGGCTGCCCCACCGAACGCTGGGGCATTTCCTGAGTGGAGACCGCCAGCGCTCCCCGGCAGCCATCGATAAGCAGCACCGACATCCCGTTTGACAGCTTTTCCACCAGATCTGTCCGGTCCTGGACGGGGGTGCTTTCGGCCGGGATAACACTGCGTGTCAAAAGGTATGCCAAAAGCTGCCTGCCATCCCGTGTGGGCAACGGGCAGCGCTCCAAGGCATCCAGCGCCATGACCCAGAGTTTTTCCGGTGAGGACAGACCCGTGAACAGCACGATGGCGCACGGGATCTGTCCCAGGGTCAGTTTTTTGGTATAAAAGTCCGAGGACGCGCCAAAAATCTGCTGCAGATACGCAAGGTTCTGCTGCAGGGACGCGCTCAGTTTTTGCTTCGGCAAAGTATCAGCCCCTCTCCTGCATGGCCGCCCGCAGGCGGTCCTGGGTATAGTCTTGCCAGACTTTGGGCCGAATATCACCGGGGAGGTGCCATATGCTTTCTTCCATTACCCGGACGTTGGTCGTTTATATCGTTGCCATCGCCGCCATGCGTCTGATGGGCAAGCGTCAGCTGGCGGAGCTGCAGCCGTCGGAACTGGTCACCACTTTTCTGATCTCCAATGTAGCATCTATCTGCATCGATGAGCCGGAGTTGCCCATTTTTGCCAGTTTGACTCCCATCCTGCTCATCACTGCTCTGGAAATCTTCAATTCCACTCTTGCCTGGTACTGCCCGCGCTACGCACGCCTGCTCTTTGGCAACCCGGTCACGGTGATCCGCAACGGCACCGTGGACCAGCAGGCCCTACGGCATCTGCGCATTACCCCCAATGACCTGGCCGAATCCCTGCGCGAGGCGGAAGTGTTTTCCCCGGAAGACGTGATGTGGGGCGTGATCGAATCCAACGGAAGCCTGAGCATCGCCAAAAAGCCCGCCGCAGACGAAGCCCCGCCCATGCTGCCCATCCTCATTGACCGGCATCTTTACCGGGACAATCTGCAGGCCCTGGGATATGATGATACCTGGCTCCAGGAGCAGCTGGAGGGTGCGGGCCTTATCTCCAAGCAGGTGCTGATTCTCCTTGCCAACGGGGAAGAAACTCTCCTGATACCAAAAAAGGCCGCCCCGAAGGGCGGCCGATAAATCGAACCGGATACAGCATCTTTGGTGCTGCAACGGAAAGGAGGTCCTGCGTACGAAGCGCAATTTCTATGCCGTACTGCTTTTGGCTGCCCTGTTCGTCACCGTATTCGGTTCCGGTAAGGCAGTCACCGGCAGTATTGAGAAGAGCCGGCAGGAACTGCGGACAGCATACAGTCTGGCGCTGATGCAGCAGTATGAAACCGCTGCACAGGCTTATCGTGCCGCTGCCGAAAACACCCGCAAGCGCAGTGCGCTGCTGTGTCTGTTTGTGCGCAGGAGTCTGCTGGACAAAATCAATGAGACCATGGAGACACTGGAGCATTATGCCCTGCCGGACAATCCCGCCGATCTGGCGGTGGAAACAGCCCGGGCGCTCTCCCAGCTGGATCAGCTGGAGGCCTCATTTATCGCTGTTTTTTGAGCGGGTAGCCAGCATGTCCTTGAGTTCTTCCATAAAGGTGTTGACGTCGCTGAACTGGCGGTAGACCGAAGCAAAACGCACATAGGCAACATCGTCAATGTGTTTGAGCTGGTCCATAGCCAAATCGCCGATGTACATCGACGAGACCTCACGGTCGTAGGAGTTGAGCAGCGCCTGCTCAATGTTGCTGACCGCAGAGTCCAGCTGCTGATAGCTGACCGGACGCTTTTCGCAGGCGCGCAGCATACCGTTGAGCAGTTTCTGGCGGTCAAAGGCCTCCCGGGAGTGGTCGCGCTTGACGACCATCAGGGGGACGGTCTCCACGATCTCATAGGTGGTAAACCGCTTTTTGCAGCTCAGGCATTCCCGGCGGCGGCGAATCTTTTCACCGTCCTCCGTGGGGCGCGAGTCAATGACCTTGGAATCGATCTCACCACAATACGGACATTTCATCAGGTTCCCTCCCGTTTCATGTCGGATGCGTCAAGAGGCTGCTTTCTTGGGCAGTCTTGCGGTCTTTTTGCCGCGGGTCTTCCAGTCGACCCAGAGCTGGGTGGCAATGCACATGGTGCTGTACACACCGCTGACCATACCGAACATCAGCGGCATGGCAAAGGTGAAGATGCTTTCCAGCTGGAACACCATAGCCACAATACAGACAACGCCCAGCGCGACACAGGTCGTGATGGAGGTCATCAGAGAGCGGGAGAAGCTCTGGTTGATGGACAGGTTGACCAGTTCCGGCAGCGGCATCTTTTTGCCGTAGAGGGCGGTATTCTCGCGGATACGGTCGTAGATAACGACGGTATCGTTGATGGAGTAGCCCAGGATCGTCAGCATGGCGGCGATGAAGTTGCCGTTGAGCGGGATACGGAAGATGACGAACGCGCCGAACACCACGAACATATCATGCAGCAGCGCGACGATCGCCATGCTGCCGGCGGGCCAGCCGCCAATCTTACGGAAGCGAATGGCAATGTAGAGCAGGATCAGCACACAGGCCGCTGCGACGGCGACCAGGCTCTTGACAAAGAATTCGTTGCCGATGGTGGCATCCACGTTGCTGATCTCGTTCTGGACAAAGCTGTTGTCCGGGAACTGCTCATTCAGCGCAGTCAGCAGAGAGTCCACATCCTCGGTGGTGAGGGTCTCAGTGCCGGGCAGCGTGAGGGTCAGCGTCTGGTTGCCGGAGATATCGTTACCGGTCTGGACCGTGGTGTTGGAGACGCCCAGAGTGAACTCCGCCGCAGACTTGACGGCGTTGACGTCCGCCTCACCCTGGTAGCCCATGGTGACCATGGCGCCGCCCTTGAACTCAATGTCCATGGACACGCCGAACACAACGGAGAACACCAGAACGACAGCTACCAGCACGCAGGAGAAGGTATAGTACTTTTTGCGGTTGCCGACAAAGTTGATCTTGGGGGTCTTCCAGACCTTTGCGGGGTCTTTCTCGCCGCCGAAGAACCAGGGATTGCGCAGAGCCTTGATCTTGGATGCGCCGCGGATCATCACGCGGGTAGCCCAGACGCCGAACACGAAGTTCAGGATAACGCCGGTCAACAGCGTGAAGCCGAAGGAGTAAATGGTGCCTGCGGTGGATGCACCGAACCAGATAAAGATAGCGGTGAATACCTTGGCCCAGAAACCGTCCGTAGGACCAAAGGCGCCCATCAGGATAGCTGCAACGATGACAATGGTGACGTTGCCGTCAATAACCGGGGAAAGGCCCATGCGGAAGCCGCTGGAAATGGCGCCGTCCAGGGTCTTGCCCTTGGCAAGTTCCTCACGGATACGCTCCGCGGTGATGACGTTGGCGTCAACACCCATGCCCACACCCAGAATGATACCGGCGATACCGGGCAGGGTCAGGGTGGAACCGGAGAACACAGAGAAGTAACCGGAAACCACAGCCAGAGTTGCCGTGACCTGGCCCAGCAGGGAGATGACGGCCAGAGCGCCGGGCAGACGGTAGCGGACGATCATCATGATGGCGACGATCACAAACGCAATGATGCCGGCCATGACCATGACATCCAGGCTGCGGGCGCCCAGCGTCGGGCTGATGGTGGAGAAGCTCTCCGCCTCAAGGGCAAAGGGCAGCGCGCCGGAGTTGATCTGGTTGGCCAGGGTCTCAACTTCCTCGGCGGTGAAGTTGCCTTCAATGATGGCGTTGCCGTCGGTAATGGCCGAGTTGACCGTGGCGGTGCTGATGTTCTCATCGTCCAGCCAGATGCTGATGGTGCCGCCATCCGCATACAGGCGGGTGGTTGCTTCGGCAAAAGCCTCGGCGCCTTCGCTGGTAAAGGAAAGCTGGACCACATAGCCGTTGGTCGAGTCATACCCGGGGGTCGCCGACTCCACCTGATCGCCCGTCAGGATGACTTCGCCGTCGGCGGAGCTGCCCTCACGGAACACCATCTCCGCAGTGGTGCCGATCTCATCGATGGCCTGCTGCGGGTCAAAGTCCGACTCGTCGCTCTTCCAGGGGAAACGGACGATGATACGGTCTTTGTTGGCATCGACATAGCTTTCGTAGTCGGTAATGCCAAGGCCGACCAGTCGGTCATTGATAACGGTCTGCGCCGCCTGCATCTGTGCGTCGGTAGCGTCAACATCCCCTGCGGGGACAAAGGTCACATCCACACCGCCCCGGATATCGATGCCGAAACGAATGTCGGACACACCCTTGATGTAGGTGTTCTTGATGTCACCATACTGATAGCTGACACCGCCAATTGCCGTCCATGCAAAGACAGCGATCAGAATCGCCACGACAAAAAAGTGCCATGACTTTCCTTTTCTGCTCATAGGTACCTCCAAATATTGCCCGCGCGGGCAAGACTTCTATTTCCGGCTTACTCAGCCTGTGCCAGCAGCTTTTCCACAACGGCAAGCCGCACACAAACGGTAAGCAGAACAGACGCTTTTTCAACTTCATCCAGGCTGGGATAGGTCGGCGCGATCCGCAGGTGAGAATCTTCGGGATCACGGCCATACGGGAAGGCAGAACCAGCTCCGGTCAGGACCAGGCCGGCATCCTTGCACAGCTGAGCAACACGCTTGGCACAGCCGGGCATCACGTACAGGCTGATGAAGTAACCGCCCTTGGGGTTGGTCCAGTGAGCGATGTCGCCGCAGGGAGTCAGTTCCTGGGCAAAGGTGGTCTTGACGGCATCGAAGCAGGGAGCCAGACGGCGGCGATGCTTCTTCATATGGGCCAGGACGCCTTCCTTATTCTTCAGGAAGCGGACATGACGCAGCTGGTTCATCTTGTCATAGCTGATGATCATGACCTCAAAGCGGCTGCAGACATACTTCATGGAGTTCTCGCTGCAGGCCAGGGCCGAAACACCTGCGCCGGGGAAGGTGATCTTGCTGGTGGAGGTGAACATGAAGACGCGGTCCTCATTGCCGTACTTGCGGCTTTCCTCCAGCAGGACGGGGGTCTCGATGATCTCGTCGGTCAGGTGATGGACGATGTAGGCCTCATCCCAGAAGATCTTGAAGTCGGGCGCGGCGGTCTTCATGGAAGCAAAGCGGCGCACCGTTTCATCGCTGTAGGTGTAACCGTCGGGGTTGGAATACTGGGGCACACACCAGATGCCCTTGATGGAGGCATCCTCGGCGACCAGCTTTTCCACCATATCCATATCGGGGCCTTCCGGAGTCATCGGGACGTTGATCATCTCGATGCCGAACTCCTCGGTAATGCGGAAATGACGGTCATAGCCGGGCACAGGGCACAGGAACTTGGGCTTTTCCACCTGAGACCACGGGCACGGAGAATCCTGGAAACCAAAGGTATATCCGATGCTCACCAGGAAATACATCAGCTGCAGGCTGGAGTTGCCGCCCACAAAAACGTTCTGGGGCTTGACACCCATCACGTCGGCAAACAGGGCTCGGGCTTCTTCCAGGCCTTCCAGGTTGCCGTAGTTGCGCGCGTCGGTGCCGTCGCTGGCGGTGTAGTCCTCCATCTTGAGCAGATCCATCGCCAGATCCATCTGGTGCGGGCCGGGCTTGCCGCGGGCCATGTTGAGCTTGAGGCCCATCGCCTTGAAATCGGCGTAGGACTTCTCCAGGGTAGCCTTCTCGGCCAGGAGCTGTTCTTTTGTCATGTTGCGATATTCAGACATCATGCTTCCCCCTATTCTTTCCGTTTTGCGTATACGTATCATATGCCGCCTGCGCGTTCCCCTCTAAAAAAATGCGCAGCAACAGACATACATTAAAGTATAAACGAAAAGGCAAAAAGTTACAAGCATTTTCGCCATTTTTTCAACATTTGAAAAAAGTTTTTTCCTCCACAGCACGCCTCAAACCCGAAAAAAATTAAGTCTTTTATGGAAAAATTACCTTAAAATAAGTTTTAGGGGGCGTTTTCCCCACTATTGCCGTCAAAGTACATCGCGCAAAAACGCCCCGCAAAAGCGGGGCGCGGCGCAGTATGTTTATACGGGCGTACAGTAATATTGTATGCCGTCCGGTGTGTCGACGGCATGGACTGCAACCCCAAAAGCAGGCTGCAGCCTGCCCGAGGCATAGACCTCGGCAGGAGAGCCGCAGGCCGTCACCCGCCCGTCATGCAGAAGCAGCACCTCGTCGGCATTGCGAAGCACCGCCCCGAGGTCATGGACCACCATGACCACCGCCTTGCCCAGTTCCGCCAGGCGCCTGGCCAGGGCCATGACTTCCATCTGGTTGCGGATATCCAGATAGGTGGTGGGCTCATCCATGAGCACGATGTCCGTATCCTGGGCAAGGGCCATGGCGATATAGACCTTCTGCCGCTGTCCGCCCGAAAGAGCCGAGACGCTCTTTTCCGCCAGGTCCCCTGCCCCGATCCAGTCCAGCGCGCGGCGGGCTGCCTCGTAGTCCTGGGGACGGTAGCGGCGGGGATACGAAAGATAGGCAAACCGACCGTGCAGCACCATCCGCAAGGCCGTGATCTCCGGCACATTGCGGCTTTGGGGCAGGTAGGCAATATTTCGGGCGGACTGCTGCGGCGGCAGGTCCGGCACCGAAACACCGTCCAACAGCACCTGTCCGGCGGTCGGCTTATGCAGTCCCGCCAATGTTTTGAGCAAGGTGCTCTTTCCGCAGCCGTTGGGGCCGATGATCCCGGTCACACGTCCGGGAAGAAACCGGGCCGTGACGCCATGGAGAACATCCGCACCACCATAGCCCGCACACAATCCTTTTGTTTCAAGCATGCCGGCCCCCTCCTCTCCGTGCAAGCAGCACAATAAAGAAGGGTCCGCCGATAAAAGACAGCAGAATCCCCACCGGCAGCTCATAGGGCGCAAACAGCAGGCGCGCAGCCAGATCACACAGCGTCACAAGGCCTGCACCGCACAAAGCGCACATGGGCAGCAGGGTCCGGCTCTCACTGCCGACAAACTTTCTGGCAATATGCGGAACGATCAGCCCCACAAAGCCCAGCACACCGGCAAAGCTGACGGTAGCACCGGCCAGCAGCGCCGCCAACGCCAGAAGCAAGGTACGAGTGGCGGACACCTTCATCCCAAGACCGCGGGCGGTATCTTCGCCCAAAGCCAGAACATCCAGTTCATTGCAGAGCGTAAAGGACACGGCCAGGGCCAGAAGGATCAGGATGGCCGCCGGCCACAGCCGGGCCAGTGACACCGAGGAGAACCCGCCCACGCGGAAATCCGCACTGCCTACCGCAGCATCGGGAAACAATGTGGCTATGGCTTCGGTTCCGGCATTCAGAAAGGTACTGACCGCCACACCGCCCAGAACGACTGTCATACGGGAAGCTCCCGTGCGCCGGGATACCAGAACCACGATCATGACCGCAGCCATGCCCCCCAGAAAGGAACAGCCTGCCACCGCCCAGCCGGCCGTTGCCCCGCCCGCTGCACAGCAGATGGAGACCGCCAGCCCTGCGCCCGCATTGACGCCGATAATGCTGGGCGATGCCAGCGGGTTTGCCAATACCGCCTGAATGATGGCGCCGGACACAGCGAGCCCGGCCCCCGCCAGAAGGCAGGCGGCCGTGCGCGGCAGGCGGACATACCATAAAATTCTAGCCGCCGCGCTGCCGTCCGGTCCCGACCGGATGGCCTGCCATAGTTCGGGCAGGGTCAGTCCCGCCGCGCCCAGGCAGACGCTGAGAAGCGCCGCCGCAAGGCAGATCAGCCCGGCCAGGACAAACGTCCGGGCATCATGCCGGAAACAGGATGTCGGCGAGGTTTTCATAGGCTTCTCCCCAGCGGTCATTGGGTTTGAGGTTATAGAGTTTCTGATCCATATAGTACAGGCGGCCTTCCTGCACGGCGGTCAGGCCGCTCCAGGCCGGGTTGTCCCGCAGAAGGGTGTCCAGGTTTTCCCGGATGGCCTCCGCATCACTCCCCTGCTCCACCACGAAAATGTAGTCCGGGTCAGCCTGCACGATACGTTCCAGACTGAGTTCCTCCAGCAGGCTGCCGTCCTGGTCCGCGATGTTCACACAGCCAAGGTCATTGAGCATTTCGCCCAGCACGTTGTCCTGGCTGCCCTTGACCTTGACGCTGACTGCCGTGGCGCGCAGGTACAAAACCGTCGGTGCGCTGCCGTCGCTGCGGGCAATGGCAGCATCGATCTGGGCCTGCACGTCCAGGCCGTTCTGCTGATAGAGGTCCTGCCGGCCGGTCAGGTCGGTGCAGATTTTGAGCATGCGCAGATAATCGTCAAAGGTATTGACGTCAAAATACGCGGTAGGAATCCCCGCAGCTTCCAGCGTTTCCATCCAGTCCAGATCCAGCTGGGTGTTGGTGCTGGCGATGACGAAATCCGGCTCCACGGCAAAGAGTTTTTCCAGGCTGAGTTCTGTGGTGGTGCCGAGGTTGACCACATCTTCCCCCAGGCCAAAGTCAAACTGTGTCCAGGCATCGTTGGCCGTTGCCACCAGGCTTCCGCCCGCCAGGCTCCACACATCGGCAAAGCTGCCGATCAGGGCAGCGACACGCTGGGGCTGGCAAGGTGCCGTGACCGTACGACCCAAATCATCGGTAAAGGTCAGGGTCTGAGCGGTTTCCGGGGATGCCATTTCCGCCGTCACTTCAGCTTCCGGTTCCGACTGCGGCACAGTGTTCGTGCCGCAGGCCGTTGCCCCAAGCAGGCAAGAAAACGCCAGGGCCAGGCAGATGATACGCTTTTTCAATGTTCTTCTCCTTTTTCGGTCCAATCGTTCAGCACAGACTCCACCACAGACTCGATCCGGGTATCCTGCGCTGTCAAAACAGGGACAAACGGTTCCGCCGCTGCCGCAGTGACCTGCCCGATGCAGGCTGCCGCCCGTGTCGGCGCCCGGCCCCCGGCCTGAAAGTAGGCGTTCACCCCACCGGCACTGCCAAAGACCAGGTAATCCACGGTAATTTTTTCCGGCGGGAGGGTTTCTGTACGGTAAAGGGGCAGGCTCCGGCAGGCAATCCCCGCTCCTTCCAATGCCAGCCGCGGCGCAGGGCTGCACTCCTGCGCCGAAGCAAGGAGTACGTCACTCCCCCTGCACGCCGCGGCAAGGGCCGCTCCCAATGACCGGGTATCATGTTTTTGCGGCACAAGGTCCGCCAGTATTCCCCGCTCTGCCAGCGTCTCCGCGGTCCGGGGACCGACGGCTGCAAAACGTGTCCGGGCAAACCGTCTCAGGTCGATCCTTGCCTGCGCCGCCAGCGAAAAGAAAAGGTTGACGCCGTTGGGGCTGGTGAAGGCAATCCAGCCGGGCATAGTCTGCAATGCCTGTGAAAACCGCTCCGGTGTACAGCACGGGGTAACAACGCTGCGCTGCACATCCACGACCTGCGCTCCCTGGGCGGCAAAAGCCATTCTTGCCCGGGCACGGAAATCCGGCGTCCCGGTCAGGCCCACCGTAACACCCCGGAGCAATCCCGTCCCCAGTTCCAGGTCCATGCCGGCGCTGCCTCCGATCAGGATGACAGCCGGCGGCGGAACCGCGGCTGCACGGTCGGCAATATCCGCCAGCGTGCCGCGCACGGTGCGAACACCGCAGACAGCTGCCGGAGTATCGGCAGGCTTTCCGGCTTTCAGCAGGCGGGCCGCGATCTGCGGCAGATTTTTCAGACCCATCAAAAACACCAGCGTGCCGTCCAGGTCCGCCAATTTTTCAAGGTTTTCCGGCAGGCCGTCGGGCGTTGCTGCCGTGTGGGCAGTCACCACATGGAAGCTGCGGCTCTGCCCCCGGTGAGTCACCGGGATACCCGCCGCCGCGGGGATCGCCACCGCCGACGTGATTCCGGGGATTTCCTCACAGGGAATGCCCGCAGCATACAGGGACTCGGCTTCCTCCCCGCCGCGGCCAAATACAAAGGGGTCTCCGCCTTTGAGACGGCAGACCGTTTTGCCCTGCCGGGCCAGATCGACCAGGAGGGCGTTGATTTCCGCCTGGGGCATACTGTGATGTCCGCTGCGCTTGCCGGCAGGGATTTTTTCCGCGTCAGGACGGGCCATCTGTAAAAGGTCAGGGTCCATCAGAGCATCGTAGACCACCACATCCGCCGCAGCTAGTACCCGCTGTCCCCGCAGGGTAATGAGATCGGAGGCACCACAGCCCGCACCGACCAGATATACTTTTCCCGGCATTTATCTTTCCCTCCTCTCGATCTCGCTGATTTCATCATCGGAAAGCGGCCGGCCCCTGCGCAATGCCTCGTCCAGGCAGGTGTGCAGAAACCGTGCGCGGTCATGCTGATGCGGCATACTTTCTTTTGCCTGTACGCGCAGGGATTCCATCTGGGCCAGAATTTCCTCAAACCGTTCCGGCAGAAGTTCCTCTGTCCGGTCGCGCAGCCAGGCCGCAGCAGCAGGGCTTGTCCCCGTGGTGGCAAACCCCGCCACCAGGTCTCCCCGGCGAAGTACCGCCGAAAAGGCCACGTCCCCCTGTTCCGGGTATGCCGCACAGTTAAACAGGATGCGCGCCTTGCGGCAAGCCTGCCGCAAAGCACAGGCGGCATCGGCATCACCGGTGGCATCCACCACCAGCACCATGTCCTGTACATCCTGCGGCTCAACAGGCCGGGAAATCCGGCGGACCGGCAGTATCTTTGCTTTATCGTCGAACCTTGGAGAGATCATCGTCACATCTGCCCCGGCATCCAGCAGGGCCGATGCCTTGCGCAGTGCAGCCGCGCCGCCGCCTGCAACCAGGCAGGGACGGCCTTCCAGTTCGATCATGATTGGAAACCAGGCCATCTTCTCTCTCCCTCCTCAGCCGCGCTTTTTGTCCATTTTATATGCGGTACTATCTTACCATGTTATCCCGCCATATGCAAACAACCCCATTCATCGTGTCAGCGCTTGATTTTTTTGAGGTTTGCGGCATTTCTATTCCGTTTTCATCCCTTGGTTCAAAACAAAAGCGGCAGGATTCCGTAAAAAAGGAATCCCGCCGCCGGAAAGACCGCTCAACGTATTCTGTTCAAATGACCAGGGCCGGCACCAGCTCCGGAGGTTTCAGTCATCCGCCCAGCCATGGCGATAGCCGCTCTCATGCTCTTCCTCATGATGCTGCCCGTCGTGGCTCCAACCGCTTTCCTGCTCTGCCTCGGTGCTCGTCTGGGGGGCCGCGCTTTCCCCCGTAGCCTGAGTCAGCGCTTCGATCCGGTCCCAGATCTCGCGCATGGTCATATTCGCAGCTTCCTCCGCCGTGACAGAGGGGTCCAGGGACTGCAGCCTGACGAAAGCCCGGTACTTGCCGCAGGAAAGGCCAACTTCATGCGCCTCGTCGGCCATATCGTTATCGGCATGGTAGCAGTGCATGTTTTCTGACTGAGAGGTACAGGCTTCCATATCCGAAAGTACTCGGGTGGTCTGTTCACCATCCGGGCCAATGACGCCGATGGTCATAACACCGTCGCCCGACAAAAGCGCCGAAACCTCTTCACTGTTGATGATAAGCTCCACTGCATCGTTATAATTCAAATGTTCCAGGGAAAGAGAATCCAGAAGCGCCTGGCCGTCCTCGTTATACCCTGTCGCAGACACCACCCGGTCAAACCGGTTTACCCCCAGCTCAATGGAAGGGTTGATGTCGATGCTGATCTCCAGTGTGGGGGTAAAATAGAGCCATCCACCCCCAAAAAACATCAGAGCCAGGCAGGCGGCCACCGGGACCAGGCGCAGCCCCCATGGAATTTGCTTTCGCGTTCCTGCTGCAAGCTGCTCGCTCAGATAAGCTTTGGTGGCTTGTTTGAGAGAGTCCTCCGCATGAACCTGATCAAACGCCTGTACAATTTTGTCACGCATCGGCCTCACCTCCCAGCTTTTCCCGAAGCATCTGTCTGGATCGCGCCAGGAGCGTATAGACCGTGTTTACGTTCCTGCCCAAAATTTCCCCGATCTCCGGCGCGGAATATCCTTCATAATAGTGCAGATATATGACTTCCCTGTTTTTCGCCGGCAGGGACAGTACGGCCTCCAGCACCTCCCGGTGTTCTGATGCCATCGGCGCCGGCTGGTCGATCAGCGTTTCCAGCGAGGTCGTCCGGCTGCGGAAAAAGCTTTTGAGCAGGTCTTTGCAGGCATTGAGGGTGACACGGATGACCCAGGCCTTTTCATGCTCATCACTTTCAAACTGCACGGAACTAAGGGCATATTTCAAAAACACCGTCTGAAATATGTCCTCGGTATCCGCATAGCTTTTCAGATGGATCATGCAAAGCCGCCGGACCGTGTCGGCATATCGGTCAACGGCTCTGTTTATCTCCTGTTCGCTCCGCATCTTGTTTCTCTGCATCCTTCCCCGCCGCAATTATGATGCCCCGCACAGGCACCTGCCGTGCGGTTGTCACAGGCTCCGTCGCCGTCGGCATCCGCATAGCTGCCGCAGCCTTCCACGCAAACATACGCACAGTCATCGCAAAAACCGTCGCAGTCCAGGTCCACATGATTCTGGCAGACGCCGCTTCCCCGGCAGAACCCGCCGGCATATCCATTATGCATCCCTGCGGCAAACGCCGTTACCGAACCAATGGACAAAATCATTCCGGCTGCAAGAATACTCAATACAATTCTTTTCATCAAGATCCCTCCAGATCATCAGGGTTGGTTTTTGTCTCTTCACCCTGAATACGATCAGTGAGGGCCAATCCTTTCACAGATCATAAAAATATTTTCTGCCTGCTCCGGATCTTTTGCAAGAAAAGAGGGTTCACATTTTACCGGTCTTACTCTTCGTCGGGATGCTCGGCACAATACTGGGCGATACATTTCAAAAAGTCCTTGCCATATTTGTGGGCTTTGGCATCGCCCACACCCGGCAGGCGCATGAAATCCCCCATGGTGCGCGGTTTCTTTTGTGCCATGGCGTCCAGCGTCAGGTTATTGAATATAATGTAGGCTGGAACTTTGTTCTTTTGTGCCAGACGGGAGCGTTCCGCTTTGAGAATGCCCATCAAGCCCTCATCCGGCAAAGCCGCTGCCCGTTCCGAACGCTTTTTGCCGCTCTGACGGCGGCCTGCCTGTTCTTCGCGGCTGCCCGGAGCACGGCGCTCGGTCATAGTCACGCTCTGGCCGTGAAACAGCACTTCCACTGCCTTGGCCCCGAGATGCAAAACCGGGTATTCGCCCTTGGTATTGATCAGGTATCCCTGTTCTTCCAGTGCGTCAAAATACTGCCGCAGCCGCTGCTGGGGAACCTCTTTCAAAATGCCGTAGGTGGGCAGACTGTCCAGTCCCCTTTTCAGCGTATTCTGGTCCCGGGAGCCGCGAAGCATCTGCACCACTGCTACCTCGCCCAGGCCGCCGGGCCAGCGTTTTTCTACCCGGGCCACACCGGACAGGATCTTCTGGGCTTCGGTGGTGATGTCCGTCTCAACCATTTCACTGTTGCAGTTGCTGCAGTTGCCGCACCGTTCCGTCATCTGCTCACCGAAATATTCCAACATGACGCTCCGCAGGCAGCGGGTCGTTTTGCAGTAGGTCACCATGGCATCCAGCCGCTGCAGGTCCCGGCGTTCTACCTCGGCCCTCTGTTCGGGCGTCAGTTCGTCATTGTCCTGGGTATTGCGGATGAAATACTGAGCCGTCTGGATGTCGCCCAGAGAAAACAGCAGGATGCACTCGGCCGGTTCGCCGTCACGCCCGGCGCGCCCTGCCTCCTGATAGTAGCTTTCCAGGTTTTTGGGCATGTTGTAATGCAGCACGTAGCTGACGTTGGATTTATCGATACCCATGCCAAAGGCGTTGGTCGCCACCATGACCCGGCATTTGTCGTAGACGAAGTCCTCCTGATTTTTCTCCCGTTCCTCCGCTTCCAGTCCCGCATGGTAACGGGTCGCGGAAATTCCCACCGACCGCAGCTGACGGCAGACTGCCTCCACCGTGCGTCGGGTGGCACAGTAGACAATGCCGCTTTTGCCGGGATGGTCGAGAACGTACTCCTCGATATACCGTTCCTTATCCCGAGGCCTTGCCACTCCAAAATAGAGGTTGGGCCGGTCAAACCCGGTGGTTATGGAAAAAGGGTCTTGCAGCCCAAGCAGCTGCGCCACATCCTGTTTGACCTGTGCTGTGGCAGTGGCCGTGAAGGCCCCCACAACGGGACGTACCGGCAGCGAGGAAATAAATTCGGCGATTTTCAGGTAGCTGGGGCGGAAATCCTGTCCCCATTGCGAGACACAGTGGGCTTCATCCACTGCCACAAAAGAGATCTGTGCATTCCGGGTCAGGTAGGAAAAGCCGGCCGTGGACAAGCGCTCGGGGGCCACATATAAAATCTTATATTCTCCGTTGATGGCATTTCGCAGAACTGCATTGTATTGCTCTTCCTGCAGTGAGGAATTCAGGCAGGCTGCGGGGACGCCGGATTCCTCCAGCGCCGCGACCTGGTCTTTCATCAGCGAGATCAGCGGAGAGATCACCAGGGTCATACCGGGCATCAGCAGCGCGGGGACCTGATAGCAGACAGATTTTCCCGCTCCTGTGGGCATGACGCCCAGAACATCCCGTCCCGACAGCAGCGCATCAATCAGCTGTTTTTGTCCGGGCCGGAACTCATCATGCCCGAAATATTGTTTCAAAACACCGTATTGGTCCATTTATTTCATTTCCTGTTGTTGAATTGGCGCGTGGGGTTTGACTTTCAAACGCTTCCGCAATGGATAGTGTACGCAATGCGCCCGCCATCGTCAAGCATTTTGCGGGAACGACCACATCTGATTCTGTTGGGAAACGACCTTGGAGCAACGAAAAACGGACGCCGGAAACTCTGTCATTTTCCTGCGTCCGTTTCGTCGCCTGACAACTTCCGGGATATGGTTCCCGAAGGTATCAGGCATATTCATGATTCAAAAACATTGCCTTGATGTCCACGACCTCATCGTATTCATCCTGCTCGACCTGGACATCGGCATTGAGCGCCCTGAGATCGGCTTTCACCACTTCAAGGGCCTGCGGAGCATCTTCAGCCCGGCCTTCCCGGATCACACGCTCCATACGGGTCAGAACCACCGGATGGGCATACCGTGCGGGGACCGGGAAATCAGCAAACCCGTCCAAATAGGTCTGCATGGAGGATTCGGCACGGTCGGCGCGTTCCAGGATGGCCTTGCGGTTATTACGGGCAGTGGGCAGCACGCTGACGCCTGAAAACAGGAAAATCGCTGCCAGTCCGAACAAGGTGAAATAGATGGCAAAGCCGTCCTGTCTGGTCAGGGAGTAAATGCCATACACAAACGCCGCAGCCCCCAGCAGCGTGATCGCCAAGGCAACCCACCGGTAAGCGGGTTTGCTGATGAGCAGTGCTCTTTTGCGCCGGGCGGCGGCACTGAGCTCCCCTGCCAGTTCAGGCTTTTTATTCAGATAGTCCGCAGCGGCCTGCAGGCGGTGAATGCTGCGGTCTGCCTTGTCTGACAGCCTGGGCAAGACCCTGGCCGCACGTTCGGCCGCACGTTGGAGAAGTTTCTGTTCGGCGGCTTCGCTCATGCGTTTCAGGTCGGGCCGTATCGCCGCAATGCGGTCAAGCATACGGTCCACGTCCTCTTCATATTTGAAGGTGAACTGCCGCTGCTTGTCGCCGTCGAACTCCACGACCAGGTATGGAATGGAACCGAAAATGCCCTTGCCCGTATAACCGCCCTTGCTCATGGCCACGCGCTTGTACACGCGCTGCACACTGTCAAGCGGGATATAATAGCAGCG
Organism: Candidatus Gemmiger faecavium; assembly: GCA_019114415.1. Classification (GTDB taxonomy): domain Bacteria; phylum Bacillota; class Clostridia; order Oscillospirales; family Ruminococcaceae; genus Gemmiger; species Gemmiger faecavium. The sequence goes on along the minus strand of DXFO01000027.1, from coordinate 9,163 downwards.
ATCCAACACGATATTATTAAGGTACAGCGCCTTTTGGCCGACACCGCAGGGGCCGTACCGTTTGCAGGATTTTTTGTCCGCCCTGAGAGTTTCTGCCTCAAGGCTTGCATTGCTCAGGCATTTGGGTTTGAGATACATTTCCGGTTTCCTCCCGATGGAATGGGATACCATGCAAAGAGCCGGCATCCATGTCCCAGAATCAGCACAGGGGCCGCTGCATTGCAACGGCCCCGTGCAGACTGAGAAAAATCAGTGTGTCTGTATGGGTTTTCCCCAGAATCACTTGCCCGCGGCAGGAGCAGGCTTTTTGGTAGCGCGCAGGAACAGTCCCAGGAACAGGATCGCCACAACGATACCGGCGGGATACGCAACCACCGCACCGATGCCGAACGCACCCAGGCACTCCGGCGCCATGCAGAAGTAGGTGATGGAAACTGCCGTCATGAAAGTGGCGGGCACTGCAGTGATCCAGTAGTTCTTCTTGTTGCGGAAGAGGTACATGGAAGCCGCCCACAGAACGATCATGGCCAGCGTCTGGTTGGTCCAGCTGAAGTAACGCCAGATCACCGTGTAGTCGATGACACCCAGGGCATTGCCGATGCCCAGGATGGAGCCGACGCCCAGAACAGGGATGCAGAGTTTGAGACGGTTGGTCCAGTGGTTCTGATCCATTTTCAGCGAGTCAGCCAGGGTCAGACGAGCCGAACGGAAGGCCGTATCGCCGGAGGTGATGGGGCAGGCAATGACGCCCAGCATGGCCAGCACGACGCCGACACTGCCCATGGTCTTGACGCAGACATCATAGATGGCCGCGGACTGACCGTCGGCCAGGATCTCAGAGAGCCCGGTGTTCAGGCCGCCGGTGACTTCGTAGATGGAGCAGCCGGCCGCCGCCCAAATCAGAGCGATAACGCCCTCACAGACCATGGCGCCGTAGAACACAAAGTGTCCCTGTTTCTCGCTCTTCATGCAGCGAGCCATCAGCGGAGACTGGGTGGAGTGGAACCCGGAGATCGCGCCGCATGCGACCGTGATGAACATGAAGCTCCAGATGGGAGTTCCGGAAGGATGCATGTTGTACAGGTGATCCCAGATCTCAGGGATGACATAATTGGGGTTGGTGACGACGCCAAACGCAACGCCCACTGCCATGGCCAGCAGGCAGAAGCCGAACAGCGGATAGACCTTGCCGATCACCGCGTCAATGGGAATAAAGGTTGCGATAAAGTAATAGATCAGGATGATGATCAGCCAGAACAGCGTGGTGGTGACAACGCCCGACATACCGGCATTTTTGAACAGCGTGACGATCAGACCGGCAGGTCCCACCGCAAACACGGTGCCCACCATGATCAGCAGCACGACCGAGAAAACACGCATGATGTTCTTCATGGTGTTGCCAAGGTAAGTACCGGTGATCTCGGCGACGGAAGCACCATCCTCACGCTCGCTCATCATACCGGAGAAGTAGTCATGCACACCGCCTGCAAAAATGGTGCCGAAGGTGATCCAAAGGAACACCACCGGCCCCCACAGCGCACCCTGCATGGCACCGAAAATCGGGCCCAGTCCGGCAATGTTGAGCAGCTGGATCAGAAACAGCTTCCATTGGGGAAGAACCACGTAATCTACACCGTCGTTAATGCGGACGGCGGGGGGTTCGCGGTCATCTGGTCCAAAGGTGTTGTCCACTACTTTACCATATGTAAAGTAGCCAACGATCAGCAGCATCAGGCAGACAAAAAAACTAACCATCAATGATTCCTCCTTATTAGATTTTATGCTTGCCTTTCGGGCAAACATGCTCCTCGCAATTCTCATTACAGTCCCTTTTACCGAGAATTCAACACTTTATTCACAAATATTCTTTTGTTTATTCATATTTTTTATGGAAGTTCCCCAAGTCGCAGCTCTTTTGCGATGAATCGCCGTTTTCTTGGTTTGCGGCACTCTCTGTTCTTTTGAATTTGCTTCCGGTACATGCAGGGTTCATGCAATACGGCACGCTGCCCTGCCCCATTTTTTTCGGTTCCCGCCTTGCACCTGCCGCAGCCGCACGATACAATAGGTTTGACATGGTGCAGACCGCGTGCCTGCCCAAATTTGCGGTAAAAGGAGCGCGCACAACAAAATGACCTACCAGGAAGTATTACAGTCCGCCAGAGGCCAGATGGGCCCCTGCAAAGTTTGCCCCGTCTGTGACGGCCGGGCCTGCGGGAACACCCTTCCGGGTCCCGGCGCAAAAGGAGTTGGGGATGTCGCCATCCGCAACTATCGCGCATGGCAGGATGTCCGCGTCAACATGGATACCATCTGTGCTGGCGGTACTCCGGACACTACACTGAAACTGTTCGGCCACAGTTTCCGCATCCCGGTCTTTGCCGGACCGGTGGGCGCCGTCCAGCTGCACTATGGCCAAAAGTACGACGACCCTTCTTATAATGACGTTCTGGTTTCCGCCTGCCGCGATAATGGCATCCTGGCTTTTACCGGCGACGGCACCAACCCTGCCGTTATGGTCGCCGCCTGTGCCGCCATCAAAAAGGCTGACGGGTTCGGTATCCCCACTGTGAAGCCGTGGGATGCCGCTACCATCGGGGAAAAGATGAACATGGTCCGTGACTGCGGTGCATTTGCCGCTGCCATGGACATTGACGCGGCGGGGCTTCCCTTTTTGAAAAGCCTGGACCCGCCGGCCGGTAGCAAGACGGTGGAGGAGCTTGCCCAAATCATCGCGGACGCAAAAGTGCCGTTCATCGTCAAAGGGATCATGACTGCCCGCGGCGCCGAGAAAGCCGTTCAGGCCGGTGCTGCCGGAATCATCGTCTCCAATCACGGCGGCCGCGTTCTGGACCAGACCCCCGCTACTGCCGAGGTCCTGCCTGAAATCGTGGATGCTGTGGCCGGACGCTGCGCCATTCTGGTGGACGGCGGCATCCGCAGCGGCGTGGATGTGTTTAAGGCCCTCGCCATGGGTGCAGATGCCGTGCTGATGGCCCGTCCCTTTGTGACCGCCGTGTATGGCGGCGGAGCCATGGGCGTCAAGGCCCTGGTCGACAAACTGGGCGACGAGTTGTCCGACACCATGTCCATGTGCGGTGCGCACAACCTGGATGAGATCAGCAGGGATATGATCCGGCTGTAATGCCGAAAGCAATACAATCAATCAGAGGCACCGGAACAACCATTCCGGTGCCTCTGATTTTGTATATGGTGTTTGTCTCTCCCCTGCTCCTGCAACCGCTTTTCTGCCGGGGCGAGATTTTGATTTGTCGGGACCTCATTCATCCATACAGCGCAGTTTTGCCGTGCCGTCCGGCTGTGCGATGACCCGGAACATCCGGTCCACAACGATCTGGCTGTCATCCTCGAAAACAGACTGGTAATCCGCCACGAACTGATCTTCCGGACAATAAATATAGACGTAGTCAAACCGTCTGGCCAGTTCCGTGCTCCATTCCTGGGCTGTGATCTCACACACGCCAAGCTGTCCGCTGCTGTTGTCCGCCATCAAAATCGTCGACTGTTCCGGAAGGCAGACCGGCAGCAGTTCATAATCAATTTTCAGTGCCGCAGCGCCCGCGTCGTTGGCCGTGATCAGCTGAAGCCGCGGCGATTTTTCCCCCAGTGCCTGAATGCGCTGAGCAGCATGGCGGGCCAGAATGCGGTCGTTTTGCGTCTGGGCCGCATGGATGGGAGCATTCAGAATCGCCGCCGGCAGCCCATCCGCCGGAAACAGCACAGCCAACATCAGCGGTACTGCGGCAGGCAATGCCGCAAGCGGCATTTTGCGGCAGCCGGAAAATATGCCCATCAGAACTACCATCGTATACGCCATAAGCATCGTGCAGGTGTCCAGATACCGGTAAACCGAGGCAAGATACATGGCCTCGGCCTGATTGAACAGATAAAGATAACTGTACAGCAGGGTCAGAACAAACACCAGTGTAATTGCCAACGCTGCTCCTGTCAGAAAAAGAATCGCCTTTTTCCTGTCCCGCCGTTCTGCCGTCTCGCAGCTTATCAGCGTAATCGCCGCCGTCACGGCAAGAGTGGCGGGTATCGCAGCAAACGGAATCCACTGGCCTGCCCCGTAATTGCCCTGCCGGAAAATGGTTTCGGAAAAATTTTGCAGTACCTCATACCGCCAGGCGTCTGCCCGTCCGGTCAAAAGGCTGAAAATGCCTCCGGTCCATCCGCCCGGCCACTGCATCCTCTCGCCCGCCCCGACGACGGAAAGGTGCAGGCTCCAGCTGCATTTTGCCACCAGCACCGCTCCCAATGGAAACACACCTGTGAGCCTTTTCTCTTTGGCGGAGCGCAGAAGAAGTACCGTCAGGGCAGCCAAAACCGCCAGGCCAGTCCCCGAGGATTTGACAAGGGCAAGCACCAGACACCCCAGAGTTTCCAGCCAGTCGGAAGCCCGGGTCCGCCCCGGAAGAAATACCGATACGATCAGCATCCCCGACAAAAGGCCGAGCAGACCATCCACACTAGCCCGGAAAAAGTAGGAAGGATAGACAAGCATCGGCAGAAGCGCAAGCAAAGCGGCCATTGCCTCGGCACGGACCGGACGGCTGCGGAAATGGACAGCGCGAAAAGGCAGCGTGAGCATTGCCGCCGTCAGCAGCGCATTGGCATAGAGAACGATGTCCTCCCGAAACGGAAAGCCGCCTGCCTTGAGGATCATGTATTGCAAAATTGCCGTCGCAGGCGGATAGGATTTGAAGGCATCCGTCGATGCGGGCGCCGTATACAGTGTATCGGTGTAATACATCCATTTGACGGCCTTGCCCCAATGGGAAAAGTCATCCCAATCCGTAAATGCGCATCCACGGCACAGCCACCAGAAAAAGGCCGCAAACAAGAGGAAGATTCCCGTTCCTTTCAGCAGGACCGTCACCGGAACCGCCTTTTTGACGGCGAACCGATAGACGGCAAATCCGCCCCCAGTCAAAGAAAGAATCCATACCAATCCGCCGGTCAGCCACAGTCCCCCCGCCAGTGTCACCGCATATCCTGCGGCAATCATGACAAACAAAGAAAGCGAAAGGGCTTCTTCCATGCGGCAGTCAAGTGCTGCACAGATGCCCGCCGCAAGGGGCAGGATCATACACAGGATCAGCAGCGCACTCATTGGAGCATCCCCTTTCACCGAAAAATCCAGCGGTTCTGTATCTGGAAACTGACGAAAAACAGCAGGCCGTCCACAATGACTTTGCACAAAAGTTCCGGCCAGTGCAGTACGCCAAACAGCAGAGACACCAGTCCTGCGCTGGCAGCCATCTGTAAAACGCACAAGGCAAAATATCCCGCTCCGCTTTTGCGGGTCATCTTTTTTTCAAACACCAGACCGCTGTTCAGACGATAATTTGTCACTGCCGAAAGGATTCGCGCGCCCACCGTTGCCGCAGCAATATACCACTCTTGAGCCAATGGTCGAAGTACGACAACAAACAGCGAAAAAAGCGCAAAATCAACCAGTGCGCAAAACAGAGACACGGCGGAAAATCGAAGAAACAGCGCGTAGATTCGCAGTCCGTCGCGCAGCGGCCGAAAATGAGATGCCCGGTTCTGATCCAGATAGACCGTCTCAATGGGAATTTCAATCATTGCAATGTCCTGCCGCTTTGCAAACAGCAGCATATTGGTTTCAAACTCATAGCGTTCCCCATCCACCTGCATCAACCGGCGCATGAACGCGGCGGGAATTCCGCGCAGCCCGGTCTGCGTATCTTCAAGATCCACTCCCCCGAACAACCGCATCACAAGGCAGGTCATCCGGTTGCCCAGACGGTTTTGCCACGGCACCTGTGTACCGGAGAAGTCCCTGCACCCCAAAATCAGGGCAGATGGAGTGCGGCACAGAGCTTTTGCGCAGCGAAAAATATCTTCCGGAAGGTGCTGTCCGTCGGCGTCCGCTGTAACACAGCCAATCAGGCCCATGTACTCCGTCAGGCAGACATTGAATGCTGTTTTGAGCGCCCGTCCTTTTCCCAGATTGACACTATGGCGCAAAACTCTGGTCCCCATCTCTTCCGCCTGCCGGAAAATCGGAGCAGACTTTTCACTGCTGCCGTCATCCACAACGATGACGGGGCCGCTCCACCGAGGACAAAGCTGCCGTAAAAGCCGGATCAGGGGTTCTCCCGGTTCATATGCGGGAATCACCAGCGCAATATTTTCCATATCCAGTTTGTCTGTTTGAATATCCGCCACCACCTTTCCCAACGGTATATGAATCTGTGTCTCCGGAGGTATGCAAGTTACATTTTCTGCCATATATTCAGGTCCCCACACCTATGATATACGCTGCCGGACCGGGTTCTGTCTCTTATTTTGCATGGAAATGTTTCGGGTTCGTATCAGATTTGTAAAGGTCATTGTGTCACAGGACTATCGAACCGTATTTTTGCGGCTGTGAATACGAGTATACCCTTTCTCTGCGGCCAAAAACGGCACCTTATGGAAGAACAGTACAATTTGTTTTGCTTTTCATTTCAAAAAGAGTTTGGTATCCCCCGACAAAAATACTCCCTTCCGGAAGCAGTCCTTCCGGAAGGGAGTATTTTCATCATTTGTTTTCAAGATATTCCAGCAAGGCCGTACAGCCCTGCAGTACATCCTGCCAGGTCTTTTCAAAGTTTCTTGTGTACCAGGGATCGGCCACGTTTCCCGGGCGGTCAGTATAGTCCATCAGCAGGTGCTGTTTTCCCGTCGGGTCTCCCCCGCAGATGCGGCGCATAGAATCCATATTTTCGCGGTCCATACCGATCAGCAGATCGTACCGGTCATAATCGGCACGGGTCATCTGACGGGCCGAATGTCCCTCGCATGTGATGCCATGTTCGGCCAGCTTACGCCTGGCAGGAGGATATACCGGGTTGCCGATTTCTTCGGTACTGGTTGCCGCAGACGATATTTCATAGCCGTCGGACAGACCTGCATCTGACACCAGCTTTTTCATGACATATTCCGCCATCGGACTTCGGCAAATGTTGCCGTGGCACACAAACAGGATTTTTACCATCTTTTCAGAACTCCTCAAAAGCGCTTCATTTCGTTCCAAATATCCAATATTATTTGGTGTATCGTCGTTTTTTCATTATGCTTCAAAGACCCGTTCCGGGAAGATATCTTTTCACATCTTCTCAGCACTTCCCATGTTTTTCCCTGCAACATTGGTAAATCGTTGGTAAATTCAAAAAAATTTACCAACGGCCCTTTTCAGGCATGGGCCAGCCGAAGCAGTTCTCCCTTGGCATCTTCATAGCTCACATGGGTGTAAGTGTTGAGGGTAACGCTGATATCCGCATGGCCCATGATGTACTGCAGGGTCTTGGGGTTCATGCCGGATTTGGCCATATTGGAACAGAAGGTATGCCTGCACACATGGGGCGTCACCTTGGGCATGGGGATGCGGTAGATCCTGTTGTACTTCTCCACAATATGCTGCAGATACTTTTGCCAGTGGAGTGCCACCATGGGCATGTCGTTCTTGTCCAGGAACAGAAAGCCCGCATAGCCGTTCACCATCCGCAGCCCTGTGTGAAAGAGGATGTAGATCCCGTCGTAGCATCTGCTGTAATGCTTATCCGCCTTGATAAATTGCAGCAGATCCTGTTCCTGCTTCCGGGTGATGGGCTCCCGAGTCACCGAGTCATTGACTACCACCGAGGCCAGTTCAAACCCAAAGGGATTTTTGCGGAGCAGGTCATCGTCCACCGCCATCTGGAAAGCCGGTCGGAGAACGCCCCGGATGGAATGAATGGAACTGTACCTTTTACCGTCCACCTGCTGCAGTTTGATCAGCCATGCCTTCGCATCGGACAGGTGTCCCCTGTCAATGCGCTGCCTGCCAAACGCTTCCTTTTTCAGAATGCCGATCACCGTCTTGTAACCTGCCGCCGTATTATGGCGGACGCCGGTTTTCAGAGAAATATATTTCTCCACCAGTTCCAGCACCGTATAATCTCCGCCATTGGTCACAATGTGGTCGAACAGATCCGCCTCAATCCGCTTTTTCTTTTCTCTCAGAGAAAGTTCGGGCTTTTTCCCTTTGGGCATGGGATCGTTCTTATCCAGCCGCCAACTGTACACACTTTGCTCCTTGCCGTTTTCGTCAAGGTAGCGATACCGATACCTCCCATCCTTGCGCTGATACTCGCCATCGCGCAAAATCCGATTGCGATTGTCACGTCTTTTTTCACTCATGGTAATCTCTCCTTATAAAAAGAAAGGAGAGCCAGACTTGCACTCTTATCATAGCACAAGTTTGGCTCTCCGCATAGCTATGCCACAGGAAATCGGCAATCTGCCGTTGCCTCCTTGGAAAGGTTGTTATACAGCCGTTGCCCGGTCCAGATACCTCTCGAATTTTTCCCGCTTGATCAGGACGCGGTTCCCGTTCATCACAAAGAAATCCTCGTTGGGATGCTCATCCACCAGCATTCGCAGCTTGGTTTCTCCGATATGATAGTATCCGGCAGCTTCCTCGATGGTCAACGTATACCGTCGCCAAACCGGAACATCCGACCCCTTCTTCTCACAGGCCATTGCCTTTTCATTGTCCATAAGCCACCTCCATAGCTTTTATCTGATATTCAACTCTTCTTTCGTCCTCTCCAACGGAGGTTCCTTCCAGGCAATCCCGTGTTTGCGCAGAAGCGCCGCCATGACTGCTTTTTCCTGTTGGAGGCGTGTGTTTTCCTTTTCCATCCGCATCCGCCGTGCTCTTTCCCCCATGAGTGCCTGACGATACCGGGCAGTCTGCTCGGTCAGTCTGTTGGTCAGATCGGCCACTTTCTCTTTCAGACCGTTCAGCACGCTTTCCAGCTGCCGGATTTTCTCCTGAGCGGTATCCAGCAGTTTCTGCAGCTGTTCATCCTGACGGCGGTACACCACATACCGCTTGGCTGCATGGAGCAGTTTTTCAAAGTCACTGCGCGGTAGCGTTACCCGGTCACTCAAAAGCGCCTTTTTCGCACTGACGGCCTCGATCTTATCAAGGTCCACCACTTGTTTCTGGACCGCCTGCAAGGTATCCTCTATCTTTTCCACTTCGGTGCGTTTCTGCGCAATAGCTGAATCCAGTTCCTTAACTTCCTTGCTGCGCTCCTGCTTTTTGTACTCCAATACAGACAGGTGTTCTTCGTGGGTGCCG
>DXFO01000026.1 GCA_019114415.1 Candidatus Gemmiger faecavium | reverse complement strand
ATTATTTTGACAAATTACTTTTAGTGTTTTCCCTTTCCTCAGATAACAAGCCAATTGCCTACAACAAAAAATTCTATGAACGTCATGCCTCAAGCGTCGAGGAAGTATACGATGCGCCCAGCCTATTGAGCTTGTTTAGTCGTTTCAATTAAGATGAACAACCGCTTATCTTCCTAAATTTTTTATCATTTACAATAACCGCGGTGCTGCCCCGGTTACATATGAAGCCCGGAAAGCCTGTCTACACCAGGCTTTCCGGGCTTCGTTTACATTAGCGGCGCTCTGATACATAGCTCCGGCTGATGCCCAGCCGTTCCGCCACCGCCTGTTGGGTCAGTTCTCCTCGCCCATCCAGACCATAGCGCAGAATCAGGATATGCGCATCCCGGGGCGGCAGGTCCCGGACCAGCGTCCGCAGCCGCCCCGCAAGGTCGCGGCGCTCGCAGTCCTCCTCCATGATTGCGTCATCGGGCAGGACATCCGCAAGGGTCAGCGTCCCGCTGTCATTGCCGCTGCTTTCCAAAGGTTCCTGCAAGGAAAGCGGCGTCCCCTCTCTCCGGGCGTGGCGGAGATACATCCGCATCTCATTTTCAATGCACTGGGACGCATAGCTGGCAAAACGAACGCGGCGGGCCGGATCAAAAGTATCCACCGCCTTGATCAGGCCGATGGTCCCGATACTGACCAGGTCATCCTGCGTGGCTGCTGCCGCATAATACTTTTTGGCCACATGCGCAACCAAACGGAGATTGTGGCGGATCAGCCGGTCACGGGCCGAGTTCTCGCCCCGCCGGGCTGCTTCAAAGGCGGCCCGCTCCTCCTCCGGGCGCAAAGGCCGTGGAAAGCTGCCGGTCTCCAGCCGGAGCGTCAGATACAATACATGGGCGGCCGCAGCCTGCAAAAATAGTCCGAGAATTTCCAGCACAATTCCCACCCCCTGTCCCAGGATATGCAGGAGCCATCGCCCATATGTGCCAAAAAAGGACAAGACCGGTGTCGGCCCGCCATGGCATTGCCGCAAAATGAAATCGGCAACGTTCCATGCTTAGCCGAACACCTGCATAAAAAGTCCCAAAATTCCGCTACTGTGCAGCGTGTCCGGAATACAATACTTTCCGGGAGCCTGCTTTGGTTGAGCAACCCTTCCGGGCCTGTTATAATGATACCGTCAGGAAAGGAGCAATACCATGAACGTACTTTGTTTCGGGGATTCCAACACCTACGGATACGACCCGCGCTCCTGGCTCGGCGGGCGCTACGCAAGGGACAGCCGCTGGGTTGACCTCCTTGCCCAAAAGACCGGCTGGGATGTCATCAACCTGGGAGAAAACGGCCGGTGCATTCCCCGCCGGGCGGTCACCTTCCCGGCAAATATTGATTTATTGATCGTCATGCTCGGCACCAACGACCTGCTGCAGGGCTGTACCCCGGAACAGGCAACGGAACGGATGGAGCGCTTTCTGCTGAGCCTGCCGCTGGAGCGGAACCGGATTCTGCTGATTGCTCCGCCGCCCATGACTCTTGGCGAATGGGTGCCTGACCAAACGCTGGTCGAATCATCCCGCATACTGGCTCGATGCTACCGGGACCTGGCCGACCGGCTGGGCTTCCGGTTTGCCGATGCCGGAAACTGGAATGTATCCCTTGCCTATGACGGCGTGCATTTTACCGAGCAGGGCCACCGGGCCTTTGCCGATGGACTTTATCAGGAGGTCACTCAATGAAACGACTTTTGCCTTTGTTTTTCTCTTTTCTTCTGCTGCTGACCGGGTGCGGCGCAGGCGGTGCTTCCGAAGAAAAGGGCTACCAGCAGATCAGCCAGGAGGAAGCCAAGGAAATGATGGACAGCCAGGAAGTTCTGATCCTGGATGTGCGGGAACAGGATGAGTACGACAGCGGGCATATCCCCGGGGCCGTGCTGCTGCCGGTGGGGAGCATCACCGAGGAATCCGCCGCCGAGGTCATTCCGGAAAAAGACGCCACCGTCCTGGTATACTGCCGCAGCGGCAATCGCAGCAAGACCGCCGCCAAGGCCCTGGCCGAGCTGGGCTATACCGGCATCTACGAGTTTGGCGGTATTACCACCTGGCCGTATGAGGTGGAACAATAAAGAATTTGCGGTTTTCTGACGGTTACGCCATCAGAACCAAAGCCCGGAACCGGGCGGCATGCGCAGCCACCGTTTTTTCTTCGGCGTTCGGATAATCACCCGTGCTGCCATGTTTTTTACAGTCTTTCCCATTGTTCTCCTGCTCTTTCCGGCTCTTGCAATTTATGGGTTGCGCTCATCGCTCCCGCAGAGCACTTGCCCTGAATGCTGGCAAAACTTTTTAACAAAAAATCAAGTTTTCCCCCTTGACTCTGACGGTGCGTCAACTGCTACACTGAAAACCGAAGGAGGCAAACGTCATGGAATATTCCATTCACGACTTGTCACAGCTTTCCGGGCTTTCCACCCGGACGCTGCGGTGGTACGATGAGATCGGTCTGCTGAAACCCAGCCGTGTAGCGGAAAGCGGCTACCGCTATTACAGTCCGGCCCAGGTAGACCGGCTGCAGGAAATCCTGATTTACCGCTCCCTTGGGGTAGAACTGGCCCGCATCCGGGATTGTCTTGACGCGCCCTCCTTTGACCGGCTGGCCCTGCTGCGGCAGCACCTGGCCGCGCTGCATGCCCAAAAGGACCGGCTGGAAGCCACCATTGACCTGGTGGCAGACGCCATACACCGGGAAGAAAGGAGGAAGCCTATGAAAGATGATGCAAAATTTGCTGCGCTGAAAGAACAGGTCGTGGCAGAAAACGAAGCCGCCTACGGGCAGGAAGCCCGGCAGCGGTACGGCAGTGAGGCCGTGGATGCCGCCAACAAAACGCTGCTGGGAATGAGCGCTTCTCAATACGACGCCTGGACAGCGCTGGATGCCGAATTGCGTCAGCGGCTGGAAAGCGCTGTGCGCAGCGGACTTTCCCCCGACAGCGAGGAAGGACAGCTTGTGTGCACACTGCATCGCCGCTGGTTGGCTATGACCGACAAAGCCTTGACCACTGCCAAACAGAAAGGCATTGCAGAACTGTATGTCCTGGATGACCGGTTCAAGGCCTATTATGATCGGTACGTCCCCGGCTGTGCTCAGTTTCTGAGAGATGCCGTTGTCCAATGGGCAAAATAATACAGAAAAGCAGAGGAGCAAACCCGGCGGGTTCGCTCCCCTGCTCTTTTTTGTTTCAACCACCCGCTATGTCCGCGGGGCATTTTTGTTGCAGGAACGTCACTTGCCGCGCTTGAGCGCCTGATATTCCGCGGGGGTCTGGCCGAAGCTCTTTTTGAAGGCCGTAGAGAAATAACTCAGGCTGGAATACCCCACTTCCTCGGCGATCTCATAGACCTTTTTGTCGGTATGTTCCAGCAGTGCCACCGCCTGGCGCATCCGCACGCTGTTGAGGAAGGCACTGAAGTTCATGCCGGTCTCCTTGGCAAACAGGCGGCTGAAATATTCGGGGTTGAAGTTGGCCGCCTGGGCCACCATGCCCAGGGTGACTTTTTCGCGGTAATTCTTTTCCAGGTACGCGATGGCGTCCCGGACAGGGGCCGAATAGGCTTCCGTCTGCGGGGCACTGCGGCAGAAGGGTGCAAACACTTCCTCGACGGCCGCCTGCAGTTCCTCCATTGTCATGGCTCCCAGCATTTTCTGCTCGGTCTGCTCCGTCCTCTGGTCCAGCTCTTCCGGCTGATCGGTGGCAAAGTGCAGCAAAATGGTACAGAAGGAAGCACACAGCTTTTTGACGCCGTCCAAGTCTGTGGGGCGCTCTTCCCGGATGCGCTGCAGGACTTCGTCTTTAATGGCTACGGCTTCCCGGTAATTCTGGGCAAACAGTTCCTTGCTGAAATTCATGCGGGCAGTCTCGGCATGGCGCACCGATTCCCGGCCTACCGCATCGTTCAGAAAGACCTTGCGCTCCGGCTCGTAAAAATGCAGGCGGCAGCGGGCCTGGGCTTCGTGCAAGGCGGCGGGCAATTCCAGCAGGCCTTTCTTTGCATCACTGAGTCCCAGCACACAGTCAACGCCCTCTGCCTCCCGGCAGTAAAAAGCCGCCAGTTCTTCCCGAGCACCGGCGTGGCGCAGGTTGCCCACAAACAAAAGATGCTCATACCCCAGGGGAACATAGCGCACATTGACAAGGACGTGGCAGCTTTCCAGCCGGCGGCGTGCTTCCTGCAGATCCTGGCCGCTGCGGCTCCACAGATCCCCCGCCGCCAGAGGCGCGTCCTCCAGGGTGATCCCCTGCCGGCGCAATTCCTGAGCAGTCAGCGGGGCGGCTCCCTGTTCCATGGCCATCTGCCGGATCAGCAGCTGTGCGCTCTGTTCCATCTGCACGGCATTGTCCCCGTTGCTGCGGATGGTCCGGGCCGCTTTGCACAGCAGGTCCCGCATGGTCTCCAGCGTGACCTCGGTTTTCAGGATATACTCCGCCGTTCCGCTTTGCAGGGCGCGGCGGGCATAGTCAAAGTTATCATGGCTGGTCAGAATGATGATGTGCGCCGGGCGGATGGCCTGGATCCGGGCCGCCATTTCCAGTCCCGACATACCGGGCATCTCAATATCGGTGACGACGATGTCCGGCAGTTCCCGGCGATACAGTTCCAGGCCCTGTGTGCCGCTGGCCGCCGATCCCGCCAGCACAAATCCTTCCAGCTGACCGATGCAGTATTCCAGCCAGCGGCGGATGGGGCTGTCGTCATCCACCACAAGTACTTTCAGCATAGATTCTCCTTATTTTCGGGCGCCTTTTCCCCTGCCGGGATGCGCAGGATGATACGAGTCCCCATTCCGGGCTGGCTTTCGATTTTCAATCCCCAGGCCGGGCCGTAGTGCAGCCGGATGCGGTCATTCACATTCTTGATGCCCAGGTGAGGACGGTCGGTCACTTCGGGGGCTTCCATGACCTGCCGCACCTTCTCGGGCGTCATGCCCACACCGTTGTCCTCCACCTCAATGCAGACCGCGTCCCCCTGACGGCGGGCAATGACGGTGATCATACCGCTGCCGCTCTGCATATCGACGCCGTGCTGGATGGCATTCTCCACTAAGGGCTGTATCAACAGTTTGGGCAGCAGGCAGTCCGCCGCGGCGTCGTCATATTCGATCATGCTGTCAAAGGCGTGCTCGTAGCGGTATTGCTGCAGGGTCATGTACTGGCGCAGACTTTCCATCTGCTGGGCCACCGTGACCATCTCTTCCGGGGTGGACAACACCCCGCGCAGGATCTGGATGAACAGCGTCAGCATGGAAGCCGCATCCTCGTTGCGGTGCATATCCACCATGCACTTGACGGAAAACAGCGTATTATAGATGAAATGCGGATTGATCTGCGCCTGCAGCCAGTTCAGCTCAATGCGGCGTTTCTGCTGTTCGTTCTGGTGGATACTGGTGATCAGGCCGCGGATGCAGGACATCATATCGGACATACCGCGGGACAGTTCGTTAAGTTCGGTATAGCTGCGGATGGCAAAGTCCTGGTTGAGGTTGCCGTGTTCCACGTCGTGCAGATCGTCCCGCAGTTTCTGGATGGGCGCCGCGATCTGGCGGGAGAAATGCCACGCCAGCAAAATGCCGCCCGCCAGGGAAAGCAGCGCCAGCAGGACGACCACCCGCTGAACATTGCGCAGCGGCTGCAGGACCTGATCCAGCAGGGCTTCCTCAAAGACGGTGAAGCCGCTCTCGGAGTCATGGTATCGGGTGAACAGCACCGGTTCCCCCTCGGCGCGGGTGATCATGTAATCTTTGCCGCCGAACAGCGTTTCCAGCCGCTCCATATCGAAATAGCTGAATCCGATGAGCTTGCTGCGGCTGCTGGAAATGATCTGGCCCGCATCGTTGGTCACGTAGATGTTGCTGCCGTCCCGCATGACATCCTCATACATCTGGTAGAGCTGGCGCTCGTCGGCGTTGATCATGAGAAAGCCGACAATATTCCCTTCCCCGTCCAGGATGGCCCGCGCCGCCGAGAAGGACGCCGTCCCCAGGCTGCGGTCCCGGTAACTGCCCACGTCCACGATCTCGCCGTCGGCTTCCACCACGCTGCGGTTCCACACTTTAAGGCGGGGGTCCATATAGTCATAGCCCTCCGGCACGGAGCGGGAGCAATATCCCACCCCCGAGGTGGAGACATACACCACGTAAAAATCCAGGTTGGGCTGCAGGAAGGATTCTTCCATCTGACGGGTGATGCTGTCCATCAGGACAAAAAATTCCTCTTCATTGTCGGCGTTCAGGGCCTCGGCATAGGTGTGGAATGCCGGGGTGCTCTCAAACAGGTTGGACAGGGTATACAGGCTGGTCTTGAACTGGCGGCTGCGCTCGGCGATCTGGCGCAGAACATCGGTCCGGGAACCGGCCAGTTCCCGGATGAAGCTGTCCTGATAAATGGAGTAGGCCCCCACCGACAGGATCCCGATGATCACGATGTTGACACACAGCAGCATGGCCATCATCCGCACGCGGATGCTGTTCCACCAGCGCCCCATCCGTGTTTTTTCCACAATGTCCTCCCTCTCTGTACTCCGCCGCAGCACGTTCTAACCGTATTATACAAAATTGCCGGCCCGCGCTTCAAGACGCCCCATACGCCCAAAAGCTCGCCGGCAAAATGCCGGCGAGCGATGGGTTGGGTTTGTTAATATTTACCGATGCGCAGCGGCAGGGTGTCCTCGGTCTCGATGACCCGGTCCAGCAGACGACGCAGCAGGTTCTGCTTGATCTCGGCATAGTCGGGATCGTCCCAGAGGTTCGTGAACTCGTTGGGATCGCGGTCGCGGTCATACAGTTCGCCGAAGGTCTCGCCCGCGTAATAGGTGAGCTTGTAGTGGCGTCCGGTGATGGTCTTGACGTTGAGACCCCAGTCGTAGCAGGTGAACTCGGTCAGGGCGTACTCACGGCCCGCGCCGCCGTCACCCCGCAGGATAGGCGCCATGGACATGCCCTGCACGCCGTGGGGGGCACGAACGCCGGCAAAGTCCAGCAGAGTGGGCATCAGGTCCACATGCTCGGTGATCTGCTTGTAGCGGGAGCCTTTGGGGATGACACCGGGCCAGGACATGATCATGGGCGCTTTGATGAGGCAGTCGTAGTGGAACGGTCCCTTGAAGAGCAGCCCGTGGTCACCCAGCAGTTCGCCGTGGTCGTTGGTGAACAGGATCAGGGTATCGTTCTCGATGCCCTTGTCCCGCAGCGCCTGCAGAATACGGCCGACGTTTTCGTCGATCAGGCTGATCATACCGTAGTAGGCAGCCTTGACCTCGCCCCATTCGTGGTCGGTCAGACGGCGGTAGTCGTATTTCTCGTTGCTGCAGCCCTGTCCCACACGGTGACGGCGGAAGTGCGGGGGCTTGTCCTCCAGCTCGCCGTCCTGACGAACGGGCAGCGCCAGTTTGTCGGGATCGTACATGGTGGAGTAGGGCGCCGGAGGATCGAAGGGATGATGGGGGTCCACAAAGCTGCACAGCGCAAAGAAAGGCTGATCCGGCGTGGAGTCATTGATCAGGTCGATCATCCGGTCTGCGATCCAGGCAGACTGATGGTACTTGGGGTTGATGTCGCTGGGATACACCTGGGGCGGGCCGCTCAGGTCCTTATCGGCGGCGCTGGCACGGTCCTCCTTGGCTTTGCGCTCACCCTGCATCTTGACGATCTCGTAGTCCTTCTCGCTCTTCTCTTTGAGCCAGGTCAGGTACTCGCCGGTCTTGCAGTCGCAGGTGGTGTGCACAATGTCAAAGCCGTAGTTATCCTCGGGCCAGTCGTCCTCCTCGTTCTCCTTGGGGACGAACTGCGTGGTAAAGTGCATCTTGCCGATGGCCGCGGTCAGGTAGCCGTTATCCCGCAGGACTTCCGGCAGGCAGATCTCGGAATCCCGCAGAGGGATGCCGTTGTCACGGGTGCCGTGGTTTTTGGGGTAGCGGCCGGTGAGGATGGAGCACCGCGACGGAGAGCAGACAGGGTTCTGCACAAAATGGTTGTCAAAGGTGGAACCATTGAGGGCGATGCTGTCGATATTGGGGGTATGGATCTGATTGTTGCCGTAGCAGCCCAGGGCGTCAAAGCGTAGCTGATCGGCCATCATCAGGATGATATTGGGTCTTTTGTTCATAATACTTACCACCACTTGATCAGATCGGTGACCTTGTCGCGCAGCTGGTTGAAGGCGATGTCGGTCACATCACGGGGACGGGGCAGGTCGTTGACGATCTCCTGCTTGATGCCGGTGGGTTTGTTGGTCAGCACCAGGATACGCTCGCTGAGGTAGACCGCTTCCTCAATGTTATGGGTGATGAAGATAACGGTGGTGCCGGTGTGCTGCCACAGACGCAGCAGGTCGTCCTCCAGCTTGTAGCGCAGGGAGTTGTCCAGCTGGCCGTAAGGCTCGTCCATCAGGAGCAGTTCGGGCTGGACGGCAAAGGCGCGGGCAATGCTGACACGCTGCAGCATACTGGCCGACAGCTGGTTGGGATAGTAGTTGCGGTATTCGGTCAGGCCGACCATTTCCAGCATTTCATCCACCCGGGCCTTGATCTCGGCGGCGGGGCGCTTTTTGATCTTGAGGCCGTAGGCGACGTTCTCCTCCACGGTCTGCCAGGGGAAAGCGGAGTACTCCTGGAAGATGTAGGCGACGTTGTGCTTCTGCAGGTCGACGGGCTCATTGTTGATGAGGATCTCGCCGCTGGTCAGCTGGTAGACGCCCAGTTTGGTCAGGCAGTTGAGGAAGGTGGTCTTGCCGCAGCCGGTGGGACCGACAACGCACAGGAACTCGCCCTTTTTCACCTCAAAGGAGATGTCGTTCAACACCAGGAGGTCGCCGAACTTTTTGGTCATATGGGAAACTTTGACCTTGACTTCGTTGCTGCTCATGGGCTGCCTCCTTACAGGGTGTCGTCGCAGATCTCTTCGATCTTGCGGCGGATTTCGAGGAACGCGGGGTCGCTGTACTGGCGCGGACGGGGCAGATCGACCTTGATTTCCTCCTTGATATGGGTGGGAGTGTTGGTCAGGATGATGATGCGGTCGGCCAGGTAAACGGCTTCCTCACTGTTGTTGGTAACAAAGACGACGGTGCGCTTTTCCTTCTGCCAGATCTTTTCCAGCTCCGCCTCCATCATGTAGCGGGTCTGGGCATCCAGGTGGCCGAAGGGCTCGTCCATCAGCATGACCTTGGGGTCGTTGGCGTAGGCACGGGCAATGCCCACACGCTGACGCATACCGCCGGAAAGCTGGTTGGGGAAGCTCTTCTCAAAGCCTTCCAGACCGACGAGCTTGATGAAATACTCGGCGCGCTCACGGCGGGTCTTTTTATCGATGCCGCGGCTCTTGGGGCCGAATTCCACGTTGCCCATGACGGTGCAGAACGGGAACAGAGCGGTGGTCTGGTAAACGACGCCGCGGTCAGGGCCGGGGGCGGTGACCTTTTTGCCGTCCACGACTACCTCGCCGGAGGTGGGCAGCTGCAGGCCCGCGATCAGGTTGATCATCGTGGTCTTGCCGCACTGGCCGGGTCCGAACAGGACCACAAACTCATTTTCCGCCACGTCCAGGCTGACGTCGCGCACGACCTCGTTGGTCTTGTGCTCACTGATATAGGTTTTGCACACGTTCCGCATGGAAATGATGGGATCGTGCTTCAGTTCTCCATGATGTTCCACGAGCAGAGCCTCCTCTCAATGGTGCGCATCAGCGTAGCCAGCAGCATGCCGACCAGGCCGATGACGATCATGCCGACCATGACCAGGGTGATGTTCAGCGTGTCACTGCCGCGCTGGATCATCCAGCCGCAGCCTTCCTGAGCGCCGACCATCTCGGCGGCCAGAACGGCCATCCAGCTGGTGGACAGGGCCACCTGCATGCCGGCAAAGATCTGCGGCGTACAGGAGGGCAGGATCACCCGGAAGAAGATGTCCCGCTCGCTGGTGCCCAGCATACGGGCGCAGCCGATCAGTTCGGGGTCTACGTTCTGAGCGCCGGTATAGGCGTTGAGGGTAACGTTGGTGAATGCGCCGATGCCGCACAGGATGTACTTGGAAGTTTCGCCGATGCCGAAGAACAGGATGACCAGCGAGATCCAGGCAATGGGGGGAATGGGGCGCAGCAGCTCAAAAATGGGCTTGAAGATGGCTTCCGCCCAGCGGGAGGTGCCCATGGCGATGCCCAGCACGATGCCGATGATGGTAGCGACCGAGAAGCCGACCAGAACGCGGCGAAGGCTGACCAGCAGGTGGCCGATGATGACCTTGTTGCCGATGGGGGTGTAGAAGGAGCTGACCAGCAGCTGCAGGACTTCGATGGGGCCGGGGGTGGTCTCCTTGACCGGGGTGAAGGTGGTCAAGAACCACCACAGCAGGAAGAAGAAAGCGATGGCCGCCACCGCATAGACGGTTTTTTCCAGATCGAATTTGCGTTTCATCCTCTACGGCCTCCCTTGACGAATTTCTTTTCCAGAGCATCCAGGCCTACCGTAAAGACGGTGCCGATGACGCCGATGGTGAGCATGGCGACAACGATCAGGTCGGCGCGGGCCAGCGTACGGTTGAGCTGGATCATGTAGCCCAGGCCGCGGTTGGACGCCAGCATTTCAGCAGCGCACAGGGTCATCCACGCGGTGCCCAGGGAAATGCGCAGGCCGGTGAAGATC
This sequence comes from Candidatus Gemmiger faecavium, assembly GCA_019114415.1. Lineage (GTDB taxonomy): Bacteria > Bacillota > Clostridia > Oscillospirales > Ruminococcaceae > Gemmiger > Gemmiger faecavium. The sequence continues at coordinate 5,371 of DXFO01000026.1, read as the reverse complement.
AGGGGCAGCGCGGTGGGAATGGCAACGGTGAAGAGCATCTCGCGGCGGGAAGCACCAAAGGTCTGGGCGACCCACAGGTGAACCGGCTTGGTCTGCTTGATGCCGGCGTAGGCGTTGATGACACAGGGAACGAAGGCCGAGACAAAGATGATGGCGGCCTTGGCGCCCAGGCCGATGCCGAACCACAGGATCATCAGGGGGATCCATGCGATGGTGGGGACGGGGCGGATCAGGTCAAACAGCGGGGTGACGAACATATCCACTTTGCGGAACCATGCCATGGCAATGCCCAGAGGAATGCCGATGACAGCGCCCAGCAGATAACCGGTCAGGGCGACCTGCAGGCTGGCCAGGATGTGACCGCCCAGGGTGGCGCCGTCCGGTGCGGTCTGGGTCAGTTTTTCAAAAAAGGCTTCCACGACCTGCACCGGGCTGGGCAGAACGTAGTCCGGCTTGAGGTGCAGCACCGCAGTGCACAGATACCAGACGCCGAAGAAAACGCAAAGAGAAATGACCGAGACAATGCCGAACTTGATTTTTTCTTTACGCTTTTGGATTGCGTACTCGTTCAAGGCGGATCTCTCCTTTCAAGTGGAGAGGGCGGCCCTCCGCCGGAAACCGGGTAAAGGGCTGCCCTCTGGTTGGGACGAGAACGATCAGAAGCCGAGAGCTTCTTTCACAATGCTGTCGTCAACATGCTTGGCGATTTCGGGGAAGCGGCTCTCTTCCAGCAGCTGCTGGGAAACCCAGAACTCACCGGTGATCTCGACGGACTCGCCGATGGTGATGCCCTTAGCCTCTTCGCTGGTGACGAAGGGACGGGTCTCGATCTCGGCGGCGCAGGCTTCCAGAGTGGTCTCGCTGCCGTTGGCAGTGTACCAGTCGAGCAGCATCTGAGCGGCCATGTCCTGATCCGCCTGCAGAGCATCACAAGCCTGGAAGAAGGCCTTGACGTACTTGACGAGCACGTCGCGGCGCTCGGTGTAAGCCTTGTTGGAAACGATGATGGAGTCGTACTGGGGAACGCCCAGGCTGCTCAGGCTGGAGGTGACCACATAGCCTTCGCTCTCAGCGGTGAAGGAGGTGGGCGGGTTCAGAGCGGCGACGTCGCAGTTGCCGGTCTTGAGAGCCTGGTAAGCGGCGGGGAAGTCCATGCTGACGATCTGAACGTCGTCGGGGGTCAGGCCCAGAACTTCCAGCCATTTGTTGATGTTCAGGTGAGAGATGGTGCCGGTGCTGGTGGCGATGACCGCGCCCTTGACGGTCTCGGGGCTGCCCAGAACGTCAGGATAGGAGGGGTTGGTGCCGGTCGCCTGTGCGATGGGGGAATCGGGGCTGACCAGGGTGTACAGACCGCCCTCGGAGTGGCCGATGTCGGCGATGCAGTAAGCACCGTAGATGGCCAGAGAGTTGACGGCGGCGGCGCTCAGGGTGCCGACCTCCCACTGATCCGCAGCCAGCGCCTCGTTCATGGCGCCGCCGTTGGAGAAGTAGACCGTCTCGATCTTGAAGCCGTTGGCTTCGTCCAGCTTGTTCTGGACCATGTACTCAATGGGCAGAGAGTTCAAGAACGGCATGACCGCAACTTTCAGCGTGGGCAGATCCCCAGCGTCGCTGGTTGCCTCGGTGCCGCCGGTCTCACCGGTGCCGCCGGTGGCGGTGCTGCCGGTGTCGCCGCCGCAGGCTGCCAGGGAAAGAGCCATAACGCCGGCCAGGAAAAGCGAGGTAAGTTTCTTCAGTTTCATATCCTTCTTCTCTCCTTTTTGGATATTGTGCGGAGGTGAATCCCGTCCGCTTTCGTTGTATTCATCGTAACATGATTTTGGGGGTGGGTAAATTCTCCAAACAGACTTGCATTTTTGTTTTTTTGACGCATTTTTTTCACGATTATCACGTATTTCACAACCGTCTCTCCTGTTTGTTGTGCATTTTGTCAAAGCAATATCCGAAATCACCAAAAAAAGCCCCGCCGCTTTTGTCATTGGTCAAAGCGGCAGGGTATTTTTCAATATTTTGATGTCAGTTTGCCAAAGATTTTTTGACACGGCTCACCGAGCGGATGTACAGAACCAGCAGTTTCCAGCATCCGTAACCGAGAGCGCACAGCACTCCCCCGATGACGGCGCTGAGGGCAAACACAAGGACCGGATTGCTGACGCCGGCGATGCCGATATACTCGACATAGGGCAAGCCCAGGCGCAGAAGATCATTGAGCATCCGCAGTATCCCGGCCAGCGGCGCGGCAACGCCGCACAGGAAAAACGCCGGCGCACAGATCCCCAGAACGGGAATGACCACAATGCCCGAAAGCCCCGTCAGGCTGTAATAGGCACAGATCGCCAGCACCCGCCCCCAGCTGAAAGAGTGTTCCCGGGCGATCAGGTCCCCCAGGTAGGCCCGGGCCAGTTCCTTGGAGCTGCCTAGGCGGCGGAGGATCTCCTCCGGTGTCCGGCCCTGCTGCTGCAGCTCCTCCATCTCGCTCTTGATCTCCTGCACAATATCCACGCGCTCCGCCACCGGCAGGGGTTTGAGATTTTTTTCGATGCGTTCCAGATATTCATTCAGCTGTCGTTCCATCGCTGTACCCTCCTTTGATTTCTTCGATCGCGGCCAGTAAGTTCTCCCATTCCCCGGACATGGACGCCAGGTATTCCTCCCCGGTGGCGGTCAGGGAATAATATTTGCGGGGCGGCAGGCCCTCGGCGCTCTCCTGCCAGTACGAGGAGATGACGCCCTCCTTGAGCAGCCGCCGCAAAAGCGGATAGATGGTGTTCTCCTTGGCGGCAAGGATGGGGTATCGCTCCAGTTCCGTGATGATCTCGTACCCGTAGGAGGGGCGGCGGCGGATCATCAGCAGAATGCAGAACTCCAGCGTGCCGCGCTTGATCTGGGATTTCCAGTCATCCATATTCATATGCTGTGCCTCCTTTATATACATCGTACCACACAGTATATCAAACGTCAACAGTATCTTGGTAAATATGGGGGAACTGTATCCGCCGGAACAGGTTTCACGGATTATTTACAATCTGCCGCTTGACCAGCCGCCGCCGTGCAGTGCTACACTATAGATAACAGGTCACGCATCCCCGGCGCGGCCCAAACCTTCAACCGATATAGGAGGGAATTTTTATGCGCAAAAACTTTGGTGCAAAGCCCTGGACTTATCCGCAGCCGGTCTTTATCCTTGCCACCTACGGCGAGGACGGTACCCCCGACGCCATGAACGCCGCCTGGGGCGGGATCAGCGAAGCCAATCAGCTGACCATGTGCATCAGCGCCGGTCACAAGACCACCGCCAACATCCTGGCCCGCCGGGCCTTTACCGTCAGCATGGCCACCGCGGACCAGGTCGTAGCCTGCGACTATGTGGGCATGGCTTCCGGCAACAATGTCCCGGACAAGCTGAGCAAGGCCGGGTTCCATACCACCCGGTCGGACTTGGTGGACGCGCCCCTCATTGACGAACTGCCCATGGCTCTGGAGTGCCGCCTGATCAGCTATGACCCGGAATCCTGCCGTCTGGTGGGCGAGATCGTCAACGTCAGCGCCGACGAGTCGGTGCTGGATGCCGGCGGCAAGATCGATCCGGACAAGCTGCAGCCCATCACCTTTGACCCCATCCACAACGCCTACCGCAAGCTGGGCGAGAAAGTGGGCAACGCATTTTCCGATGGCGCCGCTTTGAAGTAAATCCCTTTTCCACAGAAAAACGCCTTCCCGGCCGGGAGGGCGTTTTGTCATATAAGGAAAACTTTGCATCCTGGGGCCGCCATATCGCCGCTTGGGGGCAAAGCGATTGCAAAGCCGTCCCTCCCCTGTTATGCTGAACACAGGGAGGTGAAGCCCATGGAACTGCAGATCGAACCGCGGCCCGGCGCCGTCCGGGTGATCGTACAGGGACCCGAGGACAGCGAGGAGGTCCGGCGCATCCTGGCCCTGCTGCAAAGCTGCGGCGACAGGCTGTGGGTGCTGGACGACCAGCGGCGTACCGTGGCGGTTGCCCCGGAAAGCATCCTGTGGGCGGAGACGGTGGACGACCGGGTCTTTGTATACACCGCCGGGGCGGTATACCAGGCGGCCTGCAGTCTGACCGCGCTGGAACTGCGGTGGGAATCCGTGGGACTGTTCCGGTGCGGCAAGTCCACCGTGCTGAACCTGAACGCGGTGCAAAGCCTGCGCAGCCGCCCCGCCGGGCGCATTGAGGCCGTGCTGCAAACGGGAGAGAAAATCATCATCTCCCGCCGGTATGCCCCCGTGCTCCGGGAGAAACTTCAGGGAGGAGACTGATATGAAAACCTATCTGCGCATCTATCGCTGGTCCATGCAGATGAAACTGCGCATGGGCCTGTACACTTTCACCGCCATCTTTTTGAAGATGGTATGCAATCTGCTGATGGGGGTGGACAGCATCCCCATCCGGGAACTGCTGACCATGTGGCTGACCTGTCTGCTGTTCGCCGTGCTGGAATCCGCCATCTTCCCCGAAAACAGCGAATGCACCGGGGCGCGGACGGCTCTCTGGCTGGCGGCGGGCAACCTCTGCTTCATTGGCGGGGCTGTGCTGTTCGGCTGGTTCGCCGGGATTCCTGTCTGGGGCGGCGTGATCCTTGTCCTGTTTTTGGAACTGGGGCTGGGCCTGATGTGGTTCGGCGACCGGTTCGTCCTGAAAATGGACAGTGCGGAACTGACCAAACAGCTCCGGCAGTACCAGGGCCGCGGCAAAGCCTGATTCGTTCTTCTGTTTTATATTATAGTATATAAGGCATCTCATTCCCGCGGCGGCTTTGGCTGCCGCGGGATTTTTGCACCATAACCAACGGTTAAGAAAACTTGCCCGGGGCCTGATTATGCTTCCCTTGTGACCCGGCGGCAGGCGCGGTACAATACAGATACAGCAAACCGCGGCGCTGAATTCAGAAAAGAGAGGCACCCTATATGCAACGAGCACAGAGTGAGATCGGCGCAAACATCGCCGCCCTGCGCAGGGCCAAGGGCCTGACCCAGGAACAGCTTGCCTTCCGGCTGGGGGTATCCGCTCCCGCCGTGAGCAAATGGGAGACGGGGGTTTCACTTAGTTAAAGATACCACATCAATCCCACGCTGACTTTTGCTCAACAGATACAGCCGGAGGGCTGGATAAAAAGAAAAGGCGGTATGCGCCCCGTGGAGGGGTAGCGTACCGCCTTTTCTTGTGGGGGTTTCCAAAGGGGGCAACGCCCCCATTTGGCACACGACTTTGCGGAGCAAAGTGTAGTGTGTTATACGCTCTGTCGGCGTTGCCGTGAAAATGCCGTTGCCGCCGGGGAGGGCAAGGGCATTTGAAGCGGCAGGAAAACAGTGCTGTGCTTGCGTGGCGTGGAGCCGCAAG
>DXFO01000025.1 GCA_019114415.1 Candidatus Gemmiger faecavium | reverse complement strand
CTAGCCTGTCACGCTAGAGGTCGTCAGTTCGAGCCTGATTCGGGTCGCCATTTGCTGTTATAGCTCAGTCGGTAGAGCGCATCCTTGGTAAGGATGAGGTCGGCAGTTCGAATCTGCCTAACAGCTCCAGCCTAAAGCCCTGGGATCTTGATCCCGGGGCTTTTTTGATAGTATTCTGGTTTTTTACTTTGAGAAAAAGGATGTGTGCCGTATGCCGGATATTTCTTTGCAGGGTAAAACCGTTGTTTTGGGTGTCACCGGCGGCATTGCCGCTTACAAAATCCCCAATGTTGCGCACGCGCTGGCCAAGCTGGGCGCCGATGTGCATGTATTGATGACCAAGAACGCCACCGAGTTCATCACTCCCCTTGTCTTTGAGACGCTGACCAACAACCGCTGCATCGTGGACACCTTCGACCGCAACTTCCAGTACGATGTTGCCCACGTCTCGCTGGCCAACAAGGCTGACCTGATGCTCATTGCCCCGGCAACGGCCAACGTCATTGCCAAGCTGGCCCACGGCCTGGCAGACGACATGCTGACCACCGTCACGCTGGCAGCCACCTGCTCCAAGCTGGTCGCTCCCGCCATGAACACCCACATGCTGGAGAACCCCATCACCCAGGACAACCTGAAAACGCTGGAGCACTACGGCTTTACCGTGATCCCCTCCGGCTCCGGGCTGCTGGCCTGCGGGGATACCGGCTCCGGCCGTCTGCCCGAGGAAAGCGTGCTGGTGGACTACGTGGTGCGGGAACTGGCCTGTCCCAAGGACATGACCGGCATGAAGGTCGTTGTCTCCGCTGGGGCCACCTGCGAGCCCATGGACCCGGTGCGTTATATCACCAACCACTCCACCGGCAAGATGGGCTGTGCCGTGGCCCGTGCCTGCATGCTGCGCGGTGCCGACGTGACCCTGTTGTGCGCCCGCGACGCCGGGCTGTCCGTCCCCTTTGTCCACACCGTTCCCTTTGTAACTGCCAAAGACCTGTTTGAGGCGGTCAAGGAAAATATCGTGGATGCGGACGCTCTTGTCATGGCGGCTGCCGTGGCCGATTACCGCCCCGCTGTCGTGGCGGAGGACAAGGTCAAGAAGGCGGATGGCGCGCTCTCCATTGCGTTGGAACGCACCGACGATATTCTTGCCTGGGTCGGCGCAAACAAGCCTGAGAAGCTCTATTTGTGCGGTTTCTCCATGGAAACGCGCGACCTCATCGAAAACTCCACCGCCAAGCTCCACAAGAAAAACCTCGACCTTATTGTGGCCAACAACCTCAAGGTCCCCGGTGCCGGCTTTGGCGTGGACACCAATGTGGTGACGCTGATCTCCGCAGATGGAGCAGAAGCCCTGCCCCTGCAGAGCAAGGACGCCGTGGCCATGCGCCTGGCAGATGAGATCGTCAAGCACCGCAAGGCGGACTAAAGCCTTCCCTGCCCCAATGCCAAAAATCAATGCCCCGGTTTCCGCAGGAATTTTCCTTGCGACGACCGGGGCATTTTATTTTATATGTTGTTGTCTGGGTGTTACGTCAGGCCAGAAGCAGGAAGAGCCACGCCAGAGCGGCTGCAAAACTCAGAAGCGCACCAACCAAAAAGCCTGCATTCATGGTCTCGGCGTAATCCTCAGCGAAAAAGGCTGCGTTGGCGGCAAACAGCGCCGCACATGCCCTCTCATGGGGTTGGCCGCTCCAAAGGCAGGCCGCCATCACTGCAATCAGGAGCACCTCCGCAAGTGTGCGCGCCACCGCTTTCTTCCAGGCGGCGGCCAGAGAGGCTGGCTGTTGTGTTTCTTTTTGCAAAACACTGTCGGGATGGTCGTTCATCAGGAGGCCCTCCTTTCCACCGATACGGCAGGTCGAGTCTATCATTCTGGCTTTATTGTATCATATCTCTCCTGCCGCAGGCAAACAAAAAACCGCCCGACGTGAGGCGTTCACGGCGGGCGGCTTATTTTATTTCGATTTATTTGCTCAGCTGGGCAACAGCGGCTTTCAGCGCGTCAACACGGTCGGTGTTCTCCCACTTGACGCCCAGGTCCTCGCGGCCCATATGGCCGTAAGCGGCCAGGGGGCGGTAGATGGGCTTGCGCAGGTCCAGATCACGGATAATAGCCGCCGGGCAGAGGTCAAACACCTGTTTGACGGCCTGCTCGATGACGGCATCCTCCGCGGTGCCGGTGCCGAAGGTATCCACCATGATGGAGACCGGCTGTGCCACGCCAATGGCGTAGGCCAGCTCCACCTCGCAGCGCTTGGCCAGGCCAGCAGCAACCACGTTCTTGGCCACCCAGCGGGCTGCGTAAGCGGCGGAACGGTCCACCTTGGACGGGTCCTTGCCGGAGAACGCACCGCCGCCATGGCGGGCCATGCCGCCGTAGGTATCGACGATGATCTTACGGCCGGTCAGACCGGTGTCGCCCTGCGGGCCGCCGACCACAAAACGGCCGGTGGGGTTGATATAATAGCGGGTATTCTCATCCAGCAGTTCCGCCGGGATGGTGGCACGGATGACCTGCTCGGTAATATCGGCACGCAGCTGGTCCATGGTGACCTCGGGGCTGTGCTGGCTGGAAATGACCACCGCATCCACACGGACCGGACGGCCGTCCTGGTACTCCACCGTGACCTGGCTCTTTCCGTCGGGACGCAGGTAAGGCAGGGTGCCGTTCTTGCGGACCTCGGTCAGGCGCTTGGCCAGCTTATGGGCCAGGCTGATGGGCAGGGGCATCAGTTCGGGCGTCTCGTCGCAGGCGTAGCCGAACATCATGCCCTGGTCGCCCGCGCCGGCAACGTCGTCGTTGGTGCCCAGCGCAATATCAGGGCTCTGGCCGTCAATGTTGGTGATCACACCGCAGGTATCGGCGTCAAAGCCATACTTGGCACGGTCATAACCGATGTCCCGGATGACCTGGCGTGCAATGGTCTGAATATCCACGTAGCAACTGGTGGTGATCTCACCCATGATGTGGACCAGGCCGGTGGAGCAGACCGTCTCGCAGGCAACGCGGGCGCCGGGATCCTGTTCCAGAATGGCATCCAGGACGGCATCGGAGATCTGGTCGCAGATCTTATCGGGATGGCCCTCGGTAACGGATTCGGACGTAAACAAGAATTTGGACATTTTTTATAAAACCTCCCGTCAAATTGGTCAGAAAGGCAACCGCCGGGAAGCGCGGGCAGCACGGGAAAGCAAGGCGTTTGCATCCCTGCCCATGGCAGAATTGCTACCATGGAACGGATATCGCTTGATTTCCCCGCAAGCCGCGCCGGAATCTGGTGGTAAAAACAAAGGGCGCACAGCCCGGCAGAGCTGTACGCCCAGGGCTTATCTTTCGGTTCCCCGCAGGATTTGGCACCTTACGCTTGCGCGCAGGTTGTCGGGCTTCACAGGGCCTGTCCCTCAGCCGCTCTTGATAAGTTGCTATTCTGATGTCTGGAGGAAATCATACCATTTTACTGCGTGGATGTCAACCTTCCGCATTGATACATTTCGACTTTTTTGTACAAACAGCCGTTTTTATTTTCTGCCGTGGAGCATGGGAGACAGGGGCTTGTAGACCAAAAAGCAGATCAGGGAGGTCAGCAGGCCCTTGACCAGGGTGAACGGCATATTGAACAGGATCAGGCAGCTGAGCAGGCCGGTAACGTTGGGGTTGATCTCCTGATAGGCCGCAATGATGGCGTCCATGCCGCCAAACGCCGCCGCGTAGACCGGATAGCTGAAGAAGAAGTTGACCGGTATGCTGAACGCCGCCATGGCCACCGCGCCGATGAGCGAGGCAATGACCGCAGTCTTGCGGGATTTTTTATGCTTGTAGATCAGGCCCGCAACGCCGACGAACATAGCGCCCATGGCAAAGTTGCAGACTTCGCCGATGCCCAGAGTGGAGCCATGGAAAATGGCGGACAGCACGTTTTTGACCAGGCAGACGACGATGCCGTACACCGGACCCAGGCTGAAGGATGCCAGCAAAGCGGGCAATTCGGAGAAGTCCATCTTGACAAAGGACGGGATGAGCATGGGGATGGGGAAATCCAGCATCATCAGGATGCAGCCCACAGCGGACAGCATGGCAGTGACGGCGAGGGGACGGACCTTACTTTTTGTTTGCATAACAATACCTCCCGGCCGGAAGGGCAAATCAAACCAACCGGCCTTTCAAAATATTTTCTGGAAAGCCGGCAACAAGTTTGAACCGGGAGGTTTGTAGGGGCGCGCACCCAAAGCCTGCAAAACAAAACGCCCTGTCAGGTGAATACACACCGACAGGGCGAACTGCAAGCATAGCAAACAGCTTCCGTTTCTTCCATCCGGACTATACCGTCGGCCCCGGAATCTCACCGGGTCAGCGCCTGCCAAACGGCAGACGGTCGCGGGCTGTACCGCCGGTGGGGAATTTCACCCCGCCCTGAAACAGACTTTCTGTCCCATATTATAGCAGATGTTTTGAAAATTGCAACTGTTCATGATACAATACCAATAACCCGTGTTTCCCTGCCTGTTCGGCACGGGCATCCTATTTCTGACAGAAAGGCTTTTTCTATGACTACCAAAACTGAATTTTTGAAATGGCTTGCCGGCTTTGGAGAGTACGCTCCCCTGCTGCGCATTCTGCTGACGGTCATCCTGATCGCGGTGGGGCTGTTCGGCGCACGGTTGTTCCGTTGGGTGTTCCACCAGCTGCGGGACAGGCTGGAATCCAAAATGCCCGACTGGCTGCAGATCCTGTTTGACGGACTGACCGAGCCTGCCATCCTGTTTGTGCGCTGTCTGCTGTGGTACTTCGCCTTTTTGATGTTCCCCTGGTCCTTTGATGATGCGTCCCCGGTCTGGGATACCGCAGGCACCGTCATGGCCATTGCCGCCGTCTGCCTGCTGACGCAGGGCTTGTGGAACTCCGCCGGGCTGTGCCGCCTGCTGCTGCGCAGCGCTCAGAATCGTCTTGATCTGGAAACCAACAAGACGATGAACAGCTTTTTTGAAAAGATCTACCGGGCACTGGTATTGCTGTTCGGCGGCATCCAGGTATTGAACCTGCTGGGCTGCGAGGTGAACGGCCTGATCACCGGCGCGGGCATTGCCGGCCTGGCGATTTCCCTTGGCGCGCAGTCCACGCTGTCCAACCTGATCGCCGGTGCATCCATGGTAATTGAGCGGCCTTTCGGCATTGGCGATTACATCACCCTGGGCAGCTTTGAGGGCACCGTGGAGGACATTTCCTTCCGCTCCACCCGCATCCGCACCCTGGACAACAGCGTCATCACGGTGGAGAACTCCAAGGTCAGCGCCGAGTACATCTGCAACGCCACCACCCGCAAAAACCGTCTGATGAGCTTTACCATCGGCGTGACCTACTCGACGCCCAAGGAGCGCATGGAGGCCCTGTGCGAGGATCTTCGCAGCCTGCTGAAAAAAGACCCGCAGGTCCTTCCGGAAAGCATCCAGGTCACGCTGTCGGGCTTTGGCGCGTCCAGCATCGACATTGAGGTGCGCTGCTATGTGACTGCCCTGGGCGGCGACGATTTCCGTGCTCTGAAAAGCCGTCTGAACTGGCAGATCATGGACGCCATGGCCCGCAACAACTGCGACTTTGCCTTCCCCTCCACCAGCGTCTACTTTGAGACCCCCATCGCCACCAAAAATGCCCCTTCCGGCGACGAGGCTCCTCAGAGCTGACCGTTCCCGGCTGCATGACGGGCCGCTGCCCTTATCGCGCCGGATATGCCGCAAAACAACTGCACGAGAAAGAGCCGCTCTCGCAAAGAGAGCGGCTCTTTCTGTTTGTGTCGGTGCAAAACGTTGCCGGTATCAGGCGGCATCCGAGTCCGTGGACTGTGAGGAATCAGAATCTCCGGCGGTGCTGTCTCCGGTATCGCTGCCGTCGCCGGCCGTGTCTCCGGTGTCCCCGGCATCTCCGGTCTCGTCCCCCGTCTCCGGTTCAGCGGCAGGGGCGGGGTCGGCGGGCATAAAGTAAGCCACGATCTCCCCGTCGGTACGCTGATAGGAAACGTCCAGCGTGCCCCTGTCGGTGGAGGTCAGACCTTTGCCGTCTACGTCCAGAATGATGTTGGCGGCAAGGCGCATCTTGTAGTCCAGGTTATTGGAGGTGCCCAGCAGCACCGAGACCCGCCCCTGATACAGGAAGCTGATCTCATCCGGGTCCCGCATGGAGATCATGGTGACACCGCCAAGAAGGGATTGCTCCTCCATGCGGTCGACCATTTCAAAAAGAACCTCGTTTGCGGAGGTTTCCTCTTCCTCCTCGGTGGAAGATGCCGAGGAGGAGGTGTCCTCCTCTGCCGTCTCGGCAGTCTCCGGCGTGGCGGCGGAAAGGTTCTCCCCGTTTTCCACCAGGTTCAGGTAGGAGCCTGCGGTCAGCTGGGAATTGGCCTGCACCGCCGCATCCAGCAGGATCAGGCTGTCGGGCTGGGAGGCTTCTCCCCGCAGGACCTTGAGGCCGTCGCTCAGCACCAGCCAGCCGGTGGAGGTCTCCATGGCAAAGCGCTCGGTAGCCGGCTGCACCTTGATGACCACCGTGCCGGGAAGCTGGATATCCACTTCCACCACATCCAGATAGGGCAGCTGCGTCTGCAGTTCCTGGGATTTGGCCTTGGTGGAAAAACCGAACAGGTTATCCCCTGTCTGCACGCCCAAAAGGTCAATGATCTGCTGCTCGGTATAGATGCCGGTGTTGGCCGGGGTGGTGCGGTCCGTATTTTCCACCCGGAAGCCGGTAACCTTGAACAGCAGATTGATGGACAGAACCACGCCCACCGCCAGCACGGCAAGCAGGCACAGAATCCCCACGATCTTGCGCCGCCGACGGATCCGCATTTTCTCCACCTGGGTCACACGGCGGGGCGGACGGGCCGCTCCCTGCCGGTATCCGGGCGACTGGGGGTTGGTGGTGCGGCTGCGGTAACGACGGTTTGCCGGCCGGCCCGGGTTCCCCGTCTGCCGGGGCGGTGCCTGGCGCTGCGGAGCGAACTGGCGGGTCGGCGTCTGGTTTTGTGCCGCACCCCGGGCGGCAGCCTGTCTGGTATTGCTGCGCGGATTTCCCGCCATGGAGGGCGGTGTCTGCGCGGCAGAACGCTTTTGCAGGCCCACACGGCTGCCCAGCCCGCGTTTGGGCGGCACCGCCTGACGCGGACGCTGCGGGGCCTGCTGCCGGGGACGGGAGGATGCATGGGATGCCGCGCCCGCCTTTTGCCTGCGGCTTTGTACGTCGCGGTCCATGCATTCACCTCTCTTTCCGTAACATTCAATCAAACACGAAACCGCCAAGCCCTGCCTGCCGGCAGAGGTTTGGCGTTTTCCAAGCACTGTGATACCGAGCTGTCCGCAGTCCGGCCGGCATCCCGGACGCCGCTTTTCCTGCGCCGGGGATGTTCACAGTATCTCTCTGTATCAAGGAAAATCTGTGCGAAATCAGGCGCACAGCTTCTGCAGCGCCGCCCAGATCAGGTCCAAACTGTCGGGACGGCCCAGCGTCTTGGCATTGCGGCCCATCTCGGCCAGGCGGCCGGGCTGGGACATGAGCTGTGTGACCGTCTCAATGAGCTTTTCCCCCGTCAGGTCCTTTTCCTCAATGACGACGGCCGCACCGGCCTGCTGCAGTTCCATGGCGTTGTAATACTGGTGGTTTTCCGCCACGTTGGGGCTGGGAACCAGAACAGCGGCCCGGCCCATGGCTTCCAGCTCGGCCAGGGTCAGCGCCCCCGAGCGGGAAATGACCAGATCCGCTGCGGCAAGCAGTTCCGGCATGTTGTCGATATACTCCCGCACCACCAGGTTCTTACCCGGTGCAAAGCCTTTTTCCTTGCCAAGGTCGCGGAACAGTTCCACACCCCGGCTGCCGGTGGCGTGCAGGTGCAAAATCTTCTGCTGGGTTTTCTGTTCCCAGGCGCAAAGATCAGCCACAACTTCATTGATGCGGCGGGCTCCCAGGCTGCCGCCGAAGCTGAGGATCACCGTTCTGTCCCCCGCCTCCAGACGGGCACGGGCCGCGGCGCGGTCCTGCTCAAACAGTTCCGGGCGGACCGGGTTGCCCACCACGATGGTCTTTTCCGGTGCGCCCAGCTTTTCCACCGCGGCCTGGCTGGCCGCCATGACAAGGTCGACCTCCCGCGCCAGCAGCTTGTTGGTCACGCCGGGGAAGGCATTCTGCTCATGGATGGCGGTGTGGATGCCCTTGCGGGCGGCAGCCCGGACAATGGGGCCGCTGACGTAGCCGCCGCAGCCGATGACCAGGTCGGGTTTGACTTCCCGCAGAATGGCTGCGCAGCGCGGGCCGCTGATGGCCAGATGCCAGACCGCCATAACGTTGCGTCCGATGTTTTTGGGGGTCAGCTTGCGCTGGAACCCGTTGATCTCAATGTGGTGAAAGGGATAGCCCGCCTTGGTGACAAGACCGTACTCCATCCCCTCCCGGCGGCCGGCAAAGTGGATCTCCGCCGTAGGGTCACCTCTTTTGATGGCACCGGCGATCGCCAGCGCAGGATTGATATGCCCGGCAGTTCCGCCGGCTGCAATCAGCACACGCATACAAAGCCTCCCATGAAATCAGACTGACAAACAAGATGCTGTGTTCAGACGGAATGGGCCGTGCCGCCCCGGCGGTAGACGCTGCGGGTGCCGCGGTCCAGTTTTTGTGCAAAGGCCTCCAGCTTGCGTCGGCGGCGTTCCTCAATGCGGGCATTGCCCACGCGGGAAATACTGAGCATAACGCCCATCTGGCCCAGCAGCATCAAAAGACTGGTGCCGCCCGAAGAGAAGAACGGCAGGCTGATGCCGGTGTTGGGGATGGTGTTGGTGACAACGCCGATGTTGCAGAACACCTGCCAGGCGATCTGGCCCATGATGCCCACGCCCATCAGGCTGCCGAACATATCCGGCGCACGCATGGCGATGAGAATGCCCTGAATGATGAGGGCCGCAAACAGCAGAATGCAGACCAGCGCGCCGATAAAGCCCAGTTCTTCGCACAGAATGGGGAATATAAAGTCGTTGGTAACTTCGGGCAGCCACTGGTGTTTCTGACGGCTGTTGCCGATGCCCAGCCCGAACAGGCCGCCCGATGCAATAGCAAAAATGCTCTGCTCGGTCTGGTCGGTCATGGTGGAGGTGTCGTTGGAGAAGAGCGTCCAGCCGTCCAGACGGGTCTGAACGTAGTTGTCCTGGCTGGACAACATATACACCATACCAAGGACGCCGACGCTCAGAACAGGCAGCATCCATTTCAGGCCGCAGCCGCCGCAGATCAGCATGGTGAAGTAGATCATCAGAATCAGGATGATGGCCGAATAGTGGGGCTGACGGTAGATCAAAAACAGCGTGGGGATCAGGGGCAGGGTCGGCAGAAGGATGCCGTACAAAAAGGAGCCTTTTTTCTCCTGATTGGCATCCACAAAAGCGGCCGTGCCCAAGATCGTAGAAAACTTGGCCAGCTCCGAGGGCTGGAAGGTAACGCCTGCAATTTCTACCCAGCGGTAGCACTTGGCGTTTAGGTTCGTCGGGTTATTGCTGAACAGCGCGGCTACCAGCAACAGCAGCGTAAAGAAATACAGGTACCAGGTCAGGTGGCGCAACGCCCGGTAGTCGATCATGGAGATGGCAAACATGGCCGTGACGCCCACGATGGCAAAGCCGAGCTGCTGGCGGATCTGGCTGAAGCTGTCGCCGCTTTCCTGGTAGGAGACCGAGTAGCTGGCGGAGAAAAGCACCACCAGGCCGTAGGCAATGATAACCAGAAGCGTTACAACAAAATACCACGAAAGCGGCCCGCGGTCTTTTTTGCGCAGAGGAAGATCCTTGCACATCAAAAACGCGGGTCGGAAAAGGGTTCTGAGGAATACAGACATTTCCAAAAGGGGTTCCTATTTCCTTTCCGTCCGGCCCCCGAAAGGACCGGGCAAGGCGGGACGGCGGCGCGCCCCGGCTCAGGTCAGGTAAATGTACAAAACGCCCAGCAGCACACCCATTATGGCGATGAAGCTGAAGAAGGCGTCGATGCGGGCCTCACGCCAGCCGCGCATCTCAAAGGCATGATGGATGGGCGTCATGCGGAAAATGCGCTTGCCGTGGGTCAGCTTGAAATAGACGCGCTGGATGACCACCGTCATGGCGTCCCAGATATAGACGATGCCGAAGAACAAAACCAGCTCGGGACGGCACATGACAAAAGCCAGCGCCGTGACGATGCCGCCCAAAAACATGCTGCCGGTATCGCCCATAAAGACCTTGGCGGGATAGAAGTTCCAGACCAGGAATCCCGCGCAGGCACCTGCCGTGGCCGTGGCCAGAATGGACACATGGTAAAAGCCCAGCAGGCTGGCGCCCACCAGATAGCCCAGCATGGAGACGAACGTGACGCAGGAATCCAGGCCGTCCAGGCCGTCGGTCAGGTTGACGGCATTGACCAGGAAGATGATGCCGAAGAAAGCGATGGGATAGTACAAAAGGCCCAGGTCCAGCGCTCCGCCGCCGGGCAGGGTGATGACCGTAGTCAGCAGGCCCAGCGCGTTGAGGCCGAACAGGAAGCCGCCGGTGACGGCAAACTGCATGACCAGTTTCTGCCATGCCACAAGGCCCAGGTTGCGGTGGCGGACCACCTTGACGAAGTCGTCCAGGAATCCGATGAAGCCGGACCCAAGAGCCAGGAACATGACAAGCAGCACTGCCTGGATCTGCTGTGTGCCCATCAGTTCCGGCGCATAACGGCGGAAACCTACCAGGACCAGAACCAGTGCCAGTACGATGCCAAGAATGAAGCACAGGCCGCCCATGGTAGGCGTACCCTGCTTTTTATTGTGCCAGGTCGGACCGCTTTCGCGGATCGTCTGACCAAAGTGCAGCCGGTGCAGCGCGGGGATCACCACGCAGCCCGACAGCGCCGTAATCGAAAATGCAGCGACCGCCGAGGCGACCAGCATCCAGGAGACTATCATCCCCATGAAAGAACTCCCCCAAATCTATCAGTTTAGCTGCTCACGCCAGCGTCGCGTAAAACTGTTCCAGTACCTGGTCCAGCTTCATGGCATGGCTGGCCTTTGCCAGCAATGCATCGCCTGCGTGTACATTTTGCCTTACATATCCTACCACGTCTTGCTCGGTTTCGCAATGCAAAGTTGTTACACCTTTCTCGGCTGCGGCCTGCGCCATGGCCGCACTGAGCGGACCATAGGCGATCAGCAGGTCGACGCCCGCCTCGGCGGCCCACTCGCCTACCTGGCGGTGCGCTTCCTCGCTGACCGAGCCCAGCTCCAGCATATCACCCAAAAGAGCCACACGGCGCTCTGCCGGCTGATTTTTCAGCACGCCCAGAGCGGCCCGCATGCTGTCGGGGCTGGCGTTGTAGCAGTCCTCGATGACGGTGACGCCCGCCTTGTGCACAATGTTCTGGCGCATTCCCGTAGTCTGGTAGTTGCTCAAAGCCGCAGCCGCTTTCGCCGGGTCAAGGCCCAGCCGGGTAGCAGCCGCGTAGGCGGCCAGTGCATCGCTGACGGTGTGCAGGCCAACCGTGGGGATATGCACCGGGAAATCACCGTATTCTTTGTCGGACAGCACAAAGTCGGTGCCGTTGTCCCCTGCCGTGATCTTGACCGCACGCACGTCGGCGTCCGGGCTGTCGATGCCGAACCACACCGGGCGCAGGCGCTCGGGCAATTTGGCGGTGGGCAGCAGGTCGTCGTCGGCATTGAGGGCCAGCGGCGCGCCGTCGGGCAGACCGTAGCAGAGTTCCAGCTTTGCTTTCAGTATATTCTCCCGCGTGCCCAGGTTTTCCAGATGGGAGACCCCGATGAGGGTAATGATGCCCGCCGAAGGCCGGGCGGCACGGGCCAGGCGCTCAATTTCGCCCAGGTTGCTCATGCCCATCTCCACCACGGCGTACTCGGTGGCGTCGTCCAGGCGGAACAGGGTGTTGGGCAGGCCGATCTCGTTATTCTGGTTGCCCTCGGTCTTGAGGGTGTTGCCAAAGGCGGACAGCACCGCGTAGCAGAATTCCTTGGTGGTGGTCTTGCCCACGCTGCCCGTCACTCCGATCATCAGAGGGCTGAACAGCATCCGGTAGTTGGAAGCCATGCGCACCATGGCGTGATGGCTGGAAGCCACAATGACGGTGCGGTTTTCCGGCACGCCGTCGACAGGATGGTTGGCAACGATGTAGGCGGCTCCTGCGCGGTATGCTGCCGCCGCATAGTCATGGCCGTCCACCCGCTCCCCCGGGAAGCAGACGAAAACACATCCCGGAACGACTTTGCGGCTGTCCGTCACGACCGCAGTGATGGGTTCGGCTTCTGCCAGCGCAAGGCCGGCCAGCAATTGATTGGCATGGATGGGTTTCATCTTTCATCTCTCCTTTTCATTCCCGTTGGCACATAGCACGGTTCCATTGGGGCATCGGTCATTCCCCGGAAGTATCCGCGGAAACATCTGAGTCCCCGGCATCGTCTGACGATGCGGCCGGTTCCGTCGTATCGTCGGTGGTGGTGTCGCTTTGTTCCTCGGCTGCCGTCTGGATGGTGATGACGGTGCCCATGGGCACACTTTCTCCCTCGGCCACGCTTTGGGAGGTGACCAGGGCGCTCTCGTCGCCTTCGACCTTGGCATTGATGCCCGCGGCGCTGAGCATCTGCACCGCAAAACTGCCGCTCTTGCCCACGACATTGGGTACGTTGACCATGGTGTCGGTAGTGGTCTGGGTGTAGAGGTAGACGGTGGAGCCTACCGGAACCACGGTGCCCGCTGCCGGGTACTGATGGACCACGGTGCCGGTACCGCCCACCAGTTTGTGGGACAGGCCCTTCTTGTTCATTTCCACCTGAGCGTTGACCCAGGAGTTGTTTTTGCTGACCACATCCGGCACCACCACGGTGGCGCTGGTGTCATATTCAGGGTCGCGCTCAAGGCCGAGGTAAGGCGCGATCTCGCTGATGATGTTGCCCACCACAGGGGCAACGATCTGGCTGGCGTAGTCATTCGTCCAGCGGGGGTCGTCCATCATGACAAAGACCTCGATCTCGGGGTCATCGATGGGCAGGACCGCCGCAAAGCTGATCTGCTTGTAGTAGTCGCCGTCCTCGCGCTCATCGCGGCCCAGGTTTTCCGAAGTACCCGACTTGCCGCCGATGTTGTAGCCTGCCACATAGGCGTTGCGGCCGGTGCTGCCGTCCTGGCCCTTGCCGACGACCTGCTCCATCATGGTGCGGATCTCAGCGCTGACTTCCTCCGAAATGACCTGGCGGCGGATGGTGGTATCCACGCTGGAGACCACGTTGCCGCTCTGGTCGGTGATGGTATCCACCACATGGGGCGTGACCAGGTAGCCGCCGTTGACCACCGCTGCCACGGCCGTAGCCATCTGCAGCGGAGTGCAGGTCTGGGCCTGGCCGAAGGAGCTGGAGTCCAGGTTTGCCTCGGTCAGGGCCAGTTCGTCGGCGTCATGGTAGATCATCCAGCGGGTCTCGTTGGGCAGATCCACGCCGGTGCGCTCGGTAAAGCCGAAGGCGTCAAAGTAATCGTAGAACACCTGTGCGCCCAGCGTCAGGCCTACCTGAATGAAGTAGATGTTGCAGCTGTTGTTCAGGGCGGTGGCCATATCCTGCCAGCCGTGGGCGTCGTTGTTGGCGCAGTGGTAGGTATGCTCGTACAGCTCGCTGCCGGCGTTGATGGTCCAGCCTTCCGTGCCGCAGTAGAACTGCTGGCTGGTGTCCATCAGGCCCGAGTCCAGCGCCGCCGCAGCGGTGACCAGCTTGAAAACAGAACCGGGGTAATACAGCTCGGTGATGTTTTTATTCTTCCACTGGGCTTCGCGCATCATGCCCTGCAGTTTGGAATATTCGTCATCCCCGATCACGCCATCCTCAATGATGGCCTGCAGGTCACTGGTGTCTCCCAGGCGGCTGACCAGTGTATCGATCTGTTCCGCCGTCAGAGTATCGCTGTCCAGGATTGCCTGCATCTCACTGTCGTAGATGGTGTTGGGGTCGTTGGGGTCGAACTGGTTCATGGACGCCATGGCCAGGATCTCGCCGGTGTTGACGTTCATGACAATGGCGCAGGCACGGCTCTTGACATTGTAGTCGGCGATGGCCTGCTGCAAGTATTCCTCAACGATGGACTGGATATTATCGTCGATGCAGAGGTTGAGGTTCAAGCCGTCGATGGGCGCATGGTATTCCGACTCCGAGTCGGTCAGGTCGATGCCGCCGGCACTCTGCAGTGAGACGCTGCGTCCCGGGGTGCCGGACAGAATGTCGTTATAGTAGCTTTCCAGGCCGTACAGACCGTTGCCGGAGCTGTCGGTAAAGCCCAGCACCGACGACATGAAGGCGCCGTAGGGGTATTCACGGGTGGAGGTCTGTTCGGTGTACAAATAGAGCACCGTCTCCCCTGCCTGGTCGTTGAGTTCCGAGGCGTAGTTGATGATGGACTCGGCCGTGGGCATATCCACTCCGCGGACCAGCACGCGGTATTTTTTGTCGCTCATGGACAGGTTGCTGGCAATGCTTTCCGCTGTGGCCACCCCGCCCGAAAGTTCCGCGATCTTCTCGCTGGCCTGGGTGATATAGTCGGCACTGCAGCGGGAAGGATCGGCAATGATGTTCCAGACCACGCTGCTCTTGGCAAGCAGTTTGCCAGTGGAGCTGTAGATGGAACCGCGGGTGGCCGGGATGGCGGTGTCGGAAAGCTGCTGTTCCGTTGCGTCTACGCGGTAGGTCTCGTAGTCACGGATCTGCAGGACGTAGAGCTGATAAACCAGCAGCCCGAAGCCGAAAATCAAAAAGGCGGCGACCAGAATCAGCGTGCGGATGCGCATCGCGTTGGAAGCGCCGGTATTTTCAGGCCCGGGCTTTTGAGAATGATCGTTCGGATACTTGTTTGGCATGGTTCAACGTTCCCTTTGCGCAATGGTTCGTCAGGTGCAGGATATGCAAAAAGCGCGCCTGCCTGCGTTTTCGGAGTCAATCCCCGCACACGGCCGCACGCTTTTGCTTTGGCCGGATACCCCGGCCGGATGTTCAGGGGTCAAAATTGCCGATCAAGCTGAGTGCCGCCGTGCGCACGCCGGACAACAGTTTGGAAAGATCGGACTCGGTACGGACGATCAGGCTTTCATCCTCCATGGTGATGTAGGTGACCTGGCTGGCGTCCGCCTCGACCAGTCCCAGCTGGCCCTCGGCGATCTCCTGAATATTGTTGCTGCTGGTGATGGTGTCCATCCGGCCGGACAGGTAGTCGTAGGTGCTTTGCTCCTGCGTCAGTTCCTGACGGGCGGACTCGATCTCGCCGGACAGCTCGGTAATGATGGCCTGGCTGTACAGAAGGCTCACCACCAGGCCCAGGATCAATGCGGCGACCAGCACCGTGCGCAGCGCAGCGACGGTCTGGCGCAGCTTGTCCAGCCGGCTGCGGCCGCGGACCACGCGCACGCGCGGGGCATGGTACTGGCCGTAGCTCTTCGGTTTTGTGTTCAAATCATAGGCTGCCTGCGTCATGGGCACGCCCTCCCTTCCCTGCCGGCCGCGCGGGACCAGACATCACAGTTTTTCCAGCACCCGCAGTTTGGCGGAGCGGCTGCGGCGGTTTTCGTTCAATTCATCCGGTTCGGCTTCGATCGGATGACGGGTGATCAGTTTTGCTTTGGCTTTGCCGCCGCACACACAGACCGGAAACTCCGGCGGGCAGGTGCATTTCTGCGCCCAGCGGCGGAACTTGTTTTTGACCAGACGGTCCTCCAGGCTGTGGAAGGTGATGACACAAAGTCTGCCTCCCGGCGCCAGGGCCTCGAAGATGCCGTCCAGGCCTTCGTTCAGGGCATCCAGTTCCCCGTTGACCGCAATGCGCACCGCCTGGAAAGTCCGGCGCGCGGGGTTTTTGCTTTTGCGGCGCTCGGCAGGCGGCACGGCGGAGGCCACCAGCCCGGCCAGCTCCATCGTTGTCTCGATGGGATGCTCGGCACGGGCGGCGACGATCTTGCCGGCGATCTGCCAGGCGTAGGGTTCCTCGCCGTAATCACGCAAAATGCGGCAAAGTTCTTCACGATCCAGACTGTTGACAAGATCCGCGGCGGTGGGGCCGGTCTGGCTCATGCGCATGTCCAGCGGCGCATCGGCATGATAGGAAAAGCCGCGCGCGGCATCGTCCAGCTGATGACTGGACACGCCCAGGTCCAACAGCGCTCCCTGGATGGAATCGATCTCCAGTTCCCGCAGTACCCGCGGAGCCTCGCGAAAGTTGGCCCTGACCACCAGGGCGGGTAAGCCCTTAAGCCTTTCGGTGGCGGTTGCCACCGCATCCGGGTCCTGATCGAGCGCGATCAGCCGCCCTGTGGTCAGGCGCTTGGCAATCTCACGCGAGTGACCGGCGCCGCCGGCCGTACCGTCCAGATAGGTCCCGGCCGGGTCAATGGCCAGTCCTTCCAGACACTCGCGAAGCAATACGGGAACGTGGTGAAATTCCATCTTTGGTACATCCTTTCGGCAGCGGTCATCCGGCAGGTGGCCGGATCAGAAATCCAGATCTTCCATGGCCGCGGTAAAGTCGTCGTCCGCCCCCTCCTGGGTTTGGTTCCATGCGGCGGTGTTCCAGATCTCTGCAAACTCACGGTTGCCGATGATGGTGACGTCATGGTCCAGACCGGCGTAGGCGCGCAGCTTGGCGGGCAGCTGGATGCGGCCCTGTTTGTCAGGGGTGACCTCCACTGCCGAGCTGTACAGCATACGGGTGACCTTGCGGCCCTTGACCAGGCCTTTTTCCTCGATCTTGTCGGCGACTTTTTCAAACTGTTCGGCAGGAAAAGCCGCCAGGCAATGGTCGAGCCAGCAGGTCACGATAAACGTCTGACCCATCTCCTCGCGGAATTTTGCGGGAAAATTCAGCCGGCCTTTGGCATCGACGGCATAATCATACTGTCCCATCAGCACGGCGTTTTCCCCCTTTCGACAATTTTTCACGTACGATTGTCTGTCTTGTGTTGAAAACTCCGTTGAAAGTGTTGACAACTCTCCA
Source organism: Candidatus Gemmiger faecavium (assembly GCA_019114415.1). Taxonomy (GTDB): domain Bacteria; phylum Bacillota; class Clostridia; order Oscillospirales; family Ruminococcaceae; genus Gemmiger; species Gemmiger faecavium. Next base: position 15,827 of record DXFO01000025.1, on the reverse strand, counting down.
CTTTTACCCCGGATCAACCACTTTTACCCACAATCGCAGTTCTATAATACCAAATCCCCCTGCAAAAAACAAGCCCGCAGCGGTCGAAAACCGCTGCGGGTCATAAATTTTCATATTTGAAACACATCTGAAATCAGGTGGGGAAAAATCCCTTTCCCTGCCGGAATTCACTTGCCGCCGCGCATGCCTTTGGAGGTGGCGCTGCGCAGATTCATGCGGGTATTTTTGATGTCCGCAATGCTGCGGGCAAGGGTCTCTTCCGAGTTTTTCAGGATGGTCTCGCAGTATGTAGTGGCGCTCTTGCTGATCTCGCGGGCGTGGGTCTGGGTGGTGGTCAGGATCTCCACGGCGCGCTTCTGGGCACGCTTGACGATCTCCTGCTCCGACACCAGGGCCTTGGCGCGCTCCTCGGCCTGCTTGATGATGCCGTCAGCCTCCTGGCGGGCCTCCTGGATGATGCGCTCGCGGTCATCCACGATCTTTTTGCTCTGACGCATCTCGTCGGGCAGATTGGCGCGCACATCGTCGATAATATCGCGCATCTTGTCCACGTCGACCACGCGCTTGCCGGCAGAGAACGGCATGGCAGTGCCTTCCTCCAGAGTTTCTTCCATCAAATCGAGCAGTTCATCAACATTCATGCCTGTACCTCTTTCTGGTAACGAGTGACAAGGATCTTACCGTAGTTGTATTGTTTGACCCGGGTCAGTCCGCCCACTGTCTCCGGCAGGCGGGCATCCCGTTCACTTTCACAGATGACGACGCCGCCGGGCGCCACGTTGGGTTCCAGCAGGGGCAGCACCTTCGACAGTGTATCATGGGCAAAGGGCGGATCGAGCAAAACCAGGTCGAACGGTTCCCGTACTGACGCCAAAAAAGTGAACGCATCGGTATTGTGGAGCCGGCTTTTGGGGGCCACACCCGCCGCTTTGCAGTTGGCCTGCACTACGGCGAAGGCCTCCCGGGAGGCATCCACAAAATCGCAGCGCGCTGCGCCGCGGGAAAGAGCTTCGATGCCCAGCTGTCCGCTGCCGGAAAACAGGTCAAGGACCCGCGCTCCCGGCACCAGAAACTGCACGCTGGAGAACATGGCCTCCTTGACGCGGTCGATGGTCGGACGGGTAACGTCCTGCCCGGGCAGCGCCTTGAGTACCTTGCCGCGCGCCGTACCCGCGATCACACGCATACTGCGCGCCTCCTTTCCCTTTCTGCGTACTTTTTCAGTGCTATCATTATGCGTGTTTTTGCCTGCCTTGTCAATAGTTGTTCCCGCCAGACAGGCTCAGCCGTGCAGGCCGTTATAGATCTGTTCCGCCTTTTTGTGGCTGATGCCGGGCACCTGTTCCAGGTCGGAAATGGACGCCCCGCGCACGTTGGCCACCGTCTTGAAATGCTTGAGCAGCGCAGCCGAGGTCTTTTCCCCCACGCCGGGCAGGGCGGTGAGGGTAGCCGCGTAGGAACGCTTGTTCATCAGGCGTTTGCGGTAATCGTTGGCATAGCGGTGGACCTCATCCTGGATGGAGGTCACAAAGGTAAAGATACCCCGGTTGCGGTTGATGGCGATCTCGGAGCCGGTGTCGTCCACAATGGCACGGGTGCGGTGATGGTCGTCCTTGACCATGCCGAAGAGCGGCACACCGGCCAGCTGCGTGCCTTTCAGGGCCGCACGCACCGCCGAGACCTGTCCCCTGCCGCCGTCCAACAAGATCAGGTCGGGCAAAACCGAGAACTGGTTTGTGGGAGTGTCGGGCTTTTCCCCGCGCTTGGCAGCCTCATATTCCCCGGCGCGGCGGGAGAGAGCCTCCGCCATGGAGGCGTAGTCATCGGTGCCGGCCACCGTTTTCATGCGGAAGCGCCGGTAACCCGCCCGCAGGGGTTTGCCGTCCCGGAACACGATCATGCCGCAGACGCTGGAGCCGTCGCCCCAGTTGGAAATATCGTAGCTTTCAATGACCCGGGGCGGCGTCTTGAGGCCCAGCATCTGGGCGGCTTCCTCCAGCAGTTTTTCCTCCCGGGTATAGCGGCCGCTCTCCCGGGCCAGGCGTTCCACGGCGTTGGTGTAGGCCATGGTGACCAGTTTGGCCACGTCGCCCCGCTGGGGGACATACAGATTGACCGCACTGCCCCGGACCTCGGACAAGGCCTCGGTCAGGGCTTCGTGGTCCTCCGGCAGGGCATCCACCGCAATGGTCTTGGGGACGTTCTCCCCGTCCAGGTAATACTGGGGCAGGAACTCCTCCCGCAGGGCCGCGATGTCGGAGGTATCATGGAACAAGAATTCCCGCTTGTCGATCAGGCGGCCGTCCCGGTAACGCAGAATGGCCGCACAGACCGCGTGGGTGGTGCCTGCAAAGGCCAGCACGTCCATCTCGGCGTCGTTGTCCATGACCACCTTCTGCCCTGCGGACACCCGCTCAATGGCGGCGATCTGGTCCCGCAGCAGCGCCGCGGACTCAAAGTCCAGGCGTTCGGCGGCAGCTTCCATCTTGTCCCGCAGCTGCTTGACGATGTCCCGCTTGCCGTAGCGGATCATGCGGATGGCGTTCTGGACGGCCTCGTTATAGGCCTGGCAGCTGATCTTGCCGCTGCACACCGCCATACATTTGCCGATATGGGCGTTGAGGCAGGGGCGTCCCTTGCCGATGTCCCGGGGGAACTCCTTGTTGCAGCGGGGCAGCAAAAAGCAGTCCTGGGCGGTCTCCACGATCTCCCGCACCGCAAAGGCCGAGGTGAAGGGACCGATATATTCGGCGTCATCCTCCTCTTTCTGAAGCACGGCGGAAAGGCGGGGCCACTCCCCTTTCGTCACCTTGACATAGCTGTACCCCTTGTCGTCCTTGAGCAGGATGTTGTATTTGGGGGTATGGGCCTTGATCTGGCTGGCTTCCAGGACAAGGGCCTCAAACTCCGACTGGCAGACAATGACGTCGAAGTTGAAGGCATGGGCGATCATCTGGGTGACCTTGGCGTCGTGGGGGACGCCCTCCCGGAAATACTGAGAGACGCGGGTCTTGAGACGCTTGGCCTTGCCGATATAGATGATGGTGTCCGACTTGTCCCGGATGATATAGACACCGGGCAAAAGCGGCAGCATACACGCCTTGCGGTAGAGTTCAGCTTTGGTCATGGAAACGGCGCTCCTTCCCGCCGGATGGGATACACCCAAAAAACGGCGAGTGGAAACCCACCCGCCGCAAAAGGTTCAAGAGAAAATATGATGCTGCGATTACTCGGAGAAGCCGGAATCAACCAGCTTGACCAGGCCGTCGACCGCCGCCTGCTCATCGGTGCCGTCCGCGATGATGCGGATAGTGGTGCCGCCGACGATGCCCAGGCTCAGAACGCCCAGCAGGCTCTTAGCGTTGACACGACGCTCTTCTTTCTCGACCCAGATGGAAGATTTGTACTCGTTCGCCTTCTGGATGAAGAAGGTAGCCGGACGGGCGTGCAAACCAACCTGATTCTCAACGGTAACTTCTTTCACATACATAGTTATTCTCTCCTATTTCGAAAAAATAATATGCCCAAGCATTCACCGCGGGCTCCCTCAGGCGGTATTGCACTGGTTCCCCGCCCTGAATTGATTATATTTTAACCCATTTTATGCCTTTTGTACAGTAGATTTTGTCAAATTTAGCAGGATTCCGCAATCCTGCCAAAGCCACAGAGCGTTCTTTGTGCAGATTTGCCAGTTTATTTTCAACAATATTGTTCAGGTATACCGAAAAAACTTGCGTTCAAACGCCCGTTTTGTCAATTTTGGGCGATGCATAAACAAGTTTCACTTCCGGCACTCTATCCGAAAACTTTTGGTCAGTCTGCTGTAAAAAGTTTGTAAAGCCGCTCTCTTCCCGGTAGCTCATGCGCAGGTAGAGGGCAATGGCGGCGCGGTTGGATGCCAGCACCGTCACAAAGGGGTGGGCATGTTCCGGCAGTTTTTTGCGGGCAAATTCCAGCAATTTGGCACCGATGCCCCTGCCCTGGGCGGCGGGCAGCACATACAGCCGGCCGATCTCCCCGGTCTTGTGGCAGACGCCCACAATGCCGTCCGGTCTGCCCGCCGTGCTGTGCAGGTAAAAAGCCCAGCCCGCGGCGCGGTCGGCATCCAGGCGCTGACGCATGGCCAGCGGGGTGTGCTCCGCCACAAAGTCCGGGGTGCAGATCTCCTCATGGGACTGCTGCCAGCTTTCGCTGTAAACGCGGGCGGCGGCTTCCAGCTGTTCCTCGGAGCGGACAAGGGCCGCGCGTTCGTTGCGCTTCCAGCTGCCGGGAGTCAGAGGGTGGGTGCGGCACCAGCGGTCATAGAGATCGGGGCGGCGGGCCCGGGTGCGGGCGCGGCTCTGCTTGCCCCGCCAGGCGTCGATCTTGTCGTGGTCGCCGGTGAGGAGCACCGGCGGCACCGCGCGGCCTTCCCACACTTCGGGGCGGGTGTACTGGGGGTACTCGATGAGGCCGTCCCAGTAGCTTTCCTCCTGGTAGCCTTTTTCCTCGGCCAGCACGCCGGGCTGCAGGCGCAGCACGCTGTCTGCCACCACCAGGCTGGCCAGCTCGCCGCCGGTGAGGACATAGTCGCCGATGGAGATCTCCTCATCGCCAAAGGCCTCGATGACGCGCTCGTCGATTCCCTCGTAATGGCCGCAGACCAAAATCAGGCTGTCGTAGGTGGCCAGGCGGCGGGCCGTCTGTTCATTGTATGGCGCCCCCGCTGCCGTGAGAAAGGCCACGTGGGGGCGGGGTCTGCCCTGTTCCGCGCACTGGGCCTGCACTGCGCGGATACAGTCGGCAATGGGCTGGGCATACAGCACCATGCCGCAGCCGCCGCCGTAGGGGTAGTCGTCGGTCTGTTTCTGCTTGTTTTTGGTGTAGTCCCGGATCTGGTGACAGTGCGCCTCAAACAGGCCCTTGTCCGCGGCGCGGCCCAGGATGCTGGCGTGGAGGAAGCTGTCGCACAGCTCCGGGAAAAGCGTAACAATATCAATGCGCATGGTTCATTCCTCGTCCCCGTTGACCGGCGTGTCGAACATCCCGGGAATCGGCGTGACCAGCACACAGCGGGCTTCCACGTCGATGGTTTTGACGAACTCCGGCACCACCGGGATCATGTGTTCCCCGCCGTCGGGGTCGGTGACCGTATAGACATCCTGGGCGGCAGGATGGCTGACATCCGTCACCTTGCCATACACCTGGCCGGTGGCGGCGTCCCGCACCTCGCAGTCCATGAGGTCATCAATGAAATAGCGGCCTTTGGGCAGTTTGGCGTCGCTTTTGCGCAGGTAGAGGGTCCGCCCCACCATGGCGCGGGCGGCGTCCATGTCGCTGACGCCCTCCAGCCGGACCAGCAGCATGTTCCCCTGCCCGCGAACGCCCAGAAGCCGGCGCTCCCCTGAGCCGTCGGCCCCGGTGAAGAGCGTCTTGAACCCGGACAGGAACTTTGCCCCGTCGCACAGGGGCAGGGCTTTCATCTCGCCGCGGACGCCGTGGGTGGTGACGATCTTGCAGGCGGGCAGATATTCTTGCATAGCGGTCTCCTTTTGAATCGTTTGGGAAAAGCATACAAAAAAGGCACCTCGCACAGCGGCAAGGTGCCAGTACGTCTGGGATCAGCCGATCTCCACCACGACTTTTTCGCCCTGGCGGACGGCGGCGGCCCGCATCACGACGCGGATCGCCTTTGCGATACGGCCCTGTTTGCCGATCACGCGGCCCATATCATCCTCGGCCACGGTGAGGTGATAGACGACGGTACCATCCTCGCGCACAGGGTCGACCGTGACCTGCACAGCGTCCTTGTCCTCAACAAGGCCGCGTGCGACTGCAATCAGCAGCTCCTGCATGGTGCGCCTCCGTTCTTGTTACAGGATCGCGGACTTCTTCAGCAGAACGCGGACGGTGTCGGTGGGCTGAGCGCCGTTGGCCAGCCACTGCTTCGCCTTCTCGGCGTCGATGCTGACAACAGAGGGCTCCTTGGTGGGATCGTAGTAGCCGATCTCCTCGATGAAGCGGCCGTCACGAGCGTAGCGGCTGTCGGCGACAACAACGCGATAGAAGGGAGCTTTCTTGGCGCCCATGCGGCGCAGACGAATCTTAACCATGTTACTTTTCCTCCAAATTTCTGTTTACGGCCCTTTTTGGGGTGCCGGTTTCTATCATCACCCTTGGGCCGTAAAGCCGTAAGGGAGATACCTTGATTGTCTTTGGGCTCAGCGCATGCCGCGCAGTCCGCCCAGGCGGCGCATGAAACCTTTGGGGTTGCGCTTGGCCTGTTTCATCAGCTTCTGCATCATCTCATACTGGCGCAGCAGTTTGTTGACTGCCTCAACGGTCTGGCCGCTGCCCGCCGCGATGCGGCGCTTGCGCTTGGGATTGATGATGGAAGGCTTGGCCCGTTCCTCCGGGGTCATGGAGTAGATGATGGCCTCGATGTGGGGCAGGGCTTTCTCGTCCAGGGTGTCGGGGTCGATCTGATTGCCGCCCGGCAGCATGGAGAGCAGTGCCGAGGCGCCGCCCATCTTTTTGATCTGGGCAAACTGGGCAAGCATATCGTTGAGGTCAAACTTGTTGGCCATCATCCGCTTGGCGGTTTCCTCGGCCACCTTATCGTCCTGCACTGCCTGGGCTTTCTCGATCAGGGAGAGCACGTCGCCCATGCCGAGGATGCGTCCCGCCATGCGGGAGGGATAGAAAGGCTCAAGGTCGTCCAGCTTTTCACCGATGCCCTGGAAGTAGATGGGCTTGCCCGTGACGGCCAGCACCGAAAGGGCCGCACCGCCGCGGGTGTCGCCGTCGGTCTTGGTCAGGATGACACCGTCGATGCCGATCTTGTCGTTGAAGGTCTGGGCCACGTTGACGGCTTCCTGGCCGGCCATGGCGTCGACGACCAGCAGGGTATCGTCCACTTCCACGGCCTGCTTGATGCGGACCAGCTCATCCATCAGATCGTCATCGATCTGCAGACGGCCGGCGGTATCGAGGATGACAATGTCATTGCCATGGTCTCTGGCGTAAGCCATCGCCTTCTGGGCGATGACTTCGGGGCGCTCGGTCCCCATTTCAAAGACGGGTACGCCCGCCTGTTCGCCCACAATGCGCAGCTGATCGATCGCGGCGGGGCGGTAGATGTCACAGGCCACCAGCATGGGGCGGCGGCCCAGTTTGCGGTAATACTTGCCCAGTTTGGCCGCATGGGTGGTTTTACCGTTGCCCTGCAGGCCGCACATCATCAGGACGGTCTGGCCCTTGTTCTTGATGTGGAGCCGGGTGGGTTCGTCACCGCCCATCAGGCGGGTCAGTTCCTCGTTGACGATCTTGACGACCTGCTGGGCGGGAGTCAGGCTTTCCATGACTTCCTGGCCCATGGCACGCTCGGACACCTGATTGCAGAAGTCCTTGGCCACCTTGTAGTTGACGTCGGCTTCCAGCAGGGCCATACGGACTTCGCGCATGGCGGCCTTGATGTCCGCCTCGCTCAGACGGCCCTTGCCGCGCAGCTTTTTGAATACGCCGGACAGGCGTTCTGTCAATGATTCAAATGCCATGGGGCGCTTCCTCCTGCGTGCCGAGCCGTTCCAGTATGGTCAGCATCTCGTCGGTGTCCTGCTTGATGCGCGGCACCGGCGTGTACAATCCCGAATTGCAGCAGCGGATCTCCTTGACCAGCTGCTCCAGACGTTCCAGGTCGGCCAGCATCGCCTGATGGCGGCGGGCATTGCCCAGCTTGTCCTCCATCTCCCGCAGGGTGGACTCGCCATGCTTGATGGCATCGCGCACGCCCTGGCGGGAAATGCCGAAGTTTTCGGCAATTTCAGAGAGGGAGAGATCCTCGTCATAGTATTCGGTGAGAATGCTGCGCTGACGCTCGGTGAGCACCGAACCGTAATGGTCCAGCAGGATCGAAAATTCCAGATCCTTCATTGCCTGTGCCACGGTGGTGCCTCCTGTACGTTCAGCGGACGGTCGTTTGTGTAAAGTCGGTTCCTTTACAGCTAGTGATTATAACAGAGCCGGGAGCGGGTGTCAAGCAGTTTGGCTTGTCAAACCCCGATTATTTTTTGTCTTTTCTCCGTATTTTCGCGGCTTGTCCCGGCAGGGCATCCCCAGATATAGGGGCATACAGCCTCCCCTGCCCGGTTTTAACGCAGATGCTGTGTTCTGATTTTTTCACAGGCAGGAATAACGGCCCCGGTACGCCTTGAAAAAAATCATGATTTTTCGGCACGGTGGGACAAGATTCCGGCTTTTTTCGCATTTTCCCGGCGGGATTCTCACACAAAAGATAAAAATATGGTATAATAAGAAAGCATTTCCTTGTCCGGCAGGGGTCTGTCCCCGCCGGCGCCGCGCGGGACGCTTGCGGAACTGTACCATGGAACGTACAGGAGCCGTCCCCGCGGGAGGTACGATTTTTTGTGTGAAAGGACGGTTGGCGCAGTGGGGATCCTGCAAAGCTACTATCAGGACGTGTACAAGTGCCCTGTCGTTGAGCTGTCGGGCTTTTCGGGGCGGCACGGCCTTCAGGCCAGCATAGCGGCTTATCTGGATTTCGGCGGGGCTACGGGGACCTGCAAGGACGGCGTGGCCGAGACCATGCTGGCCCTGGCTACCGAGCGCGGCACCCTCAAGCCGGGGATGCCGGTGGTGGAAGCCAGTTCCGGCAGCTTCGGCGCGGCGCTGGCGGTCTCCTGCGCGACCACCGGCCACCCCTGCATTCTGGTGGTCCCCAGCGCCCTGCCCATCTCCCGCCGGCAGCACCTGCAAAGCCTGGGTGCTCGCATTGTGGTATGCAGCAGCGGCGGACGCAAGGCCCTGGACCGTGTGGCGGCGGATACTGCCGCCCGCTACAACGGCTACTTCACCAATTATTTTTCCAACGACGACAACCCTGAATACCACCGCCGGGTCACCGGCCCGCAGATCCTGAAAGCCGCGGGCGACAGCATCGACGCGGTGGTGGTGGGCGTGGGCAGCGGCGGCACCATCACCGGCGTGGCCGAATACCTGAAAGCCTGGAACAGCATGATCCGCATTGTGGCGGTGGAACCCAGCGAGTGCGCGGCCATCAGCGGCGGGCTGCCGGGGCATCACGGCATTGCGGGCATCGGCCCCGGCTTTGTCCCGGAAAACTACAACCCCTACGTGGTGGACACGGTGCTGACGGTCTCCACCGCCGACGCCGAGCGCGCCGCACGGGAGGTGCTCTTCTTTGACGGGGTGCCTGCCTGCACCAGCGCGGGAGCCACCCTGGCAGCCGCCGTTCAGCTGATGAACGCAGGCAAATCCCGCCGCCCCCTCTGCATCTTTGCCGGACGGCGTACTTACGAATGACCCTGCTCCGCCGGGGCAGACAAAAGGACCGCACAGCGGGGGAATGCTCTCCCCTGTGCGGTCCTTTCCTATTATATATAAGGAGCTGCCTTACCGCGGCGGGCAACCCCTCCGGACAGCAGCAGGCGCAGGCAGCCCGCCATGCGCCAGCCGTCCAGCCCGGGGACCGGCAGCAGGTTGAAACCGCCCACCAGCAGATTGGTACAGGCAAACCACAGCCCGAAATATCCGTACCCCGCCGGGCCTTCCATCCACAGCAGGGCCGCAGCGGCCAGACCCAGGTTGACGCCGGGGCCGGCGGCAGCCAGCAGCAGTTCCCTCCCCGGTGAGAGCAGCACGCCCCGCATGGAAAGGCACAGTCCCGAGAAAGACGCTTCCAACGCAGGCAGGCGGTGTTCCAGGGCCACGAACACGGCGATATGGCCGCATTCATGGAGCAGGGCGCAGAGCAGTCCCAGCCGCAGCACGCCGGTGGAGTCCGCCGCCAGAAGCAGCGTATAAAAGAACAGCAGCCCGCAGGGCGTTTTGACCCGCAGGTGCAATTCAGGCAAGGCCGAGGGCTTCGGTGGGGTCGTAGCGTATCCCGGCGTGGAGCAGTTCAAAGTGGAGGTGCGGCCCTGTGACGTTGCCCGTCTGTCCCACCGTGCCGATCTGCTGTCCCTGACGGACCTGCTGCCCCGGCCGCACAAAAACATACTGCATATGCGCATAGAGCGTCTCATCCCCCGCCTCATGGAGAATCCGCACATAGTTGCCGTAGCTGCTCCCAAGGGCGGCCGTGCGCACGGTGCCGTCGGCTGCGGCATAGACCGGCGTGCCTTCGGCGGCGGCAAGGTCTTTCCCGGTGTGGAAATCCTCGCTGCCGTCCTCCGCCGTGGGGTCCTGCCGCCAGCCATACCCCGATGTACAGCTGAACCCTGCCGGCAATGGGAGGGTCAGCTCAAAATCCGGGAGATAGCTTTCCAGCGAGCTTCCCGCCGGGGCCTGCTGCGGTGCATTGCGGCCGTGTACCGTCCGGGAGGCAGTCTCCCCCGTGGCGGCTCCGTCGGCCAGCGACACCGCCACCTGCTGGGCGGCCTCGCCAAGGGTATCGATGCCGGTCTGGATGAACCGCACCAGTTCCCGTTCCTCCCCGAAAGCGTCCAGGCCCTGCTCCTGCATAGCCTGGTCAAAGGCAGTGCGCAGAGTGGCATAGATGGGCAGGCCAAGGGTCTTGGCCGCATACACCCCCGCCAGGATCGCCGCGCACAGCAGGATCTGCGCCCAAAGGATCAGGTTATCCTGGGTCTTGCCGTCGCTGCGGCGGGCTGCCGGGGCGGGCGATGAACCGTCCCGGTGTTCCGCCGTTTCCGGCATGGGTTTGGGTGTCGCGTCCTCCCACATTTCGGCTGCCTCCCTTTCTTTCGGCTGCGGCATGGCGTCCGTTTTTGCTCACAACCGATATATATGCAGCCGCTGCCAAAGCATGACCGGTTTCCTCACAGAAAAAGCGGGGCCCGCCCGGGGAATTTCCCCACAGCGTGCCCCGCTTGTTTATGATTGTCTGCCCTGAAACAGTTCAGGTTCAGGCGCCCAGAGTCTGTGCCAGCATATCGAACCGCTCTTCCAGCAGCTTTTTGGGCTTGGTGAACAGTCCCAGGCCCTCGGCTTCAAAGGTGCACTCCACGCTGGTGCAGTCGCCGCCGCCCAGCAGGATGACCGTGAATCCGCCCTTCACCTTGCCGTGGACAAAGGTTCCCGTCATGCGGCGGGGCTTTTCTTTGTCGGTAAAGGTGATCTCGGTTTTGCTGCCGTCGGACATGGTCTCCACCACCTGCATGCCGTCGGCGCTGATGTCGGCGGCGGTCACATCCTTGCGCCAGTGATTCATGGCCGGGTTGGTCAGATACAGCCAGATCCGGCTGGGATCACACGAGAAGGTGCGGGTCAGTACACAGCTTTTCATTGTTTTTCTCTCCTTGTCCGTCTGCGCACAGCGCCGGGACGGTGCGTTTCCTTCTTTCGCCTGTCCGGTGCGGCGGCTTATTTTTTGCTCCGCCCGAACAGTCCGCCGAAAATACCCCGGAAGCGGGTCGAGGATGCCCCCTCCGTCTTTTGGGCAGTACCGGAAGGCACCCGGCGGGCTTTGACGGTGCCGGTCTTGCGGGCCGGTTCCTGCGCGGCGGGCGCGGGCTTGGCCGGAGCATCCCAACCGTGCTGGAAGTAGCCGTACATTGCCATCTGGCTGTCCACCGGCGGCTTGCCTTCCTCCGGCTTGACCTTGACATAGGTGCCGTCCGGCAGCATGACCCGGGCGTTGACGGTATCCCGCAGCTGCAGGTCCAGAATGCCGTAGAGCTGCTTGGCAATGGCCGGGTCGTCAATTCGGACGCCCACCTCCACGCGGCGCTCGGTGTTGCGGGTCAGGAAGTCGCCCGAGGCAATATAGATATGCCGGCTCTCCCCTTCCCCGAAGCAGTAAATGCGGGAGTGTTCCAGATAGCGGCCCACCAGGCTGCGGATATGGACATTCTCCGTCTTGCCCGGCACGCCTGCGCGCACGCAGCAGATGCCGCGCACGATCATATCCACCCGGACACCGGCACAGCTGGCTTCGCTGATCTTGGCAATGATCTCGGGATCGTTGATGGAGTTGTTTTTCAAGATCATGGACGCCGGCAGGCCGTGCTTGGCACGGGCGATCTGGCGGTCCATCTCGTTCATCAGCACCGACTTGAAGCGCAGGGGCGCCACCAGCATGGTGTCGGCCTCGCTGGTCAGGCGCTGCAGGGCCATGTTGTTGAACACGGCGCTGGCTTCCTCGCCGATCTCCTGATTGGCGGTGATGAAGGACAGGTCGGTATAGAGCTCGCTGGTCTTTTCGTTGTAGTTGCCGGTACCGATCTGGGTGAGGTAGCGGTATTTGCCGTCCACTTTGCTGGTGATAAGGGTCAGCTTGGAATGGACCTTGTAATCGTCAAAACCGTAGAACACGGTGCAGCCCGCGTCCTCCAGCTGTTTGGACCAGTCAATGTTGTTCTGCTCGTCAAAGCGGGCACGCAGCTCCACCATGGCCACGACCTGTTTGCCGTTTTCCGCCGCCGCGATCAGCGCCTGGACGATCTGGGAGTCGTTGGCCATGCGGTACAGGGTCATCTTGATGGAGACGACGTCGGGGTCGGCGCCCGCACGCATCAGCATGCGGATGAAGGGGCGGATGCTCTGGTACGGGTAGGCAATGAGCACGTCCCGGTGCTTGGCTTCCTCATACAGGTTGTAGGTGGTCGGTGCCTGGATGGGCTTTGCCGGCGGATAGAACAGCTCCTGACGGCCGTCCGCAGACATGCGGGAGGTCAGGCGGTACATGCAGCTCAGGTCCAAAGGCGATACCTGGGCCAGGCAGCGGTCGGCGGGGACCACCAGTTTTTCCCGCAGGAACTTGACGATGTCCTGCGGTGCGTCCGGCCAGAACTGCAGACGGACCGCCGCCAGCTTGCGGCGCTTTTTCAGCAGTTCGCTCATGACGTCGCGGAAGTCGATGTCATGGTCCATCATGCCCTCGTCCACGGTGATGTCCGCATTGCGGGTCACGCGGAACAGGCAGGATTTCTGCACGGCACTCTTGCCGAACACCATGGGCGCAAAATGGGCGATGAGTTCCTCCACAAAGGCGAAGTAGGTTTTGTCTTCCTCGCGCACGAAGAGGACCCGCTCAAACTGGCTGTTGATGGGAATGATGCCGTAATGTACGCCGTCGTTTTTGCTGACCAGCTGCACGATATAGTAGGTTCCCTTGTTGCGCAGGAAGGGGAACGGATGGCGCTGGTCCACGATCTGCGGGCTGAGGACCGGGAAGATCTCGTTCTGGAAATAGCTTTTCCAGGAATGCTCCTGCCGTTTGTTCAGGTTGGCAAAGTCGATCTTGTGGTAGCCGTTCTGTGCCAGCTGATCCAGCAGGTGCAGATAATATTTGTCGCACTTGGCCTGCAGTTCCGCCACCTTGGGCATGATGGCCGCCAGCTGCTGCGAGGCGGTCATGTGGGTCATGTTGTCCAGCTTGTTGTCCTTGAGCAGCGTCTGGTCATACAGCGACCCCACGCGCACCATGAAGAACTCATCCAGGTTGCTGCCGAAGATGGCCTCAAATTTGAGACGCTCCCCCAAAGGCACGGCCTTATCCTTGGCCAGCGCCAGCACGCGGCTGTTGAAGTCCAGCCAGCTGAGTTCGCGATTGATAAAAATCGAATCCATTGAATTCAAAGCGGTTCCCTCCCGTTTTAATCTGAAACGCAGACGCGATCGCCCCATTCATCCACCATGCGCTGAGAAATGCCGCTGATCTCTGCCAGCTGCTGCACCGTGTCAAAACCGCCGTGTTCCTCCCGGTATTCCAGGATCGCGCGGCCTTTTGACTCCCCGATGCCGGGCAGAGTCATCAGCTCTTCCAGCGTTGCGGTGTTGATATTGACGGGTCCTCCCTGTTCCTCGGCAGGGGCGGCATCCTGCCGCTCCGTCCTTTGCGCCGCCTCGCTGACCGACATCGTGGCCCGGGTCGTGTACCCCGGCTGCCATACCGGCGCAATGAGAAACAGCGCCCCAAACCCGATGGCTGCCAGTGCGGCAAGTGTCGCCAGTAGCAGCACCCGGGCATCTTTATCCCGCCGCATAGTACCGCCCCCAGCGCACTCAGATATTATTTTGATTATACCACGGCGCCGTGTTTTTTTCATCTGCCGATTTAAGATTTTACCGTAATTTTATCAAAAATTTCAGTTTTTTCGGCGCCACTTTGCGCATATAAGCCAAAAATTCGTTTTTTTGCCCCTTACCCTCTCTGCATACGGAGGGTCAGAGACCGCCCCCTCCTGCCCTGCTTGCGTTTGATTGCACAGTCTGTTAAAATCGAAATGACAGCTACCGCCTGCGGGCCGCTGATTTCAGCAACGCAGTCCGGCATATCTCTGCGGAACAAGCCCCATGCTGCCTGCTCCGCCACAATAAATCGTGAGGGACATAAAAATCCCGGGCACTGCATTGCCGCCAATGGCTCACAGTGTGGCATCTGCCGCTTTGCAGAGTGAATTTTGCAGCCTTGCTTTTTATGGAACCGCACAGACAGAAAGAGGGAAATGTTTTATGCCGTACGATTTCACCACCATGCTGCCCCGGGAAGGACAGGATGCCATTGCCGTGGAGAAGATCCCCATTCCCGGCGCACAGATCCGGGATGGATTTTCCCGCATCCCCATGTGGGTCGCGGACATGAACTTTGCCACACTGCCCGCCATTACCGAATCCATCATCCGCCGCGCGCAGCATCCGGCCTTTGGCTATTTTCAGCCCCGGAAGGAATACTTCGACGCCATCATCCGCTGGCAGGCAGAGCGCAACGGTGTACAGGGTCTGACCCCGGAGGACATCGGCTACGAAAACGGCGTTCTGGGCGGCGTCATCACAGCGCTGCGGGTGCTGTGCTCCACCGGTGACTCGGTGCTGGTGCACTCCCCCACCTACATCGGCTTTACCAATGTTCTGAAAAACAACGGCTACAACATTGTGGCAAGCCCGCTGTATCAGGATGATGCGGGTGTATGGCGCATGGACTATGCGGACATGGAGCGCAAGATCCAGGAGAACCATATCCACGCCGCCATTTTCTGTTCCCCCCACAACCCCTGCGGCCGTGTCTGGACCCGGGAGGAACTGGAGCAGGCCATGGACGTCTACCGCCGCAACGACGTCTTTGTCATTTCGGACGAGATCTGGTCCGACCTGACTCTGCCCGGATACAAGCACATCCCCACCCAGTCGGTAAATGAGGATGCCCGTACCCGCACCATTGCAATGTATGCACCTTCCAAAACCTTTAATCTTGCGGGTCTGGTGGGCAGCTATCATATCGTCTACAACAAGGCGCTGCGCGACCGCATCAACAAGGAAGCATCCTTGTCCCACTACAATTCCATGAACGTGCTGTGGATGCACGCCCTGATGGGCGCCTACACCCCGGAAGGCGAGACCTGGGTGGACGAACTGCGGGAAGTTCTGGGCGAAAACGTCCGCTATGCCTGCGACTACATTGCCGAGCACTTTGACGGCGTGTCCCTGGCCCGGCCGGAAGGCACCTACATGCTGTTCCTGGATTGCAGCGGCTGGTGTGCCAAACACGGCAAGACGCTGGACGAGCTGCTGTGCGCCGGCGTGGGCGTGGGCGTTGTCTGGCAGGACGGCCGCCCCTTCCACGGGGAGTGCGCCATCCGCATGAACCTGGCAGTTCCCACCGCCGTGGTCAAGGAAGCCTTTGACCGGCTGGATAAATACGTCTTTAACGTCTGATTTTCCTTTGAAACTACCGCCCCGGCAGGGTGCCTGATGGCCTCTGCCGGGGCGGTTTGCGTTGTCTGCTTAAGCGTAAAGGCAACCCCCGGCTCTGCCGGGGAGTGTAAAGAAATTATATAGTGAAAAAGACCTTCTGGTAGAATAAAGTTGCGGTCGGCCAACTGCAACAATAAAAAAACCAGGAGGTC
>DXFO01000024.1 GCA_019114415.1 Candidatus Gemmiger faecavium | reverse complement strand
ACCAGCCCCGCCGCCGTGACGGCGGCCTGCCCCCACAGCAGGCGCGGCACCGGGCGGCGGTTCGCCAGGCAGAACAGGCCATAGCCCGCCAGCAGGAAAACCGCCAGCACGGCGGACTGCTCCGCATTGACAGCGTAGACAAGGCCTAAAAGTCCGGCAATGCGCCCCGCCCTGCCGCCGCCACGGCCCAGAATCCCCACAAAATGCGCGGGTCCGCGGCTGATCGTTCTTTCATGTGAGATACTCCCCTTCCCGGCAGGTTTCCCCCGGACCCATTGCCGGACCGGGCTGCCGTTCTTTTTTCAGGATATCATATCCCCGCGGCCAGTTCAACTCGGGGGCGGCCCGCCCGCATTGCCAAACCGCCCGGGATGCGCTACAATAAAACTGCGGCAGCAGCCGCCCGCGACCCGTAGATCGTCCCAATGACAAGGAGGTTTTTGATATGTCCAAAGCAGTTGTGTTTCTGGCAGCCGGCTCGGAAGAGTGTGAGGCTTTGCTGGTGGTGGATATCCTGCGCCGCGCCGGCGTGGAAGTGACCATCGCCGCGGCAGGCAGCGACAAGACGGTGGTGACGTCCCACAAGGTGACCGTCGTCACCGATGCCCTGGCCGCCGACATCGATCCCGCCGACTATGACGCCTGCATCCTGCCGGGCGGCATCCCCGGCGTGAACAACCTGGCCGCGGACCCCGACGTCCGCCGCGTCTGCGACGCCTGCAACGCCGCGGGCAAGCGTGTGGCAGCCATCTGCGCCGCCCCCACCGTGCTGGCGGGCTTGGGCCTGCTGGAAGGCCGCAAGGCCACCGTATACCCCGGCATGGACGACGGTCTGGCCGGAGCCATCCACACCGGGGACGAGGTCACCGTGGACGGCAACATCACCACCGGCCGCGCCCTGGGCGCCGCCATCCCCTTCGGCCTCAAGCTGGCGGAACAGCTGGCCGGCAAGGAGGCCTCCGACCGGGTGCGCCATGCCATCGTCTACCCCTACTGATGCCCTGACCCCCGCGTAACACAAAACAAATCCCCCGCTTTTGCCTGACCGGCAAAAACGGGGGTTCTTTTTTATGGCTTATGGTTTTTCAGCACTTGCGGCCTCGCTGGAGTTCCATCCAGGCCAGGTCGCCGCGCTCCAGACCGTGGATGAGCACCTCCGCCGTGGCAATGTTGGTAGCCACCGGGATGGTATGCATATCGCACAGGCGCAGCAGGGAAACGTCATTGGGTTCCCCGGGCTTGGCACTGACCGGATCGCGGAAGAACAGCAGCATATCCACCTCGCCGCAGGCGATCATGGACGCGATCTGCTCGGCACCGCCACGGCCGCCGGGATACAGGCAGCGCACCTCCAGCCCGCAGGCGTCGTGGACGATCTTGCCCG
Source organism: Candidatus Gemmiger faecavium (assembly GCA_019114415.1). GTDB lineage: Bacteria > Bacillota > Clostridia > Oscillospirales > Ruminococcaceae > Gemmiger > Gemmiger faecavium. The sequence continues at coordinate 14,080 of DXFO01000024.1, read as the reverse complement.
TGACGCCGGTTGCGACCAGCTCATTCTGCGAAAGGATACGGATGTAGGCAGTACAAAACTGCGCCATCAGCTCCTTGCGGGAATCATGTGCGATCAGCGCGATCCTCATTCGACAAACCCTGCTTTCTGCCCGCCGCGCGGGCTGTTACTCTTTTAAATATGATAAAACATATTCACACAAATTGCAAGCAGTTCCCGGCTGTACGGCAGGATTTTACACAGAGTTTTCGCAAAAATCATGCGATACAGCGCCATCATCCCGTCAGACCACTTGCAATCGGCCCGAATTTGTGTATGCTGAAAAAAGAAGCATTACTCTCCCCCGTGCAAGTAAAGGAGGCACACCATGACCCATATCCTGCTGGTCGAGGACGACGAGACCATTGCCAGCGGCCTGCGCTACGCCCTGGAACAGGAGGGCTATGCCCTGACCCTGGCCCCCACCGTGGCCGCCGCCCTGGAGGCGTTGAAGCAGAACCGGTTCACCCTGCTGCTCATCGACCTGGGCCTGCCCGACGGCAGCGGCTTTGACGTATGCCGGGCCGCCCGGCGCACCGGGGACGCAGCGGTCATCTTCCTCACCGCCCACGACGACGAGCTGAGCACCGTCATGGGGCTGGACATGGGGGCCGACGACTATGTGTTCAAGCCCTTCCGCATCCGGGAGCTGCAAAGCCGCATCCGGGCGGTACTGCGCCGCAAAGGCGGCACGGCGGTGTCCACCCTGCCCGGGGGCATCCGCATCGACCTGAAAAAGGCCGAGGTCACCCGGGACGGGGAGCCGGTGGCTCTGTCCGCCCTGGAATACCGCCTGCTGCTGACCTTTGTGTCCAACCCCGGCCAGACCCTGACCCGCCGCCAGCTGCTGGCGGGCATCTGGGACGAGGGCGGCAGCTTTGTCAACGACAACACCCTGACCGTCTACATCAAGCGGCTGCGGGACAAGCTGGAATCCCCCGGCTGCCCGCCCCTCATCACCACGGTGCGGGGGCTGGGCTATCGTCTGGAGGTGTGAACCATGCTGCGCAACCGGGAAATTTTGTTATTTGCCGCCTTCTGCCTGGGGGTGGGGGCTGTAGGGACGGTGCTGGGCTTTGTCCTCTCCCCCGCCGCCGGGGTGCTGGCGCTGCTGCTCTGGGCGGTGCTCTGCACCGGGTACGGGGTGTTCACCGCCTGGCGCTACCGGCAGCTGGCCGACCTGAGCGCCTACCTCTCCGGGGTGTACGGCGGCGGCCGGGCGCTGGACATCCGGGACAACACCGAGGGGGAACTGAGCCTTCTCAAAAATGACCTGTACAAGATCACCGTGACCTTGCAGGAGCAGGCGGATCAGCTGGCAAAGGACAAGAGCTATCTGGCCGACGCTTTGGGGGACATCTCCCACCAGCTCAAGACGCCCCTGACCAGCGCCCTTGTGATGACCGACCTGCTGTCCGACCCTGTCCTGCCCGCCGACCGCCGGGCGGAGTTTCTCGACCGTCTCACCGGCCAGTTGGAACGCATCCGGTGGCTGGTGGGGACGCTGCTCAAAATTTCCCGGCTGGACGCCGGGGCGGTGACGCTGCAAAAGGCCCCGGTGGAACTGTCCGGCCTGATCGACAAGGCGCTGGAGCCGTTGCGCATTCCCATGGAGCTGCACGGGGTGGACTGCCGCGTCACCTGCCCCGCCGACGCCCGTTGGGTGGGGGACGAGGCCTGGACGGCCCAGGCCCTCCAGAACATCCTGAAAAACTGCGTGGAGCAGATGCCGGACGGCGGCGTGCTGACCGTGACCGCCGGGGCGGACGCCCTCAACTGCCGCATCACGGTGGAGGACACCGGGGGCGGCATCGACCCCGCCGACCTGCCCCATCTCTTTGAGCGGTTCTACCGGGGACGCTCCGCCGGTCCCGACAGCGTGGGCATCGGCCTGGCCCTGGCCCAGGCGGTGGTGACCGGGCAGGGCGGGCGCATCACCGCCGAAAACCATGGCCCCGGCGCCCGCTTTACCCTGACCCTGCCCAATGCCGTGGTATGACCCCCTGCCATCCTTTTCCGCTCCGACGCCCCGGGCCGTCTCCCCTTTGGGGAAAGTGACAAAACTGTCACCGAAACGGTCACCGGGGCGTCACCACCCTCTGTTACACTGGACCTGTAAACCAGAACCGCTGTCTGTCCCAGGCCGCCGCAAGGGCCCGCTCCCCCATCACCCGGGGACGGACTTTTGGGGGCGGCGGTCCCCGGGCGGACAGCCATTCCAAGGAGGTATCCTGCCAAATGAACGATCCCATCCTTCAGGTCCGGGACCTGTGCAAGGTGTACGGCAGCAGCGGCAATCAGGTGGTGGCCCTCGACCATGTCTCCCTCACCGTCAACCGGGGGGAGTTCGTCTCCATCGTGGGGCCGTCGGGCAGCGGCAAGTCCACATTGCTGCACATTCTGGGCGGGGTGGACAAACCCACCTCCGGCTCGGTGCAGGTGGACGGCGTGGAACTGTCCACCCTGGACGAGAGCCGCCTGGCCGTGTTCCGCCGCCGTCAGATCGGCCTGGTCTATCAGTTTTACAACCTCATCCCCGTGCTGACGGTTCGGGAAAACCTGACCCTCCCCCTGCTGCTGGACCACCGCAAGCCGGGCAAAGGGCAGGTCAAGGCCCTGACCGAGGAGCTGGGCATCGCCGACCGGCTGAACGCCCTGCCCGGCCAGCTGTCCGGCGGGCAGCAGCAGCGGGTGTCCATCGGGCGGGCGCTGCTCACCCGCCCCGCCCTGGTGCTGGCCGACGAGCCCACCGGCAACCTGGACACCAAAAACAGCGCCGCCATTGTGGAGCTGCTGAAAACCTTCCACAAAAAATACGCCCAGACCCTCATCCTCATCACCCACGACCCCGACATTGCCCTGCAGGCCCAGCGCCTGATCCGCATTGAGGACGGCCGCATCGTGAAAGACGAGGTGATCCGCCCGTGAGCATCCTTCAAAAGCTGACCCTGGCCGAGATCCGCCACCACAAAAGCCGGTTCGTGGTCACCGTCATCGGGGTCTTACTGTCCACGGCGCTGGTGACCGCGGTGCTGTTGGGCATCGACTCGGTGATGGCGTCCATGCGGCGCACGGTGGTGGCCCAGGTGGGCGACTACGACTGGATCGCCTCGGAGTCGGTCAGCACCTCCCCCGCCGGAACCCTGGATACGCTGGACGCCTCCGGCCTGTTCTCGGAGCTGGGCTATGCCTGCGACCTGACCGGTCCGGTCTCCTCCGACTACGGCAAGGTGGATGTCATCGGGGTGGGCGGCGACGCCTGGGAGCTGCTGGGGGCGGTGGTGTCGGAAGGCACCCTCCCCGCCGCCGACGGCGAGGCCGCCGTCTATGCCGATTTTGCCCGGCAGTATGACCTTTCCCCCGGGGATACCCTCACCCTGCCCGGGGCCGACGGGGAAAGCCGCAGCTACACCGTCACGGCGGTGCTGGACCGCTTTCATATCGACAACCACTTTGTCTTTCCCCAGGATGACCCCGGTTCCCTGATCCTCACCGCCACCGCTGCCACCGTCGGGACGGGCCGCACCTACTACTGGGGCAAGGCGGTATCCACCGACACCGGGACCCTGCAGGCCATCCTGGACCTGGATGAAGAGATCGCCGCCGCGGGCACCGGCTTCAATGGCTGGTTCAATTCCTCCCTGCTGGCCTGGTCGGGGGTGCAGTCCCCCAGCGGCGGGGACAACCTGCTCACCCTTGTGGGCGCGCTGCGGATGTTTTTGCTGCTGCTCATTGCGGCGGCCGCCGTGCTCATGATCTACAATGCCTTTTCCATCAGCCTGGCCGAACGCCGCCGCACCCTGGGCATGCTGGCCAGCGCCGGGGCCACCCCGGAACAGCGCTCCGCCTGCATTCTGTACGAAGCCCTGGCCGCCGGGGTCATCGGCATCCCCCTGGGTCTGGCCGCCGCCTGCGCCGGGCTGGCCCTCACCTTTGCCCTTACCGCGCCCCTGATCTGGCAGGTGTCGGAATTGATCATCGACGACTTTTCCCTCACCCTGTCGGTGCGTCCGGTGTGGCTGATTTTGAGCGCCGCCACCGCCGCGGGGGTGCTGCTCATCTCCGCCTGGGTCCCCGCCCTCCACGCGGGCAAGACCGGCCCCATCGACGCCATCCGGGGCGCGGGGGAGGTCAGACTCTCCCGCCGGGCGCTGCGGGGCGGGCGGCTGTTCGGCCGGGTCCTCGGCCCCGAGTACGTCCTGGCCCGGAAAAACGCCCGGCGCAGCATCCACCGCTACCGGGCGACGCTGCTCTCCCTGACCATGAGCGTGGTATTGATGGTCACCGCTTCCGGCTTTGCCCAGTATCTGGAAACCGCCTACGCCATGGGCCACCGGGACAGCGACTACAACATCACCGCCCGGCTGGAAAGCTATGACCTGACTGCCGACATCACCGCCGACCCCGGCTTTGCCACCCTGTGCGCCCCGGAAAACGCCCAGGCTATCCGTGTGCGGGAGACGGTGCAATGGGGCTCCACCAGCCTGCCTGCCGACCGCTTCAGCGAGCAGCAGCAGGAACTGAGCGCCCAGGCCGATGCCGCCAACGCCGCCTTTGGCCTGGCCCCCACCGTGGGCGCCGACGGCACCCTGGCCATGTCGCCGTACCTCATCGTCCTCTCCGACGAGGAATACGCCGCCCTGACCGGGGCGGATGCCGCCTCCGACGGGCAGACGCTGGACTGCCTGCTGGTCAACCGGTATCTCTACACCGGTTCGGAGGGCGGCTACACCGACGTGCGGGGGCAGACCAGTTTCCAACCCGGGGATACCATCGACTGGGACTTCAACACCATGCCCGTCACCCTGAACATCCGGGCGGTGCTGGACGGGGACGATGTTCCCGAGGAACTGGTGCGCATCATCCCCTCCGCCACCTCCATCACCTTTGTGACGGGGCGCAGCGCCGCGGACGCGGTGTTTGAACGCTTTACCGCCGAGGTGGGCGGATACTGCCGCCGCAATTTCACCTTCTCCTACCAGGCACAGGACCGGGAAGCCCTCATGGACGAGCTGAGCGCCCTCTCCTTCGGCACCAACTATTATTCGGCCACCGACCAGACCCTCGAGCTGGCCAACCTGGCCTCCATCATGGCTCTGGTGCGGGTGGCGCTGTACGGCTTTACCGCCCTCATCGCCCTGGTATGCGCCGCCAACATTGCCAACACCGTGTCCAGCGGCATGGCCATGCGCCGCCGGGAATCCGCCGTGCTGCGGTCGGTGGGCATGACGCCCCGGAGCCTGCGCCGCATGATTTTCTGGGAAAGCGGCATCTACGGCCTGAAAGCCCTGTGCTGGGGCCTGCCGGTGAGCGGGGTGCTCTTGTGGTTTGTCTACCGCAAGCTGACCAACCTGTATGTGTTCTCCTTTACCCTGCCCTGGGGCGCCATGGTGCTGGCGGGGGCTGCCATGGTGCTGTTGAGCCTGGCCGCCGCCTGGCCCGCCCTGCGCCGTGCAGGCCGCACCACCCCCGCCGACGATCTGCGCCGGGAGGACTGATGCTCCCCTCTCCCGCCCGATTCCCTTTCCATCTTCTGCCGGCAAAAGCCGCGCCCCTTGGCTGTTTTTCAGGCCGGGGCGCGGCTTTTTCACATTTTTCCTCCCTTTTGGCCGGGAGGGGCCTATTTATTCTTGTGTGAAAATTTGGTATAATGAAAACCGAACAATCTGCCGGAAAGGAGGGTGCCCCCTTTTGCACGTTGCCATTGTAGAGGACGACCAGGAAAACCGGGAACAGCTGGAAGAATTCATCCGCCGTTACGGTGACGAACACGGGCTGTCGTTTGAGATCGAGAGCTTTGCCGACGGCATTCAGATCGTGGAACGGGACGCCTCCCGCTTTGACATCATTCTTTTGGACATCGAGATGCCCTGCATGAACGGCATGGAGGCCGCCCAGAAGCTGCGCGCCGCCGACGCCGACGTGGTGCTGGTGTTTGTGACCAACATGGCCCAGTACGCCATCCGCGGGTATGAGGTAGGTGCGCTGGACTTTGTGCTCAAGCCCATCAATTACTACACCTTCTCGGTGCGGTTTGAGCGCGCCATCCACCGCGCCCAGAAACGGGAAAGCGGCCAGGTGCTGCTCAACCTGCCCGACGCGGTGAAGCGCGTCTCCACCCGGGACATCTATTATGTGGAGGTCCAGAACCGGATGCTCCACTACCATACCGAGGAAGGGGAATTTGTTCTGCGCGGCACCATGCAGCAGGCCGAGCAGCAGCTGGAGCGGTATCATTTTGTCCGCTGCAACCACTGGTATCTGGTCAACCTGCGCCATGTGACCGAGGTCCGCCGGGACACCGTCATTGTGGCGGGGCAGGAGCTGGAGATCAGCCGCCGCAACCACACGGCCTTCCTCACTGCGCTGACCAACTACGTGGGCGGTGACCGATGAACCAGCTGTTTACCTGGGCATGGCAGATCTGGCGGGAAGCCGGGCTGTGGTGCGCCGCCCTCATCTTTCTGTGGCCGCTGCGCCGCCGGGAAAACTTCCGCCTGCGCCTGATCCTGGGCCTTGCAGGCGGGTTTTTGCTGCATCTGGCGGTGGGGCTGCTGCCCATCGCCTCGGGCAGCGGGCTGTGGCTGTATTTTCTCGTCAGCTTTTTGCTGGCCAACGGCTTTTTTGCCCTGTGCGCCGATATTTCCCGCCGTGCGGTGGTCTACTGCGCCGTGTGGACCATGGTGCTGTACCATCTCAGCTGCTCATTGGGGCTGTCCCTGGTCCGGGCGCTGGAATGGTGTCCCCCTGCGGGGAATCTGTGTGCCGCTCTGGCCGTGGCGGTGCTGATGGCGGCCTCCGCCCTGACCCTGGCCCGGTGGATGCCGGTCAAGGGGACCTATCAGGTGGGACCTCGGCAGCTCAGCCTGTCCCTTATCCTGCTGCTGCTCATTTTGCTGCTGGTGCAGCTGTCCTCCACCCTGTGGTACGGGGAGGACCTGCCCGCCCTGTGGCTGTTTCCCCTGCTCATTGAGTTTTACTGCGGCACCCTGCTGTATCTCCAGCACGAGCTGTTCAAAAAGAGCTATATCCGGCAGGAGCTGGATACCCTCAACCAGCTTTGGATGCAGCAAAAGGCCCAGTACGCCCTGGCCCGCAAGAACATCATGCTCATCAACCGCAAATGCCACGAGCTCAAGCACCAGATCCGCGCCATGCGGGCCATGGTGGGGGACGAGAAGGTCGTCTACCTGAAAGAGCTGGAAAAATCCGTGCGCATTTACGACGCCATTGCCAAGACGGGCAACGAGGTCCTGGACACCGTCCTGACCGAGAAGAGCCTGTACTGCGAGGCCAACCACATCCAGGCCCACTGCATCGCCGACGGCAGCCTGCTGGATTTCATGGACCCGGTGGACCTGTACACCCTGTTTGCCAACGCCCTGGACAACGCCATCGAGCACGTCCAGACCATTCAGGACCCGGACAAGCGCATCATCGACGTTCTGGTCTATGCCGAGAACAAGCTGCTGGCCATCCAGGTCAGCAATCCGGTGGCCCGCGACATCCGCTTCGGGGCGGACGGGCTGCCCCTTTCCACCAAGGCTTCCGCCGACGGCTGCCACGGCTTCGGCCTGAAGAGCATCCGCCATGCGGTGGAAAAGTACAGCGGCTTCCTCACCGTCAAGGTGGAGGACGGCTGCTTCCATCTGCGCATCCTGCTGCCCATGCACAGCGCATGAGGGCGCATACCAAACACCAAAAACAGACCGGCCCGTCAGGCACTCTGCTCTGCGGGCCGGCTTTTTTTGCAGCCGTGTGGAGAAAGCCGGTGCACGACAAAAAGGGCTGTCACCCGTTGGGGTGACAGCCCTTTTGCTGTGTCGGTATGAACCTTGCAGGAAGCGATCAATCCAGTTCCAGCGCGCCGGTGTACAGCTGGTAGTAGGTGCCTTTCAGCTTGATCAGGTCCTCGTGGGTGCCGCGCTCGATGATGCGGCCGTGATCCAGGACCATGATGGCGTCGGCGTTCTGGACGGTGGACAGACGGTGGGCGATGACAAAGGTGGTGCGCCCGGTCATCAGCGCGTCCATACCCCGCTGGACAATGGCCTCGGTGTGGGTGTCGATGGAGGAGGTCGCCTCGTCCAGAATCATGACGGGCGGGTCCGCCACCGCCGCACGGGCGATGGCCAGCAGCTGGCGCTGGCCCTGGCTCAGGTTGGCACCGTTGCCGGTGAGCATGGTGTTGTAGCCTTCCGGCAGACGGCGGATAAAGTCGTCGGCGCCGGCCAGCTGGGCCGCGGCGATGCACTCCTCGTCATGGGCGTCCAGGTTGCCGTAGCGGATGTTTTCCATCACGGTGCCGGTGAACAGGTTGGTGTCCTGCAGGACGATGCCCAGAGAATGGCGCAGGTCGGCCTTTTTGATCTTTTTGATGTTGATGCCGTCGTAACGGATCTTGCCGTCCTGGATGTCGTAGAAACGGTTGATCAGGTTGGTGATGGTCGTCTTGCCGGCGCCGGTGGAGCCGACAAAGGCCACCTTCTGGCCCGGCTTGGCGTACAGCGAGATGTCATGCAGCACCGTCTTTTCGGGCACATAGCCAAAGTCCACGCCGTAGAAGCGGACGTCGCCGCGCAGGCGGGTGTAGGTGATGGTGCCGTCATGGTGGGGATGCTTCCACGCCCAGACGTTGGTGCGCTCGGGGTATTCCTCCAGCGTGCCGTCCTCTTTCTCGCGGGCATTGACCAGCGTGACATAGCCGTCATCGGTCTCCGGCTCCTCGTCCAGCAGCATAAAGATGCGGTGGGCGCCGGCCAGGCCCATGACCACCATGTTGACCTGGTTGGACACCTGGCCGATGGCGCCGGCAAACTGGCGGGTCATGCTCAGGAAGGGGACCACGATGGAAATGCTGAACGCCATGCCGGAGATGCTGATGTTGGGCGCGCCCGAAAGCAGCAGCACGCCGCCCACCAGCGCCACCACCACGTACATCACGTTGCCGACATTGCCCAGCAGGGGCATCAGGATGTTGGCAAACCGGTTGCCGTTGCGGGCGTTGTAGAAGATCTCCTCATTGACCTTGTCAAAGTCGGCCTTGGCGGCTTCCTCGTGGCAAAACACCTTGATGACCTTCTGGCCGGTCATCATTTCTTCCATGAATGCCTCGGCGTTGGCCAGGGTGATCTGCTGGCGCAGGAAAAATTTGGACGAGCGGGCAGTGATGGCGCGCGCGGCAAACACCATACAGACAACGCCGACCACCACGACCAGCGCCAGAATGGCGCTGTAATAAACCATAATGCAGAAGACCGCAAACAGCGTAATGCCGGAAATCGTCATCTGCGGCAGGCTTTGGCTGATGAGCTGGCGCAGGGTATCCACGTCGTTGGTGTAATAGCTCATAATGTCGCCGTGGCCGTTGGTGTCAAAATACTTGATGGGAAGATCCTGCATATGATCGAACATTTTCTCACGCAGTTTCTTCAGCGAGCCCTGGGTGATAATAGCCATCATCTGGGTGTAGAAAGTACCGGCGATCAGGCTGATGATGTACATCACGACCAGAACCGCAACATAGCCAAGGATGCGTCCGGCCACCGAGTCCCAGTCGCCGCCCTTGTAGCTGTCATCCACGATCTGTATGATGTTCTGCATAAAGACCGAAGGGATGGCGCTGACGACCGCGTTGATCACGATACATACCATCGTGACGGGCAGCAGCACGGGATAAAACTCGAACAGCATGCGCAGCAGCCGGCGCAGAACGCCCTTGGGGGCGCGCTTGCCGCGCTGCGTCGTCGTGCGGGGGTTCACAGACGGGGTGGAACTGGTCTGATTATTCGGCATCTTGATCACCTGCCTTATTCTGAGAAGTATAAACTTCGCGGTAGATATCGCTGGTCTTCATCAGCTCTTCGTGGCTGCCGATGGCGCTGATGGTCCCGCCGTCCATAACGATGATGCGGTCGGCATCCTGCACGCTGGCTACACGCTGGGCAATGATGATCTTGGTGGTTTCGGGGATAAAATCACGGAAGCCTTGGCGGATCAGCGCGTCGGTCTTGGTATCGACGGCGCTGGTGGAGTCGTCCAAAATCAGGATCTTGGGCTTTTTCAGCAGGGCGCGGGCGATGCACAGGCGCTGTTTCTGGCCGCCGGAAACATTGGAGCCGCCCTGCTCGATCCAGGTGTCGTACTTATCCGGGAACTGCTGGATAAATTCGTCAGCCTGGGCCAGCTTGCAGGCTTCCAGGATCTCGTCATCAGTGGCATCAGGGTTGCCCCAGCGCAGGTTGTCCTTGATGGTGCCGGAAAACAGCACGTTCTTCTGCAGCACAACGGCCACCTGGTTGCGCAGTGCTTCCAGGTCATATTCCCGCACGTCGTGGCCGCCCACCTTGACGGAGCCTTCGGTCACGTCGTACAGGCGGGGGATCAGCTGGATCAGCGTGGACTTGGAGGAACCGGTGCCGCCCATAATGCCGATCACTTCGCCGGACTTGATATGAAGGTCGATCCCCGACAGCGCGTCGCGCTCCGCCTTTTTGGAATATTTGAAGCTGACGTTGTCAAAATCAACGGACCCTTCCTTCACCTCGGTCAGGGCGTTGGCGGGGCTGGTCAGGTTGCTCTTTTCCCCCAGCACCTCGACGATACGCTCGGCGGACTCCTGCGACATGCTGATCATGGTGAACACCATGGACAGCATCATCAGGCTCATCAGGATCTGGAAGCTGTAAGTCAAAATGGCGGACATCTGGCCTACGGCGATCTCGGTCCCCTGGCTGGTGATAACGGCATAAGAGCCGAAGGTCATTACAAACACCATGCCGGCGTAAACGCAGAACTGCATCATCGGGCTGTTGATCGCCATAATGCGCTCTGCTTTGGTAAAGTCCCTGCACACATCCTCGGCGGCGGCAGCGAACTTTTTCTTCTCGTAGTCCTCACGCACATAGCTCTTGACCACGCGCATGGCCTGGACATTCTCCTGCACTGAGTCGTTCAGCGCGTCGTACTTGCGGAACACCTGCCGGAAGATCGGCGTGGCCGCCCGGATGACCAGGATCAGGCCGATCGTCAGCAGGGGGATCGTTACCAGGAAGATCATCGCCAGGCGGCCGCCCATGACAAAGCCCATAACAAAGGAGAAGATCATCATCAGCGGGCTGCGGATCGCAACGCGGATGATCATCATAAAAGACATCTGCACGTTGACGACGTCGGTGGTCATGCGGGTGACCAGGCTGGACACCGAAAACTTGTCGATGTTCTCAAAGGAATAGTCCTGGATCTTGTAGAACATATCCTTGCGCAGGTTCTTGGCAAAGCCGGTGGACGCGGTCGCACAGGTATTGCCGGCCGCCACGCCGAAAACCAGCGAGATGACCGCCATGATAATAAGCTCGACGCCATAGCGGACGATCACGTCCATGCTGCAGCCGGCCTGCATCTCGTTGACCAGGTTGGCGATCACAAAGGGGATCGCACATTCCAGAATGACCTCCACCGTCACCAGCAGCGGCGTCAGGATCGAGAGCGTCTTGTACTCGCGGATACTGCGGGCCAAAGTTTTTATCATCTGTGACATTCCTCCTTTTTCCTCTTTACGCTGAACGCGCTGGCCGTTTGATCAGTCAGCACGTGCCGCTTTTTGTTCCGCCGCGAACATTTTTTCTGCGGTCAGAGCTGTGTGCAGGGATCGGTTTCGCCCCATTCGTCGAGGTTTTTCGACATTTGGGCCGCCACCTCCTTGAACAGCTGCGTCTGCCCGCTGGACAGGCCCCGGGTCAGCATACGGTCGGTCTCCCGCAGGCAGGCCGCCACCTGGGCGTCCAGACAGACGGCCTTCTGTGTGGGAACGATCCGCTTGAGGCGGGCGTCGCTTTCGACGCTTTCCCGCACGATAATGCCGCTTTTCTCCATGGTCTGAAGCAATCCCGTGACGGTGGAACGGCTGAAACCGAACACCGTCTCGATGTCCCGCTGGAACACCGGGCCTTCCTTGCTGTGTACCAATATATAATAGATCACCCGGCTTTGTACCCCGGTGATCCCCATATCCTGAAACGCCGCGTCCAGGCGTTTCCTGATTTTATGGGACAGCAGATTGACCCAGGCGCCACAGTCTTTTTCCACGGGAGCGCTCACACCCTTTCACGCAGAAAGCAAAAATATTTGTTCGGAAGCGAACGATATAATACCGCATTCTCTCCGCTTTGTCAAGACCTTGCGCGCGCAAATTTGTGACAATTTTATGGAAAGCCCTCCCGGTCCCGGGCGTTCGGCCCTTTGGGCCGGGATCCGCTTTTTTTCCGGCAGCAAAAAAGCCGGGGCGCAGAGCAGTGCTTTGCGCCCCGGCCCCGGCTTACTGCCGGAAGAGTTCCGTTGTCTCTTGGGAGTTTGCGGAAACCGGAGGATTATTTTTCAGCAGCCTCGCGGTACTCGGCGGGCAGCTGGTCCATGGTGGTCCACTTGTTCATGGCCTCTTCCAGGGACATGCCGTTTGCAATGGCGTCGCGGCGGCAGGCGTTGACCGCCTGGATCTCCTTCATGCGGTCGCCGGTCAGGGCGTAGCCCTTCATGGCAATGAGGGTCGCAGCCCAGGCAACCATGGGGATGATGCAGAACAGGATGATGACCACCCAGTTCATGCCGGGAACGAAGGGATCGTCGCCGCCGGGCAGGGCGGTGGTGAAGCCGATGGCCGCGGCAGCCAGGCCGACGACGGTGGAGCTCAGAGAGGAGACCAGCTTGTCCACCAGGCTGAACAGCGTGCCGATGATGCCGGGCACGTAGTTGCCGGAGCGGTAGGTCTCATAGTCGGAGCAGTCGGCGACCATGGGGATGGGCATATCGGCGGTGGCGTAGTAGGCGCCGTAGCCGATGCCGAAGAACAGGATGAACAGAACCGTGTACAGGTTGATGGTCAGATGGAAGCCGCCCTCCATGGAGTAGAGGGACAGGTGCATGGCCGGGTTCTCTTCATTCCACAGCAGCAGCAGGGCCAGAACGCCGATGTACATGACCAGCGCAACGGCAACATAGCGCATGAGGGAAGCCTTCTGGCCCTTCTTCTGGGAAGTACGGACCGTCAGGATGAAGAACGGGACGCTGAACACGTAGCCCAGGATCATCATGGGCAGGTACAGACCATCGTAGTTGCCCATCATGCCGCCGTACAGCATGCACAGAACGGCGGTGTTGGTGGCAATGGCCAGAGCCAGCTTGCAGCCGGCGCCGGCAACCATCAGGCGCTGCAGGGGACGGTTGGACTTGAGCAGGTCGACATACTGGCTGAGCTTGACTTTCTCGGTCTTTTCGCCGCCGATGCCGAAGTACTCGGGACGGTCCTTCTCCCAGATACCAATCATTGCCAGGATCGTCAGAGCAAAGGAGATGACGATGGCAATGGGGATCATGTAGTTGAAGAAGTCCTGGGTGGTGTAGTCACCCACGTTGGCGCGCAGGATGGGAGCCAGGAACTGAATGGCGCCCATGCCGATCATGCTGGCCACCAGGTTGAAAACGGTGAACAGCGGGCGCTGCTTGGGATCGTTGGTCAAAACGGTCTGGCCGGCACGAGTGACCGAAGTCTGGAAGGTGTAGCCGATGACGTAGATCGCATAGAACACAACGTACAGCACGTAGCGCAGCGGCATCATGGTCGCGGGCACGAACTGGGTGCAGAAGTACAGCAGGATCGAGCTGACGATCATGATCAGGTTGCCGATGAGCATGAAGGGACGGAACTTACCGAACTTGCCGTTGGTCTTGTCCATCAATGCGCCGATGATGGGGTCGGTGACAGCGTCGAACAGACGCATGATCGTGACCATCGTGCTGGCAAAGACGACCGCCAGGCCCAGAACACCGCCGTAGTAGGCGATGTAGGCCGAGGTCAAGATGTAGTAGACATTGGTCGCACCGTTGTTGAAGGGGAACAGGACCAACTGGTACGGCTTGGCGCGGTTCACGCTGCCGTGCCCGGAAGCGCCGGCCGTTTTGGATGTTTCACTCATATGCATTCTCCTTTACCTTTTTTATAAAGACAGGCCGCCCTGCCCTCTATTTGGGCAGGGCGGCCCGCTTCGGTACGAAGTATGGTGCAACA
>DXFO01000001.1 GCA_019114415.1 Candidatus Gemmiger faecavium | reverse complement strand
GAACCGTTGGAACCGGCATGACGGGAAACGGGGCCGGTGCCGTGGCTCTCGCGCAGGCGATGCTGGCCGAAGCGCTTGATAACGCCCTGGTAGCCCTTGCCCTTGCTGATGCCGACGACGTCAACGTGGTCGCCCTCAGCAAAGATGTCAGCCTTCAGGATGTCGCCGACGTTCACGCCGGAGATATCCGCCAGGCGGAACTCGCGCAGGGTGCGCTTGGGGGCAACGTCAGCCTTGTCGAAGTGACCCTTGGCGGCCTTGTTGACCTTCTTGGCGGAAACTTCGCCGTAGCCGAGCTGAACAGCCTGGTAGCCGTCAGACTCTTCGGTCTTCTTCTGCACGACGGTGCAGGGGCCGGCCTCGATGACGGTCACGGGAACGACCTTGCCGTTGGCGTCGAACAGCTGGGTCATGCCCAGTTTCTTGCCGATGATACCTTTTTGCATTGTGTAAATCCTCCCTTAAAGGTTATTGGTTGGTGGGGTGGCCCATCAACATGACCTCTCCGCAGCGCTTGGCATTTTGCCAGGCCGCTGTTGCTCTGTGTACCTTACCTGCCGGCGGTCAGCGGAACACGGCCGCTCGGACCGGCTTGTTTTTATAAGGTAGTCAGTGCATCACAGCTTGATCTCGATGTCAACGCCGGCGGGGAGCTGCAGGCTCATGAGAGCCTCGACCGTCTTGTTGGACGGCTTCAGAATGTCGATCAGACGCTTGTGGGTGCGGGACTCGAACTGCTCACGGCTGTCCTTGTACTTGTGGACAGCACGCAGGATCGTGACCACTTCCTTGTCGGTGGGCAGGGGGATCGGGCCGGACACGCGGGCGCCGGTGCGCTTCGCGGTTTCCACGATCTTGGCCGCAGCCGCATCGATCAGGGATGCATCGTAGCTCTTCAGACGGATTCTGATTTTTTCTTTGACTGCCATTGTCTTCGCCTCCTGAATGAATTTGTTGCCTTAGGCGAGCCGATAAATCACACACGCTTCCGGGTGTTCAACCCCTTTGCATGAGAAAAACCGGTGAACCGCACACGCAGTTCCCCCGGAAAGAATCCCTCGCAAAGTCGATTGGACATTGGTCCGTACCGCAGAATGCAGCGCCGTACGTATCCCTTCGCATTCGTAATTCTTTCGCCCGGTTCTAAGATCGGACATACTCCGCGGAAAAACCCGTGTTCATCGCACGGCAACCTCCCGCATCAACGCATATCGTGGCTTGTGTTGAACGGATGTTCTTCACAAGCCGTTCGCAGCCGAGAATTATAATACCACACGCTGCCCGGTGTTGCAAGCCCTTTTTTCGCATTTTACCAAATTTTTTTCAAAAATTTTGGTGTATGCCACCCTTGACAGGGAACTTTCCACCGGTTCTAGCCGATTTGTTCAAAATTCGCCCGATTTCTCCATTTTTTCGGCAGGCAGACGGTATTTTTTCAGCTTTCTCAAGCCGAGGGCTATCATATCACACCTTTCTCCAAAAGAAAAGCCCCGCCGGGAAATTTTTCCCGGCAGAGCTTTGCCTGATTCCTTTTCTCCGTTGGCTGCAGTCTGTGGCAGGTGTCAGACAGCTGGAATCATTATGCCGTTCAGGCAGGCAGTTCACTCTGATGCCAGCCGGTGGCGTCCTTGATCCACAGGGTCGTGCCGTCCCAGGCAACGCCGGGACGCTCACAGGGGATTACTTCCCTGCCGGTATCGTCCAGCAGGCCCCAGCTGTCGCCCTGACGTACTGCCACATAGCCGTTCAGGAGAGGAGCGGCGCAGGCGGGTTCTGCTGTCCAGTCCCAGGTGTTGTAATCGCGTACCGAATCGTAGGTAGCGTCGTAGACTGCTTCGGTAACCCGGCTGGCTGTCCGGTCGATATAACCCCACTTGCCGTTGGTATCCTGGAAAGGCGCCAGCTGTTCGTCAAAGAAGAAGCCGCCCAGCTGGATGTTGGTACCGCCCATCCTGTTGCCCGCCTTGTCGGCATAGAAGTAGATCATCTGATTGCCGTCTCCCAGATCCGAGACAATGGGGTCGGAGGGATAAACAGGGTCGCCCTCCTCCCCTTCCTCGTTGGCATCGTAGCAGGGCAGCGGGTCGCCGTAGGTCTCCCACATCTCGTCGGTGATCTCGACAATGTCGCCGGGACCGTCGGAGGAAAGATAAGCCCTGAGTGCCCCGGGGTCATAGGCATGGATATCCCGCCCGGGCGCATCCAGGTCATAGAAGAAGGTGATCATGCCGGCACCGTGTCCGGGACAGAGGGTTGGCTCCCCCTCCGCTTCCAGTTCGGCGGAGATGGCATCCTGCTCCTCCCAGCCCATGCCGGGGACGCTCCAGGTCCAGTGCCCCTCATTGTTGCACCGTCCTACCGGGACATCGGCACGGCAGGGCAGCACCTCGGTGCCATCGGCACGGATGACGCCCCACTTGCCGTCCTTGGAGACAGTGAAGTAGCCCTCCTGCACGCTGCTGGGAGTGTTGTACCCCGTAGCCACGTTGCGCATCTCATCATAGTCCAGGCCCGGCTCCCCCGCCGGGGTGGGTTCTGCTTCGGGTGCAGGGGTGGGGTCGCCCGCCTCTGACTGAGAGGACGGTGGCTGGGGCGTGGGCGTTGCGGCAGGTGTTGTCGTCCGGGGCGCGCAGCCTGCCAGCAGGGCGGCTGCCATCAGGGCAGCGACAGCTCTTGTGTACTTTTTCATAGAGGGTCCCTCCTTCTTCTCTTTTATACTTATATTATATATAGAATGTTTACACGGCCAGGGAGGCCTCCGCTACTCGCCAGCCGTCGTCGGTCTGTACCAGTCGGATGGTATGCCATACCGCCCTAGCAGGGGGTGCTCCGGCGCCGGCGGCCTCGGAAGACTCGATGCCCAGAAGGCCGAATACCAAACTGCCGTCGGGTTGGGTCTGGGGTTCTGTACAGAGTTGGGCCAGTATCAGAGGGTTGGTCCCCCGCTCTCCACCGCCGAATTGGAGTTCATCCTTTTCCCCGGCCATATAGCCGGTATAGTATCCGTACTGTGCATTGTAGCCGCCGCTTGCATACTGCGCGGCCAGTTCGGGTGTGAACACCAATTCCAGGTAGGCCTTCAGCTCACTGTAGCTGGTGAACCGGGCGCCGTCCGCGGCTTGATACAGCTCGGCGTTTTTGTCGTTTTCCACCGGTTGTGCCGGGGCATAGCCCAGCCGGACGTTATAGTGCCACAGGAAGTCCAGGGCCTCCGCCGCGGCGATGCTTGCCTGCTCGTCCAGGGACGCCGGAACATAGTAGCTGCGGCTGCCCTGGTAATCCTCCCACGGGGTGTTGATAAGGACGACGCGCTGCAGACTGTCGGGCAGAGTATACTCGGTGTCCACCAGCAGATCATAGGCCAGGAAAGCTCCGTCCTCGTCCGGCTGAACATCCGGGTTGAGGGATTGCAGCTCGGACACCTCCATGCCCAGGGCATCCGCGGCCTGCTGCCAAGTCACGCGTTCGCCAAGGTCTACCCGCAAAGGAAGGCTTTCGGGCAGGTCGGTCCCGTCCGGCAGGCGGACTTTGGTAGTCCACATGGAGTAGTCGGCCACTTTGCTGCCGCCCGCCCAGTCCGCGCACAGAATGGCCCAGCTGCCGTCCTCATTCTGCCGCAGGGTGTAGGCCACCGACTGATAGGGCTCCATCCACAGGCTGTTCGCTCCCCGGGCCATGGTCAGCGTCCAGGCCCCGGCGGAGGTGTTTTCTGTAAAGTCGATCATCCGGCAGTTGCGGTTGCCGTCCCCCGGACTGGCTGCCAGAGAGAAGGTATCCGTCTCCTCGTCATACACACTGCCCCAGCCCTCCTGGGTGAACGCGGACTCGTAAGGGTCCTCAAAGGCGTACAGCTCCGTCCCAAAGGCATCCCGCACCTGGGCCGCCAGATCGGAGGATTTCCAGTTGCCGGTGTTGTCCGTCTCCGTGCCGCGCAGGGCGGCAAAGGATGCAGCGTAGTAGGCGGTTGTGAGGGGCGGCAGGTCGTTGGCATCCGCCCAGGGCTGCGTGGTAACCCAGCTGCGGAAGGACCGGACATACGTGAGCGCCTCGCCCTCCTGAGCGCGGTAGTTTTTCCGGGGGATCATGGCGGAGACACAGCCCGACGTGACATAGTACCCGTTACCGAACTCCAGGGCATAGGTGGTCTCCCCCACCGGCAGCGGCGTGCTGCCCGATTCTGCCACCGAGATGGTCAGCCACAGGGGTTCGTCCGTCCCGCCTGAGAAGGAGAATCCGTTGACCACCAGGCCGTCCAGCGACTCAAAGGGAAAAACATCATCCACTGTGGTTTGCTTTTCCTCTGCATAGGACAGGTCGGAATATCCGCAGGCCGCGGCTGCGGCCGCCGCGTCGTTATGATAGAGCGCCGCCGCCAGAGCATAGGCATTTTGCAGGCAGGTGGCCTCATCGGTGCCCATGCTTTCCCAGGCGCTGTCCGGGTATCCCGCGCCGGTGGCATTGGCCATGGCCTGGTCGTAATCGGGACAGGGGCCGCGGGTCGCCGCAGGTGTCGGCTGGGATAGGGAGGTTGATTCAGTGGTCGGGGATTCCGGCGTCACGCCCTCCTCTCCCTTTTGCGCCGGGGCGCAGCCGCTCACTGCCGCGGTCAGCATCGCCGCCGCCAGAAAAGCAGACAGCAGTCGTACATATCGTGCCACAGGTCCACACCTTCTTTCTTCATCCGTCAGGGAGAACAGGTCCCGTTGGTATTTGCCGCACTGGCCGGCTTTTGCCGTTACAGAGAAACAGGGCGGCGGGAGCCTGTTTTTCACAGAGAGAAACAGCAGAATTTCTGCCGTTTTTCACCCTCTTTCTACGCTCATTATAGCATAGGAAAGGCACAAAAAAAGGCCCCGGCAGGCCTTGCCGGAACCTTTTACAGTACAGACACAGTTCGGACGAATTTGGCGCCTTTACAGGGCCGCGAAGCGACGTTGCCCTGCCGTTGCCAGCCATCGGACCAGCAGCAGACAGACCGCCGCAAGGATCACACCGCACATGATGAGGTAGGCTTCCACCGTGAGCAGCGAGGCCAGCACCATATAGAGCAGAATTCCCACACCGGCCAGCCCCATGCCGCCGAAAATTCCCAGGAACGCCGCCATGGACTGCTTGACCACCATGGTGTCATTGGGGGCATCCAGTTTGGGGAACAGCAGGTTGATCGCCACGCCCGCCAGAGACACCGCACCCGAAAGCCCTGCGCTGACGAACAGCAGCGCCGCCCCCTGCAGTGCCGTAAAGCCCATCGCCCACTGCAAAAGCAGGATACACACCGCCGTGAGCGGCCACCCCACCAGCACATTGAACCAGGCCTTGACATACAAAATGGTTTTACCGGGCAGCGGCAGGGACTTGAGCAGCCAGAGGCACCGGCCTTCCAGGCTGATGGAAACGCTGGAGGTAGACACCGTGGCCAGCATCAGGCAGACCGCAGCAGCCACCACACCATAGCAGTCGGCGGGGGTCACGGCAAGGCCCATCTCCTGCTCAAACAGGGCGAGCAGTGCATCCCGGCGCACGCAGGCCGCCACCGCCCCTACCGCAAGCATGACCAGGCCAAAGCTGGTGTTGAACAGATAGATGGTCGACCCGAAGTAGCGAGCGGCCTCCTTTTTCAGCAGGGCCGTCACAGGCGCACCGCCCCGCTGGGTCACCATGCGGAACTTGCTCCGTGTTGCCCGGGCGTTCATACGGGAGAGCAGCCTGCGGTAGGACCGGCAGAGCAGCGCCGTCACCGCCAGGAAGGGCAGGATGCAGACCAGCGCCAGAAGCACCAGCGCCACAAGGTTTCCGGTGCAGGCGTCTCCCATCAAGCCAAAGAGGAACAGCGGGCCGTGGAGCGCGGCGTCAATATCCTGCCGCATACCCCCCACGCTCTGAAACAGATTTCCCATCCGGAAAGACCCAACCAGGATCAGCATAATAAAAATCAGGTAGCCCAGGCTGGCAAAGAGAGAGCTGTGCCGCACCCGGGAGGACAGCCAGGTCACCGCAAAGCCCACCAGCACTCCCAGCAGTGTGGGCGGCAGTGCGCCCAGGACGGAAACCGGCACCGCCAGCACCACCGCAGCGGCTCCCGCCGGGCCGCCGTTGAACGCATAGACCAACGCCATGGGCAGCAGGACCAGGATGGTGATGAACAGGTTTTCCAGGTAGACTGCCAGGACCCGGCAGAGCAGCACCGCGTAGTCGCTGACGGGCAGCGAGAGGATGATGTCGTTATCCTTGCCGCCGAACAGCATTCCGCCCGCCGCAAAGACCGTCAGCAGAAAGGCCATGAGCACAGCCAGCACCGACATCATGCCGGGCAGCAGATCCAGGGCGTCGAACAGTTTCAGCCCCACAGCAAGGGAGGCACTGTATGTGAAGGAGAGCATCAGGCAGAGAAACGCCACAAGAGCAAGCGCCGTCCCCGCCGATGCTGCCTGCCGGCGGCTGCCCCTGCCCGCTACGGCGTTGAGCATTTCCAGCAGGCTGAGTTTGACCAGTGCTGCAAAGGCTTTCATTGCGCGGCCTCCTCCCGTTCCAGCTGCAAAAAGACTTCCTCCAGATTGGAACGCCCGACGATCTCCGCCGTGGGGCCCGCTTCGATCAGGCGTCCCGCCCGCAGGATGGCCAGCTTGTCGCACAGCTTTTCCGCCACTTCCAGTACATGGGTGGAGAAAAACACCGCCCCGCCCTCGTCGCACAGTTCCCGCAGCATGGTCTTTAAGGTATAGGCTGCGGTGGGGTCCAGGCCGACGAAGGGTTCGTCCAGAATAAGCAGCCTGGGCTGGCGGATAAAGGCGGAGATCAAGGCCAGCTTCTGCTTCATGCCGTGGCTGTACCCGCCGATGGCCCCACCCAGGTCTTTCGTCAGTTCAAAGGCGTCGGCATAGCGTGCAATGCGGGCGGTGCGTTCCTCCGAGGAGATGCCGTATATATCCGCTATGAAGTTGAGGTACCGGATGCCGGTCATGAAATCATAGAGGTCGGGGTTATCGGGCAAAAAGGCCATGATGCGCTTGGCCTCCACCGGCTCGGTGCGGATGGAGTGGCCGCCCACCGTGATCTCCCCCTCGGTAAAATCCAGCACTCCGGCAACTGCCCGCAGGGTGGTGGATTTGCCTGCGCCGTTGTGGCCAAGAAAGCCGTAGATCTCCCCCGGAGCCACATGAAGGGTCAGGTCCCGCACCGCATAGCGGCCCGCGCCGTAGCTTTTGGAAAAACCGTCGATCCTGAGCATAAAAATATGCCTCCCTTCGTGCGCCGCAAAGCGCACTGCCTGGCCCGAAACAGGAGCTCACAGGGGCGTTTTGTCCTGCGCTTCCTTTCAAAGGCGGAGTGTGCAACCCCAAGGCAGGGTTTGGCTTACCGCAAAGGAAAGCCCCTGTTTCCATTGTCTCCCCCCCCTGCTTATCCGGCTCCGAACGTTTTTGAAAAATGCGGGATATATATCCCTTTTGCCGGTCATGCAGAAAAAGAAAAGATGCCTTTGTGTTTGCTCCGCCGATTCGGGCAGATTTTGCTAACATTTAGATGTTCTTCTAAATGTCAACTCATATATACACCAGCTCCAGAACTTTGTCAAGTATTTATCAAAAGTTTTTGCGTGCGGTGTATACAAAAAGCCACAGGGGCGTTTTTGCTCCTGTGGCTTGGCGCGGGGACACGGCTTATGGTGCGTGCCTCAGCGCTTGGCATTCTGTTTCAGCTGTTCTTCCAGGCCAGGGCGCGGCGTGACATAGACGGTGGTGTACACCTCATACAAGACCATGCCGGGCTTGGCGCCGTTGGCCTTCCAGATGTTCTTGACTTCGGTGGTATCCACCGCCACCTTGGCACCGCCGTTCTGGCTGGAATGCAGCACTGCCAGCTCGGCGGCCTCCTGACGGGTAGTGTCGGGGATATCTTTGCCCTCGCTCATCACGACGGTATGGCTGCCGGGGGCTTTCTGGACATGGAACCACAGATCCTTGCCCCGGGCAGTGTGCAGGGTCAGGCGGTCGTTCTGGGCATTGTTGCGCCCCACCAAAATCTCAAACCCGTCGCTGGAACGATAGCGCAGGAAATCCGCAGGCTTCTGCTTTTTGTCCCGCTGCTTATAGTATTTGAGATACCCCTGACTCTTGAGCTCGGCACGGATCTCACCCAGGGCCGCCTCACCGGGGGCGCTCTCCACCTCATACAGGACGGTGCCCAGATATTCGATCTCGGCTTCCCCTTCCACCAGCAGCTTTTTGAGCATCTCACCGGCGGTCTGCTTTTTCTTGTAATCACGGAAGTATTTCTGGGCGTTCTCGTTGGGTCCCAGGCGCGGGTCCAGAGGGATAGTCACATCCTCGCCGGTATAGTAATTCTGTACCGTGACCTGGCGGTCGCCTTTCTGGATGGCCCAGAGGTTCGCCTGCAGCAGCTCGCCATACAGGCGCAGCCGTTCGGCCTTGGTGCTTTGGGCCAGTTCCTCCCTCCGGGCGGCCTGCTTGCGCACCGCGCGCTCGTGCATATTGTGGACCGCCTTGTACAGTTCCCGGCTTTTCTGGCGCAGTCGCTCGGCGCGGTCCTTGGTGGCGTAGTAGTCCTCCAGCATTTCGCTGTAACTGGGGTAGGTCGTCACCTTTGCCCCGGGACCGTACTGGCCGGGGGCAAAAAAGCTGAACTCCACCGGCTTTTCCCCGCCGTCCGGCTGGGGCAGGCGTACCGCGGCGGGAACGCCGCCTGCGGCATGGCGGGCGCGCAGTTCGTCAAAGGCCTTGGCAAGGGCTTCTTTCTGCTGCTCGTCCAGTTCGTCGGCCAGCAGAGAAGTCTCCCCGCCGAAGGCCATCCAGGCAGCTTCCCGCATGACCACCGGGCCGACGCCGCCCACCGTGCGGGTGAGGGCATCTGCGGGAGGGAGGTCCTTCCGGCAGGCTTCGGCCACCGCCTGGGCGCCGGACACCTGCAAAAAGTCCGGCTTGGACGGTTTGGGCGGCAGGGTGTAGGGCAGGCCGGGCAGCAGCTGGCGGATGGCACTGTCCTCAAAATCCACCCGCTTGAGGGCGTCAATGATGCGGCCGTCCTGGACCAGCACCAGGTTGGAGTAACGGCCCATGAGTTCGGCGGCCAGGGTATTCACCACCAGGTCGCCCATCTCATTGGTGCAGCGGAAATCGAAAAAGACGATGCGGTCCCCCGGTTCCATGTGCACCGAGATCAGCCGTCCGCCGGTCAGGTGCTTGCGCAGCAGCATACAGAATCCCGGCGGGGTGGCAGGATTTTCAAAGCTCTCCTGCGTCAGGCAGACACGGGCAGAACCGCTGCGCGCCGACAGCAGCAGCCGGTATGTATCAGTGCGAGTGCGGAGCAGCAGCAGTACTTCGTCCCGCGTGGGCTCAAAAATCTTGTCAATGCGCGCTTCCAGCAGCCGGTCTTTCAGCTCGGCTGTCACAAGTGCCAGCGTTGCGGCGTCAAGCGCCATGGTCTTTTCCCTCCTCCTGGGGCGGCAGGTTCACGGCCGCCCTGTCAAAGTCATATGGTTTCCCCAATCAGAGATAGGTAAACGGGTCCTGATCCGCCCGGGACACGGTCACGGGGATATCCGGGAACGCCTCGCTCAGGCGTTTGGCAAGCACCGCCGCAATGGGGCGCTCGGTGGCCCAGTGGCCCGCCGCTACAAGACCCATGCCCCGCTGTTTGGCGTCGCATGCCACGTGGTGGTTGGCCTCGCCGGTGACCAGGCAGTCTGCCCCCAGTTCCAGCGCTTCCTTCCAGTAGCTGCCGCCGGCGCCGCTGACTTCCGCCAGGCGCAGGACGGGATGGTCCGCCTCCACATAGCGCACGCCGGGGCCGAGGGTATCCCGGCACAGTTCCGCCAGCGCCTTTGCGGTGGTAGCATCCACCGTACCGATACGGCCGCAGCCGTCGGCAAAGGGAATGGTATCCCGCATGCCCAGCAGTTCGGCCAGAGTGTCGTTGACGCCGCCGGGAGCGGCATCCAGATTGGTGTGCATACAGACGGCAGAAACTCCGCCCGCCAGCAGCAGCGCCGGAAGATCCTGCGCCGTGACCCGCTTGATGGGATCAAAGATCACCGGGTGGTGGGAGACGATCAATGTGCAGCCCTGCTTCACCGCTTCTTCCACCACGGGGGCGGTGATATCCAGTGTGGTCAGGATGGCGTCCACCGGGCGGCCGGCGTCCACCAGCAGGCCCACGTTATCCCAGGATTCCGCCAGTTCCGGCGGGGCGATGCGGCGCATCTCCTCCAGGACCTGTTGTACCGTAATGCTCATAGGTTGCCCTCCAATCGTTCGATCAGTGCATCCACCGCCTGGGCTTCGGGGCCGGGGGCAAGGCCCAGACGGTATTTTTTCAGTTTGGGCCGCTGCTGTGCGCAGTAGGACGCAAACCCCGGCTGCCCCGGCGTTTTGCCGGTCAGGCAGTGCCAGGCGTCGGGGGTGTGGCGGTCACCGTCAAAGCGGGCATTCATCACCGCGTACCACCGTCCGGCGGCATAGGCCAGGGTCTCGTCCAGCAGGGCAAAGCCCCTCTGTGCCAGTCCCAGCCGCAGCAGGCTGTGCTTGGTGGCAGGCACCAGCACCAGATTATACCGCTCGTCCGACACCCAGGGAGCAGCATCCAGAATTTCCAGGATCG
Source organism: Candidatus Gemmiger faecavium (assembly GCA_019114415.1). Taxonomy (GTDB): domain Bacteria; phylum Bacillota; class Clostridia; order Oscillospirales; family Ruminococcaceae; genus Gemmiger; species Gemmiger faecavium. The sequence goes on along the minus strand of DXFO01000001.1, from coordinate 33,763 downwards.
TCTCGGCGCCCATGCCGGCAATGATGATGTCGTCGGCTTCCTCCGGCTGCAGGACTTCCAGCCCGCTGCCCAGGCGGCAATCCACCCGGTCTTTCCAGGGTACGCAGCGGCGGCGGGCTTTTTCCAAGGGGTCTGGGCGAAGATCGCATGCAAAAACACGCGGGCAGCGTCCGCTGCCCGCGAGCCACGCACTCAATTTGCCGTGATCGCAGCCGATGTCAGCCGCCGGGTGTCCGGCCCGGACGTAGGCGGCCGCAGCCGAAAGCCTGGCATCCAGCACAGGCAGCCGGGGCTCACTGCTTTTTGGCAAAGTAGTCATTGAGCTGTGCAATCAGAGCGTCGGCGTCCACACCATGGACGGCGCAGGCTTCCTCAACGGTCTCGCCGTGGGCGGCCATGCAGCCCAGGCAGTGCATGCCGGTGGCCAGGAAGATGGGGACGCAGCCCTGCTCGGGGTCATTCTGAAGGATCTGGGCGATGATGGTATCTCTCTGAACAGTCATGGTTACATATTCCTTTCTCTGTGAAAAACATTTTATATGACAGCCTGCCAGGATGCGTAGAGATCGTATCCCTGCAGGATGACAAGCGATGTGAGGCAGGCGACGGCAAACACCGCGCCGCGGCCCAGGCTGCGCCGGGTACAGAAGTTTTTATTGGAGTGTACCAGCACCAGGACCAAAGGCAGCACCGGCAGCCAGTAACGTCCCTGCACCCCGAAAATGGTGGTGTAGTTGATGGGCGTCCAGCTCAGCGCGGCAAAGAAGGTCAGACCAACCACGCACAGGGCGATCAGGCCGGTCCACACCCGGGTGCGGGTAGCAAGGCGGGCAGCCTCGTCATCCGCCACAGGCAGCGACGACGCCGCCAGCGCTCCCAGCAGTCCGATGCCGAGAAGCCAGCTGACCTCGATGCGGTAAACGATGGGTTCGCCCAGCACGGTCCCAAGAATTCCCTGGAGCCAGAGAGCTCCCTGCTCCGACACTGAGCGCAGCAGCAGCTTGACGGTAGCCGGGACATTACGGCAGATATACCCCGCCGAGAAGGTGTAGATGGAGTCGCCGTTTTCCTGAATGCTGTTGACCAGCTGCTCCGGCGTAAGACCGCCCCACATATGGGTCAGGCGGTAGAGTACCACTGGTACCACAGCCAGTACACACAGTCCCAGAACCACGAAAAAGACACGCTTTGCGCGGGGGCGCTGCCTTACATTCCAGTATACGACGCCCAGCAGGATGGCAGCTGTTGCCAGAGCAACAGCACCCCGGGTCAGGCCCACATTGTCCACGTCGCGGGTGGCGTATAGCAGCGCGCCCAGGTTGGCCTGTACCCAGAACAGCAGGGCCAGGACCAGTGCCAGCCCCTTGACCAACGTGCCGGGGCGGGTCTGAATGCCCTTGGCTCCGCCGATGCGGAGGGACTGCTCCGGTTTTCCGGCGCGCCAGCTGAGGTTTTGTGCCGGGATGATCAGGCAGAGCAGCACCACGGGAAGATAGATCGCTTTTGCCGGGCCGATGCAGGCCGCCAGGATCAGCAGCGCGGCCAGCCTTGCCGGATTGGCGGGCTGCCGGCGCAGAGCAAAACAGAGGGCCGTATAGGCAAAGGCCATGCCCAGCACCAGGGCATCGGCGGAAAGGCTGCCCGCCAGCTGCAGCGACATGGGCAGCAGAGCCGCCGCCGCAAACAGCCAGCGCTGATTGGGAGCAGCCAAGCGGACACCCAGCGCCGCCAGCAGCAGGTACAAAATCAGGTTGCCCAACCGCCCCAGAAGCAGCATGGCAAAAAAGCTGAGGCCCAGCACCCGGGCCAGAGCAATGCCTGCCGTCTGGCCCAGATACAGGTACCAGATGCGGCCGGTGCTGTCCACCGAGATGTCGGTGGCGGTATCCGAACTGCCGCCGCCCTGCGCCGTGAGGTTCTCCCCCATGGTCTTATAGGCAAAAATGCCGATCTCGCCGGTCTGGCTTTCAAAATAGGGTTCGTCGCAGGCGCGGACCAGCAGAGTGCCGTCCTCCGCCCGGACCGGCTGGCCCAGCAGATCACTGGCATACTGGTAAGCCACAGCCAGGTGGGTGTATTCGTCGGGGGCCACCAGCGGCGGCGTTACCACCGCAAAGGCAGTGCCCAGCAGCCCGCCGCAGATCAGCACGGCCAGAGCGGGGCGGGCTTTGCGGCCGAACAGCAGCCAGAAGCCCACCGCCACTGCCGCAAAAATCAGCACGGCGGGCATCATAAGGATTTTGCCCGACCAGCTGCCGGAATAATCCACCACATACTGCAAAGCCGCCGTAGCGTTCAAAGAGCCGTCCGACCCGGAAAGAGCCATCTCCCCCACCTGGGCCTCGCTGGCCCAGATGCCGATGGGATACCCGGCTTCCCCTTCCCCGATGCCGTCCACCCACAGGCGGATGGTCAGGCTCTCGTCATCCACCGCCGTGTAGGCGGCGTCAAAAATCACCGTTTCAAAGGTATTGTCCCGCAGCTCAATACAGGGCAGCGTACCGGACGCCAGCGTTCCTCCGTCCGCGCTGCACAGTTCTGCGTGCAGCGTGCCGGCGGCAAACGCATGGTCATAGGTGGCAATGTTGAGCCGCACGCCGTAGATCCTTTGCCCGGCGGAAAGCCGGATCTGCTGAGTCAGGGCGTCCTCCCCCGCATTAGCGGAAACCGGGAGTTCGATTTTTTGGGAGTAATCGTCGTTGACGATCTCATACACCGGCTGGCCGTCCACCGTGTCGGCCAGGTCATAGCGGACCCAGGCCAGCGCCAAGGCGCAGACAACCAGTACCGCTGCCCAGGCAAACCAGAGGCGGCGCCGGTACAAAAAGTCTTTGATTTTTTCCATTCTGCCGCTCCTTTCGGTGGCGCTGCAATACAGAGTTTATGATACCACAGCCCCGGCAAAATCGCAACCGGGCGCAGGGTTTGTCTCGGTTCTGAGATCGAATGACGATTTTGACCACCGGCACAAGCGCCAGAAAGCCGTGTTTTGCCGGGCAGCGCCCTATCATCGATGCACCGAGCAGTCGTTGACTTCTTCCGGAGTCACTGGTATCCTCATTATAAAAGAAAGCGCGGGCCGTCCCGATTCTCGGAGGTGTCATATGAAAAAGCTGAGGACCATTCAAATTATTGCGGCGACTCTGTTTTTGATCTCCCTGTTCTGCACCGTGGATTTAGGCCTGAATGTTCTTTTCAATGCGGAACCGGTCATCCACGACGGCAGTCTCTCCGCCCACAGCATTCTTCACGCCGTATTTGGTATCTTCGGGGACAGTCTGTGGTCTTTCGACAGGTTCTTCTCTGCCTTCAGCACCTCGGTTTGGATCACATATGCGCTTCTGGCCGCAAATGTGGTCTTGCACTTCTGCAAGGGCAAAAAATAAGGCCTCTTTTCCATTGGAACCAAGTCCAAACAAGTGTGTGGAACATACAAAAACCACCCCCAAAACAAATGTTTTGAGGGTGGTTTTGATTTTGGTGAGAGTACGTTGGCGGAAAGGCATTTGCCGCCCGCCATAGATCTGGGCCATCGGCTGAATTGCCGGGCGGCTGCCGGTGACGCTCCTGTCCGGCAGAGCGTTCAGCTGTTTTTGCGATACAGATACCAGGTAATGCTGCCCTCGCCGCCGTCGTACTCCGCCTGTGCCGTCAGCGTATAGTCAAAGCGCTCCCCCAGGGACGGGTCCAGGGAGACGGCAAAGTCCACCCCGCCGGATTCCATCAGGGCGTTCTGCTGCTCCTGCTGTTCGGGCATGGGCAGGTTGGTCACGCAGAAAAACCGGCAGGGCGGCTGCACGCCCGTCACGGTATAGAAACCGCCGTCCAGTGTGCCGTAATTGAGCAGCGTCCCTCCGCCGTTCTCCTCCATAATGGATGCAAACTGATACTGGGGCAGTTCTTCCGCCGGTCGAAGGAGCTGCCCCACGTTATGGCAGGTCAGCAGGCAGAAGGCCAGCGCGGCCGCCGCTCCTGCGGCGGGCAGCAAGTTCCGGAAAGTTTTGACGGCCGCGGACAGTTTCCGAGCTGCCAGAGCAAGGGGCGCAACGCCCAGTGCCGCAAACACCCCGAAAGGCAGGAAGTAATAAACATGGTAAGCGCCGCGGGCAAAGCCGGTGGCGGCCAGCGCCGCGGCCAGAACCACCATTGAGACCGCACCGGCAAATCGGCGGCGCAGCAGCATCCAGAGGATTCCCAGTGCAGCCAGGACCGCAAACAGTGGGGTGTCGTGACAGCCCCAGTAGGTCTTTTGCACGATGGCAAGCAAGGTGGCGGCAAAACCGGTGTCCCCCTGGCCGCCCCCGCTGTAAAGGAAAAGATTATCCCCGAAATAGGTGCCGAAGAAATCACCCAGCGCACCGTTTACGCCAAAGTAAACGAGCCAGGGCAATGTGGAAAGGACCATGCCGCCCAGGTAGGCGGCGCAGCTCAGGCCCAGCTGCCGCAGCCAGCCTGCCCGCAGGTAGAATACCGCCAGCACCAGCACCCAGCCCAGGAAAAAGCCCATCATGGTGAACTTGACCCACAGCACGCATCCTGCGCCAAATCCCAGCGCCGCAACACGCCCCAGGGATACCGGGCGGCGGTCTGCCGGGGTCTGCAAGGCAAAATGCAGGACCTCATACAAGGCCCAGGCCAGGAAAGGCAGGCAAAGCTCCTCGGCGCTGCCGCCATGGGCAAAGGCCTGGCCTGCCGCTACCGGAACCCCCGCCGCCAGCGCCCAGGCCGGGTGCAGCGGCCCAGCAAACAGTTCCGCCGTACGCAGCGACCAGTAGAGAAAGGCCGCGAAGGCTGCGATCTCAAACAGAAAGACGCCGAAAAATCCGGTGTGATCCACACACCAGCCCAGACCGTAGATCAGGTAAAGCAGCGGGCCCTTGTGGTCGAAGACATCCCGGTAGAGCACGCTGCCGTTCATCATGGCCTTGCCCATGGTATAGAAGATGTTGGCGTCCATCCAGTCGTTGAGAGGGTACAAGGGCGACGACTTGGAGCAGATCATCAGCAGCAGGACCGCCGCGCCCAGGCACCATAAGATCCGTTTGACGGCCGGTATTTTTACAGGTTGCATTCCGTTTCCTCCCTGTGCATCAAAAGGGCGCGCTGCCCCGGGCATCATGCCCAAAGGGAAGCGCGCCCTTTTTGTTGCAAAACCTGTGGCTTGCCGATACAGTCAGAAATTAGTTCTGGCGCATCTTGGCGAAGCACTCGCTGCAGTAGACCGGACGGTCCTCACGCGGCTGGAAAGGAACCTTGCACTCCTTGCCGCAGCTGGCGCAGACAGCGTCGAACATCTGGCGCTCACCGCGGGTAGCGTTCTTGCGGGCATCGCGGCAGGGCTTGCAGCGCTGGGGCTGGTTCTCGAAACCACGGCTGGCGTAGAACTCCTGCTCGCCGGCGGTCCAGACGAACTCCTTGCCGCAATCCTTGCATACTAAAGTCTTGTCTTCGAACATAGTGGGTATCTCCTCTTTGTTTAGTTTTGCCCGCGGAAGGATTTCAACCGACACCTTTGGTTAAGGACCAACGCTCTGAATGTTAAGCTACTGGGGGCATATATTGCCTGGCCTTTCAGCCGGGTTCCAAAAAAGTTCACGGCGCACCGCGCAGTTTGCGTCGGGCGCGTGCCAGGGCGTTTTCCACCGCCTTGGGTTCCCGCCCGAGCAGTTGGGCGGTGCGGGCAGCCGAACAGCCGTCCATGGCATATTCCAGCACACTGCGCTCCAGCGGAGACAGCTGCGTCTCCATCCGGTGCATTACGTCGTCGAAGGCCTCGCCCGCAATGGCAAGTTCCTCCGGTCCAGGCGTGGCGGAGTCTTCCGGCAGCGGCACGCTGGTGTTGAGAGGTGAATGCTTTTTGCGCAAGGCCGCGCGGCAGGCATCCTGCTGTGCGTGGGTGATGCAGGCCGAGGCATAGGCGGCAAAGCCGGTACCCTGGCCGGGATCGTAGCTGCGCACGGCGTCGAACAGGCCGATCAGGCCTTCCTGCACCGCGTCCTCAAAGTCGAGGCCGGGTACGGCGCATCCCGCCGCGCCCCTGCGGATGGCGGGCATCATGCGGGCGATCAGGGCGGCCAGCGCGGTTTCGTCTCCGGTCTTTGCCTTTTCGATCAGCGCGGGGTCCAAATGCTGCATTGCCATGCCTCCTGCCGGGCATCCACGAATGTAATCATTCTACCGTTTGAAGAAAGATTTGTCAACAAATTTTTATGGTCGAAAGCCCTTGTTTCGGCCATTTTTCACAACAAGAATCAAAAAAGCGGCGTGTCCGCCTCCCCCATGGAGACAGACACGCCGCCCGGCCTGCTGTCAGGCCGCCGACAGTGCAGAATTCACTGCTTTTTGGAATCGTTGGAAAACAGCTGGTTGAACAGATACACCAGCGCGATCAGAATGAGGGTGACGACAAACACACCCATCCAGCCCTGCAAAGCCTTGGCCAGGACCGGCAGAAACGTATCCATATTGAACATAGCGTACCCCTTTCTCGGCTCAGCCGAACAGCGACAGGATCATGCCGCCGGCAATGACGGAAGCGATCTGACCCGAAACATTGACGCCCACCGCGTGCATGAGCAGGAAGTTCTGGTTGTCCTCCTCCAGGCCCATCTTATTGATGACACGGGCAGACATGGGGAAAGCGGAAATACCGGCAGCACCGATCATGGGGTTGATCTTTTCCTTGCTGAAGATGTTGTACAGCTTGGCAATGAAAACGCCGCCCACGGTGTCGAAAATGAAAGCGATAAGGCCCAGGCAGAGGATCATCAGCGTCTGGGCGTTGAGGAAGCTCTCCGCCTGCATCTTGGTGGCCACGGTCAGGCCCAGGAACAGGGTGATCAGGTTGGCCAGGACTTTCTGTGCCGTCTCGGACAGGCCGTCCAGAACGCCGCACTCACGGATCAGGTTGCCGAACATCAGGAAACCGATAAGGGCAACACTGCGGGAAGCAAAGATGCCCGCGACCACGGTGATGAAGATGGGGAACAGGATCTTGGTGGTCTTGGAAACGCTCTTTTCCGCGTACTTCATGCGGATCTGGCGCTCCTTTTTGGAAGTGACCATGCGGATGACCGGCGGCTGGATGATGGGCACCAACGCCATATAGGAGTAAGCCACCACGATGATCGCGCCGATATACTGGGTCTGCATATAGTTACCGACGAAAATGGTGGTGGGGCCGTCCGCCGCGCCGATGATGGCAATGGAGGCCGCGTCCCGGATGTCAAAGCCCAGCAGCGTGGCCAGGCAGAGGGTGAAGAAGATGCCGAACTGTGCCGCCGCACCGAAGATCATCAGCTTGGGGTTGGACAGAAGCGGCGTAAAGTCGATCATGGCGCCGATGCCCACGAACAGCAGCAGCGGGAACAGCTCGTTGGCGATGCCCGCGTCAAACAGCACGTCCAGGATACCGACCTCGGTCACGCCGTCGATGATCTGGGTCACCGCGCCGGACAGCGGCAGGTTGACCAGGATGGTGCCGAAGCCGATGGGCAGCAGCAGCGAGGGTTCCATCTGCTTTTTGATGGCCAGATAGATCAGCAGGGCGCCGATTGCCCACATGACGATCTGCTGCCACTGGATATTGAGCAGATTTCCGAATAAAGCCTCCATAGAAAAACTCCTCTCACACAATTCCCGGCGGGAAAGCACCAGCCCCACCCGAAAGCAAAAGCTCAGAATGCAAGTTTCCCGCGGTGCGGCCGACGCCGCCCCGCGGGCAGGATTCTGCCCTTTTGTTTTCCGATGAAGCCATGCCCCCGCGCCGGAGATAATTTCCTCCGCCGGGCAGACGGATGGTTCACCTTCGTCCGGGAAGTATCCGGGCACAAAAAAAAGACTTTTGCCAACACCCGCTTTTCGGCGGACATATGGCAAAAGTCTTGCTTTTTGATCCGGTTGCGGGCGGTTGCCGTCTTGACGCAGACCGTTACGGCAGGTTGCCGCAAGCTACTCCCTTTCGCACCTTCTATTATGGCGGAGAGTCCGGTCTTTTGTCAAGGACAATCGAGGGATTTTTTCCCTTAGCTTTGCACGTGGACGCGTCCGCTATACTGCCAGTATCCGGTCAGGTCGGTTGCGGTGAATTCCGCCGCCCAGTTGCCCATGGGTTCCTGGGTAAACCGGGCGGTCCAGCCGTCCTCGGTATGGGTCAGGCTGTCCAGGCGGTAGATCCAGTAGACCTCCTCCAGTTCGGCATCGGTCCAGGGCATATTGACGGGGGTCCAGCTCTGCCCCGCATCGGTGGATACGTAGACCTCCGGCCAGTTGTCCTCCGTCCGGGTCTCCAGGGAGATCATGAGAGTACCGTCCTCGGTGATATCCGCGCCGCAGATGCTGCGCTCCCCGGGCAGGGTATCCGACACATTATCCCAGGTCTGGCCGCCGTCCTGCGTCAGTGCCAACGCACGCCAGCAGCCGCTGCCCATGGTCCAGTTGCCGCCCGCGGCTGCAAGGCCCATTCCGCCGGGCAGCAGCCGGGCAACACGGCGGTCCAGCGTGGCGTCCTCGGTGCTGCCCAGGTTCATCTGGGACCAGGTCCCGCCGTCATCCATGCTGTACACCAGGGTCGCATCGTTGCCGCCCAGCAAAAAGGCCACCGGGCCGCCTTCCTCCTCCGAGATGGACCAGCTGGATCTTGTGATGTCGGTGTAATCGTCCAGGCAGTCCTGCGCCAGCTGAGAATACTGGGAGGGCAGCGCCTTCCAGGTCTCACCCCAGTCACGGGTATAGCGCAGGCCGGTATCAGCAACCATGACATCCGTTCTGGTATAACTTGCCGGGTTGCCGATCCACTGTTCCGGCACGGCCGGCTCATAGCAGAAGCTGAGCCGCTGGTCCCAATCCTCCGGCACTTCCACCACGAGCGTCCACTGGGGGCCGCCGTCCGCTGTGCCGTAGGCGCCCACCGCCGCCTGGGACATATCCAGCTGCTGCGGCGGGTTGCGCATATCCACCATGGTCTCCCCTGCCAGGGGCCGGGAGAATGCCGTGAACCGGACGGTAAAACCGTCGGGCATGATGGTTTTGATTGCCTCCACCGGCAAGGCCGCCAGGTTGGCATTGAGGAAATCCGCCGAGAGGTTTTCATTATAACCGCCGGTGGGATCGTTGCTATATAATGTTCCCGTGGTGTAATAGGTAAGGATCTGGGTCTCGTACGCCCACCGGACAGTAAAGCCGCCGTTAAAGCCGGGCTCCGTACCAAGGTACTGGGTGACCTGCAGGCTTGCTTCCACCACGTTGCCTTCCGGGTCCACGTTCAGCTGGACTTGATCCACATTGAACCGGGAATCCAGCAGATTGCCCAGACGCCGGTCCACTTCTTCCAGGATGGGAGCCACGCCCTGGGACAGCGGATAAGGTTCCAGCTCAAACACGTTGTCCCCTTCCATCAGATAGTCCGTGGAGGTGTTGACGCTGTCCTCTCCCCAGTCCGTACCGTAGTCACCGCCGCCCAGATTTTCCTGCAGCAGATTCACGGTATCAAAAATCGTCCAGGTCATCAGGCGGCTGCATCCCGCAAGAAGGCCTGCGCAAAGCAGAGCCGCGGTCGCCCGGTACCAGATCCGTTTCATGCTGTTCCCTCCCTTTCTTTTTTCCATCATAGCGCGGCATTTCCGGTTTGTCCAGCTTTTGCGGCCGCTGTTTCAGGACAGCAGTCCGGCGCGCAAAAAAATTCTTTTCCGGTACGATGTCCCGTGAAGCAGATTCCGTCCCATCTCGGCAAATGACGATTTTTTGACCGCGACACGCATACACATGAATTTATTTCACTTGACGAATCAACGCAGTTCAACTATAATCAACACCATAGCTTCAACGGCGAAGCTTCTCTGCCCCGCCGCGTGCGGGGATTTTTGTTGCCCGTACCCCTTTGGGACGGTGAGATGCTCTGCCGATCATCTTGCCGCCGGCAGGCGGCCACAGGAGGTTTCCATGCTGACACTGGACAAAATCTACCACGCTGCATTCATCCTGAAGGATGTCGCCCGCCGCACCGACCTGATCGCCGCCCCCCGCCTGAGCGAGACCAGCGACCTGTACCTCAAAACCGAAAACCTGCAGGTCACCGGCAGTTTCAAAGTGCGTGGCGCCTACTATAAAATCAGCCAGCTTTCCGAAGCCGAGCGCGCCAAGGGTGTCATCGCCTGCAGCGCGGGCAACCACGCACAGGGCGTTGCCCTGGCCGCCACTCGCATGGGACTGCGCAGTGTGGTCTGCATGCCGGACGGCGCCCCCATCATGAAGGTGGAGAGCACCAAGCGTCTGGGCGCGGAGGTCTGTCTGGTCAAGGGCACCTACGACGACGCCCACGACCGCGCCGTGGAGCTGCAGCAGGAGACCGGCATGACCTTCATCCACCCCTACGACGACGAACAGGTCATCGCAGGTCAGGGCAGCATCGGTCTGGAAATTCTGGAGCAGCTGCCGGATGTGGAGGCGGTCATCGTTCCCATCGGTGGCGGCGGACTGATCGCAGGCGTGGCCTTTGCCATCAAGAGCCTGCGGCCCGACGTCAAGGTCTACGGCGTGCAGTCCGCCGGGGCGGCCAGCATGTTCCGTGCCCACCGGGATCACACCTATGAGACGCTGGACACCGTGGACACCTTCGCCGACGGCATCGCGGTCAAGACCCCCGGCGAACTGACCTTTGAACTGGTGGAAAAATACGTGGACGACGTCATCACCGTCAGCGAGGACGAGATCGCCGCCGCCATTCTCTCCCTGATGGAGAACCAGAAACTGGTGGCCGAGGGCGCGGGCGCCGTGTCGGTGGCAGCGGCCTTGTACGGCAAGCTGCCCATCGAGGGCAAAAAGACCGTCTGCCTGGTCTCGGGCGGCAACATCGACGTGAACATCCTCTCCCGCGTCATCAACCGCGGCCTTGTCATGAGCGGCCGCAAGTGCAACCTGATGATCGCCCTGGAGGACAAACCCGGCCAGCTCACCCGCGTCAGCGAGATCATTTCCAGCTGCGGCGCCAACGTGGTCAGCGTCCAGTACGATCTGGGCGACACCAACATGGCCATCACCAGCTGCTTCCTCAAACTGGGTCTGGAGACCCGCGACATGCTGCAGATCGAGGAAATCAAGCAGGCGCTGACCAAAGCAGGCTTCAAGCTGGTCAGCGAGCGCGCCTGACATACCATCGCCATTCCAACCTATTTATATAAAAGAAAGAAGTGCTGTATTTATGAAAGTCGTATCCACCGCAAACGCTCCCGCCGCCATCGGCCCCTATTCCCAGGCCCTGGATCTGGGCAACATGGTGTTTGTCTCGGGACAGATCCCCGTGGACCCCGCCACCGGTCTGATGGCCGACAACATTGCAGATCAGGCCCGTCAGAGCCTGGCAAACCTGAAAGCCATTCTGGCGGAAGCCGGGTTGACCATGAAGGACGTGGTCAAGACGGTGGTCTTTCTGGCCGACCTGAACGATTTTATCGCCGTCAATGAAGTCTACGCCCAGGCTTTTGAGGCTCCCTACCCCGCCCGCAGCTGCGTGCAGGTAGCTGGCATCCCCAAGGGCGCCCGGGTGGAGATCGAGTGCATCGCGGTGCGGCAGTGATTTTCCCTTCGCTGACCTACGGGCACAAAAAAGCCGTGCCCGGCCAATGACCGGACACGGCAAAAACCTGTTTCAGGGCGTCACACAGGGACGCCGCCCTTGCACAGTTCGATGAACTGTTTCGCCACACGGGGGCTGCGGCCGCCCGCCCGCAGAGCGAAAGCCTCGCCCTTGCGGTAGAGCTGATCGGCGGGCATCTGGACGCCGTACTGGCGGGCCAGCTCCAGCAGGATGGCGTCAAACCGCTGCTTGTCGGGGCTCTGGAAGGTCACCGTCAGACCAAAGCGGGCCGACAGGCTCATGAGCTCCTGGCGGGTATCCCCGGCGTGGATATCGTCCCCTTCCCGGTCGCTGAGGCGTTCCTTGACCAGGTGGCGGCGGTTGGAGGTGGCATACGCCGCAATGTTGTGGCTGCGGCCGCCCACGCTGCCTTCCAGAATCGCCTTGAGGGCGGCGAAATCGTCGTCGTTGGAGGAGAAGCTCAGATCGTCAATGAACAGTACGAATTTGAGCGGGTTGTCCGCCAGCGCTTCCATGACCGCCGGGATCTGATACAGCTGGTTTTTCTTGACCTCCACCAGGCGCAGGCCCTCGCCCGCGAACTCGTTGGCAATGGCCTTGACGGTGCTGGACTTGCCGGTGCCTGCGTCGCCGTACAGCAGCACGTTGTTGGCGGGCAGCCCGGCCAGCAAAGCCTTGGTGTTGGCAATGACCTTGGCGCGCTCGGCCTCATAGCCGGGCAGCTCGCTCAGACGCTGGGGGTCGGGGCAATGGACCGGGACCAGCGTTCCGTTTTCCACCGTAAACACATGGTGGCGGGCAAACATACCGTAGCCTTTCTTGCCCACCTCACGCCGGCGCTGAAGATAGGCGGCGGGGTAATCTGCTTCCTTTGTCTCCCAGCGGGGCAAAAAGGCACAGGCGGCACGCAGCTGCTCGGGCAGGTCGGCCAGCAGGTCATCCAGTCCCCCGCAGCCCGCCTGCTGCAAAAAGGCCAGCTCCGAGGTCAGGGCATCTTCGGCCGCCCGGGGCGCGCCGCCGGACGCCGCCTTGCGGATGCAGATGTTGTCATTTTCCAGCACGGCATCCAGCAGGTAGTCTGTCCAGCAGCGGCCGGTATCAAACAGCGCCGCTTCAAACTGCGCGGCGGAGGTGACGAAAGCATCCTCCCCCGATGCTGCGGATGCCAGCATGGCCGCATATTTTTCAATCACAGGGTCCGAGAGCAGACCGCGCAGCACCACAAGACCGTGCAGGCGGAGGCTCATTTCATGAACATCCATACCAAAATCCCCTTTATACTTTTCAAGACATTTCTCGATACCAGTATACACGCAGGGTCGCGCCTTCGCAAGGCGGGACAGGGCAAAATGATGTGATAATTCACAAAAGCTGTTGACAACGGCCGGTATTTGCGGTATAGTTTATAGCAAATCCGAAATGCGTGGATGGGAAGTAGTAACGCTGCGGAACCCCACAGAGAGCCGCCGGTCGGTGCAAGGCGGCGGGCATACCGCGTGTGAAGTCATCCCTGAGCAGATCCGCCCAACCGGTTTTCCCCAGTAAGCGGATACGGCCGCACCCGTTAGCGTGCAGGGCTTTGTTGGAAGCCCGTTGAGTGGGTATGCTTTTACCGGCATATCAATGAGAGTGGTACCGCAGAGAGCTTTTACCGGCCTTTGTCTCTTGGAAAGCAGGAGATGAGGGCCGTTTTTTATTTCCCTTTTGCCGGTGCGAGGATGCGCCGGGCAGTACCGCAATACAGGAAAAAGCAGGAGAAGGAGAGGATCACAATGATGCTGACAGGTTCCCAGATTTTCGTGGAGGTGCTGGCCGAGCAGGGCGTGGATACCATTTTCGGGTATCCGGGCGGCGCGGTTCTGAACCTTTACGATGAATTATATAAAAACTCTGACCGGATCCGCCACATCCTGACTGCCCATGAGCAGGGTGCCTCCCACGCGGCGGACGGTTACGCCCGCGCTACCGGACGCACCGGTGTGGTCCTGGCCACCAGCGGCCCCGGCGCCACCAACCTGGTCACCGGCATCGCCACCGCCTACATGGACAGCGTTCCCATGGTCGCCTTTACCGGCAACGTGGCCACTTCCCTGCTGGGCCGTGACAGCTTCCAGGAAGCGTATATCGAGGGCGTGACCATGCCCATCACCAAGCACAACTACACCGTGCGCCGGGTGGAGGATCTGGCCGACACCATGCGTGCCGCCTTCCGTATTGCCCAGAGCGGCCGCAAAGGTCCCGTTCTGGTGGACATTCCCAAGGATGTCACCGCCAACTCCTGTGAGTTCACCCCCAAAGCTCCCGAGCCGGTCCGCACCGTTACCCGCTACGACGAGGAGAGCGTCCGCAAGGCGGCCGAGATGATCAATGCGGCCAAGCGGCCTCTGGTCTGCTTCGGCGGCGGTGTCCGCAGCGCGGCAGGCTGCCAGCCTCTGCGGGACCTGCTGGCCAAGGCGGAGATCCCCGCCACCTACACCCTGATGGCCGCCGGCGTGCTGGCCTACGGCGAGCCCCTCAACCTGGGACTGCTGGGCATGCACGGCTGCTACACCACCAACAAGGCAGTGGACGAGGCTGACCTGGTCATTGCCGTCGGCACCCGGTTCTCCGACCGCGTGGCCCTCAAGCCTGAGACCTTTGCCCACAACGCCAAGCTGATCCAGATCGACATCGATCCCAGCGAGATCGGCAAAAACGTCGCCATTGACCTGGCTCTGGTGGGCGATGCCGCCTACATCCTGCAGGCGATCCTGCCTTACGTGGAGCCCGCCAAGCATCCCGAGTGGATGGCCCAGATCCGGGAATGGCAGAAATTCGATTACAAGCCCGTGGACAGCGACACCGAGCTCAAACCCCATCAGATCATCGACGAGATCTGCCGCCAGGCAGGGCCCGACGCCGTCTACGTCACCGACGTGGGCCAGCATCAGATGTGGGCCGCCCAGTATCTGCACCACACCAAGAGCCGCGGCTTCCTGACCAGCGGCGGTCTGGGCACCATGGGCTTCGGCTACGGCGCATCCATCGGCGCACAGATCGGTCTCGGCCCCGACGCCCGCGTCGTCATGCTCACCGGCGACGGCAGCTTCCACATGAACCTGAACGAAGGCTGCACCGCCGTCAGCTATGAGCTTCCCATCATCACCGTCATCTTTGACAACCAGGTGCTGGGCATGGTCCGTCAGTGGCAGACCTCCTTCTACGGCAAGCGCTATTCCAACACCGATCCCCACCGCCGCACCGACTTTGCCAAGGTGGCCGAAGGCTTCGGCGCCAAGGGTTACCGCTGCGAGACGCCCGCCGAGTTCAAGGCTGCGTTCGCTGACGCCCTGACCCAGAAAGGCCCCTGCTGGATCGACTGCCGCATCGGCAAGGACGAAAAGGTCCTGCCCATGATCCCCGGCGGCGGCGACATTGCCGACATCATCATGGAATAAAGGAGGAACCCACCATGCAAAATCAGGACACTCCCGATACCAGCAAGCGCAGCGTCATCAGCATCCTGGTGGACAACCAGGGCGGCGTTCTGGCCCGGGTCTCCAGCCTTTTCTGCCGCCGCGGCTTCAACATTGACAGCCTGACGGTATCCGCCACCAACGACCCCACCATCAGCCGCATCACCGTTACCACCCACGGCAACGAGAACGAGCTGAGCCAGCTGCTTCTGCAGACCGAGCGCCTGGAAGTCACCCGTCAGGTCTTTGAACTGGATGAGAAGAACAGCCTCCAGCGGGAGCTGCTGCTTTTGAAAGTCCAGGCCGACGTGCACAACCGTGCCGAGCTGCGGGAGATCGCAAGCATCTACAAGTCCAAGATCATCGACCTGTCCCCCGACAGCATGGTCTTTGAACTGACCGGCCGCCCCGTCAAGATCGACGCCTTCCTGCTCATGTTCAAGGATTACAACATCCTGGAAATGTGCCGTACCGGCGTCACCGCCATCGAGCGCGGCGGCATGCACCATCACATGCAGAAACCCTCGCAGGAAGTCAGCGGCATCCAGTATCCTTATCCGGGTACTGCCGCCAAAACCTGACCCATACCAAGGTTCCCCGCCCCAACCGGCGCTGAATATATACGATCTGGAAGAGATCGAATCCAATTATAAAAGGAGTAAATCTATCATGGCGATCAAAAAGTACTACGATTCCGACTGCAACCTCGGCGTGCTGGACGGCAAGACCGTTGCCATCATCGGCTTCGGCAGCCAGGGCCATGCCCATTCCGAGAACCTGGCCGAGAGCGGCGTGAACGTCGTCGTCGGCCTGCGCAAGGGTTCCAGCCACTGGGAAAAGGCTTCCGAGTTTGCTGCTGCCCACGAGAACTTCAAGGTCATGGAGGTTGAGGAAGCCGCCAAGGCCGGTGACATCGTCATGATGCTGGTCCCCGATGAACTGTGCGCCGACATCTACAACAAGCAGGTCGCTCCCTACATGACCGAGGGCAAGGCACTGGCTTTTGCTCACGGCTTCAACATCCATTTCAAGACCATCACCCCGCCCAAAAATGTTGACGTCATCATGATCGCGCCCAAGGGTCCCGGCCACATCGTCCGCCGCCTGTACACCGAGGGCGAGGGCTGCCCCTCCCTGATCTGCGTGGAGCAGGATTACACCGGCAAGGCCAAGGAGATCGCCCTGGCTTACGCTTCCGGCATCGGCGCCGGCCGTGCAGGCATCCTGGAGACCACCTTCAAGGAGGAGACCGAGACCGACCTCTTCGGCGAGCAGGCTGTGCTGTGCGGCGGCGTCTGCGAGCTCATCAAGGCTGGTTTCGACACGCTGGTTGAGGCCGGCTACGCTCCCGAGATGGCCTACTTCGAGACCTGCCACGAGATGAAGCTCATCGTTGACCTGATCAACGAGGGCGGCTTCTCCAAGATGCGCTACTCCATCTCCAACACCGCTGAGTACGGCGACTACCGCACCGGCAAGCGCCTGATCACCGAGGAGACCCGCAAGGAGATGAAGAAGGTCCTGACCGAGATCCAGGACGGCACCTTCGCCAGCGAGTTCCTGACCGAGATGAGCCCCAACGGCGGCCGCAAGACCCACTTCCTGGCCGAGCGCCGCATGCAGTCCGAGCACCTGATCGAGAAGGTCGGCAAGGAACTGCGCAACATGATGAGCTGGCTCAAGAAATAATTCCCGCTGATAACATGCAGACCGTGGTGGGCGGGCGGCAGCCGCCGCCCGCCCACCTTGCGGTTTGCGATATTCCGGCGGCTGGTTCCCTGCCCTGCCGGTCCCAAAACGAAAGGAGCATTTCCCAATGCGCAGCGATAATGTAACCAAAGGCTCCGAGCGCGCTCCCAACCGCAGCCTGTTCTACGCCCTGGGCTATACCCCCGAGGAACTGGAGCGTCCCCTCATCGGCGTGGTCTCCGCCTACAGCGAGATTGTTCCCGGCCACATGAATCTGGACAAGCTGGCCGACGCCGTCAAGGCAGGCGTCCGCATGGCGGGCGGCACCCCCATCCTGATCCCGGCCATCGGCGTCTGCGACGGCATCGCCATGGGCCACATCGGCATGAAGTACTCCCTGGCCAGCCGCGAACTCATTTGCGACAGCGTGGAGACCATGCTCATGGCCCACCAGCTGGACGGCCTGGTCCTGGTCCCCAACTGCGACAAGATCGTCCCCGGCATGCTCATGGCTGCCGTCCGTATGGACGTGCCCGCCATCGTCTGCTCCGGCGGCCCCATGCTGGCCGGCAGCTACGGCGGAGAGGAAGTCAGCCTGTCCAAAATGTTTGAGGCCGTGGGCGCCTACAAGGCCGGCATGATCACCGACGAACAGCTGGAGGACTGCACCTGCAACTGCTGCCCCAGCTGCGGCAGCTGCTCCGGCATGTACACCGCCAACAGCATGAACTGCCTGTGCGAGGCCATCGGCATTGCCCTGCCCGGCAACGGCACCATTCCCGCCGTTTACTCCAAGCGCCTGCAGCTGGGCAAAAAGTCCGGCATGGCCATCATGGACCTGGTCCGCCGCGGCGTCACCGCCCGCCAGATCGTCAATGAGCGCTCCATCCGCAACGCCCTGACCTGTGATATGGCTCTGGGCTGCTCCACCAACACGGTGCTGCATCTGCTGGCCATCGCCTACGAGGCCGGGGTCCCCATCGATCTCAAACTCTTCAACGAGATCAGCGCCAAGACCCCCAACCTCTGCCATCTGGCTCCCGCCGGTCCCACCCATATGCCCGACCTGTATGCCGCGGGCGGCATCCCCGCCGTTCAGGCAGAGCTGGCCAAGAAGGGACTGCTGGATCTGGATGTTCCCACCGTCACCGGCAAGACGCTGGGCGAGAACATTGCGGGGGCGCACATCCTCAACGAGAAGGCCATCCGCCCCATCGACAATCCGTACAGCGAGACCGGCGGCCTGCAGATCCTGTGGGGCAACATTGCCCCCGACGGCTGCGTGGTCAAGCGCAGCGCCGTGGCTCCCGAAATGCAGTGCCACAGCGGCCCCGCTCGTGTCTTTGACAGTGAGGAGCAGGCCATCACCGCCATCTACAACGGCGAGATCCATCCCAGTGACGTGGTGGTCATCCGCTACGAAGGCCCCAAGGGCGGCCCCGGCATGCGTGAGATGCTCAATCCCACCAGCGCCCTGGCCGGCATGAAGCTGGACACCACCGTGGCCCTCATCACCGACGGCCGCTTCTCCGGTGCCAGCCGCGGCGCGGCCATCGGCCACGTCAGCCCCGAGGCTGCCTCCGGCGGCCCCATCGGCCTGATCCAGGAGGGTGACACCATCTCCATCGACATCCCCAACGCCAGCATCACGCTGGAGGTCAGCGACGAGGAACTGGCCCGCCGCAAGGCTGCCTATGTCCAGCCTGAACCCAACGTCAAGACCGGCTGGCTGAGCCGCTACGCCCGCATGGTATCCAGCGCCAACCTGGGCGCCGTCATGCGCTGAGTCGATTTCTTCCCAACCCCGTAAACAACTGCCCCGGCAGGGAGTTTCCCTGCCGGGGCAGCTTTTTATTTTTGTCTGTTCCGTGGGGAGCCATTTCGCAGAAAGTCAGCCCAAAATCCACACGAAAACGCCGGAGCATTGGGAACTTCCAAGTACTCCGGCGTTTGGAAAAAGATTCTGTTTATTCGATGGTAATGCCCCAGCAGGCGGTCAGAGATGCGCCGGGGGCCAGTTCCTCGTGGCGGCCTTCCTCGTTGACACTGTTGGCCCAGCCGTTCCAGGGTTCCATGCAGACGAAGCGCTCGGCATCCTGCTGCCAGAGCACGCCGTTGCCGAAGTGATCGTCAAAGTCCACCGTCACCCGGTGTCCGTTGCCGGAATCGCTGAAACTCATGGGGGACTCCACGCCGGTGAGCAGCCGGATGGAATCGGCGGAACCGGGCTTACGGGTGAGCGTCAGCTTGGCGGGCGCTGCGGGCTGAGGGCCTTTGGCATCCTCCGAGCAGGTCCTGGCCTGGATGTCAAAGTCCACGTTTTCCAGCGCGGATGCGGCAAAGTAGGGGTGGAAGCCGAAGCTGAAGGGCATAGGCTTGTCCCCGTTGTTCTTGACGGTCAACGCCAGCTCCGCCCGGTTGCCGGACAGAGTGTACCGCATGGTCAGCAGGAAATCGAATGGATAGACAAACTTGGTCAGTCCATTGGGAGCCAGGGTCAGAACGATGGCTTCGTCGGTTGCTTGCTGCACCGTCCAGGGGACCAGATCCGCAAAACCGTGGATCTCCATGGGGTAGGCACCGCCGCCGAACCGATGCACACCGCCGTCCGGTCTGCCGCAGTTGGGGAACAGGATGGGAATGCCGCAGCGGGGGCGGTCGGTGGATTCAAAGTTGCCGTCCCGCAGCCAGAGGTATTCCTCTCCGTTTTTGGTGAAAGACGTGGCCATGCCGCCCTTCTCCGGGGTAACGGTCAGCGCGCAGCCGTCATCCGCCAGCGTCAGCGTGGCGTACTGAACACCATGTTTTTCATACAAGCCTTTTTTCAGTTGAGAAGCCATGTCGGGCACTCCCCTTTCCTACACGTGTGCGCTGTCAACAGCAAAAAACAACGGGGATTTTGTCTTTGCATGCGGAAAATGCGGGCCATTCCACGGCGGCAGGTCGCGTTCACCGTGGCCAGGAACCGCACTTTCGAATGCCATCGCCCGACCATCAAAAATTGCGGTCAGGCTCCCCGTTTTCCCCTGCTGATGCAGCGCAGAGATTCTTTTTTCTTATTATATCACATCACCGTCCGGCAGGGCAGGATAATTTCTGCAAAATGCCTTGCTTTGCCATGGGCTTTTCTTTTTTGAGCGTCCATAAATGTTTGACGTTTGTTCGTTTCTTTTTGTCTTTTCACCTTGCACAAATGATTCCTGTTATCTTTGTGCGTTTTTTCTCGAACAACGCAATTTTTGCAACTTGTTGAAGAACTTTTTGCTATGTATAATAAATACAGAAACTGTTTATCCTCCGTCAAAGCGGCGTATCACCGACGTTGTCTGGCGGACAAGCAAAGGAGAGCTGCCATTTATGAAAGCATTTATGGACAAGGATTTCCTGTTGGAGAATGACACCGCGCGGCATCTGTATCATGATTACTCGGCCAAGCTGCCCATCATCGATTACCACTGCCACATTCCCCCGCAGGAAATTTACGAGGACCGCCGTTTTGAAAATCTTGCCCAGGTCTGGCTGGGTGGCCATCAGGTCGTGGACGGCAAGGACGTCTATTTCGGCGATCACTACAAATGGCGCGTCATGCGCTCCAACGGTGTGCCGGAAGAGTACATCACCGGTGACAAGCCCGACCGTGAGCGTTTCCAGAAGTTCGTCGAGTCCCTGGAAATGGCCATCGGCAACCCCATGTACACCTGGTGCCATCTGGAGCTGAAAAAGTACTTCGGCTATGACGGCGTCCTGAACACCGAGACCGCCGAGGAAGTCTGGAACCTGTGCAACGACAAGCTGCAGCACGATCCCAACATGACCGTCCGCGGCCTGATCAAGCAGAGCAATGTTGCCATGGTCGGCACCACCGACGACCCCATCGATTCTCTGGAATGGCACAAGAAAATCAAGGAAGACCCCACCATCGATGTGGTGGTCGCTCCCTCTTTCCGTCCTGACAAGGCTACTAACATTCTCAAGCCCGGTTTTGCCGAGTACATCCATCAGTTGGAAGCCGTCGTCGGCCGCGAGTTCAAGTGCGTGGGCTGCGTGGTCAGCGCTCTGGAAGAACGCCTGAAGTTCTTTGTGGAGATGGGCTGCCGTGCCGCCGACCAGGGCCTGGATTACGTGCCCTACGTTGAGACCGACGCCTCCAAGGCAACCGCCGCTTTCAAGAAAGCCATGGCCGGTGAGCCCCTGACCAAGGAGGAAGGCGACGCCTACACCACCTACATCCTGCTGGCCATGGGCCGCCTGTACCACAAGTACCATGTGGTCATGCAGATCCATTACAGCTGCCTGCGCAACCCCAACCAGAAGATGTTCCAGAAGCTGGGCGCGGACACCGGCTTTGACATGATCGCCGTGACCGACGGCAGCGTTTCCATCAGCAAGCTGCTGTCCAAGCTGACCGAAACCGACGAATGCCCCCGCGTCATCCTGTACAGCCTGAACCCCTCCGACTTCGACATGCTGGGCACCATGATCGGTTCCTTCCAGGGCGACGAGGTTCCGGGCAAGATTCAGCTGGGCAGCGCCTGGTGGTTCTGCGATACCAATGACGGCATGAACCAGCAGATGCGCACTCTGGCCCGTCTGGGCCTGTTGGGCAACTTCATCGGCATGCTGACCGACAGCCGCAGCTTCCTGAGCTATACCCGCCACGAGCTGTTCCGCCGCCTGATGTGCAACCTCATCGGCTCCTGGGTGGAGAACGGCCAGTATCCCAACAATGAGGCTTCTCTCAAGAAGATCGTGGAGGGCATCAGCTACTACAACGCTCAGCGCTATTTCGATCTGTAATTTACCGGGCTTTGCCCGACAGACAAAAGAAGGCCCCTGCCGCATGGCAGGAGCCTTCTTTTTTGTATGTTTCCCCGGCAGCAGCGTCGCAAGACCGCATTGGGTGCGGGCCACTGCCGCGGATCCAAGCGAGAGCCAAAAACGACAGAGGCGCGGCGGTATCAACGTCACGCCTCGGGGCGCCAGCCCTTTGCCACGTCCACCCAGCCTGCAAAATTCTGCACGGCGCTTTCCAGTTCCGGCACCGTAAGGCGGACAGCCGAGCTGGCCGTACCGGCTGCCGGGTACACGATGTCAAACCGCTTGAGGCTTTCATCCAGATAGACTTTAACATCCGGATGTACGGCAAAGGGGCAGACGCCGCCCATGGGATGCCCCACTTTTTCCACCAGATCATCGGGGCGGATCATGGCCGCCTTGGTATGGAACTGTGCCTTATAGCGGGGATTGTCCACCTTGCCATCCCCCGCCATGACAATGAGCACCGCGTGGCCATCTACCAGAAAGGCCATGGTTTTGGCAATGCGCGCTTCCTCACAGCCCAGATCAGCGGCGGCTTCCGCTACGGTGGCGGAACTTGCGTCAAATTCGATGACGCGGTCGGCCAGCCCCATGGGGGCCAGATATTCCTTGACTTGTTCGATGGGCATATTTTCCCTCTTTTCCGACAATTCCATCAAGTATTTCAATCAGCTCCGTACAATATCAATGGATTCGATTTTGAGCACGGTCCCCTCATTTTGATACACACGGCAGCTGACATTTTCAGCTTTTTCCGTAAGTTCCAGCGTTATCTGTGCTGTGCCATCCGCCTGCAAAGATGTATACGCAAGAATCTGGTAGCCATCTTCCGTCTTTATGCCAACTTGCAGTTGGGCCGGCATGTCCTGCGGCATTTCAACACAAGACGCATTTAAGGTCACCGTGTATGTACCGGGCATCCAGGGTTCTGTCTCCCCTAAAAAGGGATATCCCGAAACCGGTTCTGTCACAAGAATACCATCTTCCACTTTGCCATTTACAACATACAGATATCCGTTTTGCGGGGAAAGCGACCATTTTGCCAGATAGATATGGCGATTGGCCGGAATCGTCACGACTTCTTTTTCTTCTCCCAATTCCGACAACCGTTCGTTCAGCCAGACCATATTCTCCGGATCCTGCGAACCAACGACCGACATCAGTGCCTCTGCCTGGCTTTGATCCATATATAACTTTCGTAGATCTAAATTGCTGTCGAGAAATCCTTCACAGGGTATCCAGATTGGAGTATTGGACCGGCCATGCAATGTAGATTCCAGCGGCGTATACAACTGCGGAATGTACTGAAGCAGTTCCTGTGCAATTGGAGTTGGCCTTAAATAGTTACCGTTTGGTGCACCGATCCCTCCGTATGCAACAATCACTCCGCCCGTATAGACTGCTGAGCACGCAAGTGCCCCTGCAAGGATGCGTTTGGGCAATATCCCTTGCAGCAGGTCTTTCCACTGTGTGCACACGGCTGCCGTCATCAAAGCCGTAGACCATGCATTATAGCGGGCAATGCCATCCATGCCGCAGTTGATATTCGCCATCAGTGAATATCCCAGCATCGCCCCCAGAAATCCGGCGCTCATCCAAAGATATCTGGTGCAGCGCTTTGCCACGGCCAGAACCAGCAGAACCACCCAGACGATCAGCAAAATGGGCATGTAAGGCAAAATGCCAAAGTTCCAGTCGGTAAAATAAGCCCACAGATGCCGGAAAATCGTTCCGTCATCCAACGGAATCCATTCCTGACCGTAAGACGCAGTCAGATTGATCGCGCCGCAAATGGAATAATTGTAAGCAAACGGTACCAGCCCCGGCAGGTAGCAGCATCCGTAAAGAATGATCTCTTTCCATCGTGCCACAAACTGCTTGACGCGCCATCCCGCCCGGCCTGTCGTTTCTTTCCATACGGATACGAGGTATTCCCCGATCATTGCAAGGCCAATGGCCAAAATACAAGGATTGGTCGTTCCGGCCACAGCAATCAGCAGCGCCGCCAGGTGTTTTCGACCGGCAGCCCACCAAATCGCTGCAATTGCGATGCAGGCAAACTGAAAAACTTCAGCCGACGACCAGCTGATATAGAAAATTGCCGGATGTACTCCCAGCATCAGGCAAAGGGCCATCCGCTGGCTCAGCTTCAGTCTGGGCTCAAATGCTGCAACGGCCAGCATCAGCAGCATACACACCAAATTTGTCAAACAAAAGGCATAGTGCAGCGGAAGCTCCAGCAGTGCCAGAAGCCCCAGCATCGGCAGGCAAGCCGCCGGATATGTTGCAAAATACCAAGGGACGATTCCCTGCGATGTTGTATAGTGAGACCCCTGAAAACCTTCATAATTTTCAGCATACTGCGGGAACCATTTTTGGGCAAGCTCGATCTCCTCTTGCGAAATGATCGCATTGCCGTCGTTGGCCAGAGAGACTGTTGTCAACATATAACTCGCTGCTTCCCCGCAGAACTTGCTCCCTGTTTTCACAGTAGCCACCGTAAGAAACACAGCATACAAAATCACAACGACGTAAAACAACCGTTGTTTCCACACTTGCATGTTTGTTTGCGTATTTTTCATGTGCTCTTTCCCTTGTTTGAAATCACTTTTTCTTCCCCAGCAGTTTGGTGCGGATATAGGCGAAGCAGGCGTCCTCTCCCTGGTCCCGCAAAATTTGCAGGCAGGTCTCCAGCTGGCTGCGGGTATCCGGATGCAGGATATAATGATCCTTGCTGTGGGCATAGTACTCCCATGCCGAAGCATCGGTGTACTCACTGCCCTTGTAATTCTTGCTCGCCGCGATACGGTCACACACCATCTCGGCTACATAGCGTTCCGGCATCCGCATCCCCGCCATGGCGTGATCCCCCGACGGGGAATAGTCGATCCAGTATTCCAGGTGGTGCTTGTTCCGGCCCTTGTGATGCAGCCATGCGGCGCTGTATCCTTCCGCCTGGCGCTGGGCATTGTTGGGGCTGCAGGTCCCCTGCCAGTATTTTGCCCCGGCCAAAAACTCCACCGGCGCCAGCTTGCTCAGGTCATGGGTCAGGCCCTGCCAGTACAGGCCGCAGCGGAAACAATACCGCCGCACCAGCACCTTATGGTGATGGATCGTCTTATAATGTCGGATCGGATGCCACACGCGCCCGTTTCCCTCCCCGTCTGCGGCCGGAGCTTTCCCTGCTCCGGCGATGTGTTTTTCCCCGGCAGGCACAGCATACCTGCGCAGGTCTGTTGTTATTTTAATACGGATTTTCGTTTATCGCAATGCGGTCATTTGCCCCGGACTTTCCCGAAGCCCAGCCGCAGCCAGACCATCAGCAGGACAGCCAGCATTGCAGCGCTGGCCGGCACCGCCGAAAACTGGAACAGCACCGGGATCAGGTGGGAATGAATATCCGAGTGTGCCTTGCTCAGCACCAGCCAGGACACCGGCGCCAGCACCGACAATCCCCACACGCAGAGCATAGGTGCTGTAAGGCGCAGCGTCTGCCAGCTTTTCAGCACAGCCAGCACCACGGCGGACAGTACCGCCGCCGCCAGCGTAATCCCCAAAAGCTGCCCCAGCGTGAGGGAAAGTCCGCCCAGCGTCAGCACCGGCGTGGCGTCCTGCACAAGATATTTTGTCAGCACGCCGCCTACGGTGACGCCTTCCCGGACCGCATCGTCGCTGACGCTCATGCGGCTGCCTGCCGCGCTCAGAATATTGGCAAGGCTGTCCGACCAGTTGCCATAATAAAGGTATCCCTGGCACAGCCAGACCCCCAGCGCCGCAGCGACGCCTGCCAGGGCGGAAGCTCCCGCAGCGGTCATGCGCAGCACCCACACTCTCGCCGGGCCGCCGGTAGCCAGGCTTCTGGCCCAGCACCAGACGAGGGGCATCTCGCACAGGATCAGGAAGGTGGAAACAAATTCAAACCCGCACATACAGCGGACCATGCAGGCCACCCCGACCAGCAAAAAGGCCCACACCGGCGTTTTTCCCCGGCGAATCGTACTGCCGCACAGGGCGATGCCCGCTAAAAGCGGCAGCATCCAGGTCCACAGGCACCAGTAAAGATTTTTCATACCGGTCTGAAGCCCCGGCGACAGACAGACTGCCGCCAGCCACGCCAAGGCAGGCAGTGCTCCGGCAGTCCGGTACAGCGCCGCGCAGACAAGCAGCGTGGCAAAGTAATAGAGGATCGCGTTCGTGGTGTAGAGCATCATCTCTCGCTGGACGCCGTCGTCCTGGAATACCGAATAGACTTTGTTGAGAATGCCCAGTGCCCAGCCCTGCAGGCCGCTCTGGTGCGTATAGCTCTGATAGTCCTGGACGTCCACCGGAGTATTGTCCCGGTAAAAATACCGGTTTTCTGTGTCGCCCCATTCCTGGGTATAGACCCCCATAAAACCGCCGGGGACACTTTGGTCCTGCTGCATCTGGAGCATCCTGCCGAACACCAAAGCCTGGGAATACTCATCCCAGCTGCCCGTCTCATAGGTACTGCCGTTTTTCAGCGTCACTGCCAGCACGACGGCAATCAGAAACAGGCCCAGGGCCTGCAAAAAGGTCCAGAGCCTGCCATGGTGCCGCGCCCACGCCGGGCGCGGCATAGATTTACTTGGTAAAAAGTCCTGCTGCATAAGAATGCGGCCAGCCTCCTTTGGGTTGGTTTTCAGCGATCCCACTTGTCACACAGAGCCTGGATCTGGCTGGTGAACTTGGCGAGATCCTTATTGGCGCCGCCGCGGTTGTGCTCAATGACCACAAGCAGCCGCTTGCCCATATTGAGCAGACGCTCAAAGGCCGGGCTGCTGCGGACAACATCCTTGCTGCCGCCGGTGGTCTTGACGATTTTCTGGCGGTTGCCGTCCTCCAGGCACTGGACCGCCTTGCCGCAAAGTTCATAGACCGAACCGTTATAGGGTGCCGATGCTGCGAAGCCCTCGCCGCGCAGATGGGCTGCCCAGGTCTCGGCCACATCATCGTCGCCGTGGTTGACAAAGACAAATGCCGGTTTGGGCTCAAAGCTGTTGATCCACCGGTCCAGTCCCGTCCGGTCGGCGTGGCCGGACATGCCGGTCATCTGGCGGATCTCGGCATTGACCTGCACATCTTCACCGAACAGGCGGACTTCATCGGCGCCTTCCACCAGCGCCCGGCCCAGCGTGCCGCCGGCCTGGTAGCCCACAAAGAGGATGGTGCATTCCTTGCGCCAGAGGTTATGCTTGAGATGGTGGCGGATCCGTCCGGCATCGCACATGCCCGACGCCGAGATAATGATCTTGGGTGTATTGTCCAGGTTGATGGCCACCGAGTCATCCTTGGTCTGACTGATGCAGAGCCCCGGGAACCAGAGGGGGTTTTCGCCGGAGCGCACCAGTTCCAGGGCTTCGGCGTCATAGCACTGGCTGTAATTTTCACGGAACACCGTTGTGGAGCGGTTGGCCAGCGGGCTGTCCACATAGACCGGGAAGCCGTCGTGGCCATGTATCCTGCCCTCCGCCTTGATCTGGCGGATAAAATAAAGCAGTTCCTGGGTGCGGCCTACCGCAAAGCTGGGAATGACCACATTGCCGCCCCGGTCCAGGGTGGTCTGCAGAATCTCGGTCAGTTCCCCGATATAGTCGGGGCGGGGCGGATGGTCCCGGTCGCCGTAGGTGGATTCCATGACAACGAAGTCCGCTTCCTTGAGATAAGTGGGGTCCCGCAAAAGCGGCTGGTTGATGTTGCCGATGTCGCCGGAAAAGACGATAGTCTGGGTCTCGCCGTTTTCGGTGATCCGCAGCGTAATGCTGGCGCTGCCCAACAGGTGTCCCACATCGGTAAAGACCGCTTCCACCTCGTCAAAAATTTTCACCGGCGTGCCGTATTGCTGGGGCTGGAACAGGCGCATGGCGTTCTCGGCATCCTCGATGGTGTATTCCGGTTCGATCTGATCCCGGCCGCTGCGCTTGGCTTTGCGGTTTTTCCACTCGGCTTCCTGTTCCTGAATGTGAGCCGAGTCCTCCAGCATGATCTCACACAGATCCATGGTGGGGTCCGTGGCATAAATGGGGCCGCGGAACCCGTTTTTATAGAAATGCGGGATCATGCCCGAATGGTCAATGTGAGCGTGGGTCACCAAAATCGCTTCGATCTCGGCCGGTGCGCAGGGCAGCTTGGTATTTTCATACACATCGCGCCCCTGCTCCATGCCGCAGTCCACCAGGAACCGGTGTCCCGCTGCTTCGATCAGCGTACAGCTGCCGGTGACCTCACGGGCGGCACCTAAAAATTGCAGTTTCATGACAGGACCTCCTTATTTCACCGACATCCTATGCCGGATGGTTTTGTCTTGTCTTTCCCGTTTCCCGCTCTATAGTGTCTCTCAACCGGTGACATCCCCGCGGCCCACACCGTAACGCGGCGCTTCGGGCAGGGTGAATGCCTCGGTAAAGGCGCCGGTGGCGTCATTGATGGCCATGCGGATGCACCAGAAGGCATCGCCGTAATCTCGCAGCACGGTGTAGCTCTGATCACTCAGGCCGCGCAGGGTGGCAGTATCAGTCACGATGAGAACCGTGGCGTCCTCGGCCACATCCTTGCTCAGCAGGCTCTCGGTGTAGGTCTCGGTCACCGTGCCGCTGTTGAGAAGTTCCAGATAGGTCGCGCCCGTAGCAGCGACCAGCTGCACCCGCTCTCCGCCGGGCAGGGAGTCCAGCAGGGCGCCGCGGGTGATCTCCCCATAGTCAAGCTCGCTGACGCCGCCGGCCAGGCCCACCGGGGTCATGGAGGCGTATTCTGCCGGCCAGTTGTCGCGGTCGGCTTCCGCAAGGTTCAGATAGGTCTCGGCCACATAGTTGCCGAAGCTGATGGTACGGCTGGCCTGCTCGTGGGTGAACAGCGTCTGGCTGCGGACCGATTCGTCCCCCTGTTCCAGGGTGTCCAGGCCGCTGCGTGCCGAGTCATAGGCGGCGGCGACCGTCTCGTCAAAGCCGGAACGGGCAGCCGTCATGGTGGACTGGGTGACCTGGGACGCCTTGGCGGTCACGGTGCCGGAAGCAGTGAAGGTCAGCTCCAGGCAGCCCACTGCCGAAAGCCCGCCGCCCGCCGGGACAACGGTGATGCCCTGGGCGGAGACTTCCTCCGTCTCGCCGCCCGCAATGACCGCGTTGACCCCCAGATCAGCCAGATCACTGAGGACTGCGGTATAATCGGTATCGGGACCCACCACGCAGACGATGGCGTCTACGTCCTCCGCCCGCAGAGCCGCCACCTGTTCGGAGGCAGTCTGGGCCAGGTCGGCGGCGCTGAGCTCGCTTCCCTTGGCGGAATTGCCGATGCTTGCCAGGGAGAAGAAGCCAATGCGCTTGCCCGCCGTCTTGATCACGGCATTCATGCCGTTGGTGATGCGGTTGCGGTTCCAGCTGGTGCTGCGGTAGAACAGCGGCACGCCCTCGGCGTTGCGAAGGTTGGAGGCCAGGGACTCGCCCGCTGCGGTGACCACGTCGTCCAGCAGGCGCTCGGTGCCAAAGGCAAGGTCGCTGGCATCGAAGCACTGAAGGTCATAGCCCGCAGCCGAGAAGGCTGAGGTCATATCCATACCGCCGGTCAGGCTGGTGGCAAGGCTGCCCTGCAGGCTGCCGCCCGCATCGATCAGGATGGCATCCTCGTTGCCTGCCTTGAGGGCCGAGACGTCCGCCAGGCTGACATCGCCGTCTGTGATGGTGCCGTTCAGCGAGCCGGTGGCGTAGATGGGAACGGTGATGTCCCCCACCCGCACGGTGCATTCCGCCCAGGTGCGGCCATCCGCCAGGGTGGCGGTGACGGTGCACTGGCCGTTGCCCTTTGCCTGGACAACGCCCTTTTTGCTGACCGTTGCCACATCCGGGTCACTGGTGGACCAGTACACTTTCTGGCCGCCGTCGGTCTCTTCAGGTTCGTCCAGCGTGATGGTGGCCTTGTCGCCTTTCTGGCCCAGGGACAGTTCGCTTTTGTAGGTATCGTTGGTGAAGGAAGGTTCAATGACCTTGCCGTAGGTATCGGTGATGCCGGTCATGGTCAGTTCTTCCATGACAAAATCGATGTCCACCGTCTCGCTCTGGACGCCGTAGTCAGAGCCGGGCGCCTGGTAGGTGGTCTGCCACATGGAGTAAGTCCCGGTATATCCCAGTTCGGAGGAATACCGCGCGATCCACAGTTCTTCCCGCCAGGGATCGAACGCCGGGTCATCAAAGCGGGCGCGCACCCAGTTGAGGGAGGCATAAATGCCCTGACGGCCGGTGTATCCGTACTGTTCCAGCTGGTCAAAGAACGCCGCCGTGATGGCCGCCATTTCTTCGGGGAACAGCCCGGTGATGGAGGCGTCCTCCAGATCGTAGTACACCGGGTAGTCCAGCTTGTAGGGTTTGTCGGTATAATCGGGCAGTTCCTCGTAAGGGGACTCGATCAGTCCCAGCAGGCGGGCCACATGGGCGGCCTCGCTGCGGGCCTGTTCCTCAGTGGTGGCGTAGGAATACAGATACACGCCAAACGGAATGCCCAGCTCGGTACAGGCGTCGGCGTTGCGTTCCCAGTAATCATCGTCCTGGGTGTATTCGCCCTCGCCGTTCCACTCGCTGCCGATGCCGCAGCGAAGGATGGCAAAGTCGATGCCGGCATCCTTGGCTTTCTGCCAGTCGATCTCCCCCTGATATTTGGAGACGTCGATCCCCTTCAGCGTGGCGGCCAGAATAGGCTCCCCTGCGCTGTTGAAGTAAAATCCGGCGTCATTCTTCATCCAGGCGCCCGCACTGGTCCCCGTCTCCGGGACGGCAGGCTCCCCTTCCGAGCTCTGCGTCACCAGAAACAGAACCAGGCAGAATACCACAATGACAAGCAGAGCCAGACCCGGCAGGATCAGCCGCTGTCCGGGCTTGTTTTTGGGTTTGCGTTTGTATCGTATCGTCGTTTGCTTCACGTTGGCAATTCCTTTCCGCAAGAGGTGGCAGGGCGGCGTCCCGCGGGACCGTCGCAGGCCGGGCACAATGTATTTGTATGCGGCACAGCGCGTATGGATACAGCAGGGACAATATACTTGTTTATATGGTATCATTTTGTCGAATAAATTACAATGCTGTAACCAAATTCCCCGGGGCGGAAATCTATGCCAGACCTTTTGCGCTGTGGCAGAAAAAAGAAGCCCCGGTCTGCCGTGTCACGGCAAGCCGGAGCTTCTTTTGTTTCGGTTTCGTCATCATGCGCAGAACGCAGTACACGCCGGGCAGCCCGGAACAGATGCATGGTCACCGGCTGGAGCAGGTCATTCCTCCCCGGCCTTGGCGCTCTCCTTGCGGGCTGTCTGCTGGGCCCGGATCTCCCGGAATTCCTTGTTGAGGGCGGCCTCCGCTTCGGCTTCCTCGTTCTTGATTTCCCAGTGGAGCAGGAAGGTCAGCGCCGCACGCAGCACGATAATGGCGCCCACGATGGCGATCTCACTCAGGTCACGCACCACCACGGTACGCAGGATCTCGCTGCCCAGCTTGAATTCCAGGCAGAGCGC
This sequence comes from Candidatus Gemmiger faecavium, assembly GCA_019114415.1. Lineage (GTDB taxonomy): Bacteria > Bacillota > Clostridia > Oscillospirales > Ruminococcaceae > Gemmiger > Gemmiger faecavium. Next base: position 2,700 of record DXFO01000001.1, on the reverse strand, counting down.
CATACCCTTGGCCAGCTTGAGCCGCACCATGGGATCGTGCCGGATATAATTGATCACGCCCTGCACGCCCGCAACGATGAGCACCGCCACGCCTACCAGCTCAAACAGATGGATGGCGTTGCTGACCAGCACGTCCAGAAGGGTCTCCATAAACATTTCAAAGGTTTCCACAGGGGATCTCCTCCTCACACAATTTTGCCTCCGGCCCGCAAAAACCGGACAAACAGCGCAAATATGCACAGATTATATCAAAGCGCCCGGAAAATTGCAAGTTTTTTCGTCCTGTCGAAAATATTTCGCATATACTTTCCCGCCGGGGCTGTCACGGGAAGGCGTATCGCCGCTGCTTGCGCTCCATGTTATAATGGAAGCAGAGTGGTTGTGCGCGGTATTCTTCCGATAGCTTCCCCCGTCCGCGGGGATACATGCGAAGCCCGGCGCCCCACACACTGAAACGGAGGCTGGATATGCTATGAATGTGCTTTTGATCAACGGCAGCCCGCACGAGAAAGGCTGCACCTATACCGCTCTGGCCGAGATGGCCCGCGTCCTCAACGAGGAAGGCATCGAGACGACCATTTTCCACATCGGACGGACGCCGGTGGGCGGCTGTGTGGGCTGCGGCGGCTGCGCCAAGGCGGGACACTGCGTCTTTGGCGGTCCCGTGGCCGACGTGGTGCCGCTGCTGGAAAAGGCTGACGGCGTGGTTTTCGGCGCGCCGGTCCACTATGCCACCGCAGCCGGCAGCATGCTGGGCTTCATGCACCGGCTGGCCTACTCCGCCGGGCGGTATCTGCGCCACAAGCCCGCCGCCGTGGTGACCAGCGCCCGCCGCGCCGGCACCGTCAGCGCTCTGGATGCCATGATCAAGATCCCCACCTTCTACGAGATGCCGCTGGTCAACTCCACCTACTGGCCCATGGTCCACGGCTCCAACGCCGAGGAAGCCGCCCGGGACGAGGAAGGCATGCAGATCATGCGCAACCTGGGCCGCAACATGGCCTGGATGCTGCGCTGCATCGAAGCCGGCAAGGCCGCGGGCATCGAGGCCCCCACCGCCGAGAACTCCATCCGCACCAATTTCATCCGCTGATCGTGTTCCCGGCTCTCTGAAATTTACCGAAACAAAAATCCCCGTACCGGGCAGCCATGCCTGATACGGGGATCTTGTTTTTGATTGAGGCTTACAGGACCTTGGACAGGAAAGCGCGCAGACGATCGTTGTCGGGGTTGGCAAAGAATTCCTGCGGCGGGCGGTCCACCTTGACCACGCCTTCATCGATGAAGATGACGCGGTTTGCGACCTCGCGGGCAAAGCCCATCTCGTGGGTGACCACGACCATGGTCATGCCGCCCTTGGCCAGTTCCTTCATCAGTTCCAGAACCTCGCCTACCATCTCGGGATCGAGGGCGGAGGTGGGCTCGTCAAAGAGCAGGACTTCCGGGTCCATGGCCAGCGCACGGACAATGGCAATGCGCTGTTTCTGGCCGCCCGAAAGCATGGCCGGGTAGGCATCCGCCTTGTCGGCCAGGCCGATACGGCCCAGCAGGTCCATGGCCTTGGCATCGGCCGCGTCCTGGCTCATCAGGCCCAGCTTGGTGGGGGCCAAAGTGATGTTGCGCTTGACGGTCAGGTGCGGGAACAGGTTGAAGTGCTGGAACACCATGCCCATCTTGGCACGGATCTTGTTGATGTCCTTCTCGGTCACCTCGACGCCGTCAAACATGACCCGGCCGGAGGTGGGTTCCTCCAGGCGGTTGAGGCAGCGCAGGAAGGTGGACTTGCCGCAGCCCGAAGGCCCGACCAGGCAGACAACGTCGCCCTTGTTGATGGTCAGGTCGATGCCCCGGAGGACATCCAGGCCTGCATAGCTTTTTTTCAGATTCTCAACGACGATCACTCTGTCTCAGCCTCCCTTCCAGTTTGCCCAGCAGCCAGGTAAAGATCATGACCAGCACCAGATAGATGGCCGCGATGCCCAGCAGCGGATACATGGCTTCGTACGTACGGTTCATAATGCCCTTGGCCGCATACAGCAGCTCCTTGCCGCCGATGACGGTGATGAGCGAGGTATCCTTGAGCAGGACGATGAACTCATTGCCCAGGGCCGGCAGCACCGACTTGATGGCCTGGGGAATGACGATGTTGATCATGGTGGTGGTGTAGTTGAGGCCAAGGCTGCGCCCGGCTTCCATCTGGCCGGGGTCAACGGCCATCAGGCCGCCGCGGATGATCTCGGACACGTAGGCGCCCGAGTTGATGCCCAGGCTCAAAGCACCGACCAGGGTATACTCGCGGCTGGATGCAAAGATGACCATGCTCATGATGAGCAGCTGGACCATCATGGGGGTGCCGCGGATGACGGTGGAGTACACCTTACAGATCAGGTTGGCAACACCCAGCACCGGATTGCGGTGTCCGGGGCGCTGCTGGTCATGGGCCACGCGGATCAGCGCGACCACGCTGCCCAGCACCACGCCCAGGGCCAGCGCCATGGCCGTGACGAGCAGTGTCGTGCCCACGCCCTGAATGTACTGCTGCCAGCGGTCAGCCTCCAGAAACGCCTGATAGAATTTGACGAAAATATCCTGCCAAACAGTCAGCTCTCCGCCGCTTTTTGCCAGATTGGACAGCGTCTCAAATTGTGCCGCCAAGTCCATGCCCACATCCACCTTTCTTTTGGGTCGGTGCCGCACCGG
>DXFO01000023.1 GCA_019114415.1 Candidatus Gemmiger faecavium | reverse complement strand
TAGCCGCCGGCGATGCAGGCCTTGACGCTCTCCAGCGTCTTGCCGTGGTCCAGATGCAGGGCGATGGGGATGGGGCTGTCGGCGCCGTACTTCTTGACGGTGTCGCCGATGTTCTTGGCGCCGACGGCCTTCTGCTCGGGAGTGCCGTGCATGAAGTCCAGCTCGCCGCTCATGTAGGCGTTGGACGCCTCTGCACCCTGCAAAATCGCGCCGGAGCGCAGCAGCTCATGGATGCGGATGGCGGCCTCGATCTGGCCGACGCTGTTCATGTTGAAAGCGGCCTGACCGTAGCGATACTTGTCAGCAGCTTCCAGAATGGCTCTCATGGGTACCAGCATGTGGGGTTCCTCCTCTGTCTTTTTGCATTCATTGTATGTCAAATACACACGTGTGTCAACCCTGATAGACCGTCGTTCCGCCCACGATGGTGCGGCGGACATTCCAGTCGGAGTCGAACACGACGAAATCGGCATCCTTGCCGGTGTCAATGCTGCCCTTGTGGTCGAACAGGCCGACTGCGCGGGCGGGATTTTCGCTCAAAAGGGGAATGACATCCTCGGCGGGGTGGCCGGTGAACGCCATGATGTTGCGCAGGGCGGTGTCCTGGGACAGGGTGCTGCCGGCGCGCACGCCGTTGCTGGCCAGCTTGGCATCGCCGTCCACCACGACCACGTCATTGACGCCCAGCTTGTAGTGGCCGTCGGGCAGGCCTGCGGCCTGGATGCTGTCGGTGATGGCGACCACCTTGTCCCAGCCCTTGCACTTGAGCAGCATGCGGACGGAACCGGGATGCAGGTGGCGGCCGTCGCAGATGGCCTCGCAGAAGATGTCGGTCTCCAGGGCGGCGCCCATCATGCCGGGGCGGTGCTGGTGGAACAGGCCCATGGCGTTGAAGGTGTGGGTGCAGACCTTAGCGCCGTTGGCGATGGCCTGCATGGCCACCTCGTAGTCGGCGCCGGAATGGCCGATGGCCACGGTGACCTCGTCGGCGATCTCAGCGATCATCTCGGGCACGCCCTCCACCTCGGGGGAGACGGTGATGTACCGGATGGCCCCCTCCGCCGCTTTCTGGTAACGGCGGAACAGTTCGGCGTCGCCCTTGCGCAGCAGATTTTCCGGCATGGCGCCCTTGTACTCGGTGGCCAGGAAGGGGCCTTCCAGGTGGATGCCCAGCAGCCTGGCGCCGGTGGCCGGGGCGGCCATGGCGGCCTTGGCCTGCTCGATGCACCAGAGGGTCTGCTCCTCGGTGTCGGTGAGGATGCTGCACTGCCAGCCGGTGGTGCCGTGTTTGGCAAAGAAAGCACCGATGTCGTCCAGCTCCTTGGCGGTGGCGGCGTTGACGTCGATGCCGTTGCCGCCGTGGGTGTGCAGGTCGATGAAGCCGGGGACCAGGGTCAGGCCGGACAGGTCAACGACCTCGCAGCCGGCGGGGGCGTTGAGATCGGGGCCGATGCCGTCGATCTTGCCGCCGCAGACCAGAACGTCCGCCGTCTCAAAGGTATGGTTGCGGTAAACCCGCGCGTTTTTGAACAGTGCGTCCATGGTAGGGACCTCCTCTCAGTAGGGCTGCTTGGCGGCCACGTCGTTGATGAGAATCTGCGCGTCGGGATGGTTCTGGGCCAAAGTGGCGGGGAAATCCGCGGTCTGGTCGCCGTAAGCGGCGCGGCGGACAACGGCGCGGTGCCAGTCACGGAACACGCCCAGGCGGATCTTTTTGGCGGAGAGGATCTGCTTCATGCCGATGGTGACGCAGCGCTTGGGCATGCACTCCAGCGCGCCGCCCAGATCGCCCACCGAGTTGGTGGCGCGGGTCTCGGCATGGATGTCCAGCACGCGGGTGGGCAGAGCGGCGAACTCCTCGCAGCTCAGCTCGGGCTGGGGTTCGTTGAAGGCCAGGTGGCCGGTGATGCCGATGCCGCCGAAGGCAATGTCCACGCCGCCCAGCTCTTCGATCAGGCGGTCGCCGCGGGCGGGGTCAGCGGGATCGGGGAAGACGCGCTGCTCCGGGGGCATGACCAGGTCGGGATCGATCTTGGTGTAGACCACCCGGTTCATAAAGCCCCGGAAGGACAGGGGATTGGATTCGTCAATGTAGGTGCCGTCGTCATTCAGGTACTCGTCCATGTTGAAGAACCAGACGTTTTTCAGGCTGATGCGCTCCTTGTTGACCCGCTCCACAAAGAAGGGATACTGACCGATGGGGCCGACGGGGCAGATAAAGACGGTGCGGCGGCCGGCGGCGTTGTTCTCCACGATGCAGTCGGCCATCATGTCGGCCATGGCGCGGAACACGGTCTCGGAATCCGCCATCTTGACCAGAGGGATCTTGGCGCCCTCGCCAAGATGTTCTTCCGAAATATGATAATATGCCTTGTCCATGATGAGTTTCTCCTTTCGATGATTGAAAATGTGATATGTGAAGATACGGTCTTACAAAAACAGATGCTCGAGACCCAGCTGCCGGATAAAGGCCACGATCTCCTTGGTGCGGGAACAGCCGAACTTTTCCCGGATGCTGTGGATCTGGGACTTGACGGTCTCGATGCCCACCACCCGGATCTCGCTGATCTGGCGGGCGTTCAGGCCCTGGAGCAGATAGCGGATGAGGGTGCGCTCGGTGGGGGTCAGGGATGCCAGCGTGTTGACGAAGTACAAAAGACTGAACTCGTTGCGGCGCAGGCGGGAGTATTCCTGCAGCATGACCTCCTGGGTGTGGGCGCTCATGATGGGCGTGCCGGCGTAGGCCATGCGGATGTGACGGTACAGGTCGTCGTAATCGCTGCCCTTGACAAAGTAGTCCACGGCGCCGGTGGCCATGGCGGTGAGGATCATGTCGTCGTTGTCGTGGGCGGTCAGGTAGATGATCTGGATCTTGGGACGCTGGGGATGGATCTGGGCCGCGGCGTCGATGCCGGCGCGGATGCTTTCCATCTCAATGTCCATGAGGATCACATCGCAGTCGGTCTCCAGCGCCAGGCGCACGGCCTCGGCTCCGGTGGCGGCGCTGCCCGCCACGGTGAAGTCGGGCTGCAAGGCCAGCTGCTGGCACAGATCCTCCCGCAGGATATCGTTGTCATCCACCACAAGGATACGGATGCTCATGATTTGATCTCCCTCTTTCCGGCATTGTGCTTGGGGAGCAGCTTGGGCAGGAATACATAGAAGCAGGAACCCTTGCCGTAGCTGCTTTCGACCTTGAGCGACCCCATATGCCGCTTGACGATGGTGCGGACATAGTAAAGGCCCATGCCCCAGTTGGAGTTGGAACTTTTACTGGAATAGAACGGCTCAAAGATCTTTTTCATGTCATACCGGCTGATGCCGGTGCCGTTGTCCTGCACGGTGATGACGATAAAGGTGTTTTTTTCGTGGATCCCCACCCGCAGCGGGTCGCTGCGCCCGGCGGAGACGGTGGCTTCCCAGCCGTTGATGAGCAGATTGGTCAGCGCCGACTGCAGATGGGCCGGGTCGGCCAGCACCGTCAGCCCGCAGGGAGGCGGAGCCTCTGCCGCGGCGGCGGGGTATTTTTTGAGCAGGTTCTGCACCGCGCCGCTGACAATGTCATCCAAACTGCACAGCCGCATGGACAGGGAGTTGGATTTCAGGCTCTTATACAGCTCCTGCACGTGGGAAAGCATGCCGTCGGTGTTGTCGGCAAGCTGCCGGGCGCACTGGCGTACCTGGTCCAGGTCGGGGGTGTCGGCGGCCAGAGCGTCGTTCAGACGGCGGCAGAGGATGCGGTTGGCCAGCAGCTGGTTCTTGATGCCGTGCATAAAGACGCCGCCGCCGGTGCGGGCCATGTCGTACTTGCGTTCCAGGCGGATGTCGTCCTGGGTCTCGGTCCACTCCATTTTGGCTACGCTCATCATGGAGAAGATGCTGAGCAGCAGGGAGACGCTGTTTACCAGCAGGATGGCCAGATACATGGCAGGGGACAGGTAAGGGTTGAGATACCATAACCCCAGGGAGGACATGTAAGTCTCCCGGTAGAACAGGTAGACCTGGGCGGGGTCCTGGGGGGCATAGGTGGCGAACAGCACCGCAATGCTGATGAGCAATACCCGCACCACCAGTTCCAGGTTGCGGATGTAGCGGATGCGTGTGCTGCGCATGCCGTGCAGAAGCACCACACAGCCCAGGATCAGATAGAGAAAGACCCAGGTCAGGGAAAAGTTGACGGCAATGTGCTGTCTGGTCTCATCGGGGGCGACGGTCAGAAAGACCATCGGGTGATACAGGATCAGGGACAGGGCGGGCAGTACCGCGGTGGGAACGGCAAATTTCACCAGGCCGTAAGTCCGGGCCGTGCTGGACTGGTCCAGGGCGGTGAGCAGAAACAGCCAGGGAAATAAGAACCGGCCGATGGCCATGCCGTAACCCAGCTGGTCCAGGGTCAGCTGCAGATACTGCAGAAAGCCCCGGAAGCCCGGCGTCACGAACAGCACAAAACTCATCTGTTCCCCGATGCCGCCTTTTTTGGCGATATAGATCAGGGTGAACAGCAGGTAGATGAACAGACTGACGGACAGCCCCGTCAGCAGAAAATATCCTCTTTGACGTTTGAGGACCGAAAAGGCAGCCGATACGGCCAGCAGCCCGGCGGCAACGATCAACGGCATGGTTTTACTCCATCTCTTTATGGTCTGAGATCAGGGCGGTTTGTTGATTTTATTATAGTAAAAAAGTAGAACAATGACAATCTTCCGCGGGAGAGAAAACCATGCCTGTTACGCCCGGCATGCCTGGGTGCGGATTATTTCTTTACGAGGAAAAAAGACGGGGCACCATACTGCCTTGTGCCCCGTCTTTTGTATCAGTTGGCTGGGATGCGCGGGGCCGCAGTGTTATTCGGCAGCCTCAAGCATCAGGTCGAACATGACGTAGTCTTCCACAGGAACTTCCGCAGCCACATCGCCGCTGGCGATGAAAGCGTCCTGCTGGGACTTGTACAGCGACTCAATGGTGCCGTCGTTGATCTGGTCGATCATTTCCTGGCTGGTGAGCCACTCGGCGTCGCCGCGCTGGGAGTAAACGGTGTCGTAATCCAGAGCGCACTCGGAAGCGATCCACTGGCTGATCTGCTCAGCGTTGGCGGGATCGGCGCGGTAATCCTTGGCTTTGTACAGAGCGCGGGTGAAGCGCAGCAGGTTGTCGCGGTTGTTCTCGGCGTAGTCGGCCATGCAGATCCAGGAGGAGATGGAAGCGGAAGTGTCGGAGAAGCTCAGGTTGTCGGCCAGAACCACGACATTGTCGCCAAGTTCTTCCTCAACGGCCAGGGTGCTGGGGCTCCACAGAGCGCAGGCATCCAGAGAACCGGAGATCATGGCGCTGACGATGCCGGAAGCATCCATCTCGTAAGCGTCGATGTCATCCATGGTCAGACCGGCCTGGGCCAGAGTCTGCTGCAGGATGGCTTCGCTGGAGGTACCGGAAGCGTAACCGACCTTCTTGCCCTTCAGATCGGCGGCGGTGGTGATGCCGTGGTCGGACAGAGCCATGACGGCGTCGCCGTTGCCAACGTGGGCGAAGCAGAAGATCTTGGCCTGGCCGTTGATGCACAGCTTGTGGGCGCCGGAACCGATGTAGCCGATGTCAATGGAGCCGTTCTCCATGGCGGCGATGATGGTGGGGCCGTCGGCGAAGGAGTTCAGGTTGACGGTGATGCCCTCTTCCTCAAAGTAGCCCATCTGCTCGGCGGTAACGACCTCGACCAGGCTGGCGTAGTTGGGCATGTAGGCGATGTTCAGGGTGATGGGCTCCTGCTCGGTGGAAGCCTCGGCGCCTTCGGTGGTAGCGGCGCTGCTGCTGTCCGGCGTGGTGGAAGAAGTGCTGGACGAGGTGGAGCTGGGGGAGCTGCAGGCTGCCAGGCTGAACGCCAGGGCTGCAGCCGTCAGGGTTGCAAGCAGTTTTTTCATGTGTTTGTTTCCTCCAATTCTGTATCAGTGCGGGGCCCGGCGGGCGCCCGTTCGTACCGGGATTATTTGCGGACTTCCAGATACTCCTTGTAGACCTCGCCCCAGATCTCGTTCTTCAGCTCGTTGAAACGGGGGCTCATGCGGGTCTCCTGAGTGCGGGGATAGGGAATGTCGATGTCGATGATCTTCTTGATGCGGCCGGGACGGGCGCTCATGATGACGCAGCGCTGGCCCAGAATGATCGCTTCCTCCACGTCGTGGGTGATGAAGAAGCAGGTCTTCTGCTTTTTCTCCCAGGTGTTCAGCAGATCGGTCTGCAGCTGGGTACGGGTCTGGGCGTCCAGTGCGCCGAAGGGCTCGTCCATGAGCAGGATCTCCGGCTCGGCGGCGTAGGCGCGGGCGATGGCGACGCGCTGTTTCATGCCGCCGGACAGCTCCTTGGGATAATGGTCGGCGAACTTTTCCAGGTCGACCATCTGCAGGTAGCGCATGGCTTCCTTTTCGGCCTCGGGGCCTTTGATGCCGCGCATTTCCAGAGCAAAGCAGACGTTCTTTTTGACCGTCAGCCAGGGGAACAGCGCGTACTGCTGAAAGACGACGCCGCGCTCACGGCCGACGCCCTCGACGGGCTTGCCGTTGCAGAGGACCTCACCGGAGGTGGGCTTCAGCAGGCCGGCGATGATGTTCAGCAAGGTGGATTTGCCGCAGCCGGACGGGCCGACGACGGTAATGAATTCATTTTCGTGAATGTCCAGGTTGACGCCGTTCAGAGCGGTCATTTCGCCCTTGCGGGTGTTAAAGACCATCTTGACGTTGTCGATCTTGACCTTTACGCTTCTCGTTTCTCCTGCCATCCTGTCAGTTTCCTTTCTGCAAAATCAATCACTTTTTCAACAAGCAAGCCGATGATGCCGATGATGATGATGTACAGCAACATGGGGTCGGTGTCGAAGTTGGAGTTCAGCGTGCGGATACGCATGCCCAGACCTGCCATGGCGCCGGTGGATTCGGCGGCGATCAGGGTGGTCAGAGCGGTGGAAGCGCCCAGGCGGATGGCCGTCATGATGAAGGGCAGGCTGGCCGGAGCAATGACGCGGATGAAGATGTCGCGGTCTTTGGCGCCCAGGACGCGGGCCGCGCGGATGAGGGTCTCATCGATGTTCATAACGCCCTGATAGATGGTGATGCACATGATCAGGAACGTTGCGATGGTGATGGTGATGATCTGAGGACGGCGGCCGATGCCGGCGGACAGAACGATCAGAGGAACGTAGGCCAGAGGGGGAATGTTGCGGATGAAGGAGATCCACGGCTGGAGGATGTTGCGGAAGGGAACATACCATGCCATGAGGATGGCCACCGGCAGCGAGATGACGAAGCCGATGACGTAGCCTGCGCCGACCGAGATCAAGCTGCTGCCAATATCGGTGAGCAGCACGCCGCGGTCGTACATGACCTTGATCTGCTCGATTGTGACGATGACGTTGGGGAAACTTCTGGATGTGACCGGAATGATAGAAAGGATCGTCCAGACGACCAGTGCGACTGCCAGAGAGATCAGCAGCCAAACTTTGGTCGGGATCCGTTCTGCCAGACCGCCTGACTTTTTGTTCACGGAATCACCCTGCCTTCTTTTTCTTTGCAGTACCAGTTTTAGGACGGTACTGCGTTCCATAATTGCTTTACCGTTGTCTCCAGTATAACGGAAAAAGAAACTGACTAACAGGGGGAACTTTTATCCCCCTGCCTTTTATGAAGAATGCACAAAAAAGCCGGACCGTCTCTCATCAATATCACGTATCACAGTGGCAAAAATGGGACGGTACAGCCACGGACAAAAGAAAAAGCGGCGGAACCATGGGTTCCACCGCTTTGTGGCTGATCGATCATTGGGGCTATTGTAGCACTGCATTGTACACGTGTCAAGATTTGAAAACAGCAAAGATGCCTTCCGGCCCGGGTGTTTCACACTTCAAAGCATGAAAATGCGCGATACACGGGAAAATGTCAGCGAGGACAAAAATGTGAAAAATGAAGGGCAAACCGGCGCGGCCTTGCCGGGCTGACGGAATACGGCTCGGACAAAAGAGGGACAGAAAGCGGCGCCATTTGCGCGGGAGCAATGCCCGGCGGGCGGCTGACAAAACAAAAAGACGGAAGAACCGAAGTTCTTCCGTCTTGATGGCTGCCCCTCTCGGACTTGAACCGAGGACACCCTGATTAACAGTCAGGTGCTCTAACCGACTGAGCTAAGGGGCAATAGATAACCGCTGAACGAATCAGCTTTATTATTATAGCCCCGTGTATATGGTTTGTCAAGAATTTTTTTGCAAAAAAATGCAAAAGCTGCCGGGGGAGGGCTCAGCGGCGGACATTGCGCCGCCAGATGGCGTACAATCCGTCCAGGATCAGCGTCTCCCGGTAGAGGATGGGAACGCCGCAGGCCTCCCGGATGCTGTCCGGCAAAGAGCCGGTGGCGATGACGGGAGCCTCGGGGGCATCCAGCGCTTTGCGGAAGCGGGCGACCATGCCCTCGATCATGGCGGCGGAGCCGTTGACGATGCCGCTTTGCAGGCTGTCGGCGGTGTTGGAACCCAGAACGCCCTTGGGACGGCTTTCCAGCTCCACCTGGGGCAGCTGGGCGGTGTTGCGCACCAGAGCGGCCAGGGCCAGCTGAGGCGCGGGCAGGATGGCGCCGCCCACAATGCTGCCGGCGCTGTCAATGGCCAGAATGGTCACGGCGGTATCCACCGTCATGACGATCAGGGGCGGCTTGTTGGTTCGCAGGGAGGACACGGCGGCGCACAGAAGCTCTCCGCCCAGCTGGGCCGGGTTGTCCATGCGGATGCGCACGCCGCTTTTCAGGCCGGGGCCTACCGTCATAATGGGGGCCTGGCTCAGCTTGCCGATGGCCTCACGCACCCGGGGCGTCAGGGCGGGCACCACGCTGGACAGAATGGCGTCGGTGATCTCCAGGGGAGACACGCCGTACAGATCCAGCATGCCCACGATCTTGTAGGTCAGCTCATCCGAGCTCAGGGCGCTGTCCGAGTAAAGCCGGGCACAGAATGTCAGTTTGCCGTCGTCGGTGTAACCGCCGCAGACGATGTTGGAGTTTCCGATATTGATGGCCAAAAGCATGGCGGGCCTCCTAAATAGATGCTGTGACTACCATTATAAAAGAAAACGCCGGGATTGCAAGGCCGCCGGCACCCGGAGATGCAGGGAAAGGCTTGACGGTATGGGGGCAGCACAGAGAATCCCGGGGGGGAGAGTGGCCGGGGACCTCCGGAAGGGGGGCGATTTCGTTACTATATAATGTATATATAATATAGGGACTGCCATTCATCCGGATAACCCGGTACGGCACTGTCACGGAACCGGCTGCATTCCGGAGATGCTACCTGGGAGATCATGCGGCGGCGAACCTATATTTTGTGGCCGGATACGAGGCTGTGGACCATATAAGGGATGCACAAAAAATAAAGAAAAAATTTGTCAAAAAGGTATTGACATTCGGCCTTTGAAGCGGTATTATAGTCAAGCTGTCGCGACCGACAGGGCCCTGCGAAAGGGTGGAAAACAGGAATAACGAGACTTGCTCCTGATTGCAGGAGGCTCAGTTGCCTGCGGACTGCTTCGACAGGATCTGACGGAGAGCGACAGAAAATCTCAAAAAAGTGCTTGACAAAGCGCTTTGGATGAGGTAAAATAGATAAGCTGTAACGACGGCGATAAACCTTCGGAACAGCGCCGGGCGAACGGCCGGACAGCTCAAAAAAATCTTCAAAAAAGTTCTTGACAAACGGAACTCAATGAGATATAATAAATAAGCTGTCCGCGAGAAACGGTCGGCACAGGACCTTGAAAATTGAACAATACTGAAACTTGTGGAA
>DXFO01000022.1 GCA_019114415.1 Candidatus Gemmiger faecavium | reverse complement strand
CATATGCTTATAGACACAGCGGCGGTCACCATGCTTGTTGGGAGCAATTTAACAAAAGTAGCTTTGCTTGTCGGCGTGGAAATTATCCTCTCTGTGATTCTGGTAGGCATATTGGGCCGCAGGCAAAAGCGGCAAAGCCAGGTCTGAACCCCCTTAGCGCAAAGTGAACCCCCTAACGCCAAAGGGGGTTCATTTGTATCACAATTAGGGTCATTTTCCAGTATGGAGCAAGCATTTTCGCTTGCTCCATTTTTTGTTTCCACAGCCACCAGGGGCATTTGCGGGATTCTCGTTCCGGCACCTTGTACCCTTGAAAAACATTGCCAAAGATAGTAAAATAAATAACATCTATACAATGTCGCATTGTGACTTTCCATAGCCAAAATGAGGTGTTTGATATGATTCTTAGTATGACGGGGTACGGCAGAGCCCGCCAGACGCTGAACGGCCGGGACATCACCGTGGAACTGCGCAGCGTCAACTCGCGTTTTCTGGAGTATTCCTCCCGCATTCCCAGAGCCTTCTCTTTTCTGGAGGACCCTCTGAAAAAGCTCGTCTCCGCCCGGGTCAGCCGCGGCAAGGTGGAGCTTTCCCTGACGGTGCAGAGCGTCGAGGCCGCCGACACGGTGGTTTCGGTCAACTGGACGCTGGTCAAGGGATACCATGACGCGCTGGTGGAACTGTCCGAGCGTCTGGAACTGAAAAATGACATGACTGCGGGCATGATCGCCCGTTTCCCCGACGTGCTGTCCCAGACCGCCGCGCCGCTGGACGAAGAAGCCCTGTGGGAGAACGTCCGTACCGTGGCCGAGCAGGCCGTCGATGCCTTCCTGAGCATGCGTGCCGTCGAGGGCGAAAAAATGCGGGAGGACCTGCTCAACCGTCTGACCACGGTGGAAACGCTGGTCACCGGCATTGAGCAGAACAGCGCCGGGCGGGTGCAGGCCTACACGGATAAACTTTATGCCCGCCTTAAGGAACTTCTCGACGACCGCAACATCGACGAGGGGCGCATCCTGACCGAGGCCGCCATCTTTGCGGACAAGACTGCCATCGACGAGGAGACCGTCCGCCTGCGCAGCCATGTGGCGCAGTACCGCCAGATCCTTTCCGGGGACGGCCCCGTGGGCCGCAAGCTGGACTTCCTGACCCAGGAACTCAACCGGGAAGCCAACACCATCGGCTCCAAGTGTCAGGATCTGGAGATCACCCGTCTGGTGGTCGAGCTCAAGGCCGAGATCGAAAAGATCCGCGAACAGCTGCAAAATCTGGAGTAAGCGCAGGGGCGCATCCGGATCGGAAAGGCGGTACAGTTTTTTATGAAGCTCATCAACATCGGTTTCGGCAATATGGTCAATGCGGACCGTCTCATCGCCATTGTCGCCCCCGAGTCCGCGCCCATCAAGCGCATTGTGCAGGATGCACGGGACAAGGGCGCGCTCATTGATGCGACCTATGGCCGCCGTACCCGTGCCGTACTCATCACCGACTCCGACCACGTCATCCTCTCGGCCATTCAGCCGGAGACGGTGGCGGGCCGTTTTGACGGAAATACACAGCCTGCCCCGGAAGAGCAGGACTGACGCTTTCTGCAATCAGGCAGAAGCGGGTATCATATGGGAAAGGATAAGGATGTTATGCAGGGAGAAAAGTATTTGTTTGTTGTTTCGGGACCGTCTGGCACCGGTAAGGACACCATTGTGGCGCGCCTTCTGGAGACCCATCCGGAGATCACCCGCACCATTTCCGCCACGACCCGTTCCATGCGCGAAGGGGAGAAGGACGGCGTAAACTACTACTTCGTCACCCGCGAGGAATTTGAGGGCAAACTCCAGCGCGACGAGATCGTGGAGCATACCTGCTATTGCGGCAATTATTACGGCACCCTCCGCAGTGAGGTCGAGCGCCATATGCGGGAAAAGACCCCCGTGATCCTGGTGATTGAAGTGGAGGGCGCAGGCAACATCAAGCGGATGTACCCCGGCGCCACGACCATTTTTGTACTGCCTCCCAACATGGAGGAACTGGAGCGCCGCCTGCGTTACCGCGGAACCGAGGACGAGGAGACCATCCAGAAACGTCTCAAGCGCGCCCAGACCGAGATCGCAAACTCGGTGGATTACGACGAGCATGTCGTCAACGTTGAGGTGGATTCCTGCGCGGAAAGCCTGTATTCCATCATTCAGTTCCACATCGCCCACGGCAAGGAGTGATTTCTCGCCGGGGTATTAGCTTGAAAGGGGGCGGCGGGTCTGCCGCAGATCGCAAAAGTGGCGGTAAGCGATGCCACCATCCATTTTGATAAGCTGTATTCCTATCTGGTGCCGCCGGAACTAGCAGACCGGATCTGGCCCGGCAGTATGGTGCTGGTTCCTTTTGGCGCGGGCAGTAAACCCCGCATGGCCGTTGTGCTGGAACAGGGGGAGGAAGCAGAACCCGATCCGCGGCTCAAGACCTTGCTGGATGCCGCACCGGAGGAAGCCCGCCTGACTCCCGACCTCATTGACCTGGTCCGCTTTTTGAAGGACCGGACATTCTGCACCTGGTTCGAGGCCGTCAAGGCCATGATCCCCTACGGCGCCCAGTATCAGCCGGCCCGCAAGGACGGCCGCTGGGTCATGCAGAGCCGGCTTTCCCGCACCGCGGAGCCGGTCTACACGCTGGCGGGGGAACTGCCCCAAAAGCCCAAACCGGGACCCAAACAGGTGGCGGCGGTGGAGGCCCTGAAAAACGGGCCGCTCAGCCGGCGGGAACTGGCGGAGCAGGGCATTTCCGATGCAACGCTCAAGACCCTTTGCGAAAAAGGCGTCCTGTCAGTGGAGCAGCGGGACAAACTGCTGGACCTGTTTGCGTCCATCCCCTTTGATCCCAGACCGCTGGAGCTTTCCCCGGAACAGCAGGCGGCCTACGACGCGCTGGAACCCGATCTTTCCGCACACCAGGCCCGGGCTGCGCTGCTGTATGGCGTGACCGGCAGCGGCAAGACGGCGGTGTTCCTGAAACTGATCGAGCGTACGCTGGAACTGGGCCGGAAGGCGCTGGTCCTGGTGCCGGAGATCAGCCTGACCCCGCAGATGATCCGCCGCCTGAAACAGATGTTCGGCAGCCGCCTGGCGGTGCAGCACTCGGCGCTCAACAACACCGAGCGCCTGCTGCAATGGCGGATGATCCAATCCGGCAGGGCGGACATTGTGGTGGGGACCCGCAGCGCGGTCTTTGCGCCCCTGCGGGACATCGGGCTCATCATCATCGACGAGGAACAGGAACACACCTATCAGAGCGAGTCCGCCCCGCGCTACTCGGCCCATGATGTGGCCAAAAAGCGGGCGGCGGCAGAGGGCGCATTGCTGCTCTTTGCCTCGGCCACGCCCCGCACCGAAACATACCACGCTGCCCAGTCGGGCAGGCTGCGGCTGGTCACTTTGACCCAGCGGTATGGCGGCCGCCCGCTGCCCACGGTGGATTTCATCGACATGCGGGCGGAGCTGGCTGCCGGGAACCCCCGGGAAGTCAGCGCCCGCCTGGTGCAGGAACTGAAAACCAACCTGCAAAACGGGGAACAGAGCATCCTGCTTCTCAACCGCAGAGGCTACCGGACGGTGGGCATGTGCTCGGTCTGCGGGCATGTCATCAAATGCCCCAACTGCAGCGTGCCTATGGTCTATCACAAACCCCAGCAGGCGCTGATGTGCCATCACTGCGGGCATCAGATCCGCCCGGTCCCTCAGCACTGTCCCGAATGCGGCGGCAGGCTGAATTACAGCGGCTTCGGTACCCAGCGGGTGGAGGAGGAACTGGAACAGCTTCTGCCCGGCGCCCGTATCCTGCGCATGGACCAGGACTCCACCGGCCAGAAAAACTCCCACGAGAAAATGCTGGCCGAGTTCGCAGCCGGTCAGCATGATATCCTGCTGGGGACCCAGATGGTCGCCAAAGGCCTTGATTTTGAAAAGGTCACCCTTGTCGGTGTATTGGGCATTGACTCCATGCTGTTCGGCCAGGGGTTCCGCGCCTTTGAAAATGTGTTCAGCCTGGTCACCCAGGTCATTGGCCGGGGCGGCCGCGCCGAACTGCCCGGCAGAGCGCTGATCCAGACCGTTGTGCCGGAACACCCGGTGCTCAAACTGGCGGCTTCCCAGGATTACCCCGCCTTCTACCGGCAGGAGATCGCCTTCCGCAAGTTCAGCCTTTACCCGCCGTTCTGTGCCTTCTGCGTGACGGGCTTTACCGGCAAGCAGGAGGGGGCGGTCTGTCAGGCGGCCTTTGCCTTTGCGCGCATCCTTGCCGACCTGGCCGCCAGACAGCCGGATATCCCACTGCGGCTTTTGGGCCCGGCGCCGATGAATATCGGGATGCTCAACGGCAAGTACCGGTATAAGCTGACCATCAAATGCCGCAACGACGCCGCCTTCCGCGCGCTGATGCGGGCGGCGCTGGACGATTACGCCAAACAGAAACTGCCGGCCAAGGCCACCGTCGCCATCGACTTCAATTCCGACGGCGATATGTGATAAACAAATCCCAGCTGAAAGGAGCATCCCCGATGGTTCAAATCCTCCGCATGGTCTCTGCTGTGCTGCTGGTGATTTCCCTGTTTGTCACAACAGACTTTGCCGTCAATCTGGCGGGGGCGCTTGTGCCGGAACTGCAGGACGGTATCCCGTATCACAGCGTCTTGCAGTCCTGGTTTGGCCTGCTGGAAGGCAGTCTGACTACCCGGGCGGATTTCTTTCAGGCTTTTGCAGTATCCGCCTGGATCAGTTTTGTGTTGTTTGCCTGGAACATGGCTTTGACTGTGGTTTCCTGGTTACAGAAAAAATAAATGTCCCGCGGCGGCCCCGTGCCGCCGTATCACTTGAATGTATTGGAGGTATTTATCCATGGCACTTCGCACTATTGTACAGGACGGCGATCCCATCCTGAAAAAGGTCTGCCGCCCGGTCACCAAGTTCGACGACCGTCTGGCTACGCTGCTGGATGATATGAAAGAGACCCTCATCGCGGCAAACGGCCTTGGTCTGGCCGGCCCCCAGGTAGGCATGATGCGCCGCCTGTTCATCTGCCTGGACGACCGTGATATGCCCGAGGAACTGCCCGAAAATTACGAGTACAAGTTCATCGAGTTCATCAACCCCGAGATTCTCGAGCTCAGCGACGAGAAGGTGGAGCTGTATGAGGGCTGCCTGTCCTTCCCGGGACACAATGGCGCTATCTCCCGCTCCAAGCACGTTAAGGTCAAGGCTCAGGACCGCAACGGCAAGGAATTCACCATGGAAGCGGACGACATGCTTGCCCGCTGCATCCAGCACGAGAACAACCATCTGGACGGCATCACCATCATGGACCTTGCCGAGCATTTTTATGAGGACGACTACCCCGACGAGAGCGACGACTGATCGCGCAGTACAGGGAGGGAAGTATTTTTGAAGATCCTGTTCATGGGAACCCCCGACATCGCAGCCCAGAGCCTGGCGGCTCTCATTGACGCCGGGCATGAGATCTGCGGCGTTTACACCCGGGCGGACAAGCCGGTGGGCCGCAAGCAGATCCTGACGGCACCGCCTGTCAAGCAGCTTGCTTTACAGCACGGATTGGCCGTCTACCAGCCCGCTACCTTGCGGGACGGCGAGGCGGAAAAAGTATTCCGCGCATTGGCGCCCGACCTGGTTGTGGTGGTGGCCTACGGCCGCATCCTGCCGCCGGAACTGCTGCACATTGCCCCGTATGGCTGCATCAACCTGCATGTTTCGCTGCTGCCCAAGTACCGCGGTTCCGCGCCCATTCAGTGGTCGGTCATCCACGGCGATGCTGAGACCGGCGTCACCATCATGCACCTGGATGAAGGCTGCGATACCGGCGACATCCTGATGGTGGAGAAAGTCCCCATCGACCCCGAGGAAACTTCCGGGGAGCTGTTCGACAAAGTCAGCGCCATCGGTGCCCGCACCCTGGTCCAGGCGGTGGAACTTCTGAAGGAGGGGAAACTCACCCCTCAAAAGCAGGACGATGCCCAGGCCACTCAGGCTCCGCCCCTCACCAAGGATATGGCACGCTTTGCCTTTGACACCCCGGCCCAGACGCTGCACGACCTGATCCGCGGCATGAACCCCTGGCCGGTCGCCTTCTTTGAGTACGGCGGCAAAAAGGTCAAAGTGCTGCAAAGCCGCACGGCGGAAAATCCGGAGGACGCAAAGCCCGGCACGGTGCTGGCCCTCAAGCCGCTGACCGTTGCCTGCGCCGATGGCGCCTTGCAGCTGCTCAGCGTTACGCCGGAGGGCGGCCGCCCCATGGACGGCACTGCCTGGGCGGCAGGGCGACGCCTCAAAGCGGGGGATTGCCTGTGACGGCGCGGTATCTGGCTGTCCGGGCGCTTATGCATCAGGAGCGGGACGGCTACTCCAACCTGGTCCTGGACGCGGAACTGAAAAAATGCAGCCCGCTGCTTTCCCGGCGGGACGCCGCCTTCGCGGCCAGCATTTTTTATACCACGCTGGAGCGCCAGCGGCTCATTGACTGCTGCCTCGATCGTTTTACCCGCAAACCGGTGGCTAAACTGGATGCCCCGGTCCGGGCGATCCTGCGTACCGGGCTGGCACAGGCAAAATTTTTGGATGTGCCGCTGCCCGCCGCCGTCAATGAGTCGGTCAAGCTGGCAAAAGCCTTCGGCAAGACCAGCGCAGCCGGTATGGTGAATGCGGTCTTGCGCCGTGCAGCTGCCTTTGACTGGGAAACGCTGGAGTTTGCGGAGCCGGTGGAGCGGCTGGCCGTAAGATACAGCCTTTCGGACGAAGTGGCGGCACTTTTGTACCGTGACTACGGCGACGAAGCTTTTGCCATTGCCGAGGCCTTCTACTGCCGTGGGGACACCTTCATCCGGGTCAACACCCTTAAAACGCAGGACGACGCTTTGGCGGAAATCCTGCGCGGGGAAGGCTGTGAAGTGCGGCCCGGCCCGTGGCCCCATTGCCTTGCCGTCAAATTCCCGGCATCGCCTGCGGCGGCCAAGGCCTTTGCAGAGGGACTTTTCCATGTGCAGGGGCTGGCGTCCCAGTTCGCCGCCCAGTGTGTGGCGGCACAGCCGGGAGAGCGGGTGCTGGATCTCTGCGCGGCACCGGGTGGCAAGAGCCTGACTCTTGCCGAAGCCATGAACAACGAAGGCAACCTTGTCAGCGCGGATGCGGTCAAAAGCCGTCTGCCGCTGATCGAACAGGCCTTTGACCGCTGCGGCGTGACTTGCGGCGCAGTCCGGCACGGAGACGCTTCCCAATATGATGAAGCGCTCGGTACCTTTGACCGGGTCCTTTGCGACGTCCCGTGCAGCGGTCTTGGGGTCATCGGCAAAAAGCCGGACATCCGGTTCAAGACGCTGGAAAACCTGTCAAGCCTTGTCGCTTTACAGCAG
Source organism: Candidatus Gemmiger faecavium (assembly GCA_019114415.1). GTDB lineage: Bacteria > Bacillota > Clostridia > Oscillospirales > Ruminococcaceae > Gemmiger > Gemmiger faecavium. The sequence goes on along the minus strand of DXFO01000022.1, from coordinate 108,301 downwards.
AAGATCCTGCAAAATGCCGCCCGGTATCTTGCTCAAAACGGGCGTTTGGTGTATTCTACCTGTACGATCAACGTGAATGAAAACGAGGATCAGGTCCGCACTTTCTGCGAAGCAAATCCTCAATTTCGCGTGGTCACGCCGGAATTTGTGCCGCAAGGCGCGCAGGTGGGGGAATGGGGAACCCTGTTTTTGCCCCACAAAACCGCTTCCGACGGCTTTTTTACAGCAATTTTAGAAAGAGTTTAGAAATTTTCCGCTCAATGCATTATAATAAGAAGGTGGATCTTGATGGAAAAACGCTGCCTCTCTTCCATGACGCAGAAGCAGCTTGCCGAGTATATTGCCTCCCTGGGGCAGCCGTCGTTTCGGGCGGGGCAGATCTATAAGTGGCTCCACCAAAAACTCGTCACCGATTTTGACGCCATGACGGACCAGCCCAAGGCATTGCTGGAGCGCCTGCGGGAGGAGTGCACCATTGCGGCGCCCTCCATCCGGCGCAAGCAGTGTTCCCGGGACGGCACGATCAAATACCTGCTGGAACTGGCGGACGGCAACTGCATCGAGACAGTTCTCATGCGCTACCATTACGGCAATACCGTCTGCGTATCCACACAGGTGGGCTGCGCCATGGGCTGCCGGTTCTGCGCATCCACCCAGGCGGGCCGCGTCCGCGACCTGACCGCGGGGGAGATCGCATCCGAGATCTACACCGCCCAGCGCGACACCGGGGAGCGGGTCTCCCACATTGTCCTGATGGGCATCGGGGAACCGCTGCATAACTTTGACAACGTCATGGATTTTCTTGAGATCATCTCAAGCCCCGGCGGACTCAACATCGGTATGCGCAACATCAGCCTGTCCACCTGCGGCCTGGTGCCTAAGATCGACGAGCTGGCCAAGCGCAAGCTGCAGCTGACGTTGTCGGTATCGCTGCACGCGCCCAACAACAAGATGCGCAGCAGCATGATGCCCATCAATGACGCCTATCCTCTGGAAAAACTGATCCCCGCCTGCCGCCGCTATCAGAAGGTGACCGGGCGGCGCATCAGCTTTGAATATTCCATGGTGCGCGGCGTCAATGACTCGCCCGAGACCGCCAGGGAACTGGCCAATCTCATCCGGGGCATGGGCGCCCATGTGAACCTGATCCCGATCAATCCTGTGGACGGCAGCCCTTACTCGGCCACCGACGACAAAAACGTCCGCCGTTTCCGGGATATGCTTGAACAGCTTGGCGTCAATGCGACCATCCGCCGCCGCCTGGGTGCGGATATCAGTGCGGCATGCGGTCAGCTGCGCAGGGAGGATGCCAAAATGACGATGGAAAGGAACCACCACACATGAAACTTGCGGCGCTAACAGACATCGGCAGCTGCCGGCAGGAAAATCAGGATAACTACTGCGGCCAGCAGCTGACGGACGGTTCAGGCTGGGGGATCGTCTGCGATGGCATGGGCGGAGCCAACGGCGGCCGTGTGGCGGCCAAGATCGCCACCGATACCATGCTCCAGTACTTTGCCCGCCAGCTCAAGACCCTTCGCCATGGGGAGGAAAAGCAGTTCATCATGCGCGGATTTGACATTACCAACCGCGCAGTTTATGATAAGGCTACGTCGGACCCTGACATGCTGGGAATGGGCACAACAGGCGTGTGCGCTTACATTTATGAGAATATGGCGCATATCGTCCACGCGGGGGATTCCCGCGCCTACCTGTTCCGGAAGGGGCAGATCCGCCAGCTCACGCGGGATCATTCCATGGTCCAGCAGCTGGTGGACAGCGGTCAGATCACCCGGGAACAGGCTGCGGCCCATCCGCAGAAAAACCTGATCACCCGGGCACTGGGGGTGTCGGCCAACATCGTGCCGGAGTACAACCGCTGCGGCATTGAAAAAGGCGACGTCATCCTGCTGTGCACCGACGGTCTGACCAACATGGTTTCGGATGAAGAAATCGCCCTCATTTTACAGGAAACCACATTCTTTGACGCACCCGGTGTATTGGTGGACCGGGCCCTTTTGGGCGGCGGTCAGGACAACATCACCGTCCTGCTGATGGGCGTGGAATCAACGGAGGAGACAAATGGATAATCTGATCGGCAAAAAGCTGGACGGCCGTTATCTGATCGAGAGCCTGATCGGTGTCGGCGGCATGGCAAACGTCTACCGCGGCCAGGATACCCAGACGGGCAACGCGGTGGCGGTGAAAGTCCTGAAAGAGGAGTTCCTTGACAACGAGGAACTGGTCCGGCGCTTCAAAAATGAATCCAAAGCGATCTCGATCCTTGACCATCCCAATATCGTCAAGGTATACGACGTCTCGGTCTCTGACAAGATGCAGTATATCGTGATGGAGTATATCGACGGCATCACGCTGAAGGAATACCTCAAACAGCGCGGCGGGGCCCTTACCTGGAAGGAAACGGTCCACTTTGCCACGCAGATCCTCGGCGCGCTGGAACATGCCCATTCCAAGGGCATCGTCCACCGTGACGTCAAGCCGCAGAACATCATGCTGCTGGCCAACGGCTCCATCAAGATGATGGACTTCGGCATTGCGCGCTTCTCCCGCGCCCAGAGCCAGACCGTCAGCGACAAGGCCATCGGTTCGGTGCATTATATCAGCCCCGAACAGGCCAAGGGCGACAAGACCGACGCCCGCACCGATATTTACTCGGTGGGCGTCATGCTGTACGAGATGCTCAGCGGCAAGCTGCCCTTTGATGGTACCGGCGCAGTCTCCATTGCCATCATGCAGATCTCGGAGAAACCCCGTCCTCTGGCAGAGGTCGCACCCAACATTCCGGAAGGCCTGCGTCAGATCACCGAAAAGGCGATGAACAAAGACCCGAACGAGCGTTACCAGTCGGCCCGGGAAATGCTGGATGCCATCGACGCCTTCAAGCACAACCCGTCCATCCGGTTCGAGTATGAGTATATGACTCAGGACAACCCCGGAAAAACCATCAATAAAGTGGTCAACGACAGCAAGGGCCGCGGCGCCATCCGCACCGCCGATGCCCGCCGTGCCGGTCAGCCCACCACGTCTGCAAAAGGGAAAAACGTGAAAAACAAACGCAAGAGCAAAAAAGGAGCCAAGCCGTTCTCTGTTGTGCCCATCTTCCTGGGCATGGCGGTGGCCTTTGTCATCGGCGCTTTCATTCTGGTGTATCTGATTTTTGCCAACTCTACCAACCCGCTGTTCTCCAACCGCGCCGACGTTCAGCTCATCAACTTTGTCGGACAGACGGAGGATGAATTTCGCACCTCCGAGTATTATTCGCTTTTGACCCCCAACTGGGTCTATGAGTATAACTCCCAGTACGATGAGGGCGTGATCTATCAGCAAAACCCTAAGTCCGGCCGTACCGTCAAGGAAGGCCAGACCATCACTCTCAAAGTAAGCCTTGGTACCCTTTGGGTGCAGATCCCCGACTCTGTCATCGGCATGACCCAGGACGAGGCGGAACAGGCCCTCAAGGATCTGGGGGTCAATAACGTTGTGAGCAGCTTTGTCATCGACGACAGCGTGACCTCCGGCACGGTGGTGCGCACCTCTCCCGAGGCAGGCCAGCAGGTGGAGGGCGACGCAACGGTCACCCTGTATATTGCCCAGCCCAAGATCGAGACCACCAAGCTGGTTCCCACCGTGGAAGGCCTTGAAGTCGAAAAGGCTCGCTCCACCCTGGCCAACATGCAGCTGGTGCCGTCCATCATCGAACAGCCCAGCGACCAGCCGGCAGGTACGGTCCTGAGCCAGTCTCCTGCAGGCGGCACGGAAGTCCGTATCGGTTCCAGCGTGCGCCTGTATGTTTCCAGTGGCGTGCCGGAAACGCCGCCGGAGACCACGGACGGCGAGCTGAACGGCGATCCCAATACCATCGTCAAGACCTGGTCGGAAGACCTGGGCGACGGCAACTGGGAGGACCGCTACCAGACCGGCGACGGCAAGGTTTACCGTTCTGACGGAACCTTCCTGTATCAGGGATGACACCGTATATTACGAAAGGCGTCGGCGGCTTTTACTATGTCCGCACCGATGACGGCATTGCCGAATGCCGTGCCCGGGGCATCTTCCGCAAGCGCGGCATCACGCCGGTGGCGGGGGACCAGGTGGTGCTCAACGCCGACGCCAATATGATCGACGAAATCCTGCCCCGCAAAAATGTCTTTGTCCGGCCCCCGGTGGCCAATCTGGACGTTTTGTTTATTGTGGCCAGCACCACCCAGCCGGTCCCCAGTACCCTTGTACTGGACAAACTGGCGGCGTCGGCCCTGTACCAGAATGTCCAGCCGGTGCTGGTGGTCACCAAGACCGATCTTGCGGCGGCTGATATGCTCCGGCAGGCGTATACCGGCAGCGGTCTGCCTCTGATTTTCCTGCACTATGATACCGGCGAGGGCCTTGACGAGGTCCGCGGCTGGATCAAAGACCGCCTGTGCGCGTTCTGCGGAAACTCCGGCGTGGGAAAGAGCACCCTGATCAATGCCCTTGCCCCCGATCTGGCCCGGGAAACCGGCGAGATCAGCCGCAAGCTGGGCCGCGGCCGCCATACCACGCGGGAAGCGGAAATTTTTGAAGTATGCGGCGGACGGATCGCCGACACGCCGGGCTTTGCCAGCCTGGAGACTCAGCGCCTGTGCCGCATTCCCAAGGAAGAACTGGAACTGGTTTTCCCGGAGTTCGGACCCTACCGGGAACAGTGCCGTTTTGTGGGGTGCTCCCACCGGTCGGAAAAGGGCTGCGCCGTGCGTGAGGCTCTTGCCGAGGGGAAAATCTCACAGACCCGCTATGACAGCTACCTTGCCATGTACGAGGAAGCTGCCCAGCTCAAAGACTGGGAAAAATAATTGCCTTTTGCCGCAGGCCCGGCGGCACGCCGCCCAGGTGTGCCCGCAGACCTGCGGCTTTTGTTGGTTAAGGGAGGAAACCGCCATGCAGCGTGCCGTCATTCTGTCTGCCTGTAAGGTCTCGGCGCAGATGAGCCGTTACATTCAAAAAGGAGACTATATCGTTGCCTGTGACGCAGGATACCGCAATGCGGAGATATTGGGTGTTACGCCGGATCTGATCGTCGGGGATTTCGACTCGGCTCCGCAGCCGGATACCCGGGGGGACATGGTCGTTCTGCCCCACGTCAAGGACGACACCGACACCCATTATGCGGCGCGCTGGCTGTTGGAGCAGGGCGCGAAACAGGTGACTTTGCTGGGGGCGCTGGGCGGCGCAAGAATGGAGCATACCCTTGCCAACATTGCCACGGGGCTGCACCTTGCCCGCGCCGGGGTGGAGGTCCTTCTTGCCGACGAACGCAGCGAGCTGCACTACCTGCTGCCCGGCCGTTCGCTGACTTTGCAGCGCGGCGACTGGATGTATCTGTCCCTTTTCCCCATTGACGGCAGCCTGACGGGCGTTTCCATGTCCGGTGTGTTCTACCCGCTGTCGGACGCGACCCTGACGCCGGACTATCCCCTGGGGGTCAGCAACGAGTTCACGGAGCCCTCCGCTGTGCTTTCCTGCACGGGCGGCAGCGGCCTTGTGGTCCTGACCCGCGCCGACGGGTGACGATTTTTCGGCAAACGGCATACAATGGCGTACACGAGGAAATGGGAGGTGGATGCCATGCAGATCGTTGTCGTGAAATGCCCCAAGGCGCTCAGCTGGCTGCTGCGCGCAGTGTTCAAGGTGAAATAACACAGCCATACCCCAAACCCCGGGAACATCCTTTTGGATGCCCGGGGCTGTTTTTTTGCCTGCGGTCTGCAGCAGAAAAGCGATGCAGAGGAAAAAGGACTAGTCTGAAATGCGCGGCCCCCGCATATAGATGCACAAGAAAGCGTGGAAAGGGGCATACGCATATGGAATTGAAGGTGTTCAAAGACACCATTGCCGCCTACGGCGGCCGATGGGAGACAAGGCTGGAGCTGCCGGTGGAGACCGAGATCCTGGTCCCGGATTATCTGCCGGCGGTGTTCAAGATCGTCAAGTGCCTGATCGAGCCGGTACTGATGCAGAACCATACCGCCGCCGCAAAGTGGCAGGGGGAGGGCTACCTGCGCTGTACCGTCTACTATCAGTCGGACGAGGCCGGTACTCAGCTCTATCGCATCGAGCAGAAATTTCCCTTTGAAAAGTCGGTGGATCTGCCGGATGGCCGGTATGAGGCAGGGCCTGCGGGTGTCTGGGGCGAGCTGGAATACTGCAACTGCCGGGCGATCAGCGAGCACCGTATCGATCTGCGGGGCGCTTATGCCCTGGGGGTGACGGTGCAGGCGGTGGAGGAACTGGAACTGTTGACCTCCCTGGCCGACTGCGGCATTGAGCAGCGTACCCGCCTGCTGGCAGGCAAGATCTGTGCCGCGGCGGAGGAAAAGACCTTCACTGCCGAAAGCACCATCGCACTGCCCGGGGCCGACGAGGTGATCCTGGACATTTCGGGGGTGTTCGCGCCGGACAGCTGTACGGTGCAGACGGGGCAGGTCAACTGTCAGGGAATGCTGCGGGTGCAGGCCTGCTACCGCCCGGCGGGCAGCGAGGAAATCACCGGACGGCAGAAAGAGATCCCCATCCGGCAGACGCTGGAACTCCCCGGTGCGGCGGAAGGGGACGAGTGCATCTTCTGGGGCGAGGTGCTGGGCTGCACCCTGGCGGCAGACGACAGCGGGGAACCTGCGCTGACGGTTACATGGAAGCTCCACGCCGAGCTGTGGCGCGCCGTCCAGTACACGGCGGTGGCGGATGCCTACTCCACCGTCTGCCAGACCGAGACCCAGGGAGCAATCTGCCGCCTGCTGGAGGATGCCTGTTCTTTGCGCCAGACGGTACTGGCCGAGGCGGGCGACGATCTTCCCGACCCTGACCTTGAGGTCAAAGGCTGCTTTGTCACCCTGGGGGCGCTGCTTCCCGTGCCCGGCGAGCAGGAGGGCACCGTTTGCTTCGGCGGAAAAGGCACGGCCCATGTCCTGTGTGCCGATATCAGGGGAGAACTGACCTGTTATGATAAGGCGTTCACCTGGCAGCTGCCCCAGAGCTGGGCGGGAACGGCGGCGGACTACTGCCTCCATGCCCATGCGGCGGTGGGCAAAGTGACGTCGGGCAAAAACGGAGGCCGGCTGCGGGTGGAAATCGAGATCACCGTGGACGGCCAGCTTATGAAAGTCAATGCCGCGCCGGTGGTGGGCGAGGTGAGCCTGGGGGAGGAATTCCCTGACAAGAACGACGGCCCGGCCCTTTACCTGTACTATGCGTCGGACGGTGAGCGGGTGTTCGACATCGCCAAACGCTACCACGCCCGCGCCAAAGACCTGGCGGCGGCCAATCATATGGAACCCGATCCCGGGACTCCGGTGCAGGAAATGACCACTGCCCGGACCTGCCTGCTGATCCCCGCGGCGCTTTGAAAGGAGGACCACAAATGACGCAGGAACAGATCTATCAGAACATTGCCAGCCGGACCGGCGGCGATATCTATATCGGGGTGGTAGGACCGGTGCGCAGCGGCAAAAGCACTCTTATCAAGCGCTTTGCCGAATTGATGCTGCTGCCCCATATCAAAAACGACGCCCAGCGCGCCCGCGCTACCGATGAACTGCCGCAGTCGGCAGCGGGGCGCACCATCATGACCACGGAGCCCAAGTTCATCCCCGAAAAGGCCGTGGAAGTGGAGCTTTCGGGCGGGGGCAGCTTCCGGGCGCGGCTGGTGGACTGCGTGGGCTATATGGTGGAAGGCGCCCTCGGCCATGAGGAGAACAACGCTCCCCGCCTGGTCAAAAGCCCGTGGTTTGATAAGGCGGTGCCCTTTGACCTGGCAGCGGAAACGGGAACCCGCAAGGTCATCCGGGAACACGCCACGGTGGGGCTGGTTGTCACCACCGACGGCAGCATCGCGGAGATCCCCCGGGAACACTACCTGACGGCGGAACAGCGCATCATTGCCGAGCTGGACGACATCGGCAAGCCCTATCTGATCCTTCTCAACTGCACCGAACCCGACAGCGAAGCCAGCCGCAGCCTTGCTGCCGGCCTGGAACGGGACTACGGCCATCCGGTCTGCCCGGTCAACTGCACCCAGCTCACCGCCGAAAAACTGGATGCCATCCTCAAGCGGCTGCTGTATGAGTTCCCGGTGCAGGAGATCGCCGTCACCATGCCGCCCTGGGTCACCATGCTGGAACCCGGTCACTGGCTGCAAAGCTCGGTATATGAGGCTATGCTGGAATTTGCATCGGGCGTGCACCGGATGCGGGACGTAGCGGGCAAACAGCCGGACATCGACTGTGAATATATCACAGGGGCGTCTTTGTGCGGCATGGACCTTGCCACCGGCAGCGTGCATATCTCGGTCAAGATCGCCCCGGATATCTTTTATAAGATTTTGGGTGAACAGACGGGCCTGGACATTGTGGATGAGGCAAGCCTTTTGCCTTGTGTGGTCAGCCTGGCCAGAGCCAAGCGTGCCTATGACAAGATCAAAGGGGCGCTGGATCAGGTGGAGGCCACCGGTTACGGTATCGTCATGCCCGGCATCGATGAGCTGGCATTGGAGGAACCCGAGATCGTCCGCCAGGGCGGGCAGTACGGGGTGCGGCTGTCGGCCAGCGCACCGTCGCTGCATATCATGAAAGCCACCATCCGCACCGAGATCTCTCCCAGCGTGGGCAGCGAGCAGCAGGGGGAGGAACTCATCAGAAGCATCCTTCAGGATTTCGAGAGCGACCCCGGAAAGCTGTGGAACACCAATATCTTCGGCAAGAGCCTGAATGAGCTGGTCAACGAGGGCCTGCAGGCAAAGCTGCTGCATATGCCGCAGGAAGCCCGTGGACGCCTGCAGGTCACATTGGAACGCATCATCAACGACGGCTGTGACGGACTGATCTGCATTTTGCTGTGAAAATGCACAGGGAAAGGGGGCGCGTATGCGGCGCAAACAAAAAGACCGCCTGCGTCGTGAGCAGGAGGCCGAACTCAAGCGCGTCGTTGAGGCGCTGGCCGCCAATGAGCGCAACTATGAGCAGGCGGGGGATGAACTGTGCATTGAGCAGCTGGTTTATGAGCGCGCGGCTCTGATGTGCCGCTACCGCGCGCTTTTGCGCGCGGTGCGGGGAGGTGACGGACCATGCCCCTCGGTTTGATACTGGCCGGAGCGGTCTGCGTGCTTGTGGTAGCACGCTGTGCCGCACGGCAAAAACACGCTGTGCCGGCGCTTTTGGGAAGCGCGGTGTGTGGGATCGCGGCGCTTGCGGTGGTGGGGCTGCTGGCGCCGTACACGGGGGTGACGCTGCCGCTCAATCGTCTGACGGCTTTTGCGGCGGCGGTGCTGGGCCTGCCCGGCGTGGTGGGGATATTGCTGCTTCAGCTGCTGCTGTGACGGCAGGGCATACAGAAAAGACAGGCAGGGGAGTGCCCTGCCTGTTTTTTGGTGTGAAAGCATAGAAAAAGCAAGCGCGGCCGCTGCGGGCAGGGGTGATCCCACCGCAGCGGCCGCGTATTGCGTTAAGAAAACGACTGGACCGTAAGCCGGGTTCTGTATTAAACGACGATCTATCTTGACCTTGCGTTGCCGCAAGGCTCCGTGGGAAATCCCACATGCCATCTCCGGGACGCGCGAGGCTCCGCATATGTCCCATACGGATGTTGCTTCTGACAGGGTTTACATAGCCGCAAAGTCGCCAGTGCGCTGGTGAGCTCTTACCTCGCCTTTCCATCCTTACCGCGCCCGAAAGCGCGGCGGTCTATTTCTGTTGCACTATCCCTGGGGTCACCCCCGGCTGCCGTTAGCAGTTGTCATGCCTCTGAAAAGCCCGGACTTTCCTCAGAACGGACAAAGCCGTCCCGCCGCCGTATGTTCCACTCGTTTCTGTGGCAGTATATCACATCCGTCACAATTTGGCAAGTTTCAGGGCTCCGGTTTGGTTTGCAACAAGGTGGCTGATGTGATATAATCTATCCATACACTGCCGTGCGGTGGGCTTTGCCCTGCCCATGGCTGTGTCCGACAACAATGCGGGAGGGCGCATATGCTGTATCTTGCCTGCCAGATCCCGCCCGGCGCACAGGGCTGCCGTCTGGACAGCTTCCTGCGCGCGCAGGGACTTTCGGCGGGGCTGATCCGTGCGGTCAAACACCAGTGCGGCGGCTTTTTTGCCGACGGCGCGCCCATCCACACCAATATGCCGCTTACGGCGGGCCAGCAGCTGACCTTTGCGCTGCCGTCCGACCCGCCCACCCAGGTGGAACCCCAGCCGGTGGACTTTGGCATTCTGTTTGAGGATGCCTTTGCCGCGGTGCTGGACAAACCTGCCGGTCTGGCCGTGCATCCGACGCTCAACTACCCTGACAGAACGCTGGCTAACGGTTGGCTGTGGCATTTGCGGCAAAGCGGTACGACAGGCGTTTTCCGCCCGGTCAACCGTATCGACAAAAACACCAGCGGCCTGGTACTGTGTGCAGGCAATTCATTTGCCGCGCCCATCCTTGCACAGACGGCGCAAAAATGCTACCTTGCTGTGACCGAAGGCAGCCTCCCACAGGACGAGGGTGTCATCGACGCGCCCATCGCCCGCCGCGGAGACTCCATCATCGGGCGCACCGTTGCCCCGGACGGCAAACCCAGCGTGACCCGCTACCGGGTTCTGGCACGGGGCGGGGGACATACCCTTGCGGCCTGCATCCCTGTGACAGGCCGCACCCATCAGATCCGTGTACACATGGCATATCTGGGCTGCCCGTTGGCGGGGGATACCCTTTACGGCGGTCATACCGACCGGATCGCCCGCCACGCCCTGCACTGCGCCGCGCTGACCTTCCGGCATCCGCTGGACGGGAAACCTCGGCGCATCGACTGCCCGATGCCGCCGGATATAGCGGGACTGTGCACCTCCGGCGGGATGCCGCAGGTGCAGCCGGATACCCTGTTTGATTTGATCCGGCAGCTTGCCCCTGAAAAAGCGGGAGTGGAGATTCAAACGCCGTTTGCGTATTATATCAGAGAAAATGACGAAGAAACGATTGGAACAGAATCATACGGAAGAATCCTCTCCCCGTTACAGGAATAAAGGACGGGGAAAGTTTGCCGAATGGCTGGACGTACACCGCATCAAGAGTACCGTCCGCAGCTGGCATAAAAAACAGAAAAAGTCCGAACGCCGCAGCCGCCTGAGTGAAAAACTCCGCCGTCTGCCCCATGCGTCCCTGATCGGTGACGCACTGTACATGGTTGGCTTTTGGGTGGAGTATGCGACCATCTGTGCCATCCGCACGACGCTGCGGGTGGCGGGGGCGGTGCTCTCCCATGTGGGCGACATCCTGCTGATGATCGTCCGGCCGCTGGCCATCGGTGTCATCACCTTTTTGGAGGATCTGCTGGAACCCTTTGCCCGGTTCCGTTCGGGCGTGCGCCATATTCGTGCGCTGCCCCAACAGCACCCCGGGGAGGACGCCAAACAGATCCGTGCGGAAAAGATCCAGTATTTCAAGCGCGGAGCCAAGCTGTACCTGCCTCTTGTGTGGAACGCACTGTCCTATGTTTTGCCGGTGGCGGCGGCAGTGCTTCTTGTCTGGGTGGTACGTACCCAGCTCAGCTTCAACTATCTGCTGGAAGTCCGCGTCAACGGTGAGTCGGTCGGCTACGTGGAAAGCGAACAGGTGTTCGACAGCGCCCGGGACGATGTGCAGTCCCGTATTGAGCGCGCCCGGGCTGTCATGGAAGCGGCCGGTGTCGAGACCACCGACGATCAGTGGAACATTACGCCTACCTATACGCTGGCGGTTTCCGGCAGTGTTATGACCGAGAGCGAAGTGGCCGACGCGATCCTGAGCGCTTCCAGCGATGAGATCGGCGACGGCACAGCGGTGTACATTGACGGGGAACTGAGTTTTGTCACCAGTGAAGGCGACCATCTGCGCGCCTATCTGGATGCAGTCAAAGCCCCTTACGAAGATGCCTTTGACTCCGACCGCAGGGTGGAGTTTGTCCATGACATCACGCTGGTGGACGGTGTGTATTTCCTGTCGTCCATCGTGCCGTATGACACGGTCATTTCCACACTGAACGAGATGTCGGAACCTGCAACGTATACGCTGGAAAAATCCCAGACGGCGGCCCAGGCGGCCAGCGCCATCGGTGTGGATTACGAGACCTTGCAGCAGTGGAACCCCGAACTCACTGGGGAGGACCAGCGGCTTGACGAAGGCCAGACGCTGATCGCGTCGGAGTCCACCGCAGAGCTTCTGCAGGTCAAAGTGGTGGAGCGACAGTCGGTTCTGGAGGACGTCCAGTACGACGTAGTCAAGACCGAATCCAGCGATTATGACTTTGGCGAAGAGGTCGTTGTCCAGGAAGGTCAGCTTGGCCTTCAGGAGGTCGTCAGCGACGTGACCTATATCAACGGCCAGGTCACCGCCGTGGATATCGTGGATATCACTACCGTTATTGAGCCGGTGGCCGAGCAGGTGCTTGTGGGCACCAGACTGGACGAAAACATGGTTGCTCAGGTGGGCAGCGGAAACTTCTACTGGCCGGTACCCAATTATAACGGGGTCAGCCGCTGGAATGAAAACGGACGCTATGCCACCGATATTCTGGCCGATTACGGTACGCCCATTGTTGCGGCGGACAGCGGCGTAGTCGTTACGGCGGGCACCCACTGGAGCTACGGCAACTATGTGGTCATCGACCACGGCAACGGCTGGCGCACGCTGTATGCCCATATGTCGTCCATTGCCGTCACCACGGGACAGTCGGTGACCGGCGGGCAGACCATTGGTTATATCGGCATGACCGGTGTTGCCACCGGCTACCACTGCCATTTTGAGATGTCTTACAACGGTACACTGGTCAATGCACACGACTATTTCCCCAATATGTAAGTAGGAGATGGCCCGGCGGGCTGTCGTCTGTTGCAAAGGAGAACGTCTTTGAAATCTCAGATCGACGAGAAACAACATCAGGAAAGCGGCTCCGCCCGCCCGCCCAAGCCGCCCCGAGGCCGGTTACGGGCGTGGCTGGACGAGCGCCGCATCAAAAAAACGGTCCGCGTCTGGCACAAGCGCCAGAAAAAGGCGGCCCGCCGCAGCAAGTTCAGCGACCTGATCCATAAACTGCCCCACGCAACGCTCATTGGCGATGTCCTGTACATGGTGGGCTTCTGGGTGGAGTATGCCGCGGTCTGCACGGTGCGCACGACGATGCGCGCCGCAGCAGCGATCCTGTCCCATGTGGGGGCCATTCTGCTGATGATCGTCCGGCCGCTGGCCATTGGCATCATCACCTTTTTGGAGGATCTGCTGGAACCTTTTGCCCGGATGCATTCGGGTCTGCGCCATATCCGTGCTTTGCCGGAACAGCACCCCGATGAGGACGCCAGGCAGATCCGTGCGGAAAAGATCCAGTATTTCAAGCGCGGCACAAAACTGTACCTGCCCCTTGTCTGGAACGCACTTTCCTATGTGCTGCCCGTTGCGGCAGCCGTGATGCTGGTCTGGGTGGTCCGCACCCAGCTCAGCTACACCTATCTGCTGGAGGTCCGCGTAGGGGACGAAACGGTAGGCTATGTGTCCAGCGAGCAGGTGTTCGACAACGCCCGTGACGATGTGGAGTCCCGTATCGAGCGAGCCCGTGCTGCCATGGAGGCCGCCGGTGTGGAGAGCACCGAAGATCAGTGGGACATCACCCCCACCTATACGCTGGCGGTTTCGGGTGAAGTCATGACCGAAAGCGAGGTCGCCGACGCCATCCTGAGCGCTTCCAGCGACGAGATCGGCAGCGGTACGGCAGTCTATATTGACGGGGAACTGAGCTTCGTCACCACCGAGGGCGACCATCTGCGGGCGTACCTCGACGCCGTCAAGGAACCCTATGAGGACAGCTTTGACTTCAACCGCCGTGTGGAATTTGTCCACGACATCACGCTGGTGGACGGTGTCTACTTCCTGTCCTCCATCAGCCCCTATGAGACGGTCATTTCCACGCTGAACCAAAAGTCCGACCCTGCCGCCTATACGCTGGAAGAGGACCAGACCGCCGGGGAAGCCGCCGAAACGCTGGGCGTCGATTTTGAGACCCTGCAGGGCTGGAACCCCGATCTTGCCAGCGAGGACACCGAGCTGGAAGAAGGGCAGACCCTGGTGGCATCCGATGCAAAAGCGGAACTTCTGCAGGTCAAGGTCATCGAACGCACTTCCGAGATCGAGGAAGTTTCGTACGATATCGTCAAGACCGAGTCGGATGAATACGACTTCGGTGAAGAGGTGGTCGTTCAGGAAGGCCAGAACGGTCAGCAGGAAGTCATCCGGGACACCACGTACATCGACGGCCAGGTCACCGACGTCAGCATTGTCAAGATCAATACCCTGGTAGAACCGGTCACCGAACAGGTCATTGTGGGCAACCGCCTTGACAGCGGCATGGTCGCCCAGGTGGGCAGCGGAACCTTCTACTGGCCGGTCCCCAACTACCGTTATGTCAGCCGCTGGATGAGTGCAGACCATAAGGGCGCCGATATCGTTGCACCGGCAGGCACGCCCATCATCGCAGCCGACAGCGGAAAGATCGAATATGCCGGCTGGCATAACCATCCCTACGGCTACGGCAACTATGTCATCATTGACCACGGTAACGGCTGGAAGACGCTGTACGGACATATGTCGGCGTTTGCCGTCAGCACAGGCGATGCGGTGGAGGCCGGCCAGGTCATCGGCTACGTAGGCAATACCGGTTACTCCTTCGGCAACCACTGCCACTTTGAGATGTATTACAATAACTCGCTGGTCAGTGCAAGAAAGTACTTCCCCAATATGTGACCCGTTTTTAGGTGCTGCCCCTGCACGTTGTGGATAAAATCCCCGTGCAGGGCGGCAGCAATTTGGGATTTTTCACGCTTTTTTTGTAAATACTAAGGGCAGCACTTTTCAAAACTTCCGTTTTGGTGTATAATACAGCAAACCATGCGGCTTTGTGCCGGTTGGACTTCGAGTCCGGACCGGCAACCGGGAAGCGGGCGTTTTTCTGCCCCAAAGTATCCCCGCGGCCGTGCTCGGCTGGGCAAAGGAGAGAATTATCACTTTGGAAAAATTTGTGATCCGCGGCGGAAATCCGCTCACCGGTGATGTCACCATCGGCGGTGCAAAAAACGCGGCTGTGGCCATATTGCCCGCGACCATTCTGGCAGCGGGAAAATGCATCATCGAGAACCTTCCCTGTATCAGTGATGTCATGGCATCCCTGCAAATTTTGAGCGAACTCGGCGCCAGCATCCGGATGATCAGCAAAAGCACCTATGAGATCGACACCACCCACATCGATTGCACCGAGGTGTCGAACGAGCTTTCGCGCCAGATGCGTGCCAGCTACTACTTCCTGGGCGCACTGCTGGGCCGTTTCGGCTCCGCGCAGGTCGCCATGCCGGGCGGGTGCAATCTTGGCCCGCGCCCCATCGACCAGCACCTCAAGGCGTTCACCGCCCTGGGGGCGCAGGATTCGGTGGAGTACGGCATGATCCGTGTTAGTGCCGATAAGCTGACGGGATCGCATATTTTCTTTGACACTGTCTCCGTGGGCGCGACCATGAACGCTATGCTCGCCGCCGTCATGGCGGACGGGCTCACCATCCTGGAAAACGTTGCGCGGGAACCCCACGTGGTCGATCTTGCCAACTGTCTGAACATGATGGGTGCCGATGTCCACGGCGCAGGCACCGATGTCATTAAGATCCGCGGCGTCAGCTCCATGCACGGCTGCGGTTACTCCATCATCCCCGACCAGATCGAGGCAGGCAGCTATATGGCGGCCGCGGCCATTACCCGGGGCGATGTGACGCTGCACAATATCATTCCCAAGCATTTGGAGCCCATCACGGCCAAAATGCGCGCCGCCGGCTGTACCATCGAGGAATTTGACGATTCCCTGCGCATCAGCTGCAGCCAGCGTCTGAAGCCCCTCAAGATCAAGACCATGCCCCATCCCGGTTTCCCCACCGACATGCAGCCTTTGATGACGGTGCTTCTGAGCGTCGCCGACGGCACCTCCATTGTGACGGAAGGCATCTGGGAAAACCGCTTCCGCTATGTGGACGAACTGATCCATATGGGGGCCAGCATCCAGGTGGACGGCCAGGTCGCAGTGATCGAGGGCGTGGAGCAGCTGCATCCTGCGCCGCTGCGGGCGCTTGACCTCCGTGCCGGTGCGGCAATGGTGGTTGCGGCCCTTGCCGCCGACGGTGTGAGCGAGATCGATGAGACCAGCCATATCGAGCGCGGCTACGAAAATATCGTTGAAAAACTTCAGGCCCTCGGCGCGGACATCCGCCGTGTCGAGATCCCCGTCAATACCATTACGCGGGCGATGTAATGTCCCGCCATGGGCAGGGGCGAAAGGCCGTCTCCCTTTGCGGAGAAAATTGACCGCTCATGGGGCCGCAGGACTGCGGCCCTGTTTTTGTGAGCGGCCCCAAAATCAGACAGAGAGGAATTCACACAAGGCATGGCACTGTTTACGACACTGTATTCCGGTTCGTCCGGCAACTGCGCATTGATCCTTCATGGGGAAAAATATCTTCTGGTGGATATGGGCAAAAGCTGCCGCACCACGCTCACCGGCCTGCGCAAGCTGGGGCTTGCCATCGCGGACTGCGAGGGCATCCTGATCACCCATGAACACTCGGACCATGTCAGCGGTCTGGATACCTTTTTGAAGCATTATAACGTTCCCGTTTACGGCTGCGCGGCCACGCTGGATATGCTGGAATCCCGTGGAACGCTGCCGCACGCCGTGGAGGCCATTGCCATGGACGGCCGCACGGAGGAGATCGGCTCCTTTGTGGTAACGTCCTTTCCCACCAGCCATGACGTACCCTGCTGCGGTTACCGCATCCGCACGCCGGATGAACGGACCATGGCCATTGCCACCGACCTTGGTGTGCTGACGCCGGTAGTACAGCAGAATCTGGCGGGCTGTGACCTTGTGGCACTGGAAGCCAACTATGACCGGTTCAGCCTGCAGGGCGGGCCGTATCCCTACTATCTCAAGGTCCGCATTGCCAGCGACCGAGGACATCTGGACAACCGTGCCTGTGCGGCGGAGCTGCTGGAACTCATTCAGGACGGCTGCAAAAAGTTTGCCCTGTGCCATCTGAGCCAGACCAATAACACTCCCGAGCTTGCGCTGACCACGGTCTATAATGTGCTGCTGGCGGCGGGCATCGAGCCGGGACGGGACGTGCTGATCCAGGCGCAGAGTCGTAACGAGATCAGCCCCTACATAGAATTTTAAGGTGCAGCCATGCAAAACATCGACCTGATCTGTATCGGAAAACTCAGCACATCTTTTTACGCTGCCGGTGTGGCCGAGTACCAGAAACGACTGGCGGCATTCTGCAATTTCCGCATCATTGAATTGCCGGAAGTGGCCGTGGATGAACGCCATGCCGGGGATGCACAGATCGCCAAAGCCCTGGATAAAGAAGCAAAGGCGATTCTGGGGTCCTTACGAAAAGGGGAGTATCTGGCCGCCCTCTGCATCGAGGGCAAGCAGATCTCCAGTGAGGAACTGGCTGCCATGATCGCGGACCGGGCCATGAGCGGCTCCGGAGATATGGCTTTTGTCATCGGCTCCTCCCACGGCCTGTCCGACAGTGTCAAGCGGGCGGCTCAGGCCAAAATCTCCATGGGGCGGATCACCATGCCGCACCAGATGGCGCGGCTGGTCCTGACGGAGCAGCTTTACCGTGCGTTTTCCATCAATGCCGGTATGAAATATCATAAGTAAGCACAAGACATCCTTACGGGGAAAGGCAGGCGGAATATGCGGCGTGTTCCATTGACTTTGGCTCTGCTATTTGGCTGCGGCGTGCTGTTGGGCGGCTGTACCGGCAATGCTTCGGATGGTTCCGGGCAAAGTTCCGCGCCGCAGAGCTCCCCTGCAGTACAGCAAACGGACGATACTGCCGGTGACACGCAAGCTACACAAACCCCGGACGAACAAATTGACGCCTTGCTGGCGGGCATGACGTTGCGGGAAAAAATCGGGCAGCTGTTCTTTGTCCGCCCCGACGCACTGGACCCGGAACAAAGCCAGGACCAGATCAACGATGCCGATGCTGCGGGCGTCACTGCGCTGAACGATGCCATGCGGCGGCAGCTTGAACAGTATCCGGTGGGCGGGGTGGTTTTGTTCGGCAAGAACCTGACCGACCCGCAGCAGCTTGTGGCTTTTACCACGGAGCTGCACGAGGCGGGAGAGACCCCGATGCTCATTGCAGTGGATGAAGAGGGCGGGACAGTAGCCCGCCTGGCCAATCACCCGGGCTTTGACGAAATACCAGATTTCCCCTACGCCGAAAAAGTGGGGGAAGGCGGGACCGATGCCGCATATGAGATGGGCAACACCATCGGCAGGTATCTTGCCGGGTATGGCATTGATCTTGATTTTGCACCGGTGGCCGATGTGAACACCAATCCCGACAATACCGTGATCGGCTCCCGTGCCTTCTCCAATGACCCGCAGCAGGCGGCGGAACTGGTAGCCGCCGCGGTGCGGGGCTTCCATGACGGCGGCGTGCTGTGCTGCATCAAGCATTATCCCGGCCACGGCGACACGGCGGAGGACAGCCACAAGGATCTTGCCGTGACTCAAAAATGCTGGCAGGAACTGCTCTCCTGTGAGCTGGTACCGTTTGCCGCCGGGATCGATGCAGGGGCGGACCTTGTGATGGCGGGCCATATTGCCGCACCTGAAGTGACAGGGGACGATACGCCCGCATCCCTGTCTCCGCAGCTGATGCAGATGCTGCGGGAAGAACTGAGCTTTGCCGGGGTGATCGTCACCGATTCCCTGGCCATGGAAGGCATCACCAAACAGTACACCGCCGCCCGGGCTGCGGTGCAGGCCGTACAGGCGGGGGCAGACATCCTGCTCATGCCGAATGGTCTGGCCGAGGTCTTCGACGCCCTGGTGGCGGCAGTAGAGGACGGGACCATCCCGGAATCCCGCATTGACGAGAGCGCGGCAAGGGTGCTTGCCTTGAAAGCACGCTGCGGGCTGATCTGACGACGGAGGAAACAAAAATGTATGCAGTGGACGGGGCGTTTTTCGCCCAGAGGGTGTCAGGCATCCAGCGGTATTCCATTGAACTGCTGGCGGAGCTGGACAAAATTCTGTCTCCCGGGGAACTGGAAATCGTGGTGCCGCAGGGCGTCAAAACGCCGGAGTACCAAAATATCCGGGTTGTGCCCTTTGGCAGCCACAGCGGTATGCTGTGGGAGCAGATCGACTACCCCCGCTATCTCCGCCGGAGCGGCAGGAAAGGTCTTTGCACCTGCAATGTCATTCCGCTGTTCGGTTTTTCCGGGATGGCCGTGGTGCATGATGTCTGCTACCGTGCCCGGCCCGACTTTTATACCGATGCCCGCAGCCGCCTGAGCGCTGCATGGCATCGGTTGCAATACCGAGCTATTGCCAAAAAGGCGGAGCACATCATCACGGTGTCGCAGTTTTCCCGCGCCGAGCTGCAGCGGTATTATGGCGTCGATCCTGAGCAGGTATCGGTCATTCCCAACGCCTGGCAGCATATGCAGCGTACTCAGCCCGATCCGGCGGTTTTTGAAAAGTGGACGGCTCTCCGCCCGGGGGAGTATTATTTCTCCATGTCCAACCTGCTCAAAAACAAAAACTTTCCCTGGGTACTGCGCGCGGCCAAGACCCGGCCGGATACCGTGTTTGCCATTGCGGGCGGCGGGAACCTGGCAAAAGCGGCAGGGGAGATGGGCCTTGAAAACCTGCCCAATGTGCAGTATCTGGGGTATGTCTCGGACGGCGAGGCAAAGACCCTCATGGCAAACTGCAAGGCGTTTTTGTTCCCCACATTGTATGAGGGCTTCGGTATTCCTCCGCTGGAGGCCATCGCCTGCGGTGCGCCCCGGGTCGTCGTCAGCGATACCCCCTGCATGCGGGAAATCTACGGCGGCCATGCCGATTACATCGACCTGTCCTCCAACCACGGCGATGTGGATGACATCATCTCCGGCCGGGATGCGGCGGGTGTGCTGGCCCGATACTCCTGGGCCAAAAGTGCTCAGATGCTGGCGGACCTGCTGCGCCAGCAAACGTTGTCCCGTTCCTGACCCCCGGCGTAAATCAAGACAAACAAAAAGTGCTGTACCCGACAGTTTGGGTACAGCACTTTTTATGTATCTTCTTTTCGGTACGAAAGCGCAGGGCACCAGCCGTTACAGCAGCGCGATCCCTGCCTGCTTGCAGGCTTCCACCGTCTCGGCATCCCACAGGCTGACCTGGACTTCACCCACATGGACCTTGCCCAGCAACAGCATGCACAGACGGCTCTGGCCGATACCGCCGCCCATGGTCAGGGGCAGCTCCCCGGACAGCAGCATTTTGTGGAAGGGCAGCTCGGCACGCTCGGGGCAGCCTGCCTCCTCCAGCTGACGGCGCATGCTCTCCGCATTGACGCGGATGCCCATGCTGGAAAGCTCCAGCGCACAGCCCAGCGCCTTGTGCCAGAACAGAATGTCACAGTTCAGTGCCCAGTCGTCGTAGTCGGGGGCACGGCCGTCGTGGGGCTTGCCGCTGCGCAGCTTGCCGCCGATCTGCATGATGCAGGCGGTCTTGTGCTCCCGCACAAAGGCATTTTCCCGCTCCTTGGGCGTCATCCCGGGATACATGTCCTCCAGCTCCTGGGAGGTGATGAACGCCACGTCCCGGCTCAGTGCGATCTTTTTCAGGGCAGGGAACTTCCAGCGCAGCTCATCCGCGGTACCGCAGACGGCATCCACAATGTCATGGACGGTATCCTCCAGAAAATCAATGGTCCGCTGCCGCTCGGTGATGACCTTTTCCCAGTCCCACTGGTCCACATAGATGCTGTGCAGGTTATCCAGTTCTTCATCCCGGCGGATGGCGTTCATATCGGTGACAAGGCCTTGACCGGCACGGAAGCCGTACTTGCCAAGAGCATAGCGCTTCCATTTGGCCAGACTGTGCACGACCTCGGCGTTCTCATTCAGGCAGGGGACGTCAAAGGCGACGGGGCGCTCCACGCCGTTCAGGTCGTCGTTCAGGCCGCTGCCGTGAGCAACGAACAGCGGTGCGGTAACACGTTTCAAATGCAGCGCCGCGCAGAGCTTCTCCTGGAAAATGGTCTTGATCAGACCGATGGCTTTCTGCGTATCGTACAGGCCCAGCGTGCTTTTGTAGTTCTTCGGAATGACGATGTTGGACATAACTCCCACCCTCTCTGTGACTTGCCCGGGGATTTTGACACTGCCCGGGAATATGTTTCATTATAGCGACTGTGCGCGACGACGTCAAATGTGCGCCGTGGGCGGTCAGCTCTTGGCGAACTGGCTCTGATACAGCTGGGCGTAGAACCCGCCCTTTGCCAGCAGTTCGTCGTGGGTGCCGCGCTCAATGATGTTGCCGGCCTTCATCACCAGGATGCAGTCTGCGTTTTTGATGGTGGACAGACGATGGGCCACGATAAAGCTGGTGCGGCCCTTCATCAGTTCTTCAAAGGCACTCTGAACAAGGATCTCGGTACGGGTGTCAATGGAGGAGGTGGCTTCATCCAAAATCAGGATGGGCGGGCGGCGCAGCATAACGCGGGCAATGCAGAGCAGCTGTTTCTGGCCCTGGCTGATGTTGCCGCCGTCCTCGGTGATGACGGTGTCGTAACCGTTGGGCAGGCGGCAGATGAAACTGTGTGCCCGGGCCTGCTTGGCCGCCGCGATAATTTCCTCCCGGGTGGCGTCCGGCTTGCCATAGGCGATGTTCTCCGCAATGGTACCGGCCTTGAGCCAGGTCTCCTGCAACACCATGCCAAAGTTCCCCCGCAGGGAATCCCGGGTGACGCCGTCGATGGGCTCGCCGTCTACCCGCAGTACGCCGCCGTTGATCTCATAAAACCGCATGAGCAGGTTGACAAGGGTGGTTTTGCCGCAGCCGGTAGGACCGACCAAAGCAATGCGCTGGCCGGGTTCGGCCCGGAGGCACATATCCTCGATCAGCGGCACATCGGGAACGTAGCGGAACTTGACATGGTCAAACTCCACCTGTCCGGCGCCATGGGCCAGAACTTTGGCATCGGGGGCGTCGGGGCGGATGGGTTCTGCATCGACGAGATCAAACACCCGTTGAGCACAGGCCAGGGCATTTTGGAGCTCGGTCATGACGCTGGAAATGTCGTTGAAGGGTTTGGTGTACTGGTTGGCGTAGTTGAGGAAGGCGTACAAACCGCCTACCGTGATGGACCCGCCGATGGCCAGAAATGCACCGATGACGCCTACCGCCGCATAGACCAGAGAGTTGACGAAACGGGTGGCGGGATTGGAAATGGAAGAAAAGAAAACCGCCCGCACGCCGCAGCGCTGCAAGTCCTGGTTGATGGTCTCGAAACGGGCTTCTGCCCGGGATTCGTAGCCGAAGGCCCGGACAAGGTGCTCGTTGCCTACAAGTTCCTCCACCAGGGAGGTCATCTCGGCGCGGGTCTCGCTCTGGACCTTGAACATGGAGTAGGTGTGCTCGGCGATGAACCGGGCCACAAAAATGGACAAGGGCGTCAGCAGCACCACGATAAGGGCAATACGCCACTCAATGACCAGCATGATGCCCAGGGTACCCAAAATGGTCAGCACACCGGTAAACAGCTGGGTAAATCCCATGAGCAGACCGTCGGAGAACTGTTCCACATCGGTTGTGATGCGGCTGATGGCGTCACCGGGGCGATGGGCATCCATATAACTCAGGGGCAGGACCTGCATATGCTCAAAGGCCTTGACGCGGATGTCCCGCACCACCTGGAAGGTGATACGGTTGTTGACCAGGTTCATCAGCCACTGGGCGACCACCGTGATGAGAATGGTCAAAAGCAGCTGCCCGCCCAACACCAGCAGTGCGGCAAAATCCACGTCGCCGGGGCCGACGATCAGGTCCACGCCCCGTCCGGTCAGAACCGGCGCGTACAGCGTGGAGATCACCGTCACGGCAGCCAGTACAAGGGTGGCGCATACCGATACGCGGTAAGGAAAAATCAGGGACAGAACCCGGCGGATGGTGGCGGTGTCTGCCGTGCGCAGTTTTTTCTGTTTGCTCATAATGTGCGGGACACCTCCTCCTTGGAAAGCTGGCTCAGGCAGATCTCACGGTAGACATCACAGGTTTTGAGAAGTCCGGCGTGGGTACCCAGCCCGGCGCAAGCGCCGTCGTCCAGAACCAGAATCTTGTCGGCACGCTGTACCGAAGCGGCGCGCTGGGATACGATAAACACCGTCATGCCGCGGGTGCGTTCTTTGATGGCAGTACGCAGGGCAGCGTCGGTGGCGTAGTCCAGTGCCGAGGCACTGTCGTCCAGAATCAGGATACGGGGCATGGGAACAAGGGCCCGGGCAATGGTCAGGCGCTGACGCTGCCCGCCGGAGAAATTGCGCCCGGCGGTCTCCACCGGGGCGTCCAGACCGCCCGGCTTGGAACGGACGAAATCTGCTGCCTGGGCAATTTCCAGCGCGGTCCAGATCTCCTCGTCGGTGGCATCGGGTTTCGCCCAGCGCATGTTGTCCCGGATGGTCCCGGTAAACAAAACGGCTTTCTGGGGGACAATGCCGATCAGGCGCCGGAGCTGGGCAAACCCGTATTCCCGGACGTTGTGGCCGAACAGAGAAACCTGCCCGGAAGTGGCATCGTAAAAGCGGGGGATCAGGTCGATCAGGGTGGTCTTGCCGCTGCCCGTACCACCGATGACGCCGATGGTCTCGCCGGGGGCTGCGTGCAGGGTAATGTTTTCCAGGCTGGGCGCGCCCGCACCGTTGTAGGTAAAGCTGACGCCGTCGAATGCCACAGCGGGAGCGGAAGCATCGGAGGCCAGGTCCGCGGCAGCGGGATCGGGCATGGTGCAGGTGGTGTTCAGGACTTCGGTCACACGCAGGGCGCTGGCAATGGCACGGGTAGCAACGATGACAAGGTCGGCAACCCGCAGCAGGTTGAGCAGGATCTGGCTCAGGTAGTTGATCAGGGCGGTGATCTCACCCTGGGTCAGGGTGCCGGTATCGACCTCGCGGCCGCCGTACCACAGCACGGCGATGACGCCCAGGTTGACGACCAGATAGGTCAGAGGATTCATCAGTGCAGAAATGCGCCCCGCGGCCAGCTGGAAATCCCGCAGACGGTCGTTGGTGGCGGCAAAGTCCGCCATTTCATCCTCCTGGCGGGAGAAAGCGCGCACCACACGGGCGCCCACGTAGTTCTCCCGGGTCAGCAGGGTGACGCGGTCCAGGGCGCTCTGGGATTTGTGATATACCGGCACCGTTGCCCGCATGATGAGATAAATGATGAGGGAAATGACGGCGGTGATGAGCAAAAACCACAGCGTCAGCCGGGGACTGATGGTAAATGCCATCACGATGGCGCCAATGACGATGAACGGACAGCGCAAAAGCAGCCGCAGCGTCATGTTCAGACCGTTCTGGACCTGGTTGACGTCACTGGTCATGCGGGTAACGAGGGTGGGGGTGCCGATGCGGTCCAGTTCGGTGTAAGACAGGGTGTTGATGTGTGCGAACAGGTCGCGCCGCAGCGCGGTTCCGAACCCCAACGCCGATTTTGCGGCAAAATACTGTGCGGTCAGGCTGCATACCATCCCCACGACGGCCAGCAGGACCAGAAGCCCGCACTGGCGCCAGATCAGGGGCAGGTCGGCATTTTTGATGCCCTCGTCAATGATCGTCGCCATGACGATAGGGACCAGAAGCTCAAAACAGGCTTCCAGCATTTTGAAAAGAGGAGCGATCACGGTTTCTTTTTCGTAACCGCGGATGTATCGGAATAATCTGCGCATATCCTTCCTGCCTTTCCGTGGAATCGGAGGTTCAGCATCCCGAAAAGAAAAAAGCAGAACCGCTTTCGCGGTCCCGGGCCAGGATGCCAAAAATCCGACAATTATTATACCACGTATGGCAAGCCGCTGTCATGGATTTTGCCCACTTTCGATGATTATTTGCCCGTACTTCGCCTATACTGTCGTTGGAGGTTTTGCCGCAGCAAGTTTGGCTGCCTGCCAAGGGGGAATGGTTATGCTCTATTTTCAAAAAGGACTTTCGCGCCGCACCTGCCGCACGGTGGGGCGGGCGCTGACACTGGCATCCCGGGAAGGGTGTTCCAGCGCGGATACCGGACATTTGCTGCTTGCCATGCTGGAAACGGACGGCGGCCCGGCGGTGGATTTTCTGCGCGGGAAAAACGTAACGCAGACGGCGCTTCTGGAATGTGCCGGCCGGCGCAGCTGCCGTGGCACGCCGGTAAAACTCAAGACCAAGGACCTTGCGCCGGAAAGCCGCAAGGCGCTGGAGTTTGCCGTGCTGGGTGCCCGTGCGGCGCGGGCTTCCCGTGCTGAGAACGAGCATCTTTTGTGTGCCATGCTGGAAGACTGTGCCTGCACAGCCAGCGTATGGCTGGCGGAGCTCGGGGTGGAGGTACCCCAGGCCGCCCGGGAATGCCGGCAGCTTTCGGGGCAGCTGGTATTGCCGGCCCAGCCTAGGATGAACGTTTCCCGCGGCAGCCGCCCCAGCGAAAAATACGGCCGAGACCTGACCCGCCTTGCCCAGGAAGGACAGTTGGACCCGGTTTTGTGCCGGGATGCCGAGCTGGAACGGGTGATCGAGATTTTGTGCCGCAGGCAGAAAAACAATCCCTGCCTGTTGGGGGAGCCGGGCGTAGGCAAAAGCGCACTGGCGGAAGCGCTGGCCCAGCGCATTGCGTCGGGGCAGGTGACCCAGAGCCTGCGGGGCAAACGAGTCCTGTCTCTGGATATGGCGTCCATGGTGGCCGGGACAAAGTACCGCGGGGATTTTGAGGAACGCTTCAAAAACCTTCTGGAAGAACTTTACCGGGATCGCTCCACCATTTTGTTTATTGATGAGATCCACATCATTGCGGGGGCCGGTGCGGCGGAGGGCGCCATCGATGCGGCCAGTATCCTGAAACCCATGCTTGCCCGGGGGGAGATCCAGCTCATCGGAGCCACGACCCAGGAGGAATACCGCCGCACCATCCAGAAAGATTCTGCTCTGGACCGGCGCTTCGGCAAAGTCATTGTGGATGAACCCACACCGGAAGCCGCGGAGAAAATTCTGGCAGGACTGATGCCCCAGTATGAGCGGTATCATGGCATCGCCATCCCCAAGGAGGCCATCCATACGGCGGTGGAACTGAGCGTCCGGTATCTGCCGGGGCGGTATCTGCCGGACAAGGCCATCGACCTGCTGGACGAGGCAGCGGCATCGGCGCGCATTTCCTGTGCCGAGTCTCGCAGCGGCCCCATGCCGGAACTGAAAGCCGAGGACATTGCCCGTGTGGTCAGCAAGGCCAGCGGCGTACCGGTGGAACGAGTCGGGGAAGCGGAACGGGAACGCCTGTGCCAGCTGGAAGACCGCCTGTCTCAGGAGGTAGTCGGTCAGTCCCGGGCAGTCAAGGCGGTGGCGGCCGCCATCCGCCGCAGCCGTACCGGGCTGCGGGAAGCGGGGCGTCCCATCGGTGCCATGCTGTTTCTGGGACCGACGGGTGTGGGCAAGACGCAGCTTGCCCGCACGCTGGCAAAAAGCTGGTTCGGCAGTGAGAAGGCATTGCTGCGCTTTGATATGAGCGAATATATGGAACAGCACACCGTGGCCCGCATGATCGGTTCTCCTCCGGGCTATGTGGGGCATGACGAGGGCGGCCAGCTGACAGAGGCCGTCCGCCGCCGTCCCTACAGCGTTGTGTTGTTTGATGAGATCGAGAAAGCCCACAGCGACATCCAGAACGTCCTGCTGCAAATCCTGGAGGATGGCTGCCTGACGGATGCACAGGGGCGTAAGGCGGATTTTTCCAACACCATCATCCTGCTGACCTCCAACCTGGGGGCGCGCTGTCTGGTGGGGCAGACCTCGCCCCTCGGGTTCGGTGCTGCCGAGGAGGAGACCGACCGCCGTGCCCAGAAAGCCCTCCAGGAAGCAAAGAATTATTTCCGCCCCGAGCTGATGGGCCGGATGGATGAGGTGGTGCTGTTTGATCCTCTCGGTCCCAAGCAGCTCACCCGCATTGCCGACCGCCTGCTCGCCGAACTGGAACAGCGTGCGGCTGCCCAGGGATATACCCTCAGCCATACGCCTGCCGCTGCGGCAGCCTTGGCCGGCAACGAGACGCCTTCTTACGGAGCGAGGGAACTGCGCCGCAAAGTGGGGCGAGCAGTGGAGCAGGCATTGGCCGACCGCATTGCCAGCGGAGACACCGAACCGGGTGAATCCCTGACGGCGGATGTGGGAGCCGACGGCCAGATCATTCTGCGCAGCGGCGACTTTGCCGCCTGCGTGTGAACCGGCAGGACAGAGAAAAAACTATCCCCGCGCGGCCCGAAAGCCATGGCGCGGGGATGGTTTGTTATATGGAGAAAATCGGTGCATTCAGCGGTCTGACGCGGCGGCTACCGGTTCTGGCGAATGCTGCACAACAGGACACAGGACCGGCAGTGCACGGTCTTTTGCGGTAAAGAAAACACAGGGAAGCAGCATAAGGAACGGGTTGGTGGCTACCAGAAACACCTTGTTTTCCATCAGCAGGTAGGCGAGAAGGGCAGTCATGCAGAGCAGCTCGCCGGTATGGTGTCCCCGGCACAGCCGCCACAAAAGGATCAGGAACACCGCGGCTACCAGGATGGCACCCAGCAGACCCTTGTTCATGGGCAGGGCAAGGTACATGTTGTCGATGGAATGGTGCTCGTCGCCGTCGGTAGGAACACCGCCCAGCAGAGAGAGCGGCGTCTCCCAGAACACATTGTGCCAGATCTCAAAGCGACCCGAAAACAGCCGGTCGATCTTTTTCAAAATCGGGGTCTGATCGGGGACCATGGGATCAAAGAAATATCCGGCCAGCACGCTGAACACCGTCAAAAGGGGATATACGGCCAGCAGCAGACCGTGGTAGATGCGGCTTTCAAAAAAGCGGGGCAACAGTTTTTGCAGCGCAAACAGCAACAGCAGCAGGATCATGGCGCCGCCTGCACCCCGGCAGATGGGCACAAACATGGTGTACAGCAAAAGCGCTGTCAGACCGGCCCAGTCATACCAGCGCAGACGGGGCCAGCGCAGCCAGGCCCAGGCAAAAAATACACCGATCAGCCGGGCGCCGTAGCCATTGTAGTGACCATAGCCGTAATCCCAGTTGCGGCAGTAATACTTGAAAGGAACAAGGGGCGTTGTGTAATGCAGAAGCTGTACCAGCACCAGCCCGGCGGCAGTCACGGCCAGAAAGACCTTTACCGCTTGTCTCAGATCCACGTCTTTGGCGCCCAGCCCCACCAGGGCGGCCAGCAAAAACCAGTGATCGTCACCGTACAGCGCGGCAAAACCGGTGTACCCGATCACCGCTGCCAGCAGGACCCACTGTGCTTTTGTCTCATACCGGGTCAAAAAGACGCATTTGGCCAGCAGCAGCAAAACACCGCAGCCGGTCAGGCCCACGCGGAACAAGGTGCTCAGGGTGGGCAGAGTGGACTGGATATTGGAGCTGAACACTTCGCTCAAAATCAGCAGCATGGCAAACCCCGCGCAGTAGACGCGCTGGGCAAGCAAACGACAGGAATCCTCGGAAAGGTGCAGGATTCCCAGGCGTTGAATCAGCATGAAAAACCTCCGTGATAGGTGCGGGAAAACGGACTGACGCTCGAATTTTAGCATATTATGCCCAAAAAGGAAAGCGGCAAGCCGACCTGGCCCGGCCGGACAGATCACTTTCGAACATTGTTTTGAACCTGTGCCTTCAAGATTTCCAGGAACTTTTCCGCGGGTTTGGAGAACGGCTGGTATTTTTTCCACACCACATGCAGCCCCACGTCCAGCGGCGGCTCCAACGGGCGGAAACACAGATCACTGCCGTTTGTGTTGATCAGTTTGTCCAGCACAAAGGCATAGCCCAGCCCTTCGTCGACCAGAAGGGACGCATTGTAAACAAGACTGTATGTGGCGACAAGATTCAGCTGTTCCTGATCGCGCTGCAGCCATTGGATAATGTCGGAGCTGTTGCAGGTCTGGCGGGAAAGAATCAGGGGCTGATCCCACAGATCCTCACGCCGGAGAGCGGCCTTTTCGGCCAGGGGCGCATCTTTGCGCATCAAAATTCCCCAGCGGTCCCGGGCGGGCAGCTCCATGTGGTCATAATAGGAAAAATCCGTCCCGCCGATGAGCAGTCCAAAGTCGATCAATCCCTTGTCCAGGCTTTCGGAAACATCGCATTCATCCCCGCTGGAAATGCGGAAGCGGACATTTGGATACAACTGGCGCATGGTCTCGGCTGCACGGGCAAGCAGGCGAACGGCATCGGTCTCTCCGCTGCCGATGCAGACATCCCCGGAAAGCGTCTCCTCCGAGTCTACGATCTCCGTCTCGGTCTTGTGTACCAGATCAAGGATCTCTTCGGCCCGCTTTCGCAGCAGCATTCCTTCCTCGGTCAGGGTAATGCGCCGGCTACCGCGGATCATGAGCTGCTTGCCAAGCTCCTCTTCCAGGTCTTTGAGCTGGCGGGAGAGGGTAGGCTGAGACAGATGCAGTGTCTCAGCTGCGGCAGAGATGCTTTGCTCCCGCACTACGGCGAGAAAGTATTGCAGCACGCGCAGTTCCATCCGTCGGCACTCCTTTACTAAATAGGATAGAAAAACTATATCATCGATTTTTCATAACTGTCAAGCATGGCTGCGCATTTGATATAGGTATTTGATAATATGAGGGGAATGCTTTACAATCATAAACAGAATCCCGCATCTGCATGGTGCAGCTTGGGGGATGGTTGACGTATGCGCAAATTGATGTTACGCTGGAGAAAATCCCCAATGCTCTGATGGAAGGGCGTTGGAGCAGGGAAGCGGAGCGTTTGCATTTGTGCTTGCGGCCATGGTTGCTTATAACCGAGGGAGGATGGATATGGGCACGAAATGCAATTTCCCGCAACGGGAAGCGGTGGAAAGAAATCTGCTGGATGCCGGATGTGAGTGTGAAAAAACGCAGCAGTTTCTGCGGCTTCTGGACGAAGGGCGCGTGCAGGAATTGATCCGGATGCTGCGCTGCCAGCGCTGCCGCATGATGGAAGTGCTTCATAAAGAACAGCAAAAGGTGGACTGCCTCGACTATCTGATCTATCAGCTCAAAAAATGTGAGGACAACTGTGATACAGGCTGTTCTCAAAGCGGGACAGGCAGAGACTGAGGTACGAAACTGAGGAACGGTCCGCCTTGGGATTGTTAGATTAAAGGAGTGAAACGGTATGCTGTATAAGGATTTTCAGGACCTCAAGCTGTCGGCGCTGGGACTGGGCATGATGCGTCTGCCCAAAAACGGAAGCGGTGACGGTGACATTGACGAGGCAAAAGCTGCCGAAATGGTGGACTATGCCCTGAAAAACGGCGTCAATTATTTCGATACGGCTTATGCTTATCACGGCGGACAGTCGGAGATCGTGACGGGGCGTATTCTCGGCCGCTATCCCCGCGACAGCTATTACCTGGCCAGCAAATTCCCCGGGTATGATGTTGCCAACATTGAGCGTGCTCCTGAAATTTTTGAGGAACAGCTGAAAAAGTGCAGTGTCGAATACTTCGACTTTTATCTGCTCCACAATGTCTGCGAGGACACGGTGGACGGCTATCTTGACGAGGATAAGGGCCTGATGAAGTACCTGCTTGCGCAGAAGCAGGCGGGGCGTATCCGGTACCTCGGCTTCTCCTGCCACGGCAACTACGACACCCTCAAGCGGGTGCTGGATATCTACGGGGAGTACCTGGAATTCTGCCAGATCCAGCTCAACTATATGGACTGGCATTATCAGGATGCCAAAGCCCGGGTGGAACTGCTGAACCAGCGCGGCGTACCCATTTGGGTCATGGAGCCCCTGCGCGGCGGCAAACTGGCCAACCTGCCCCGGTCGGCGGCGGAAAAGCTGCGGTTGCTGCGCCCGGACGAATCGGTCCCCGGGTGGGCGCTGCGTTTCCAGCAGTCGGTACCCGGCGTTGCAGTGGTGCTCTCCGGCATGTCCAACATGCAGCAGCTCCAGGAAAACATTGCAATATTCAGTGAGGAACGTCCTCTGACCCAAGAGGAGTTTGATGCCGTGGTCTCGGTGGCGGACGGCATGACGGCGGGCGGTGTGCTGCCCTGCACGGCCTGCCGCTACTGCACCACGCGCTGCCCGGCACATCTGGACATTCCCGCGCTGCTTTCGCTGTATAATGAATACCGCTTCAGCGGGGATGCTTCGGTCCTGCAGGAAGTAAGCGCCATGCCCCGGGAGAAAAGTCCCGCGGCCTGCATTGCCTGCCGCAGCTGTGAAGGGATCTGCCCGCAGAAAATCAAAGTCTCCGAAACCATGGCAGACTTTGCATCCAGCGCGGGACTGCGCTGAAACATCCGCGTAAACAACATACAAAAAGCCCCGGTGCCGAAACGTTAACGGCATCGGGGCTTTTGTATTGATGAAAAGATATCTGCCCGGCGGACAGACAGATCAGGCGACCGGTTCAGATTCGGCTTCTGCAGTCAGACTTTTGCGCTTGCGGACATCGCTGCGGATGAGCTTGTACAGTGTGGCGGTGACGGGAACGGCGAGAAGCATACCGGCAATGCCGCCCAGCCCGCCGCCTACCGTGACAGCGGCCAGCACCCAGATGCCGGGCAGACCGATGGAGGAACCGACCACCCGGGGATAGATCAGGTTGCCTTCAAGCTGCTGCAGGATCGCAATGAAAATCAGGAACGCCACAGCCTGCAGAGGATTGACGGTCAGGATCATGAATGCGCCCACACCGGCGCCCAGATACGCACCGACAACCGGCAGCAGAGCAGTGGCGCCGACCAGGGTGCCCACCATGGTGGCGTAAGGGAAACGGAACAAAAGCATGCCCAGTGTGCACAGCACACCGATGACGATGGCCTCAGTAAACTGGCCGATAAAGAACTTGGAAAAGGTATCGTTGGCAGTGGAGAGCAGATACATCAGGCGCTGATAGGTTTTCTCTTTCAGATATACCTCGGCCAAAGACCGGAACTGCCCGGCCAGCCGCTCCTTGCCTGCAAGCAGATACAGCGCGAAGATGAACGCGATGATGAACTGCATGACCACGCCGCCCACGCTGCTTACGATGGAAACGGCGGAGGAGAAGATGTTGCCGACGCCGGAGGTCAAATAACTGCCGGCTTTCTCCAGAAATTGCGGCCAGTTGATGTCCAGGCTGTTCAGCCATTGCTGGATCTGGGGCGTGGGATTGCCGAAAGAGCTGATCCACTTGGAGAATTCATCCAGCAGGGGAGGAATGCCCAGCAGCATCACGCGGAATGCATCCACCAACTGGGGAATGATGATGGCAACCAGCAAGACCAGAACGGCCACAATGATAATGAGCGCGCCGCAGATGCTCAGCACACGGCGAAAACGGTAAAGAGGGCTGCTTTCTTTGGCAAGAGCGGGCAGCTGTTCCAGCCGGACAATGAGCAGGTTCAGCACATACGCAATGGCACAGCCGATGAAAATGGGCATCAGAAGAGTCATCGCCATCCGCACGGCCTGGAAAATTTGATCGCTGTACTTGACGATCAACGCCAGCAATGCAGCGCAAAGCAGAAAAATCAAAGGCTTTTTATTGTGCATAACGGAAGTTCCTTTCCACAAATGGCGGAAAGCAATTTTACGGCCGGGAAAAAGGCTGTAAAAAGCCGCCAATCTGGGAAATATTGTAGCATGATACGACAGTGCTGTCTACCGATAGACGGGATTTTGCCTCGTTTGTCGGGCAACACCGAAGGCGCAGCAAAAGCGAAAGCAGATAATACCTTGGTTGATACAGAAAAGCCCCGGCCGGAAGGCCGGGGCAAGAGGGTGTGAAAAACAGAACGAGTGCAAACCGGTAGCTTAACGGCGCACGGCATTGGCAAGGGCGTCCAGGTCCTGCGCATCGGGGTGGCTTAAGGCACGGTCAAAGTTTTCGATCATGGCTGCCCGGCGGGGATTGTCCTCCATAGCCTCATACCGGGCACGGACTGCTGCGGGCATTTTGCCCTGGCACATGTAGCTGCCGATCAGTTCGGTGGTTTCCGGCAGGTTCTCCCGTACCCGGTTCAGGATCTGCTCAAAGTAGGCGGGAGCGCCGCCAAAGCCTGCCGTGCCGAACAAAAATACTTTCTGCCCGTTCAGGCTCTGCAAAAACTGGGCGACCTGTTCGTCACAGGTGCCTTTGTCGGTCCAAAATCCTGCATAAATGGTGTCGGCGGCAAGGGCTTTTGCATCCGGCGCACCGAAATAGACGCAGTCACTGGCAGGCAGCGTGTCGCGGATGGTCTGGGCGAGCAGAGCGGTGTTACCCGTACGGCTGCTGTATACAATGGAGTAACTCATTTGGTTTCCTTCCTTTCATAAATGCAGTGGACGCCCCGATGGGCCATCATGCCGCCGAGACATTCCTTGTTGCAGCGGACACAGCGATGGATTTCCCGGACGCGCCCGGAACAGACTTTGTTGGGCCACTGGGGATCGGCGGTGAGCTGTCGGCTCATGGCAATGCAATCCACCCGCCCGCAGGCCAGCTGCTGCTCGATGAAATCGGGATCGGTCAGACCGCCCACGGCGCAGACGGGTAAGCGGGTCAGCTGGCGGACTTCGTCGCAGAATTTCAAAAAGCAGCCTTCGCCGCCAAATTCGGGATGGCTTTTCGGCGGGATGGTATCGCTCAACTCACCGTGATTGGCAAGTGTCACATGGAAACTGGTGACCCCGGCTTTTTCCAGAAGCGGAACAAAAACCGGGAGTTCCTCTTCCAGTACACCGGCGTTTCCGTAGTGCGGGTTTTCCTGGCGAATCGCCAGTTTGTAATCGATGGGCAGTTCGGGAAACCGGCGGCGGATGGCAGAGACTGCTTCCACGGCAAACCGGGCCCGGTTCTCGGGGCTGCCGCCGTAGCAGTCGGTCCGGTGGTTGAACAGGGAAGAGCTGAAACTTCCGCACATCCGGTCGCCGTGGACCTGTACCATGTCAAATCCGGCCTGCAAAGCCAGCTCTGCCGCCTGGCCGAAAGATTCGGTGATTTGGTGAATCTTTTTCTCAGACAAACCGGTGATGTAAGGCCCTACCTGCTGATTGAGCAAAGGACGAAGCTCTTCCATGGAGATCCGTTTGGTCAGCACGCCGGGGATGTATCGGATCATGCCTTTCAGATCGGAGTCGGACTGGTGCAGCTGTGCACACAGTTTGCAGCCGTAAGGATGAACGGCGTCTGCCATGGCACGGTAGTAGGCCTGCCCTTTTTTGGTGTACAGCGAAGGCCCGAATCCATGGGGCAGGACGGGGACGTCTCCCACAATGATCATGGCACAGCCGCCGGCTGCAATGCTGCGCAGCCGTTCCAGTGTTTCCTCCTGGGACAGCCCAAGGCTGGTCGGGGCAAAGAGGATGCGATTTTTCAGCGTCAGCCCTCCGTAGTTGAAGGGGCTTTGGATCGTTTCATACATGAGGATTCTGCTTCTTTCCGGATTACTTTTGTCAAGAGAGAGAACAGCTGTTCCCGTTCCGTTTCGTCCAGAGCCGTCAGCATTTCGGCATCCCAATCGAAAAAGACCTGATGGCTTGCCGCAAAAGCTTCCTTGCCCTTTTCGCTCAGGTTCAGGTGATAAGCACGCGAGGATTTTTCCCGGGTAAGAAACCCGGTCTCTACCAGCTTGGTGATGCAGCGCTGGGAGTAGCCCCAGTCCAGATGCAGGGCCGCGGTCAGCTCTGCCTGGGTGCATCCAGGGTGCTTGCCGACGTAAATGACCGGAAACAGTGACCCGAAGTTCAACCCCAGCGTTTGAAGCCGCTCTGTGGTGTAGCCGACAAAACTGCGATGGAATACAGTGGCGTAATAGGCCAGAGTTTGAAACATGAAAACAGTCAACTCCTTTTCTTGACTTAGTCAAGTATAGGCTCTTTACTTGACTAAGTCAAGTATAAAAGTGTGAAAAATTTTGCGGGAAGTTGTGTCAAAAATAAAATGCAAAGATGGGCCAAGACAAAAAACAGAGATCTCATCAGCTGATTCTGCCGGTGAAGATCTCTGTTTTTATAGTATGTATCAAAAGTAGTGCCATTGCTGGGAAGGATGTCCATGAAATGGTACGGCACGCCAGGAACGATTGCGAGGTAACGGCAAAGGGAAAGCCCGGTTCAGGCGTCTGCAAAGGTTTCTTCTTTCGAAATCAGCTCCTGCAATTCATTGATAAAACGGCAGACATGAAACCCGTCGCAGACGGCATGGTGAGCCTGAATGGCCAGCGGAAGCAGGCAGCGTTCCTGATCGGTATAATATTTCCCCATGGTAAAAATCGGGAGCAGATAATTGTAACCGTTCTGCAGGTTCAGATTGAACCCGTCAAAGGTGACCCAGGGAACCATGGAGACCGGAAAGGTATTCGCCGGCGTGCCGGGCTTTGGCTCCATTCCATGGATATCGCCATATTGTTCCAGGTCCTGCCGGTAGGCCTGCAAAAAGTCTCCAAACCGGGGATGATACTCCGTCCAGAGGTTTGAAAATGTCTCGTTGTCCTTGTGAAAAACCGTGTAGCAGGGTATCATGTCGGAAAACACCCCCACTTCGCCATCGGGTGTTAAAGTGGTTCGGAATTCACTGTGGCGGTTTACGATGGTGGTGATTGCGTACAGCATGGCAGGGTACAGCTTGATGCCTTTTTGTAAAATGGCGGTGATGTCCAGCTTGGTATTGATGCTGTATGTGCAGGGAACAGCCGAAAAGTAGTGGTCAAAGTATTCTTTTCGGGGCCAGGCTTGTTGGTCTATGATTTGAAATTCCATGACGCGGTACCTTTCTCGGAACGTTAAGTTTTTTATATTTTACTCCAAATAATCCGGGAAAGAAAGCCTGTTCCGAAGCAAAGATATAGGGGAATATGGTCTGAAGGAGACACAGGCGCAAACACGAACAACCGAGTAGAATCGCAAGCGTATTGCGCGCAGTAAATATCAAAAGCCCAGCCAAAAGGCTGGGCTTCTTGAATGGAGCAAAGTCCATTCCAATGTGGTACGGGTAGTGGGGGTCGAACCCACACGGTTGCCCACTGGAACCTAAATCCAGCGCGTCTGCCAATTCCGCCATACCCGCATATCTTATAGTGGAAACAGAAGCAAGACCATGAAACCTAGTTTACCAACAGGGACCGTGTTTGTCAATTCTCCCGGCGGAATGCGGTTTTATGATATCACTGCCCTGCGAAAAAACAGGAAAAACAAAAAATACAATAATTCGCCCTGCCGCTGCACATACTCTAAAGCAGGGAGATGATAAAAATGCACAAGTTGTTCCGGCGGGCGGCGGGACTGTTTCTTGCCGCTGCAGTGGCGGCGGGGGTTGGCGTTTACGCGCTCAATCGCTCGCTGCCGGACACTTTTTATGTACAGCAAGGCGAGTCGCTTACGATTGCATCTATGCCCTGGCTGAAAGAAAAAAGCAGCACATCCCATAAAATTGCAGCCGGCAATGTCAGCCAGGATACCAGCGGCAACTGCACACTGGCGTTGTTTGATCTGATTCCTGTAAAAACGGTGCGCACGGTTTCGGTGGAACGTCGGGAAGTGGTTGTCTGCGGAACTCCTTTCGGCATAAAAATGTTTTCCAACGGGGCGCTGGTCGTGGCGTTCTCTGATCTGTATACCAATCTGGGAAGTGAGAATCCCGCCAAGGAAGCCGGTCTGCGTCTGGGAGATCTGATCGTTTCGGCAGGCGGACATGCCGTCCGCAATAATGACGAGCTCAGTGCGGCGATTTCCGAGGCTGCCGGCAGTGCCATGGAAGTGGTATATCTGCGCGACGGCGAACAATGCCGATGTATGCTGACGCCGGTGGCGGATCAGAACGGAGTATACAAGGCTGGTGTGTGGGTCCGGGACTCCTCGGCAGGAATCGGAACCCTGACGTTTGCCGATACGGAGCGCGGAACTTTTGCGGGTCTGGGTCATGCCATCAGTGATACAGATACAGGGACAAGCATTTCTCTTCTCTCAGGGGAGATCGTCCCTGTCAACGTCACCGGATATGTGCGCGGTACGGCAGGTGCGCCCGGAGAGCTGCGGGGAGAATTTTCCGGGGAAACGGTTTTGGGGACAGTTCTGGCAAACGATGAGACCGGAGTTTACGGAACTTTGAGTGCTTCGGTAGAGGGAACGCGGTACCCGGTTGCCAACAGCCAGGAGGTCGTTGTCGGGGAAGCGCAGATCCTTACCACCATCGCGGGGGGACAGGCCAAGCTTTATGATATCCGGATCGAGCGTGTCAATCTTAATGCCAGCGATCCCAACCGGAATATGATGATCGAAGTCACAGACCCGGAACTGCTGGAAGCCACCGGCGGTATCGTACAGGGCATGAGCGGCAGCCCCATTCTCCAGAACGGCCGCCTGGTGGGGGCAGTGACTCATGTCCTCATCAATGACCCGTCCCGGGGATATGCCATTTTTGCACAAACGATGCTCAACGCGGCGGATGCCTGTCAAACGGCAGGAACAGCCACAAACTGACACACAATGGCATGATTGGGAAATAAAGACAATTATTTTCCAAAATAAGAAACAGCACGTTTGCACCCGGACAAAGTCGAATTTCGGGCTGTTGTGACGATACGTGAGCCTGTGACGTGAAAAAAGTCGGACAAAACATTTGAAAATGACCGATTTTTTCGCGAAATTGTCTTGCAAGATATGGAAAAATATGGTAAAATTTCCATTGTCACGAAGACGCAGACATTCACATAAAGGAGATTGCATGTTATGGAGAGAATCAAGTTTGTGATGACGGACACCGGGGCTGACATCTCGGCACTGTGCAAGGCGGCCCTTGAAGAAAAGGGCGTTGCCGTGACGGTTTGCGAGCGCAACGGCTCCAAGGCGCTGGAAACTCTTTTGGAGACCCGCCCGCAGGCGGCGCTTCTGGATGCGTTCATGCCGGATCTGGATGCCATCACGGTGAAGCAGCGCTATGAAGCGCAGGTTGGCCGTCAGGGCCCCAAAACTACGTTCTTTGTGACGGGCGCTTTCCAGAATGAAGCGGTGGAACAGGAACTTCTCGATAACGGCTTTTCCTTCTTCTTTGTAAAACCTTTTGATGAAAGTGTCCTGACTGCACGGGTGCTCAAGTCGGCGGGAACGCCTGCACAGCACATCACCTTTTCCCAGGACAGCGACGAACTTGTTGTGACCGAAATTTTGCATCAGATCGGTGTGCCGGCGCATATCAAAGGATACCAGTTCCTGCGGGACGCCATTCTTCTGACCATCGAGGATCATGAATATATCAATGCAGTGACGAAACGCCTGTACCCGGAGATCGCCAAACGCAACGGGACCACGGCATCCCGTGTGGAGCGCGCCATCCGCCATGCCATCGAGGTGGCCTGGGACCGGGGCGACGTGGATACTCTCAACAGCTATTTCGGATATACCATACACAATCTCCGCGGCAAGCCCACCAACTCCGAGTTTATTGCCATGATCTCGGACAAGATCCGTCTGGATAAAAAGCGCCGCGCCTGACGCTTGCATATGGCGTGATGGGCCCGGAACATTTCCCGGCGCATCATGTATCAGCAGCCTCCCGACAGCCTTTCTGTAAAGGCGCGGGAGGTTTTTTGATATGATTTGCCTTTTGTAAAAATTATTTTCCTAGGCAGGGTGCGACGGTGGATTTTTTGTCTGTAAGCCTGTATAATGGGACTATATCACTGCATTTTTTGTGCCTGACAGGAGGAGCATTCCATGAATCCACAAGCCAAGCCGTATGTCACTGCGATCATTGTGGCTGCGGGCGCATCACGCAGAATGGGATTTGACAAGCTCAGTCATCGTTTGCCGGACGGCAGGACGGTTCTGGAAGCCAGTGTGCAGGCCTTTGATTCACACCCGGATGTGGGCCAGCTTGTGCTGGTTGCCGGCAAAAACAAAGAGACCTGTGAGGAGATCGCTTTGCGGTGCAAAAAGCCTGCGCAGGTAGTTGCCGGCGGTGAGACCCGTGCGGACAGTGTCTGCGCAGGGCTCCGCGTAGCGGAAGGGGAACTGGTGGCGATTCATGATGCGGCCCGCCCCTTTGTAAGCGCGGACGTGATCTCGCAGACCATCGCGGAGGCTGCCCGGACCGGTGCGGCAGCTCCTGCCGTGGCGGTCAAGGATACGATCAAACTGGTCAACTCTGACGGCACGGTGCAGCAGACTCCGGACCGGTCCCGGCTGTTTGCGGTCCAGACACCCCAGTGCTTTTCAAGACAGAAATATCTGCAGGCACTGGAACTGGTGACGGCAGATCGTGCCTCTGCCGTTACGGATGACTGCAGCCTGTTTGAACTTGCAGGCTTTCCGGTTCGGCTGACGCAGGGCGACTATGAAAATATCAAAATCACAACCGTCGATGATTTGAAAGGGGAAAGCCGTATGCGTATTGGTCATGGCTACGATGTCCACCGGCTGGTCGAGGGGCGTAAACTGATTCTTGGCGGGGTGGAGATCCCGTATGCAAAGGGACTTCTGGGGCACTCCGACGCGGATGTTTTGCTCCATGCCATCTCTGATGCCTTGCTGGGCGCGGCGGCTTTGGGGGATATCGGGAAGCATTTCCCGGATACCGATCCCCGCTATGAAGGCGCCGATTCCCTCATGCTGCTGCATGAAGTCGGGGAGCTTCTGCACAAGGCGGGGTATACGGTCGGCAATATTGATGCGACGATTTTGTGTCAGGCACCCAAGCTTGCGCCGCATATTTCTGCCATGCGGGAAAATATCGCTTCAGCTCTGGGCATGCCTGTGGATGCGGTCAGCGTCAAGGCGACCACAGAGGAAAAACTGGGCTTTACCGGAGCAGGAGAAGGCATTGCGGCCCATGCTGTTGCGCTGATTGGGTAAAGAACCGTGAAAATCGGCCGGAACGCTTTGCGGACGGCACGATGTATGCTATACTGAAAAGAATCCCGACACATGCCGGGATGCCGTAAGATACGGCAGGGAGAGGAGGACTGCGCGCTGATGAACAATGAGCTGGTCAATATCATCAGCAATTTCCGTTCATTTGACTGGACACGGGATCTGCTGGATGTCATCATCATTGCGGTGGCGTTTTATGAGCTGATTCTGTTTGCGCGCAAATCCCGCGCGGGACAGCTTGTCAAGGGCGTTTTGCTGTTTCTGGCATTTTATGCAATGGCGTTCTACTTCCGCCTGCGCACCGTGAAATGGGTCCTCAGCAATGTTATGCAGATCGCTTTTGTGGCAGCGGTGGTCCTGTTCCAGCCGGAACTGCGCCGAACCCTTGAACGGTTGGGCCAGAGCACCAACTGGGCAAGCAAACTCTTGTTTACCCGTAAGATGGAACCTACCCTCCGCGGCCAGTGGCAAAGTGCCATTGTGGCAATCTGTGACGCGGCGGAGCAGCTTTCGGATACCCGTACCGGCGCGCTGATGGTCCTTGAACGCAAAAACAATCTGGAAGAGATCATACATACCGGCACCCAGTTCAACGCCAACGTGATACCGGAAGTGCTGGGAACTATCTTTTATGAAGGCACCCCGCTGCACGACGGCGCTGTTGTGATCCGGGACGGCCAGATCGTCGCCGCGGGATGCGTGCTTCCGCTGTCCAACAACCTGGAAATGGGCAAGGACATGGGAACCCGTCACCGTGCGGGCCTTGGCATGAGCGAGAACTCCGACGCGGTCGTTGTGGTGGTCAGTGAGGAAACCGGCATCATCTCTCTGGCCAAAAACGGGGTCCTGATCCGTCGTCTGGACCGTCAGAATCTGTTCAGCCTGCTGCAGGAGGAGATCGTCCCGCCGGAGGAAGGCGCCGACAAGGAACAGAGCATCCTTCAGCAGCTTTTCGACAAAGGAGGCACAGCCGTACATGGTAAGCAAAAATAAAGCGCCCAAAGCGGAACAGGCGGCCAAAAAGCACTCCATTTGGGACAGTAAGCTGTTTGTTCTGGCTGTGTCGCTATTATGCGCGATCATTTCCTGGAGCATCGTCACGCTGACGCTCGACCCGGAGGGAGACAAGACCTTTACCGTGTCGGAAATCAGCTATAGTTACAACTCCAACCTGTACACCTCGCTGGGACTGGATATTGTCGAGACCGAGCAGGTGGGCAGCATTCAGGTCAAGGTGGAAGGCAGCGGCACCGTCATCGGTCAGCTGCAGGCCAGCGACCTGATCGTATATCCCAACTATTCGACGGTAACGGGCGCGGGGGAGCAGACCCTCAGCCTGCAGGCCCGTGTATCCAATTCCCAGTTTTCTACCAATAACATTGAGGTGCAGGTGGTGTCGCCCACCCAGGTCACGGTCGTGTTTGACAAGATCGGAGAAAAGACTCTGCCCGTTACGGTCGAAAGCTCTGACCTGAGCGTTGCTGACGGATTTATGCTGTATCGCAGCAGCACCGTCCCGGCGGAAGTCACGATCTCGGGACCGCAGTCCGAACTCGACTCCATTACTTCTGTGGTGGCGCCGGTTACGGTGGACGGCGAACTGTCCGACAGCACCAGCGTTACGACTTCGCTGGAAATGCGCGATGAAAACGGCAATGTGGTTTCGCCGCAGTATGCTTCGCTGGATTCCAACAGCGCCAACGTCACGCTGACGGTTTACCAGGTGCGGGAACTGCCCCTTGCCATCGACTTTATCAATGTGCCTACCGGTTTTGATACCTCCAGTCTGGATTATACTCTCAGTCAGGAGACGATGGTGGTCGCGGGGCCGACGCGCACGGTCAGCGCACTGACGGAGCTCAGTGTGATCAGCTTTGACCTGGGCCGTCAGTTCGCCTTTGACCGCGACTATCAGCTGCCGGTGGAACTTCCCAGCGGTCTTGTTGCTCAGGATGATACCACCAGCGTGACACTCAGCTTTGATACCTCGGATATGGCAA
Organism: Candidatus Gemmiger faecavium; assembly: GCA_019114415.1. GTDB lineage: Bacteria > Bacillota > Clostridia > Oscillospirales > Ruminococcaceae > Gemmiger > Gemmiger faecavium. The sequence continues at coordinate 66,340 of DXFO01000022.1, read as the reverse complement.
GCGTGACCATCAATGTCCCCAATATCCGTGTCGTCAATATGCCCAGCAACTATGATATTACCGTACAGTCTGAGCGTGTCAGCAATGTGACGCTCTACGGACCCAAGGAGGAGATTGAGCAACTTCTGCCCGAAAGCGTGGTTGCACAGCTTGACTGCCAGAATCTCCAGGTCTCGGCAGGCCAGCAGACGCTTCCCGTCACGATCCAGGTACCGTCGTCCTCCCGTATTTTTGCGGTAGGCAGCTATACGGTGCAGTGCCAGATCTCTTCCCGGTAATCAAGAGTCAACCTGCTGTAAGGGGGAGCTATAACACAAAGTATGATCCTAGTCAGAAACATCCGCCTGCCGCTGTCCTGCGGCGAGCAGGAAGCCGGAGCCAAGGCGCTCAAAATGCTGCGCCTGGCTCCGGGCCGGGTGGCACACTGCGGCGTCGCCAAACTGTCGGTGGACGCCCGCAGAGGTGCTCCGGTTCTGGTATATACGATCGCAGTCACACTCAAGGACGAGGGTGAGGAATCGGCTTTTGCCGGGGCCTCGCCCTATGTCTGTATTTCCCGCAAACCGGTTTTTTCTTTCCAGACAGGGGGGACACCCCTTGCGCATCGCCCGATTGTCTGCGGCTTGGGACCGGCAGGGTTGTTTGCAGCCCTGCTTCTTGCCCGCAACGGATACCGCCCCATCGTACTGGAGCGCGGCCCTGCACTGGACAAGCGCGTTCAGGCGGTGGAACACTTTGAAAAGACCGGTATTCTTGACCCCAATGCGAACCTTCAGTTCGGGGAAGGCGGCGCCGGAACCTTTTCCGACGGAAAGCTGACCACCCGCGTGGGAGACCCGCTCTGCGCCTTTGTCACTCAGGCGCTGCTGGAACACGGTGCACCCCAGGATATTGCCTGGCGTCAGAAACCCCATGTGGGTACGGATCTTCTGCAGGGGGTAATTACATCCATCCGGCGGGAGATCGAACGCCTGGGCGGCACGGTCCGCTTTGAGACGCCTCTCACCGGTCTGCGCACCCAAAACGGAAAGCTGTCCGCGGCGGTAACGCCCGACGGGGAAATCCCCTGCGACACGCTTATTCTGGCGGTGGGACACAGCGCACGGGATACTTTTTCCATGCTGCACGGCATGGAACTGCCCATGGAATGCAAACCGTTCTCGGTGGGCATGCGTGTGGAGCACCTGCAATCCGAGATCGAAAAGAGCCTGTACCATGCCGCGGCGGGACACCCGGCATTGCCTCGCGGTGAATACCAGCTCAGCCAGCATGTGGGAGACCGCTGTGTTTACACCTTCTGTATGTGTCCGGGCGGCCGGGTCGTGGCTGCTGCCAGCGAGGAAGGCGGCGTCGTGACAAACGGCATGAGCTACCACGCACGCAGCGGCCCCAATGCCAATGCGGCGGTGGTCGTCAGCGTGGACGGCCGTGATTTTGACGGGGACCCGGTCAAAGCGGTGCAGTTCCAGCGCAAACTGGAACGGGCAGCCTACCTGGCAGGGGAGCATCAGGCCCCGTATGCCGCTCCGGCAGAGACGGTCGGCAGCTTTTTGGAAGGCTGCGGTGCCCTGGAACTGGCATCGGTGCAGCCCACCTATCCCCGCGGCATTGTCCCGCAGGATCTGGGCAGCCTTCTGCCCGATGAACTTTCGGGCGCATTGAGGGACGGGCTCCGGGCCTTTGGCAGAAAAATGGCCGCATACCGCGCACCGGATGCGGTACTGACGGGCTTTGAGACCCGAACCTCCAGCCCGGTCCGCCTGCTGCGGGGCGATGACTTGCAGTGCCTCGGCATGCCGGGGCTGTATCCCTGCGGAGAAGGCGCTGGATATGCAGGCGGCATCATGACAGCGGCGGTGGACGGTGTGCGCTGTGCCGCACAGCTGATGTCCCGCAATACGCCGTCTGGCGGTTGAGGTTGACCCAAAACAACGACGCAGAGTTTGCAGAAAGAGGGAAGTGTATATACTATGCCATACGGCCACCCTTACAGGGAAAACGGAGGACAGGAGCCGCCCCGCAATGGGGAGACAACCGGCTCGGGCCGTCAGGGCGGCGACTGGGAACATGATCTCGAAACGGCGGTGCAGGACATCGTGTCCGCCGGAGAAGAGATCGGATCCACAGTCCTGCGCAGTCTCTCGGATGTTCTGGGGGAACTCGGCAATGGGCTGGGCCGCCGCGGCAAGCAGAAAGAGCAGACGTTTGCTCAGTGGCGCAGCGCGATGGACCGCCGTTTGCAAAAGTCTGAACAGTCAGGCTGGCTAGGAGCCGCGGTTGGAGGATGGTTCTTTGCTGCAAGCTTTGGTATTGCTGCATTGGTGATGCTGACGCTGACAGCGGTGGGAGCGGCGCCGCTCGGTATCCCGGAAGGCGATTTCCTGACATTTCCTCTACTTGGAGCGATGTTTTCCGTATTCACGGTCGGATTTGGTATTATGGGCGGAATTGGTGTCAGCCGTTATCGCTACTACGGCAGATTGCGCCGCTACATTCACGGGGCGCGGGACTGGGTCTGTTCCGTTCCTGCGCTGGCCCGCGCGGCACTTGGGGACGTTAACACGGTACGAAAAGAGCTGGCTATGGCAATCGCAAACGGTAAGCTGCCGGGTGTCTGCCTGAGTGACGACGGAAACACCATCTATTTCAAAGAACAGCTCTACACCCCGCAGCAGGAATCTTCTTCGGAGCCAGAAATAAAAACGGAACAGGGCTCCCAGCCGGCCCTGACCCCGCTGGAACTGTTTGAGAAAGACGGCGCGGAGTTTTTGAGCTACCTTGGCAAGTGCCAGGGAAAACTGGACCCTGCGGCCGACGAGGAGCTTGTGCAGATGGAAAAGACCTGTGCACAGATTCTCGGTTTCATTCATAACCATCCGGATCAGCTGGACCGGGTGCGGCGCTTTTCGGAGTATTATCTGCCCACCACACGCAAGCTGCTGGATACCGCTCTGGGGCTCAGCGCAACGGAATCGGAAAACGCAAAGGCGATCCGGCGGGACATTACCGGTATTTTGCACACGCTCAATATGGCTTACGTCAAATTGTACGATACACTGCTTGAGGAAGTGTCCATGGACGTTTCCACCGAGATCGATACACTGGAAACCATGCTCCGTCAGGATGGCCTGACCCATGATTTCGCCAGTGATTTCGGCGCGCAGGGGTAAAGCGGGGGCGTTGCCCGAATTTGCCCACCGAAACAGGAAGGAATGAGGAACATGGGATATCGCGTCTGGCAGCAAAAGGAGCAGGACGCTCAGGCGGAACAGGAACTGGCGGCAGCGGGCTGCGGCCGGCTGCTGTCGAGGGTGCTTGTCTCCCGCGGATGCCGCACGCCGGAGCAGGCCCAGGCTTTGCTGGATGAAACAGCACCGCTGTCCGATCCGTATCTCATCAAGGATATGGACAAGGCCGTGGAACGTCTGCGCCGTGCGCTTGCGGAGGAAGAACCCATTGTTATTTACGGCGACTATGACGTGGACGGTGTGTCAGCCACCGCGCTTTTGTATGAATACCTTACAAACCTGGGCGCGCAGGTCCGGTGCAAACTGCCGCTGCGCACGGAGGGGGGCTACGGCCTCAACCGTACGGCGCTGAAAAAGCTGGCGGATAAAGGTTTCAAGCTCATCGTTACGGTGGATAACGGCATTGCGGCGGTGGAGGAAGCCGCCTATGCAAAAGAGCTGGGCATCGATCTGGTGATCACCGACCACCATCTGCCGTCGGGAGAACTTCCCGAGGCGGTGGCCGTCGTGGATCCCAATCGTCCCGACGATGAAAGCCCGTTCAAGTTTCTGTGCGGTGCCGGGGTGGCGTTCAAGCTCTGTGCCGCTATGGAAGAATGTGACCCCGACGAGCTTCTGGATGTCTGCGGAGATCTGGCGGCTATCGGAACCATCGCGGACGTTGTACCGCTGGTGGGGGAAAACCGGACCCTTGTCCGGGAAGGCCTGGGCCTGCTTCAGGATACCGTCCGCCCCGGTCTGGCCGCACTGTTGGAGGCTTCGGGCTGTGCAGGCAAGGCGGTCACCGCCGAGACGGTGGGGTATAGCATTGCGCCGCGGCTCAATGCGGCGGGACGGATGGATACCGCGGCCATCGCCCTCAAACTGCTGCTGTGCGGCAATGAGGAGCAGGCTACCGGTATTGCTGCCCGCCTGACGGAGATCAACACCCAGCGCCAGCATACCGAGCAGGAAGTTCTGGCGGCGGCTCTCAGTCAGCTTGACGCGGAGCCTTCCCGGGCCCATGACCGTGTGATCGTTGTGGCGGGGGAAAACTGGCATCCCGGTGTGCTGGGCATTGTGGCCAGCCGCCTGACGGAACGCTTTGGACGCCCGTCCATTGTGATCTCCCTTGCCGATGGAGAAGGCCGGGGCAGCGGACGTGCGCCGCGCAGCTTCAATCTCCACGGTGCATTACAGGGCTGTGCCAGCCTGCTGAGCCGCTACGGCGGTCACGCGGCTGCGGCAGGCCTGACCATTGACGAAGAAAATCTGCCGGCTTTCCGGCAGGCGATCAACCGTTGGGCGGTGCAGACATACCCGGAAGCACAGCCTCCGGTCCTGGAACTGGATGCCCCGGCGGCGGTTGCGGAACTTACCGTACAGGAAGTTGTGCAGCTTGAAAAACTGGCTCCGTTTGGCGGCGGAAATCACCAGCCGCTGTTCCTGATCCAGGGGGCGGTGGTGGACGGCGTCTGGCCCATGGGCGCTGAGAAACGCCATAGCCGCATTCGTCTGCGGCAGGGGGCAGATTGCTGTTTTGCCTCTTTGTTCGGGACGGCCCCGGAAGATCTGCCTTACCGTGTGGGAACCGTGGTGGATGCCGCGGTGGAGGCCGGAATTTATGCGGGCCGAAGCGGGCCGGCGGTGTCGGTGCATATCCGGGCGCTGCGTCCCGCGGGCCTGGACGATGGCCCGGTCCGGCAGGCGGTGCAGCTGGAGGACTTTTTGTCCGGACGAGCCCTGACAAAAGAACAGGCACAGGAGTTCCTGCCCGCGAGGACTGACACGGTGACCTTGTACCGAATGATCCAGGCGGGAAATGTATATGCCGAGGATCTGCAGCCTGTCTTTGCAGCCTTAGGCAGTGATAAGGCGGGCAAACTGCTTGTCAGCCTGGAGGCCCTGCGGGAACTCGGGCTTGTGGAACGCCGCGGAGCCCGGTATCTTCCGGCGGCAGTAGATGGAAAACGGGATCTTATGAGTGCTCCGATCCTGCGCCGCATGGCGGAAGCGGGGACGGAGCTGGCCGATGCGGCACAGGAAAAATAAGCGGACAGGGGAGGAAGGAAGATGGAAAACACCGAGAAAATGCCGATCACCTATGAGGAATTGAAACAGGCACTTGTGGAAAGCGGTCGCCCCTATGATTTTGATATGATCGACCGTGCCTATGCACTGGCGGAACAGGCGCACAGTACCCAGCGCCGCCGCAGTGGCGAGCCCTACATCTGCCATCCGCTCAGTGTTGCGCAGATCCTGATTGAACTGGGCATGGACAGCGAGAGCATTGCCGCCGCGCTGATGCATGACGTGGCGGAGGACACCGACGTCACCATCGATGATATCCGGGCAAAATTCGGCCCGGAAGTCGCCCTTCTGGTGGATGGCGTCACCAAACTGACCCAGATCAAGTTTTCCAATGTGGAGGACCGCCAGGCGGAAAACCTGCGCAAGATGCTCCTTGCCATGAGCCAGGACGTCCGCGTCATGATCATCAAATTGTGCGACAGACTGCACAATATGCGCACCGGCGATGCCTGGCCGGAGCAAAAGCGCCGGGATAAGGCGCTGGAAACCATGGAGGTCTATGCCCCCATTGCCCACCGCCTTGGAATTTCCAACATCAAGGAAGAACTGGAAGACCGCAGCCTGCAATATCTGGACCCCATCGGCTATAAAAATATCCGGGAACTTCTGGATGAGCACGGGGACGATTTCCTCCATGACGTCTGCAACACCATCTCGGCACACCTGACCGAAAACGGGATCGACAACGCAAAGATCAAGTATCGCGTCAAGAGTGTCTACGGCATCTACCGCAAGATGTATATGCAGAACAAAGAGTTCGAGGAAATCTATGACATCTATGCGGTCCGCATCATTCTGGACAGCGTTGCCGAGTGCTACACGGCGCTGGGCCTGATCCACGATATGTATCATCCGCTGCCCAACCGGTTCAAGGATTATATCTCCACCCCCAAACCCAACGGCTACCAGAGCCTGCACACCACGGTCATCGGCCACGAGGCGCTGCCCTTCGAGGTGCAGATCCGCACCTGGAGCATGGACCGTCAGGCGGAGTACGGCATTGCCGCCCACTGGAAATACAAAGAAGGCATCACCGCTTCCAACGACAAGCTGGAGGAGCGCCTGGCCTGGGTGCGCCAGCTTTTGGAAAGCCAGCGCTCCAGCGCCGATGCCACCGACCTGCTCAGCGACATCAAGAGCGATCTTCTGCCGGAAGAAGTCTTTGCCTTTACGCCCCGGGGCGATGTGATCAATCTGCCCACCGGTGCCACCGTCATTGACTTTGCCTATGCCATCCATTCCGCGGTGGGCAACCGGATGGTGGGCGCCAAGGTCAACAACCGCATTGTGCCCATCGACCATCAGGTGGTCACCGGCGAGATCATCGAGATTATCACCGGTCCCGAAAACCGCGGACCCAGCCGTGACTGGCTCAACATCGTCAAGACCAGCGAGGCCAAAAACAAGATCCGGAACTGGTTCAAAAAGGAGCGCCGGGAAGAAAATATTGCCCAGGGCAAGGACGCTCTGGAGAAGGAACTGCGCCGCAATATGATGACCATCCCGCCGGAACTTTACGACGAATTCATGTCCAATCTGGCGCGCCGCAACCGCTGCAACTCGGTGGAGGAAATGTATGCGGCCATCGGCTACGGCGGTTTGCAGCTTTCCCGCATGCTCACCAAAATCAAGGACGAGTACGCCCGTCTCAAAGCCAGCGAACCCAAGCCGGTCACCCTGGATATCAAGCGGGTGCATTCCTCCGAGGGCGTTGTGGTCGAGGGCATCGACAACTGTCCCATCAAGTTTGCCAAGTGCTGCTCTCCGCTGCCCGGAGATGAGATCATCGGTTTTGTGACCCGCGGCTTTGGCGTGTCCATCCACAAAAAGGACTGCAAAAACGTTCACGAGAGCATGCGCCACCCGGAAAACACCGACCGCTGGGTGCGTGCGTACTGGGATTCGGCTGCCAAAGAACAGTACAGCGCCACGCTGGAACTGACCTGCATGGACCGCGACAACCTGGTATCGGATATTGCGTTGGCGCTGTCTGACATGCGGGTTCCCATTTACTCGCTGACGGCACGGGCTGCCGAGCAGGGACGCGCACATATGAGCATGACCATCGGCATCATGAACACCGAACACCTGAACAACGTGGTGGCCAAACTGAAAAAGGTCAAGGATGTTGTCAGTGTTCTGCGCACTTGAATGGAGCGAAACTGTATGCGAAAACATCGAAATATCGTGCTTGGCCGGGTGGCGTGCGCGCTGCTTGGCGCAGCTGCCGGGATCGCGGTATTTTTGATGCTGTACGGCACGGTCACTTTGGACGTGGCCAACGACGGATGGATCCTCAACGGATACGATGAGACGGACATCCAGCAGCACTATGCCGGCTGGCTGCTGTTCCGCAATTCCCACTGGACCTTCCCGCTGGGAATGTGCGATACCCTGGCAGCGCCCGACGGAACCATGATCTCTTACACGGACAGCCTTCCGTGGGTGAGCATCGGTCTGAAGCTGCTGCGCGGGATCCTGCCCTCCACTTTTCAGTGGTTCGGCTGGTATACGCTGTTCTGCTTTGCCATGCAGGGCGCAGCAGGTGCGCTGCTGTGTACCCGGGGCAAAATGCTGGCATCCCGTGCGGCGCCCGTCTTTGCGGCGTTGGGAGGACTGCTGTTTGCCTGCCTGCCGACCCTGTGGGAACGGGCTTTCCGGCATGTGGCACTGGCGTCGCAGTATCTGTTCCTTTTTGCCCTTTACTTTTATCTGGAATACCGCACCGCTCTGCGGGATGGCAAGCATCCCCGGTATGCCTGGGTGATTTTCCCGCTGCTGGGGTTTACCGCGGTGGGAATCCATCCCTATTTCCTGCCGCCGGTCATGATGTGCAGCCTTCTGGCGGCTGTCGATCTGGCACGCATCGCGCACAAGCGGCTTGCGGGGGCAGGGCTTTTCGGTCTGAGCCTTGCGGCCGCGGTGGCGGGCGGCGTGATCACCGGCGCGCTTGGCAGCGGGGTAGATGTCTCCCGCCATGGCTATGGAGAACTGTCCATGAACCTCAACGCCGTTTTGAACCCCAGTTCCCGCGGCGGATATACATGGTCAAAACTTCTGCCCCAGCAGCATCAGTATCCGGGACAGTATGACGGCTTCAATTATCTGGGGTTGGGCGTGCTGGTACTGGCGGTCGCAGCACTGCTGTACAGCCTTTGGCGCACGGTGCGCTCGCCCCGGCAGACGGCCCAATGGTGGCGGCGCAATCTCCCCCTTGTAGTAGCGTGTGCGTTCCTGACGCTGTTTGCGGCAAGCAATAACCTGACGCTGGGAAGCTGGCAAATCAGCATTCCCATTCCGCAGGCACTGACCGAACTGTGCGGTATCTTCCGTTCCAGCGGCCGGATGTTCTATCTGGTGGGGGCCTGCATCGTGCTGTTCGGTGTGTACGTCGTCCGGGATGCCTGCGGCAATTCCAGGCGGGGGCGGGTTCTGGCGTGCGTTCTGCTTGCCGTGGTGGCAGCAGTGCAGCTGTGGGATCTTTCGGCTGTGGCGCAGCAAAAGCGGCAGATCTTTGAACAGCCGGTGGAAGCGACTGTGGTCAACGCCGAACAGACACAAACCCTGGGCAGCGGACACAGCAGTCTGCTTGCTGCATCTCTGCTGAGGGAGGACCGGACCCGCCGTCTGGCGATCCTGGCGGGCAAGCAGGGGCTTGCAACCAATATTTCCATTGCGGTATCCGGCAGCTATCCTCAGGCGGAACAGTCCGCGCTGGATGCCGGGGAACTGCTGGACGGCGGTCAATATGATCCGTCCACAGTCTACGTTACCACGGATGAGTCCCAGTACAACCGCTGGCAGCAGATCTTCGCGGAAGATCCCGGCGTTTCGCTGTTTGTGACAGATTCCTGTTATTTCCTTGTGCCGGTGCCTGCGGCCTGAACCGCGGCACGGTACGGATGGAGGTTTTTATGAGAGCGGTAATTCAGCGGGTCTCCCGCGCATCTGTGACGGTGAACGGGGGAGAACCCCGCACCATCGGCAGAGGCGTTGTGATTTTGCTGGGCGTCGGGGACACCGACACTCTTGACATTGTCCCTAAACTGGCCGAAAAATGTGCGCATCTGCGCATCTTTGAGGATGAGCAGGGCAAACTCAACCGCAGCGCGGCGGAGCTGGGATATTCGGCGCTGGTGGTGAGCAATTTTACCCTTTACGGAGATACCGCCCGGGGCCGCCGTCCCAGCTTTATCCGTGCGGCAAAACCGCCGTTGTCGGTGGATGCCTATGAGGCATTTCTGAAAGAGATGTCCGCACAGGGGCTGGCCGCAGTGGAACATGGAGAGTTCGGGGCGGATATGCAGGTCGATCTTGTTAATGACGGCCCGGTAACGATCTGGATCGATACCGACGACTGGAACCGATAACCTGGTCCGCAGCAGCGGGGAAAGGAACACTTTTATGAATCTCATTCACATTACGGCCTCCGCGCCGCTTTTCACCAATACATTCCTGATTCTGACCCAGGCGGGCCATGGCATCGTCATCGATCCTGCCGCCGACCCGGAGGTATATCTCCGCCGCCTGAAGCAGGAGGGCGCCCAGCTGACCCATATTCTTCTGACCCATGGTCATTACGATCATGTAGGCGCGGTGGTGGAGCTGGAAAAGCAGACCGGCGCAGCGGTATACGTGGAACCTGTGGATACTGCAAAGCCGCCCATGTTCCCGCTGCCCCGCATAGGAAAGGCTTATCCCGAGGACGGCATCCTGCGCATTGATGAGCTGGAATTTCGTATCTGGCATACGCCGGGCCATACGCCGGGAAGCGTCTGCCTGTATTGCGACGGCGTGCTGTTCAGCGGCGATACCCTCTTTGCGGGCAGCTGCGGACGTGTGGACCTGCCGGGCGGCAGTGCCGCGGAAATGCGCCGCAGCCTTTCCATGCTGGCAAAGCTGCCTCTGCCCGGAGAGACCAAAGTCATGCCCGGACATGAGTACTTCTCCACGCTGGGGGAAGAGCGCCGGCAAAATCCGTATCTTTTGGGAGAGTGGTACTGAGCAATGGCAAAGGAACCGATCAGTCTGATCCTCAACGGCATGGCCGGATATGAGGCGGAACATACGGCCCGGATGTTCTTTTCGAGCCTGCAGCGTGCTGAGACAATCCCTGGGGAGGGGGACTGCCTCCTGATTTTATCCAAGGCGCACGCACAGATGGTCTACCTGCGTCTCGATGGCGAAGCACGCTGGGCAGCCTGCCCGGCATCCCCGCAGGAGACACCCGCCGACCGGGAATATGCTCTGTGCCGTCTGGTCTATCATTTCCTGCAGGAGCAGACGGGGATTCGTCCTCCGTGGGGAATGATGACGGGGGTTCGCCCGGTCCGGATCATCCATGATATGCGGGCGGCGGGCGCCTCCGAAGAGGAGATCCGCCAGCGGTTTGTCGACCACTTTGAATGCACGCCCGAACGCTTTGACACCGCACTGCGCATTGCGGAAGTCCAGCGCCCGATTCTGGCCCAGGCAAAGCCCATGGATTACAGTCTCTATGCGGGCATTCCCTTTTGTCCGTCCCGCTGCAGCTATTGCAGCTTTGTGTCCCGCACCGTGGGAGACAAGGCAACGCAGGCGCTGGTTCAGCCCTACGTGGACTGCCTTTGCAGAGAACTGGAAGCCATGCGCGATGTTGCGGATGACTGCGGGCTTAACCTCAAGACGCTGTATATTGGCGGCGGTACGCCCACCAGCCTTTCGGCAGAGCAGCTCCGGCAGCTTATGGGCTGTCTGGCAGAGCTGTTTGATCTCAAGAGCCTGAGCGAGTACACGGTGGAGGCGGGGCGCCCCGACTGTACCGATGCGGAAAAACTGCGGGTTCTGAAAGAATACGGTGCCACGCGCATTTCCATCAATCCTCAGACGTTCTCCGACCAGGTGCTCAAAAATATCGGCCGCCGTCACAGCGCCCAGGATATTCTGGACTGCTTTGCCGAAGCACGGGCGGCGGGCCATGACAACATCAACATGGACCTGATCGCAGGGCTTCCGGGGGATACGGTGGAAGGCTTCCGCAAGAGCCTGGAGACGGCCATCTCCCTGGAACCGGAAAACATCACGGTCCATACGCTGACCCTCAAACGGGCATCCAATCTTGTGGTTGAACACCGCCCCGATGCATACGATGATGTGGCAAGGATGCTTTCCCACTGCGAATTGCTGGAAAAGGCGGGCTACCGGCCGTATTATCTCTACCGCCAGAAAGGCACACTTCAGAATCTTGAAAATGTGGGCTGGTGCAAGCCCGGGTACGAGGGTCTTTACAATATCTACATCATGGAAGAAGTACATACGATCCTCTCGGCGGGAGCGGGCGGTTCTACCAAGCTGGTCCAGCCCGGTGTCCGTCACGCCAGGATCGAGCGTATCTTCAATTATAAGTATCCCAATGAATACATTGGACAATTTGACACCGTTCTTGCACGCAAGAAAGGAGTGAAACAATTCTATGCCGATTTCGCCGGTCCAGATTCCGAAGCGTCTCATCAGCAGTGAGATCGTCAATTTTGCCGCACAGCGTCCCGCGGAGTTTATGGAACTGTGTGAGAACCAGTACGACGCCAGGGTCCGGCGCGCTGTTGAAACGATCCTCGACTCCGGCCGCGGACTTGTGCTGCTTACGGGACCTTCCAGTTCCGGCAAGACGACCTCGGCCAAACGTTTGGCGGAGGTTGTCCGGAACAGCGGCCGACGCAGCGAGGTCATCAGCCTGGATGACTTTTTTGTGGGGGAAGGCCGCTATCCCAAGCGCCCGGACGGCAGTGATGACTATGAATGCGTCGAGGCGCTGGACATCCCGCTTTTGCAGGATTGCCTGCGGGAGCTGGCCGAGACCGGGGAGTGCGACGTTCCGCAATTTGACTTCCTGACCCAGAAACCTTCGGGAAAAACGCACCATGTGGACTGCCGTGACGGCGTAGCCGTTGTGGAAGGTCTTCACGCCTTCAATCCGGTTCTGACCGATCATCTGCCGCAGACCGCGCGCCTGCTGATCTATGCCAGCCTCCGGGAAGAATACTGCGATACCATCGGGGCGCGCACCGTTGCGACCCGCGATATCCGCCTGGCCCGCCGCCTGACCCGGGACGCCCTGTTCCGGGGACATGGTGCGGACTTCACACTCAACCTGTGGCCCCATGTCTGCTCTTCGGAAAACCGTTATATCAAGGTGTTCAAAAATCGTGCGGACCTTGTGCTGGATACCTCCTTCAGTTATGAGCCCTGTCTGTGGAGCGGCATGCTCGGTCCCATGCTGGAGACGGTCGACCCGGAAAGCAAGCATGCCGCACGCCTGGCGGCGCTGTGCGCTCAGCTGCAGCCGTTTACGCCTATTGCCGGGCAGGCAGTGCCGCAGCGCAGCATTTTGAGAGAATTTATCGGTTAAACCGCAAAATCGGCCGGAAAAACCGAAAGAATTAACGAAACGTACACAAATCAGGCCTTTCAGGGCGTTGCAAAGCCGAAAGGGATACGCTATAATGCAGATAAATAAGCTGCCGCCCGGCGCATTCTGCCGGGAGATCCTGCAACCTGGCAGCTGCTATTCGGTAGCATAGAAAGAGGTGTATAACATGTTTGAATTGGATATTGAGATGCTCAAAGAGCAGGGCCTTCAGATTATGGATACCGCCAAAAAGACCGCCATCGACATTGCGGACAAGGGCAAGAACCAGCTGGAACTCCTGAACCAGCAGGCCCGCCTTTCCAAGTCCCAGCGTCAGCTTGGCGCTCTGGTTTACAGCCTGCACAAGGCGGGTGAAGAGAACCAGCCTCTGGTCGACAAGTACATTGAGGCCATTGCCGAGATCGAGAAGAATATCGAGGAGATCAAGGCACACATGACTCCCGCCGAGCGCGCCGAGGCCGAAGCCGCTGAGGCTGAGGCAGAGGAACCCATCGTGGCGACTGAGGAAGAGGAAATCGTCGAGGAGGAGCCTGACCGCCCCCGCGGCGAGACCAAGACCTGCCCGGTGTGCAACTCTGAAGTCGATGCCGAGGCGCTGTTCTGCAATCATTGCGGCGCACAGTTGTGATTTGCGGGCAAAGATGGTAGAATATCAGCCGAAAGATCACTACACCGCGGATGATCTCGTCGAGATCATCCGGATCCTGCGCCAGCCGGAGACCGGCTGCCCTTGGGATCGGGTGCAGACGCATTCCTCCATCCGCATGAACTTCCTGGAGGAAGCCTATGAGGCGGTGGATGCGCTGGACTGCGATGATGCAGAGCTTATGTGCGAGGAATTGGGCGACGTTCTGATGCAGGTCGTTTTTCATACCTGCATCGAAGCCGAACGGGAACGCTTTGACTGGCAGGACGTCTGCGACGGCGTTTGCCGCAAGCTGATTTTCCGTCACCCTCATATTTTTGGCGCAGAACCCGGAAACGAAGGCATAAACGACTGGGATGCGCTCAAGAATAAGGAAAAGGGACGCACGACGCTTGCTCAGGATCTGGAAAGCGTGCCCAAAGCAATGCCTGCACTGATGCGTGCGGCAAAGCTGCAAAAACGGGCACAGCGCCGCCTGGGCGACCAGCCGGTCAATGACCGGAACCTGTCCAAAGCCCTTGCCGATGCGGTGGATGCCGCACCGGATATGGCGGAGGACGCTGTGGGAAAGCTGCTGTTTGAAGTGGTAAGACTGGCCAGAGCTGCCGGGGTCGACCCGGAACAGGCGCTGCAGAAGCAGAACGCCCGGTTTGTGGCCGGAATGAAAACCATCCCACAGCCGGAGACCCCGGATACCGGGGCATAATATTACCAGTCAAAAAGCAAACGGCCTGCCGGAATGGAGAGGCTGCAAAGCGCTTTTTGCAGATAAATTACTTGGAGGTAAAAACAATGACCAAAGTTGAACTGATTGCCGCAGTTGCCGCTGATGCCGGCCTGACTAAGAAGGATGCCGAGAAGGCTGTCAACAGTGCAGTCAACGCCATCACCGAGGCGCTGAAGAACGGCGAAAAGGTCTCCCTGGTCGGCTTCGGCACCTTTGAAGTGCGTGAGCGCCCGGAGCGTAAGGGCCGCAATCCCCAGACCAAGCAGGAGATCACCATTCCTGCTTCCAAGCTCCCGGCTTTCAAGGCCGGCAAGGCTCTGAAGGACGCGGTCCAGTAAGAGAGGCGTTAGCCAAAAAGCATTGCCCGCCGCTGTAAGGTAAAAGTAAGCCCAAAGTGATTTGGACGTACGTTTGCCCAAGCGGCGGGCGTTTGCGTATCGTAACGCGGACGGCCCGGCCGTCACAGGAGGAAGATACATGCGATTGGATAAATATCTCAAGGTGAGCCGTCTTATCAAACGGCGCACGCTGGCCAATGAGGTCGCGGATGCCGGCCGGGTGCTTGTCAACGGCAAGGCAGCAAAGGCCAGCTACACGGTCAAGACCGGCGACGAGATCGAGATCACGTTCGGCAACAAGCCTGTCAAGGTACGCGTACTCTCGGTGGAAGAACCCCGCGGCAAGGATGTTGCCCGGGAATTGTATGAAGTGATCTCCGGCTGAACCGGAATAATTTGAAACGGGCCCGCATATATAGCTAGGGAAACCAAGCGAATGTGCGGGCCCGGCCCTTTGTGCCGCCCCGAGAAACCAGGAGGTGGCAGTCATGGCGGCCAGACAAAATGAGTTACCACAGGCGGAACTTCCGGTCCAGGCACATACCCTGATGCTGGAAAACCGGCACACCCTTGTTGCCACAGGGGTCACACGGGTCATCAGCTGTGACGAGACAGGGGCGGCGCTGGAAACCACCCAGGGAAATCTGACCATCGGTGGACAGGAAATCCAGGTGGGGGAACTTTCAGTGCGCACCGGAGAAGTCCATATTTCCGGAAAGATCGAATTTTTGCAGTATGCGGAAAACCGCCAGACTTCCGGCGGATTTTTCAAGCGCTTGTTCGGGTGAGGGGGCAATGACGGCTTCTCCGCCGTTTTGGGCGGTCTGGACGGACGTGCTCTGGTGTCTGGGGATCGGGTTGTGTATCGCGGCCGGGCGCGACGCGCTGGGGCTGCTTTTCGGGGAAAGCCGGCCTGTCCGCTTTGTGCTGGATCTTGCTGGGTTTGCTGCCGCTGCGATTGCGGTGTGCGGTTTTGCCGCGCAGCTGTCGGCCAGCGGTACGGCAAGATGGTACATGGCGGCGGCCATGGCGTTGGGAACATTGGGGTGGAGCGTTACAGCATCGCCGCTGCTGCATCACGGAATGGAATTGTTGCTGCGAATCCTGGCGTTTCCTTTGCATTGGACGGCGCAGAAGGTGGTTCGGCCCATCAAAAGAAAGCTGATACAGGCTGTGTTTTCGGCAAAACAAAAGCATAGCCGCCGAAAGCAGGGAAAAAAGAGAAAAAAACAGAAAAAAATGTTGCAAAATCCAAAACGGATATTATATAATTAAAAACACGCAGGCGTATTTGCCTGCATTGCCGAGGATGCAACCGGAGGGAGGTCGGATCGCGGCCATGAAAAAACGCAAAAAGATGCCGAAGTGGTTTCTGCCGGCAATGATTTGTCTGCTGTGCGGATACCTTGTGGTCAATGTGATCCGATGCCAGGTGACCATTGGTTCCAAACGCCAGGAACTGCAATCCATCCAGACTCAGGTCGAGGAGCAGAAGGCGGACAATGAGGAACTGAACCGGGCGCTTTCCGATGGAGAATCTGCCATCATCGAGCGCATTGCCCGGGAACAGGGTTATGCCCGTCCCAATGAGCGGATCTTCTACGATATCAGCGGCAAGTGATTTTTGTGACAGAAATGGCTTTGCGGGCCTTTTTCTGAAAATACAGCGAACAGCAAAAAGGGGTATTACAGTTTGGCATTACAGGTAGGGGACATTCTGGAAGGTAAAGTTACCGGCATCAAACCGTTTGGTGCATTTATTGCGTTGCCGGAGAACAAGACCGGACTTGTCCACATTTCGGAAGTTTCGTATGAGTTTGTCCAGGATCTTTCCACGGTTTTGTCGGAAGGCCAGACCGTTTCGGTCAAGGTCCTGAACATTGCGCCGGACGGAAAGATCGCACTGTCGATCAAGCGCACCCAGCCGGCTCCCGAGCGCGGCCAGCGCCAGGGCGGAGGCAATGGCCGTGGACCTCGTCCGCAGCGCCGCGAAGCTCCTCCGCGTGTCTGGCAGCCCAAACCGTCCCAGCCCAAGGGCGAGATGAGCTTTGAGGATATGATGGCACGCTACAAGACTCAAAGCGAAGAAAAAATCGCGGATCTGAAGCGCGTTACCGAAAATCGCCGGGGCGGATATTCCCGTCGCCGCGGCTGATTTGTCATCGCTGGCTGACCCGTAAACAAAGAAAGGCTCTGTTGTCTCCCGTGATTTGGACGCAGGGCCTTTTTGGGTTATCTGCCGGCAACCCAATATGATTTGAAACATTGCAGAAAGGAATTGCTATGCCTGAGCGTTACACTCTTGTTGCGCCCTGTTTTTTTGGAACAGAATCCACTTTGTCTTTTGAAATCAAGCGCCTGGGGGCGGAAAATATCAAGGTCACGGACGGCCGTATCGCGTTTGAGGGAGATGCCTCGCTGATCGCGGCGGCCAACCTGAACCTGCGCACGGCGGAACGTGTGCTGCTTCTGCTCAAAACCGCGCGCACGGTCACTTTCGACGAGCTGTTTGACAGTGTTTACAGCATTCCGTGGGAGGACCTCCTGCCGCCGGATGCGCAGTTCCCGGTCAAGGGTTCCAGCCTGTCCAGCACGCTTTCCAGCGTGCCTGCCTGCCAGAGCATTGTGAAAAAGGCGATCGTCAAACGCCTTATGGCGGGACATCACGTGTCCGTTCTGCCCGAGACGGGCGCGCTGTATAAAGTCCGGTTTGCTCTGCGCAAGGATGTTGTGGAGATCATGCTGGACACCTCCGGTGACGGTCTGCACAAACGGGGGTACCGCCGCAACGCGACCCTGGCCCCCATCAAGGAGACGCTGGCTGCAGCCATTGCGGACCTGGGACATGTCCGCCGGGACACCTTCGTGCAGGACCCGTTCTGCGGTTCCGGTACCATGGTGATCGAAGCTGCCCAGAAAGCGCTGAACATTGCACCGGGTTTGCGCCGGCGCTTTGCGGCAGAAGCGTTCGGATTCCTGTCCAAGGATGTCTGGGCGCAGGAACGGCGCAAAGCCCTGGAAGCCGCCCGGATGGACGCGGCGTTTGAAGGTGTCGGATACGACATCGATCCGGCGGCGGTAGCCTTGGCCAACGCCAACGCCAAGCTGGCGGGCGTGGGGGAGCGCTGCCGGTTTGAAGTGGCGGATGTAAAGGACTTCCATGCATCGCCGGAGGCAGTCGTGCTGACCAATCCGCCCTACGGGGAGCGCCTGGGAGATGCCGAACAGGCAGCGTCCCTGGCCCGTGTTCTGGGACAGGCCTGGCGGCTGGCGCCCGGTTCGGGATTGTATGCCATCACCGCCGACGCGGCGTTTGAGGAGCACTTCGGAGCCAAAGCGACCAAGCGGCGCAAGATCTATAATGGAATGATCCCTTGCCAGCTGTATATGTACTTTCAACCTCGCGGTCAGGCGGGCAAGAACAACGCGCCGCAGTACCCGGCCGCAAGAAATAAAGGAGGCCTTTCCGGTGGAAGATTTGAAACTGGCAGTCCTGATCGACGCCGATAACATTTCGCCCAAATATGTCAAGGCCATTCTGGATGAGGCTGCGTCCTTCGGTGTTGCTACCTGCAAGCGTATTTACGGCGACTGGAGCGACAGCCGTCTGAAAAGCTGGAAAGACGTCCTGCTGAACAACTCCATCATTCCGGTGCAGCAGTACAGCTATACCACGGGCAAAAATGCCACCGACTCCGCCATGATCATTGACGCGATGGATCTTTTGTATTCGGGTAATCTGGACGGCTTCTGCATCGTCTCTTCGGACAGCGACTTTACCAGACTGGCTGCCCGCCTGCGGGAAGCCGGCAAGCTGGTGATCGGCATGGGAGAAAGCAAAACCCTGGGGCCCTTTGTAAAAGCCTGCGACCAGTTTAAGTACCTTGACCTGATCCTCGACAACACCGAAACGCCTGAAGAAACCATCGTGCCGACCGCTGCGGAAACCTTGCAGGCAGCCAGCGACGATACCGCCATCAATCGGGATTCTGTGGGCCGCCTGGTGCACGGCATGATCGACGAGATGGACGACGGCACCGGTTGGGTGCGTACCAGCCGGATCGGCGATCAGCTCATCAAGCGCTATCCGGACTTTGACGTGCGAAACTTCGGCAGCAAGAGCCTGAACCGTTTTTTGGCCGCGCTGCCGGGGCTGGAGGTGGAAGAGCGGATGCTCTCCAACGGCAATCCCATTCAGTTTGTCCGTATCCGTCCACAGCCCGCTCCCAAAAAGACCGGCCGCAAAGTGACGCCGCGTCCCGGAAGCAAAAAACATACCGTGCGCAAAAAGTCAAACTGACTCAAAGGTTCGACGCGCGGCAGCTCCCGGCGCATTGGGGTGTACCCCGATATTGAGCATTCATCAGGGCATCGTATTTCTATGCTTTTTGAAATACGGTGCCTTTTTTGTGTCGGAAACAGAAAAATCGAAAAAATATACAGAAAACAGCACGATATATGCTGTTTTTTGTCCGGGACTACTTGCGCAATGCCAATGTTTATATTACTATAATAAGGTGCATTGCCGGTTTACTGTGTTAAATCGCAGAGCCGGCATAGTGATTGAGGAGGAGAGATCATCATGAAAAGAATTGTCAGCACCGTATTGGCAGCTGCTCTGGTTTTGAGCCTGGCCGCCTGTTCCAACGGCGATGCGGGGACTTCCGCAGCGGATGACAGCAGCGAAGCGGTCACGGCGGAAACTTCTTCGGACGCTGCCGGTGACACCGATGCAGAGGAAAGCGACCTTGCCTACATTCAGGAAAAAGGCACGCTGATCATCGGCTATACGGTCTACGCCCCCATGAACTACACCGATGACGAGGGCAACTTTACCGGGTTCGACACCGAACTTGCCACTGCAGTCTGTGAAAAGCTGGGCGTTACGCCGGAATTCCAGGAGATCAACTGGGAGACCAAGGTCATCGAATTGGATGCCGGTACCATCGATTGCATCTGGAACGGCATGACCCTGACCGAGGACATTATGGAAAACACCGCCTGCACCGAGGCCTATGCCAAAAACGCGCAGGTCATTGTGATGAATAAGGATGCCGAATATACCGGCACTGCGGATCTGGTCAGCGCAAGCATCGCCTATGAGGCGGGCTCTGCCGGTCAGGAGACCATTGAGGCGGAAGAAAATCTTTCTCAGGCGGATCTGGTCCCCATGGCGACCCAGGCGGATTGCCTGCCGGAAGTCAAGGCCGGAAGCTGCCAGGCGGCGGTCCTGGACCTGACCCTGGCCAATGCCATGATCGGGGAAGGCACCAGCTATACCGATCTGGAGATCAAGGATGAGCTGAACGTCGAAGAATACGGCGTTGCTTTCCGTAAGGGCAGTGACGTGGCTGATGCGGTCAACGAGGCCTTTGCCGCTCTGCGTGAAGATGGCACCATGCAGGCTCTTGCCGATAAATACAACCTGGAACTCGCGGACTAAACCGTATCCAACAGGCCCTGCGCACGGCGGCAATGCCGGTTGTGCGCAGGCCCCTTTGTATATTTGAGACATACCGGGGCATAGCTTTGGCGATGGCCGTCCGGAGTGGGGAAGTGGAAAAAATGAGTGAAGCATTGGTGATATGGGGCCGCCTGACGGAAAGCTTCTGGCTGAATACCCAGCTTTTCCTTTTGACGCTGGCTTTTGCGCTGCCGCTGGGCCTGGTGGTGGCATTTGGTTCCATGAGCCGCTTTGCACCGCTGCGCGGCGTGGTGCGCACGTTTGTCTGGGTCATCCGCGGTACGCCGCTGATGTTGCAGATTATTGTCATTTATCTCGGCCCCGGCCTGATGGGCTGGGGGACGCCGTGGCCTTCGGGCAGTTTTGGCCGTTTGTGGGCGGCGGTGGTGGCCTTTGTCATCAACTATGCCTGCTATTTCTCGGAGATCTACCGCGGCGGCATCGAGGCGGTCCCCAAAGGCCAGACAGAAGCCGGGCAGGTTTTGGGCATGACCCGGCCGCAGATCTTCTTCCGGGTGACGCTTTTGCAGGTCATCAAGCGGATCTTGCCCCCGATGGGCAACGAGGTCATCACCCTCGTAAAAGACACGGCGCTGGCCAACGTGATCTCCAATAAGGAAATCATCATGATGGCCAAGGAATACAGCGCCAAGGGACTGATCTGGCCGCTGTTCTCGACGGCAATCTTTTTCCTGGTCTTTGTCGGTGTGCTGACACTGGTGTTCGGCGCACTGGAAAAGAAACTGGACTACTTTAAGTAAGGAGGGCAGAGATATGGCTTTGCTGGAAGCTACCGGTATCGGTAAAAATTTTGGCAGCACCCATGTGCTGAAAGATATCTCTCTGTCCCTGGAAAAAGGCGAGGCGCTGGCGATCATCGGCTCCTCCGGTTCGGGAAAGACGACGCTTCTACGCTGCCTGAATTTTCTGGAAACACCCGACACCGGACGCATTGTGGTCGACGGTAAGACCCTGTGGGATGCTGCGGACCCGCAGACCCACAAGGAAAGCGAAAAGCGTAAAAAGCGTCTGCACTTTGGACTGGTGTTTCAGAACTTCAATCTGTTCCCCCAGTATACCGCGTTGGAAAACGTGATGCTGGCCGGGGAGCTGCTGGCGAAAGAACGGCCGGATTACAAGGCAAACCGCCGCAAGATCCACGATGAGCTGGAGAGCAAGGCCCGCGGCCTTCTGGAGCAGATGGGGCTGAGCGATCGTGCGGGACACTACCCCCATCAGCTTTCGGGCGGTCAGCAGCAGCGCGTGGCGATTGCACGCGCCCTTGCACTGGAGCCGGATATTCTCTGTTTTGACGAGCCTACCAGCGCCCTTGACCCCGAACTGACGGGCGAGGTGCTGCGTGTTCTGCGGGAACTGGCGGCCAAAAAGACGACTATGATCATCGTGACGCACGAAATGGCCTTTGCCCGTGATGTGGCGGACCGTATTCTGTTTATGGACGGCGGTGTGGTGGTGGAAGAAGGCCCTGCCTATCAGGTCATCGACCATCCCCGGGAGGAACGTACCCGCCGTTTCCTGGCTCATTACAATACATGATCAGGCGTTCCTGTGCCTGACGGGCAGCCCGTACGGGGCTGCTCTGAACAATATGCTTTGAAACAAGCGGAGACTTTGAAATGTGTCAAAGTCTCCGCTTGCTGTGCATTTGCGGGGAACCAGGGGCAAAAAAGCGGCATAGCATGGAAAGCACGACAGTTTTCCGAAAGGGGGGAGGAGGATGCGCAGGGCGACCCCGACAATGCCGCGCCTGAAAAAGCGGCTGCGCGTAGTGGGCGTTTTGCTGGTTGCGGTGATTTTATGGTATGCAGGGACGGCACTGGACGCCCGGATACAGCCGGCTTTGCAGGAACTGGCCGAATATGAAAGCCGAGCCGCAACGGTGGAGGCCATAAATACGGCGATTGCCCGGGAAATGGAAGAACATCCGGAGAGATATGAGGACCTGTATACCATTACCTATGGACAGGATGGTGACATGCTTTCTGTGGAGGCGGACTCCGTCGCCCTGAACCGGGCCAGGGCATATCTCATCGACGCGGCGACGCAGGCACTGCAGCAACTGCCCGAAACAGAGCTGGAGATTCCATGGGGAAGCCTGCTGGACAGTGCGCTTCTCAATGACCGGGGACCGAGCTGGAGCTTGTGCATTCAGCCCCGCGGATACGTGGATGGGGAGATTCGGGAAAGCGTCCGGCAGATCGAAATCAATAAGGTGGAATACTCCATTGACCTGACGCTTACCACTGCGATCAACATGATCCTGGACGGCGACACCCATCTTTTGTATGTGAACGATACGGTCCCGGTGGCGTACCTGGTGATGGATGGCACAACACCGGAATACTACTCCCAGGGTGACGCTTAGAATCTGGTAAGCAAAAAGTGCCGCGGACGGATGCAAAAAGTGGGCTGCGTATGTTATAATAACCATGTATATGCCTTTGAGAATAAAACCGGACAGGGAGGAAAGGCGATGGAACTGGAAAAAGCCAGACAGCGTGCAGAAGAACTGCGCAAAGTCATTGAGTATAACAATAAACTGTATTACGATCAGGACGCACCGGAACTGGAAGACTTTGAATACGATGCGCTGACCCGTGAGCTGAAAGACCTGGAAAGCCGTTTCCCGGAACTGGTGGTGCCGTCGTCACCGACCCAGCATGTGGGCGGTTCCGCCAGCAGCAAGTTCAGCAAGGTGACCCACGCCGTCAAGATGGAAAGCTTGCAGGACGCGTTTTCCTTTGACGAACTGCGGGAGTTCGATGCCCGGGTACGGGATGCCGGTGTGGAGCCGGAATACGTTGTGGAGGCAAAGATCGACGGACTGTCGGTCAGCCTGGAGTATCAGAACGGCACTCTTGTCCGTGGCTCCACCCGCGGTGATGGTGTGGTCGGCGAGGATGTGACAGAAAACCTTTCGGTGATCAAGGATATTCCCAAACAGTTGCCTGACGCGCCGGAATTTCTGGAAGTCCGGGGCGAGGTCTATATGCCTCGGGAAGCCTTTCTCAAGCTGAAAGAAGAACAGGAACTGCAGGACAAAACTCCTTTCAAGAATCCGCGCAATGCGGCTGCGGGTTCCCTTCGCCAGAAAGACGCCAAGGTCACGGCGTCGCGGGGATTGTCCATCTTTGTATTCAATATGCAGCAGATCCGCGGCAAGTCTTTCAAGACGCACAGCGAAACGCTGGATTATCTGAAAAAGCTCAAATTCCCAGTGTCTCCCCGGTACAACGTTTACCATAATATTGAGGATGCCATCACCGAGATCCAGGCAATCGGCGAAGCCCGGGGTACGCTGGCGTTTGACATTGACGGCGCCGTTATCAAGGTGAACGATCTGGCGTCCCGTGAACGTCTGGGAAGCACCAACAAATTCCCCCGCTGGGCGATCGCCTTCAAGTATCCGCCCGAGGTCAAGGAGACGGTGGTCCGGGACATTGAAGTGACGGTAGGGCGGACCGGTGTTCTGACTCCTACCGCCGTGTTTGATCCCATTTTTCTGGCCGGTACCAGCGTGGCGAGAGCAAGCCTGCATAACGGGGATATCATTGCGTCTCTGGATGTCCGGATCGGGGATACCGTCCAGGTGCGAAAAGCAGGGGACATCATTCCCGAAGTGATCGGCGTTGTCTCTCATGGAGAAGGAACCGTGCCGTACCGGATGCCGACCGTCTGTCCGTCCTGCGGCGCGCCGGTGGTGCATCTGCAGGACGAGAGCGCTTTGCGCTGCGTCAACCCGGAATGCCCGGCCCAGGTTCTGCGCAATCTGATCCATTTTGCCTCCCGGGATGCCATGGCCATTGACGGTCTGGGCGAGGCAGTGGCTGCCCAGCTGATCGACAAGGGCTTTGTGCATACGGTGGCAGATATTTATGACCTGACGATGGAACAGCTTTTGTCTCTGGACAAATTCAAGGAAAAGAGCGCGAGCAATCTCCAGACGGCCATTGAACGCTCCAAGAACAATAACCTGGATAAGCTGGTGTTTGGCCTGGGCATCCGGAATATCGGGGACAAGGCGGCCGCCCTTTTGGCGGAACGTTTCGGCAGCATGGAGGCGATCTGCGCCGCGACCCAGGAAGAGATCGCACAGATCGACGGATTCGGCGGGGTCATGGCCCAGAGCGTAGCCGAGTTCTTTGCCAAAGAGGGAACATCCGACCTGATCGGGCGTCTGGCTGGTGCAGGGGTCAATATGACCTGGCGCGGGGAAGCCCGGGGGACGGCATTGGAGGGCAAGACCATCGTTGTGACGGGAACCCTCAGCCGCCTGTCCCGTCAGGAGGCGGAAGCGCTCATCAAACAAAACGGCGGCAAGGCGAGTGGTTCGGTATCCAAAAAGACCAGCTACGTCCTGGCGGGCGAAGCAGCAGGCTCCAAACTGACCAAAGCGCAGTCGCTGGGGGTCCCGGTCATTACGGAAGAAGAATTTTTTGCGATGATTGGACAGTAACGCTTGCCGTGTGCAGTGAAAAGCCGTATAATGATGTATCATATCCGCAGGGAGGAAGATCTCTCGTTCTGCGGAGCAATGAGGGGAAGAGGAAGTATGTCAAACAAGAAACCGTTTATCACGCTGGATCAGGCGCAGGATATCATTGCGGATGTGCCTACGCCGTTTCACCTGTACGACGAAAAAGGAATCCGGGAAAATGCCCGCCGCGTCAACCAGGCCTTTGCCTGGAACAAAGGCTTTAAGGAGTACTTTGCCGTAAAAGCCACGCCCAACCCGTATCTTCTGCAGATCCTGCAGGAAGAGGGCTGCGGCGTTGATTGCTCCAGCTATACCGAGCTGCTGCTGGCCGAGGCCTGCGGCTTCCACGGCAGCGATATCATGTTTTCCTCCAACGATACGCCTGCGGAGGATATGAAAAAGGCCTACGAGCTGGAATCCTACATCAATCTGGACGACTTGACCCATGTGGATTTCCTCCAGAAAACGGCCGGTATTCCCAAAACCGTATTTTGCCGCTACAATCCCGGCGGAACCTTTGACCTGGGTAACGGCATCATGGACAACCCCGGCGACGCAAAATACGGCATGAGCGAGAACCAGATGGCGGAAGCCTATACCCGCCTGATGGCCCTTGGCGCTGAGAATTTCGGCATCCATGCGTTCCTGGCCAGCAACACTGTCACGGATGACTACTATCCGGAACTGGCCGGTATCCTGTTCGAACTGGCTGTCCGCCTGCACAAGCGTACCGGTGCAAACATCCGCTATATCAACCTGTCCGGTGGCGTGGGCATTGCCTACCGTCCGGAGCAGCGGAACAACGATATTATGGCCATCGGCGAGGGTGTGCGGAAAAAGTTTGAGGAGATCCTCGTTCCGGCGGGCATGGGCGACGTGGCCATCTTTACCGAGATGGGCCGTTTTATGCTGGCTCCTTACGGCTGCCTTGTCACCGAAGCCATCCATGAAAAGCACATCTACAAGGAATACATCGGCGTGGATGCCTGCGCCGCAAACCTGATGCGCCCCGCCATGTACGGCAGCTACCACCATATCACGGTGCTTGGTAAGGAGGATGCTCCCTGCGATCACAAGTACGATGTCACGGGCGGCCTGTGTGAGAATAACGACAAGTTTGCCATTGACCGTATGCTGCCCAAAATTGACAAGGGCGACATCCTGGTCATCCATGACACCGGCGCTCACGGTTTTTCCATGGGTTACAACTATAACGGCAAGCTCCGCAGCGCGGAAGTCCTTCTGTGCGAGGACGGCAGCCATAAACTGATCCGCCGCGCCGAGACCCCGGCAGACTACTTTGCTACCCTGGATATCACTCCGTTTTATAAAAAACTTAAGCTGTAAGGACAAAAAGTTCTTGCAAAATAGGCTGCGTTGTGATATTATATTTTAGCGTTAGCGCCGCCGGCACCACCGGCGGGATAATGACAAATCATTAAACAGGCGGTCCTCTGCCGATTTTTCGGGTATGAACGTCGCAAAAAATGGAGGAACATTCATGGACGCATTCAAGACTCTTACCGAGGGCATGATCAAAGAGAATCAGCCTAAGTTCGAAATCGGCGATACCGTTCGCGTCTCCGTCCGCATCAAGGAAGGCGACAAGGAGCGTATCCAGGCTTTCGAGGGCACCGTCATTGCCAAGAAGCATGGCGGCATCGCTGAGACCTTTACCGTTCGCCGTACTTCCTACGGTGTCGGCGTGGAGCGTGTGTTCCCGGTCAACAGCCCGTTCGTCGAGAAGGTCGAGGTCGTTCGCCGCGGCAAGGTCCGTCGTGCGAAGCTCTTCTACCTGCGTGAGCGCACCGGCAAGGCTGCCAAGGTTAAGGCTCGTATCTGACGACAAGAAGAAGGGGAGGACGTCTGTTCGTTCTCCCTTTTTCTTTTATTATCTATTATCTGTAACTGTATGCTGCCGATTTGCGGTATAAGGAGGGGAACTGCCGTGGAACGAATGAAGGCCAACCGTGGCTTGCTGGAATGGGTCGATTCCATCATTTTTGCCGTTGTGGTCCTGGCACTGGTGTTTACATTCGGTGTTCGTGTCGTCCAGGTGGATGGCTCCTCCATGAACCCCGGCTTGGTGGATGGGGAACGGCTTCTTCTGTCCAGCCTGCCCTATGAACCGGAATACGGCGATGTAGTGGTGATCGACAGCTATACCGATTACGGCAAACTGCTCATCAAGCGTGTGATCGGAAAAAGCGGCGACGTGATCGATATCGACTTTGAACAGGGCATCGTTTACCGCAACGGCGAGGCTTTGGAGGAACCGTATACGGCAGACAAGACCTACCTGTCGGAGGGCGCCACATTCCCCATTACCGTCCCGGAAGGGATGCTGTTTATCATGGGAGATAACCGCAACGACTCCAAGGACAGCCGCTCTCCTGAGATCGGATGTGTGTCCGAGGGAGATGTTTTGGGACAGGCGGTTTTGCGCCTGACGCCGTTTAATAAATTCGGTCTGATCGGATGACAAGATAAAGCCGTAAAAACATAGAGGGGAAACGCCGCGGATGTGAAAAAATCCGCGCGGAAAGGAGCGTGAAAGCGATGAACGATATGTCGGGCGTTAACCGCCGTGTGATCCAGTGGTTTCCTGGTCACATGACAAAGACGCTGCGCATGATGGAAAAGGAGATCCGTAACGTTGACTGCGTGCTGCAGATTCTGGATGCGCGGATTCCGCTTTCCAGCCTGAACCCGGAGATTGAGCGCATTACCGGCGGCAAACCGCATTTGTATGTGCTGAACAAGGCCGACCTGGCCGATCCGGATATCACGAAACAGTGGCTGGAATATTTCAAGGCTGCCGATGCAGGATGCATCGCCATGGATGCGCGGCAGAAAAAATCGGCAAATGCGGTGAAGAAGCCCATCATTGCGGAACTTTCTGCCCTTTTGGAGCGCCGTCGCAACCGCGGCATGACCGGTGCACGGACCCGGGTAATGGTCGTCGGCATTCCCAATGTGGGAAAATCCACTTTTATCAATTCCTTTGCGGGGGAAGCCCGTGCCAAGGCCGCAAATAAGCCCGGCGTCACCCGCGGCAAACAGTGGATCACGGTGGATGAATTTGATCTGATGGACATGCCGGGCGTGCTTTGGAAGAAATTCGATACGCTGGAGACGGCGACGAATCTGGCGTTTATCGGTTCCATCCGGGATGATATTCTGGATATTGAGGAACTGGCCTGCGGTCTTTTGAGCAGTGTGCGGGGCATTTATCCTCAGCGTTTGCTGGAACGATACAAACTGGATGCCGAAGTGCTGGAACTGCCGCCCTATGACCTGTTGCTGGCCATCGGTGCAAAGCGTGGAATGCTGGTCTCCGGCGGCGAGGTGGATTCCGAGCGGGCTGCCCGTATGCTGGTCGGTGAGTTCCGTGCCAGTAAATGGGGGCGCATCTCGCTGGAACGTCCGCCGCAGATCGTACATGAGGAGGACGACGATGGCCTCGAGGAAGATTGACAGCACCGCCCTCTATGCCTTTGACGAAGAGATCCGCACACGGCATGGCTTGCTGTGCGGTGTGGACGAGGCAGGACGAGGCCCCCTGTGCGGGCCTGTCTGCTGCGCGGCGGTGATCCTGGATCCGCAGAATCCCGTGGAAGGGGTCAACGATTCCAAAAAACTCAGTGCCAAACGCCGGGAAGAACTCTATGAGGAAATCACGGAAAAGGCCCTGGCATGGCAGGTCGTGTTTGTCCCGCCGGAAGAGATCGACGAGAAAAATATTCTCTGGGCGACCATGGACGGCATGGCACGGGCAGTGGCCGGGCTGGAACCGGCTCCGGCCTACGTGCTGGTGGATGGAAACCGCTATCCGCCCGCAGTGTCCCAACCGGGGGAGACGGTGGTCAAGGGGGATGCAAACAGCGCTTCCATTGCCGCAGCTTCCATTCTGGCAAAGGTCAGCCGTGACCGGTACATGCTGGAACTGGATCGGCAATACCCGCAGTACCAGCTTGCCAAGCATAAAGGTTATCCCACCAAGCTGCATTACGAACTGATTGAACAGTACGGCATCCAGCCGTTTTATCGCCGCAGCTTTTTGAAAAAGCAGGGGTATTGGAAATGAGCCGTACTCTCGGGCAGACGGGGGAGGCCATTGCCGCCAAATATTATATCCAGAAAGGATATCTGCTCCTGAACCATAATTATCGGACCCGGATGGGGGAGTTGGACCTGGTTTTATACAAGGACGATACCATCGTCTTTGCCGAGGTCAAAACCCGCAGCCGTACAGGTCCCATTCTTGCAGCGGAAGCAGTCGGCCCGCATAAGCAGCGTCGCCTGATCGCAGCCGCAGCCTATTATCTTCAGCAAAGCCCTTATTCCGATTCCCGGGTAAGGTTCGATGTGGTCGAGGTGTTCCCGCAAAACGGGGCATGGCAGATCCATTGTATTCCCGATGCATTTTCCTGTTGACCGATATGGCAGTAAAAAATAAAAAGATGGAGGGTGTTCAGGCATGGATTATCAAAGCACACGCGGTGGAGCATGTGGCGTCTCGGCGTCCGAGGCAATTGTTCGGGGACTGGCTCCGGACGGCGGTCTGTATGTTCCTCAGTCCTTCCCTAAGGCGGATCTGCAGGCATGGAAGAACCTTTCCTACCCGCAGCTTGCCGAGAAGGTGGTCGGCTCTTTCCTGACCGACTACGACCCTGTGTTCCTGTCGCAGGCAACGGAGACTACTTATGGTGCTGCCTTTGCGGGAAAAGCCGGTCATGTGGAGAAAGTGCATGACGGCATGTACTCGCTGGAACTGTGGCACGGGCCCACCTGCGCGTTCAAGGACTACGCCCTTCAGCTGATGCCCAAGCTGCTGCTCCAGGGAAAAAAGAATCTGGGCCGCACTGAGACGACCCGGATCCTGGTAGCAACTTCCGGGGATACCGGCAAGGCGGCTTTGGCGGGCTATGCCGGGCTTGAGGGCATTGAGATTTCGGTCTTTTACCCCAATGCCGGCACCAGTGAGATCCAGCGCCTGCAGATGGCGACCCAGCAGGGAGAAAACGTCCATGTTTACGCGGTGGACGGAAACTTTGACGACGCCCAGACCGGTGTGAAAAAAGTTTTTGCCGACACGTCGGTGGCGGAAGCGCTTGAACAGCGCGGCATCCGCCTTTCCAGCGCAAACTCCATCAACTGGGGACGGCTGGTTCCGCAGATCGTTTACTACTTCTATACCTACTTCCGTCTGGCAGAGAACGGCGCTGTCGCCTGGGGCGAGCCGGTGGACTTCTGTGTTCCTACCGGAAACTTCGGCGATATCCTTGCCGGTTACTATGCCAAGCGCATGGGGCTGCCCGTGGGCCGTTTGGTTTGTGCATCCAATGAAAATAACGTGCTGACAGACTTCATCCGTACCGGCACCTATGATGCGCGCCGTGAGTTCCACAAGACGGCGTCGCCGTCCATGGACATCCTGATCTCCAGCAACCTGGAGCGCCTGCTGTATCATGTATCCGGCAGCGCCGAGAAGGTCGCCGCCTGGATGAAGGACCTGAACGAGCAGGGATATTATACCGTCGATGCACAGACGCTGGCGGGTATTCAGGAAAGCTTTGCCTGCGGCTGTGCCGATGATGCACAGGGCGCACAGCAGATCCGTGACCGGTTTGAGCACGACGGTTATCTCTGCGACACTCATACGGCGGTGGCCTTCTGCGTGGCAGAAGCCTGCCGCAGCGCTGCGCCTATGGTCGTGCTGTCCACGGCAAGCCCGTTCAAGTTCCCCCGCGATGTTCTGCACGCCCTGGGGAGCGAGGCACCGGAAAGCGACTTTGAGGCCATGCGGATGCTGACCGAAAAGACCGGCTGTGCCGCGCCCGCAGCGCTGAGCTGCCTGCGGGAAATGCCGGTCCGCTTTACCGAGGTCATTGCCCCGGCGCAGATCCGGGACGCAGCCCTGCGCTGATCAAAACGACAAAAAACGGCGGACCATGGACGGTGTGCCGAGACAAGAAAGCACAGGCCCTTGAATGGGCGTTTTGACGCTGTTTTGCGGCTGTGTTTTCTTGTGGGGCATACCGGATGGCCCGCCGTTTTGTTCAAAGCCTCAGCGCACGGCTGTGCTCAGTGGCTTTTTTCGGACAAGACTGGTGTCAGACTTCGGAGAACGTCTCGCACATGGTCTCGCCGGACTCGGCGCTGCGGTTCTTGACGTGGATCTCTTTGGCAGTGCAGCAGCAGGAACCGTTGTTGTAGACGCAGTTCTCGACGTCGCAGCAGATGCCGTTGATGACGTTGTTATCGTGATTCATGGTCTGTCAACCTCCTTTCGCCTGTTAGTATGGCACAGGAGGCCGCGGGCTATACGGGAGGGTACATGGCAATTTTTGCAATCGGTGACCTGCACTTGTCTCTGGGGGCCGATAAGCCGATGGATGTGTTCCCGGGGTGGCAGGGCTACCTGCCTAAGCTGGAAGCCAACTGGCGCAAGCTGATCGCCCCGGAAGATACGGTGGTTCTGGTGGGAGATACCAGCTGGGCAATGCACCTGAAGGACACCAAAGCGGATTTCTCTTTTTTGGAAAGCCTTCCGGGGCAGAAATGGCTTTTGAAAGGCAACCACGATTATTGGTGGACCACCCGCAAAAAGATGGAGTCTTTTTTGCAGGAAAACGGCTTTTCCTCACTGCATATCCTGCACAATAACGCCTGCATTGTGGACGGTGTGGCGCTGTGCGGGACGCGAGGCTGGCCCTTTGACGATACCGCCGCCCAGGATGCCAAAGTCATGGCCCGGGAAGCGGGGCGGCTGAAAATGTCGCTGGAAGCGGCCGGGGATTTGCCCAAGCTGGCGTTTCTGCACTATCCTCCGGTTTATCCCGGCGCCTGCGCACAGGAGATCGTGGACGTACTGCAAAACTTTGGCGTTACCCGGTGCTGGTACGGACACCTGCACGGCAAGGCGCTGCGGTATGCGGTGCAGGGAACCCATGACGGCATCGAATACCGCCTGCTTTCCGCCGACGGGATTGCCTTTTGCCCGCTTAAGATACGCGCCTGAACGCAAAATTGCACGAAAAAATTCCAATTTGCTATGGCATTCTGCAAAGACGTGTGCTATAATACCTTGTACCGCTATGTTTGGAGGAGTATTCTAATGAATCTGATTTCTTGTGAAAAGCTCGAAAAAAGCATGGTCGAGCTGCAGTTTTCCATTGACGCCGACACTTTCAAAAATGCTGTGAGCGCAGCGTTCAAGCGTGAAAGCAAAAAATATAATGTCCCCGGCTTCCGCAAGGGCAAGGCTCCTCGCGCGATGATCGAGAAGATGTACGGCGCCGATATTTTCCATTACGACGCTGTCAACGATCTGTTCCCCGCTCAGTATGAAGAGGCTGTCAAGGCCGCCGGCATCGAGGTCGTCGGTGCTCCCGAGCCCGAGGTCGTTTCCATGTCCGAGGCTGAGGGCGCCACCCTGAAGGTCAAGGTCGCCGTCAAGCCCGAGGTCACGCTGGGCGACTACGCCGGTTTAAGCGTTACCAAAAAGGTCAAGACTGTGGAAGACAGCGCTGTTGACGCAGAGCTGGCCCGTATGCAGGACCGCAACGGCCGTCTGCTGACCCGTGAGGGCAAGGCTGAGAACGGCGACACCGTCGACATTGACTTCGAGGGCTTTGTGGACGGCACCGCTTTTGAGGGCGGCAAGGCTGAGCACTACTCTCTGGTGCTGGGCAGCAACTCCTTCATCCCCGGCTTCGAGGATCAGCTGGTTGGCCACGCTGCCGGCGAGGAGTTTGACATCAACGTCAAGTTCCCCGAGGAGTATCAGGCTTCCGAGCTGGCCGGCAAGGATGCCACCTTCAAGATCAAGCTGCATGAAGTCAAGTACAAGGAGCTGCCCGCTCTGGATGACGACTTTGCCAAGGATGTCAGCGAGTACGACACTCTCGACGAGCTGAAGGCTTCCATCCGCAAGGGCATGGAGGAGAACAACGACCGTCAGGCCGATCAGCAGGTCGAGAATGACCTGATCGAGCAGGTTGTCAACGGCATGCAGGCTGAGATCCCCCAGGCTATGTACGACAGCCGCGTGGACGAACTGGTCCGCGACTTCGAGTACCGTCTCTCCCAGCAGGGCCTGAAGATGGACATGTACCTGCAGTACATGGGCATGACCATGGATCAGCTGCGTGCTCAGTTCGCTGACCAGGCTGAGAAGCAGGTCAAGATGCGTCTGGCGATGGAAGCCATCGTTGACAAGGAGAACATCGTCACCAGCGACGAGGAATTCGATGCTGAGGTCCAGCGCATTGCCGATGCGTACAAGATGGAGACCGAAAAGGTCAAGGCCATCGTTGACGCTGACGCTGTGAAGAAGGATCTGGCCGTCAACAAGGCGATCGACTTCGTCAAGGAAAAAGCCAACATCACCACCGAACAGGTGAAGGAAGAAGAAAACGCCTGAGTCTGACTCCGGCGACCACGGGACCGATACGGTACGTTTGCTGCCGTATCGGTTCGTTTATCCGTGAAAAAATGCAAACGACTCTTTTTGTACAGGAGGGGACCTACTATGAGCCTTGTACCGTATGTTGTTGAGCAGACCGCGCGCGGTGAGCGCAGCTACGATATCTTTTCCCGGTTGCTGAACGACCGCATCATCGTTTTGAGCGAGGATGTCAATCCCAGCTCTGCAAGCGTTGTCGTGGCGCAGCTTCTGTATCTGGAGGGCCAGGACCCCGAAAAAGATATCAGCTTTTATATCAACAGCCCGGGCGGTTCCATCTCGGACGGCATGGCCATCCATGATACCATGAAGTACATCAAGTGCGACGTATCGACCATTTGTGTCGGCATGGCGGCTTCGATGGGCGCATTCCTGCTGGCCAGCGGAACCAAGGGCAAGCGCTTTGCACTGCCCAACTCCGAGATCCTGATCCATCAGCCGCTGATTTCCGGCGGCGGGATCTCCGGCCAGGCGACGGATATCAAGATCCATGCGGATCACATTGTCCACATCAAAAACCGCATGAACACGCTTCTGAGCGAGTACACCGGTCAGCCGCTGGAAGTGATCCAGCACGACACCGAGCGCGATAACTATATGACCGCACAGCAGGCTGTGGATTACGGCCTGGTGGATGCGATCATCTCGAAACACTGAAAGCACGGGGGCTTTTCATGGCAAATCAAAATTCCGGCAAGGACGGAAAAGAACGGGAACTGATTTGTAATTTTTGCGGACGTTCGCAGAACCAGGTCGAACAGCTGATTATCGGCCCGGGCGTTAATATCTGCAAGGATTGCATCGATATGTGCTATAACGCCCTGTACAAGGAAGGGGACCGCCCTGCGCCTCCCAAGGCTCAGGCGCGCCGCGCTGCCGCACAGCGCCATAGCACCACCAATCCGCTTGCCGACATCAATATCCTGACGCCTGCCGAGATCAAGGAAGGTCTGGACCAGTATGTCATTGGTCAGGACCAGGCCAAAAAGGTTTTGGCGGTGTCGGTCTATAACCATTACAAACGCATCCTTTCGGGGCAGGAGAGCAGTGTGGAACTGCAGAAATCCAATGTCCTGATGCTGGGACCTTCCGGTACCGGCAAAACGCTGCTGGCGCAGACCTTGGCCAAGATGCTGGGGGTGCCTTTCGCCATTGCGGATGCCACCACGCTGACCGAGGCCGGTTACGTGGGCGAGGATGTGGAGAACATCCTGCTCAAGCTGATCCAGGCGGCGGACTACGACATTCCCAAGGCGGAGATCGGTATCATCTATATTGATGAAATCGACAAGATCACCCGCAAGAGCGAGAATCCCTCCATCACCCGCGATGTCGGTGGCGAGGGCGTGCAGCAGGCACTGCTGAAAATCCTGGAAGGCACCGTCAGCAATGTCCCGCCTCAGGGCGGCCGTAAGCATCCGCAGCAGGAGTTTATCCAGATCAACACCAAGAACATCCTGTTCATCTGCGGCGGCGCGTTCGACGGCCTGGAAAAGCTGATCCAGAAGCGCACCGACAATGCGTCCCTGGGCTTTGGCAGCCAGCTTCGCACCAGCCTGGATAAGGATGAGACCCGCCAGAAGCTGCTCCGCCGCGTGGAACCGGACGATCTGGTCAAGTTCGGCCTGATCCCGGAACTGATCGGCCGTCTGCCGGTGGTTACCGTTCTGGACCCGCTGGACGAAGAGGCTTTGATCCGTGTGCTCACGGAGCCCAAAAACAGCATCGTACGTCAGTATAAGGAACTGTTTGGTCTGGATAACGCGGACCTGCAGTTCACCGACGCGGCACTCCACGCCATCGCCAAAAAGACGATCGAGCGTAAGAGCGGCGCCCGCGGTCTGCGCAGCGTGGTGGAGGAACTGCTGATCCCCATCATGTACGAGATCCCGTCTGACCCCACCATTATCCGCGTTGTCATTGACGAGGATACCGTGGAAGGCGGAACGCCCCATCTGGAGTATGGCGCGGTGCGCAAGCGTTATAAAAATCAGGCACAGCTTCCGTACTGAGCCAGGCCTGAACACATAAAACAGCCGGAGAGCTTTCCCGCTCTCCGGCTGTTTTTGCATCTGTGGCACAAGTCTGTCAAAAGGGCATAAAACAAAAGAAATTGGCGCTGTATGCCAAAGTCTGCCATCAAAGGCACTGAAAAAGAGGATTCACAAGGTGTATATATGGCCGGACAGAAAATGGGTTTCGGAGAAAATCAATAAAAGGCAAAGAGGCGTGCAAAAGGCCTGACTTTGGGCAAAATCACGGGCGGCAAAGGCGGGAAGCAGCAGAAAAAGTATAAACTTTTTGTGAATTCAAAAAAAATCCAAAATCAGGGCTTGATTTTTTGCCGGCAAGTGACTACAATATGTTTAGCACTCAAGGAAAGCGAGTGCTAAAACAAAATGGCTCGATTTGAATTTTATTTATAGGAGGATGTTTCTCTATGAAAATCAAACCTCTTGCTGATCGTGTTGTGATCAAGCTGGTCGAAGAAGAAGAGACCACCAAGGGCGGTCTGATCCTGACCGGGACTGCGAAAGAAAAGCCCCAGGTTGCCGAAGTTCTGGCTGTTGGCCCGGGCGGCAATGTGGACGGCAAGGAAGTCGAGATGATCGTCAAGGTCGGCGACAAAGTCCTTACCAGCAAGTATTCCGGCACCGAGGTCAAGGTTGACGGTGAGGAATGCACCATCGTCCGCCAGAGCGACATTCTTGCCATTGTTGAGTAATCTTTGATAACAGCATTTTAAGGAGAGCGTAGAATTATGGCTAAGCAGATTAAACAGGGCGAAGAAGCCCGTAAAGCCCTTTGCGCCGGCATTGATCAGCTGGCGAACACCGTCAAGATCACCCTGGGCCCCAAAGGCCGCAACGTGGTTCTGGGCAAGAAGTTTGGCAGCCCGGTCATCACCAACGATGGTGTGACCATTGCCAAGGAAATCGAGCTGAAGGACGCCTTTGAGAATATGGGCGCTCAGCTGGTCCGTGAAGTTGCCACCAAGACCAACGATGCAGCCGGTGACGGCACCACCACCGCCACTGTTCTGGCTCAGGCTCTTGTCAACGAGGGCATGAAGAACGTTGCCGCCGGCGCCAACCCCATGGACATCAAGCGCGGCATGCAGAAGGCTGTTTCCGCTGCTGTTGAGGCTGTCAAGTCTCACAGCCAGAAGGTCAAGGGCAGCACTGACATCGCTCGTGTCGGCACCGTTTCTGCCGGCGACGCCGAGATCGGCCAGCTGATCGCCGATGCGATGGAGAAGGTCACCTCTGACGGTGTCATCACCATCGAGGAGAACAAGACCACTGCCGAGACCTACACCGAGGTTGTCGAAGGCATGCAGTTCGACCGCGGCTATGCCACCCCGTATATGGTCACCGACACCGAGAAGATGGAAGCCGTCTTTGAGGATGCCAGCGTCCTGATCACCGATAAGAAGATCAGCGCGTTCCAGGATATGGTTCCTCTGCTGGAGCAGATCGTCCAGTCCGGCCGCAAGCTGCTCATCATCGCTGAGGATGTGGAGGGCGACGCTCTGTCCAACCTCATCATCAACCGTTTGCGCGGCGGCCTGAATGTTGTTGCTGTCAAGGCTCCCGGATTCGGCGATCGCCGCAAGGAGATGCTGACCGATATCGCCATCCTGACCGGCGGCACCGTCATCAGCAGCGACCTGGGCTATGAGCTGAAGGACGCTACCATTGATCTGCTCGGCACTGCCCGCCAGGTCAAGGTCACCAAAGAGAACACCACCATTGTCGGCGGTAACGGCGACAAGCAGGCGATCAGCGAGCGCATTGCTCAGATCCGCAGCCAGATCGCTACCGTTACCTCCGAGTTCGACAAGGAGAAGCTGCAGGAGCGCCTGGCCAAGCTGGCCGGCGGTGTTGCCGTCATCAAGGTCGGTGCTGCTACCGAAGTCGAGATGAAGGACAAGAAGCTCCGCATCGAGGACGCTCTCAACGCCACCAAGGCTGCTGTCGAGGAAGGCATCGTTGCCGGCGGCGGTACTGCCACCATCAACGCCATCCCCGCTGTTGAAAAGGTCATCTCCGAACTGGACGGCGACCAGCGCACCGGCGCCAACATCGTCCGTCAGGCTCTGGAAGCTCCTCTGCGCCAGATTGCGGCCAACGCCGGCTTGGAAGGCAGCGTCATCATCAACAAGATCCTCGAGGCAGGCAAGCCCAACTACGGCTTCGACGCTCAGAATGAGGTTTATGTTGAGGATATGATCGAGGCTGGCATTGTCGATCCGACCAAGGTCACCCGTTCTGCTCTGGAGAACGCCGCCAGTGTCGCTGCGATGGTCCTGACCACCGAGAGCCTTGTGGCTGATCTGCCCGAGCCTCCGGCTCCGGCTGCTCCCGCAGGCGGCGACATGGGTATGTACTAATTCTTCCCTTAAGGGGCAGAATAGCCAGTAACATGGCCCTGTGCGCATAATCCAATAAATAAAGCCCGGCACTTGCTTTTGTGAGTGCCGGGCTTTTTTGGATTTGGCAGACAGCAAAGCAGGTCATACTGTACAAGTGAGGCTGTCATGGTATTGTTCGGCGGCATACCATAGTAAGAACAGGGCAAGGGTGTGGCTTGCAAAAAAGCAAAGAACTTGCTATGCTTAATTCAAGACACTGTGTCAAAGCATTGGGCTTTTTGGCATCGGATATCAGAATCGGAGGTGACGACCTTGGCAAAGGCCTGGAAATATCTCGCGGTAGGAGCAGCGGCTCTTTTCGCGGCGGAGTGGAAACTCTCTGACATTGCGATCAAACCCCGTCAGCAGTTGGATACCAAAGAAAAGTGCAGGGAAGAACTCAGGATCTCCGGAATCGACCCCGAAGATATGGAGAAAAACTGGAACCGTGAAGACTTTACAATCAAAAGCCGTTACGGATACAAGCTGCGCTGCACGCTGATTCCCAAAAATCCTCAGGTCAGGCATGAGGACGGGCGCACGCGGGTGGCGGTTATTGTACATGGACATGGCGAAAACCGCTGCTCCAGCATGAAGTACGCCAAGGTGTTTCGCGACCTCGGGTTTGAGACCATCGTCTATGACCAGCGCAACCACGGCGCATCCGATAAAGCCCTGACCACTATGGGGCGGCGGGAAGCGGATGATCTGGCAACAGTTTGTGCCTGGGCGCGCCGGCGCTTCGGCAAAAGCTGCCTTCTGGGAACTCACGGCGAGTCGATGGGAGCCGCCACCGTTATGCTGCACAGCGCCATGGATCACGGCCTTGCCTTTGTGGTTGAGGACTGCGGATATTCCAGTCTGAAGCGTCAGCTGGCGTATGTGATGCGGACGCGCTACCATCTGCCGCCGGCCCTGCTCTTGTACCCTTGCATGGGGGTGGCATGGCTGCGCACGGGTGTCCGCTTCTCTCAGGTGGAACCCGCCGAGGCTGTGGCAAAGAGCGGTGACACCCCCATGCTGTTCATCCATGGGGATGCCGATACCTATGTGCCGTTCTTCATGCTGGATGAAAACTATAAGGCAAAACGGACAGGGGCTCGACGCAAGGTGGTTTTCCCCGGAGCGGCCCATGCAATGAGCCTGCTGTCTGACCCGGAACGTTACGCACAGGAAATCAAGGTGTTTTTGCAGGACAATCATATCCTGTAAAGACATACAGGAGGAAACTGCGTGAAAAAGTGGATCTTTCTTGTTGTCACGCTGCTGCTGATGGGGACGATATTTGTGCTGTCCTCGCAGGAAGGCGCGAGGTCTTACGCGCTCAGTCAGAGTGTTGTACAGCAGATCGAGGAAAACACTGCTTCACAGTCGATGGTTCCGGCCTGGTTCAGCGAAAACTTTCACGCCAATGTGCGAAAATGGGCGCATGTGTATTTGTATGCCATGCTGGGGGTCAGCACAGCGCTTACGGTAGCATCCTTTGCGGAAAAGCTGTGGCGGAACGGACCGGCAGGTGCGGCGTTCCGCTGTGGTGGATACGC
Source organism: Candidatus Gemmiger faecavium (assembly GCA_019114415.1). Lineage (GTDB taxonomy): Bacteria > Bacillota > Clostridia > Oscillospirales > Ruminococcaceae > Gemmiger > Gemmiger faecavium. Next base: position 27,513 of record DXFO01000022.1, on the reverse strand, counting down.
GGCGATCATTTGTTTTGCCTATGCGGCAGGGGATGAACTGCACCAGTATTTTGTGCCCGGGCGGGCCTGCCTGGCCAGTGACGTGCTGGTGGATGCCCTGGGCTTTATGCCGGGCATCCTGCTGGTCTGTGCGCTGTGGTACAGACATTGCAGAAAAAGGCGGCAAACTGAACAGTGAAAAGGCGAAAAGCCATACGGAGTGCCGAGCGTTGCATCGACTGTTCGTATGGCTTTTGATATTTTGGGCATCCTCTTTTTGGCGGCAATTTTGAGCCGGAGACCGAATTAAGAAAAGGGGGAGAGCCAAAATGACACGACGCCGCTTGTTTGCTTTGTACGCCGCATTTGTCTGCCTGTTCGGTATTGTGCTCTGCCGCGTGCTCTGGATTTCCACAGACGCCGATTATGCGGTGCGTGCCGGGGCGCAGACGACGTCCACGACGGCTCTGCCCAGAGAACGGGGCGATTTTTTTGATCGCAACGGGATGCGCCTTACCGGGATGCAGGTGGGATGGTATGCGCTGTGTATCCCCGGGGATTCCAGCTATTCGGAACTGTTTCCCTATGTTCCGTATGAACAGCAGAACCTGTTATATGAGAACCGAAACAGCTCCATCCCGTTTTTGATCGAAGTCTCTGACGATCTGAATAACAGCGGGATTTATACCTATCCCATCCGTCAGCGCTACCTGCAAGTTCCCATTGCCACACATCTGATCGGCTACCTTGACGGCGATGGGCATGGGGTGTCGGGGCTGGAACTGGCCTACGATGATATTCTCAGCAGCGCAGCGGATGCGCAGGTCGTGGAATGTGCGACCACCGCCCAGGGAGGGCTGCTCAACGGCACGTCGCCGGACATTGCAGTGGAAACGCAGGGCAGCGGTTCCGGGGTCCAGCTCACCCTGGATGCCAAGATCCAGCGCGCCTGTGAAGGGATTGCACAGACTTCCATACAGCGCGGCTGTATCCTGGTGGCGGATGTCTCGGATGCATCGGTCCTTGCCAGCGTCAGTATGCCGGAATTTGATCCGGAAAATATCCAGAAAAGCATTGATGCGGATGATACCTCGCTCATCAATCGGGCGTTCTCGGCGTTCAATGCTGGGTCGGTGTTCAAGGTGGTTTTGGGGGCTGCGGCCTATGAGGCGGGACTTGACTGGTTTACCCATGATTGCCAGGGTTCCATCGAGGTGGGCGACCAGACATACCGGTGCGCACTCGGCAAGGCGCATGGTACGGTGAATCTGCGCGGCGCACTGGAACAAAGCTGTAACTGCTATTTTGTGGCATTGGGGCAGGCTCTTGGTGCGGACAGGATCCTTGAGATGGCGGAAAAGTTCGGCTTTGGCCGGGCGACCGCCGTTGCGGGCGGACTGAAAACGAGTGCCGGTACACTTCCTGACCGGGACAGCCTGGAAAGCATCGGACAGCTGGCAATGTTCTCCTTTGGCCAGGGGGAACTGACAGTGACGCCGCTTCAGGTGACGGCCATGATGCTCACGGTGGCGGGGGATGGCAGCTATCGTCAGCCGACATTCGTGCGCGGCACTGTGGACAGCGAAACGTTGGAACTTCTGGATGCGGCGGTGACGCAGCAGCCGCAGCGGGTTTGCAGCGAGGATACGGCGCGCGTATTGAGGGATATGCTGCAAAGTGTTGTGGAAGAGGGAATCGGATCGGACGCTGCACCGAAAGAGGGGACGGCAGGCGGCAAAACGGGAACGGCACAGACCGGGCAGTACGACTCTCAGGGGGAGGAACTTCTGAATTACTGGTTTTCCGGTTTTTATCCTGCGGAGGAACCCCGGTATGTGATCACGGTGCTCCAGGACGCGACCCTGGAACCGGAAACCTCCAGTGCCGGGATCTTTGCGCGGGTGGCCGATGCGCTGTGTGCACTGGAAAATGGTTGACATTGCCGTTGCGACGGCATATAATAGCAATATAAATGAAAACAGGCAAAGACGGGGTCAATTTCACGGAAGTTTCGTGTGCAGAGAGGACGCTGCAAGGCTGAAAAGCGTCTCACGGAAACCGGATCATCGCCGCCCCTGAGCCCCCGGAAGAAACGGGCGTGTCCGCAGCGTTAATGCGGGAAAAGCGGCAGGTCCCAGGACCTGCAAACCGGGTGGTACCACGGAAGCGTTCAGCCTTCGTCCCTGTAATGCAGGGGCGGAGGCTATCTTTTTTGTGGCCTGCGCTTTGACAGTATCAAGGAATGGAGATTCAGAAAAACATGCAATGGACAGGACTTAATGATCTGCGAGAAAAGTATCTGCACTTTTTTGAGGGCAAGGGCCACCTGCGTCTGGGCAGTTTCCCGCTGGTCCCGAAGGATGACCCTAGCCTGCTTCTGATCAACAGCGGCATGGCGCCCATGAAAAAATGGTTCCTCGGCCAGGAGGAGCCGCCTCGCCACCGTGTCACCACCTGCCAGAAGTGCATCCGTACCCCGGACATTGAGCGCGTGGGCATCACGGCACGCCACGGCACTTTCTTTGAAATGCTGGGCAACTTCAGCTTCCAGGACTACTTCAAGGAAGAGGTCATTCCCTGGGCATGGGAGTTCCTGACCCAGACTCTTGAAATCCCCGCCGAAAAGCTGTACATCTCGGTCTACCTGGACGACGATGAGGCGTATGACATCTGGACCAAGAAAGTCGGCATCCCCGAGGATCACATGGTCCGTTTCGGCAAGGAGGACAACTTCTGGGAGCATGGTTCCGGTCCCTGTGGTCCCTGCTCTGAGATCTACTATGACCGTGGTCCCGAGTATGGCTGCGGCAAACCGACCTGCGGTGTGGGCTGTGACTGCGACCGTTATATGGAGATCTGGAACCTGGTGTTCAGCCAGTTCGATTCCGACGGCAAGGGTACCTATACCCGCCTGGCCAAGCCCAACATCGATACCGGCATGGGCCTGGAGCGCCTGGCCTGCGTGATGCAGAACGTTGGCAACCTGTTTGAGGTCGATACCGTGGCTTCGGTTCTGCACCATGTGGAGCGCATCTCCGGAAAGACTTACGGTGCTAACGAGAAGGATGACATCTCCATCCGCGTGATCACCGACCATATCCGCTCCACCGTGTTCATGGTGTCTGACGGCATCCTGCCTTCCAACGAGGGCCGCGGCTACGTCCTGCGCCGTCTGCTGCGCCGTGCCGCCCGTCATGGCCGTATGCTGGGCATCGACCATCCCTTCCTGACGGAGCTGGTGGATACCGTGATTACCTCCAGCGAGCAGGGCTATCCCGAGCTGCGCGAGCATGAGGATTATATCAAGAAGGTCGTCAGCACCGAGGAAGAGCGCTTCTACAAAACCATCGACGCCGGCCTGGCAATTCTGAACGGCCTGATCGAAAAGATCCGCGAGGGCGGTGAAAAGCTGCTCTCCGGCGAGGAAGCTTTCAAACTCAACGATACCTTCGGCTTCCCCCTGGATCTGACCCGTGAGATCGTTTCCGAGTTCGGCATCACCGTGGACGAGGAAGCATTCCATAAGGAGATGACCAAGCAGCGTGAGCGCGCCCGTGCGGAGCGCCTGGCAAAGGATATCTCCGGCTGGGCGGCCGACCTGTTCGGCGAGCTGACCGCTGAACCCACCGTGTTCGACGGCTATGACACCACCGACGAGCGCGCTGAAGTCGTGGCACTGTCTGAGGGCGAAGAACTTGCTGATGCCGTTGCTACGGACATTGAGCAGAAGGACGGCGTTCTGGTCGTCCTGAACCGCACGCCCTTCTATGCGGAAATGGGCGGTCAGGTTGCCGATACCGGTTACCTGGTTTCCGGCGACGCCAAGCTGCGCGTCAATATGGTCAAAAAGACGCCCAAGGGCTACTTTGTCCATACCTGCACTCTTCTGGAAGGCACCATCAAGGTCGGCGACTCTGTGACTGCGTCGGTGGATCAGGCACGCCGTGCCTCTATCTGCCGCAACCATACGGCCACCCACCTGCTCCAGAAAGCACTGCGTGAGGTCCTGGGCGACCATGTCCGCCAGGCCGGCAGCTACCAGGATGACAAGATCACCCACTTTGACTTCACCCATTTCAGCGCGGTCACCCCCGAAGAACTGGCTGAGGTCGAGCGCCGCGTCAACGAAAAGATTTTCGCCGCGATCCCGGTGAGCGTCCAGAATCTGCCCATTGAGGAAGCCAAGAAGATGGGCGCTATGGCTCTGTTCGGCGAAAAGTACGGCGATGTGGTCCGTGTTGTGGACGTCTGCGGCTGGAGCACCGAGTTCTGCGGCGGCACCCATGTGAAAAACACTTCCGAGATTGGATGCTTCAAGATCCTGTCCGAGAGCAGCGTTGCGGCCGGTATCCGCCGTATCGAGGCTACCACCGGCTTCGGCGTTCTGCGTCTGCTGGACGAGCGCACCGAGGCTCTGGCCCAGACTGCACAGACCCTCAAGGTCGGTAACCTCAAAGATGTGCCCACCCGTGCGGCGGCTGTTATGGCGGAACTGAAAGAGACCGGCAAACAGCTTGACATTGCCAAGGCCAGCATCGCTGCCAGCAAGATCGACGGTCTGTTTGAAAAGGCCGAGATGGTGGACGGCGTGCGTATTATTTCCGCTTACTTCACCGGCACCGGCGCGGATGCCCTGCGCGGTATGCTGGACAAGATCCGCGACCGTACCCCCAACGCTGTGGCAGCGCTGATCGGCAGCGACGCGGGCAAGACCACTCTGGCGGTGAGCGTCGGCAAAAACGCGCAGGCCCGTGGTCTGAAAGCCGGCTTGCTGGCCAAACAGATTGCGGCCATCGCCGGCGGCAACGGCGGCGGCAAGCCGGACTTTGCCATGGCCGGTATCCGGGACAACACCAAGATTGACGAGGCGTTGTCCGCAGTTTCCGGCATTATCCGGGCAGAACTGGAAAAAAATGCTTGATTGCGATACAATAAGTACAACGGCATTTTCCATATTCCACAATAAAGGAGGGCAATATCATGGAGGACTGCCTTTTCTGCAAGATTGCGGCAGGGGAGATCCCGTCCAACAAACTGTATGAGGACGATCGTCTGCTCGCTTTCTATGACATCGATCCCCAGGCTCCGGTGCATTTCCTGGTCATCCCCAAGCAGCACATTGTGTCTGCCGCGGCTCTGACCGAAGCGGAAGCCGAACTGCTGGGGCACGTGTTTGCCACGATTGCATCCCTTTGCGCCAAGCTCGGCTGTGACGGCGGTTACCGTGTCGTCACCAATGTGGGAGCGGATGGGGGACAGAGCGTACCCCACCTGCACTTCCATGTGCTGGCCAAGCGCAGCCTTGCCTGGCCTCCGGGCTGAGAACCGGCCATCCGTGTTATGTTTGCCAAAAAGAAAGAGTGAAAAACATGCAAGATACCTATACTCTCCATGTGGCGGGTCTGACTCGTGAACTGCCCATCTGCAAGGTCAACGATCATATGGACATTGCGGCGTTCATCATGTTCAGCGATGTGGAGCTGACCGTGGCCTGTGCCCGGGAGCTGCTGAAAAAGTGCCCGGAGTTTGATGTGATCCTGACTGCGGAAGCAAAGGGAATTCCTCTGGCCTACGAAATGGCCCGTCAAAGCGGAAAACAGTGGATTCCTGCCCGCAAGGGAGCGAAGCTGTATATGCGTGATCCGGTCATCATCGAAGATGAATCCATCACTACGGCAGGAAAGCAGACGCTGGTCATTGACCGCAAGGACATTGAGTGCATGAACGGCAAGCGCATCCTGATCGTGGATGACGTGATCTCTACGGGCGGCTCTCTGCATGCGCTGGAGACGCTGGCCGCACGCAGCACCGGCACCGTCGTGGGCTGCTGTGCAGCTCTGGCGGAGGGTGATGCTGCCAAGCGCACCGATATCTTCTTCCTGGAACCGCTGCCGCTTTTCTTCCATTGATATGGCGCGCAAGCTCGCGGTTTTTGGTCTGACATTTGCATTGACGGAACTTTCCGCGGCTTATCTGCCGCTGTCGGCTGTTTGGCTGGCAGCGGCTATTTTCGTTGCGGTGGGAGTGATGGCGGCCATCCGTTCCGAAGATGCCCGTGTTGTGGCAGTGCCGCTGATGCTGGCCGTGCTTCTGGCCCTGGCGTGCAGCACGCTGTATCAGTGGTTTGTGGTGCGCCCGGCGCTGAACCTCTCCGGCAGGACCGCGGAAATCGTCGCAACGGTTCAGACAGACGCATCCGCATCTTATCGGGAGGGCATGATCTCTGCCACGCTCCATGTCACGGAACTGGACGGCGAAGAAGCGGACCTTCGGGTATATTGTTCAGCCTTTCCCGGAGCTTCTGCGGGAGAGGTGTTTTCCGCACGGGTCACACTGGAAGAAATGGAAGCGGATGCCTACCGCATGAACCGTTATGCCGACGGTGTTTACCTCAACGCAGAATACCTGGATGGATATGAATATCTGGGGGAGAGCGACGATCTGGAATTCGGACTGTACCGGCTTCGGATGGAACTTTCCCGCCGCTTGCGGATGTATCTGCCGCGTCAGACCGCCGGGGTGGAAGCGGCAATGCTGTTGGGTGACAAAATATATCTGGATGACCAGGTGGAAGATACCTTTCGGGTGGCCGGAGTATCCCATCTTTTGGCTGTGTCCGGCCTGCATGTGGCGCTTTTGTGCGGGCTGCTTGTTTCGGAACGGGACATCCGCCGCCGCTTTTCCAGACCACGGATCCTGATGCAGGCGGCTTTGCTGATATTTTATATGGCACTGATCGGCTTCCCGGTATCGGCAGTCCGCGCAGGATGCGTTTTTCTCATCACGCTGCTGGGGCGGTTTTTGATACAGCCGCCGGATACGCTGACTTCCATGGGACTGGTGGCAATCGTTCTGGGAATGCAAAACGCCTATTTTCCGTGTGATCTGGGGTTCCAGCTTTCTTTCAGCGCAGTCCTTGGCGTACAGGCGGCATCTGCAATTTCTCGCTGGGAGGACAGAACGCTTCCTCAGCCGGAAACGGAGCGTGGAGAACTTGTGCGAGGGTTTGCTCTTTCGGGACTTGGCACGCTGCAGTGTACCGTATTGGCAAGCCTTGCCACGCTGCCGGTTCTGCTTGCCCATGGCATGACGGCCAGCGGGGTAAGCGTTTTGACGAACCTGCTTGTCGTCTGGATGCTGAGCCCGGCCCTGGTCTTGGGAATTGCAGTGGTACTGTTTTCGCTGCTGCCCATTCTTGCGCCCTGTATGAAAGCGTTCAGCCTGCTGCTTGCCGTCTGGTTAAAGTGGATGTATGCCGTTGTGCAGTGGTGCGCGTCACTGCCGGCTGCGCGCCTTGCCCTGCCGGAAACCTATACCTTGTTTGTGCTTGCCGTGCTTGGGCTTCTGGCGCTGATATTCTGGAAGATGAGGCGGATGCTGTGGTATCTGCCGGCGGCATTGCTGTGCTCGGCCGCTGCGATCGGGCTGGGATTTGCCCTGCAGCGGGATGTGGTACGCATCGCAGTGGTAGGCACGGCGGGAAACGGCTGCGCAGTGATGACACACGATGGTCAGGCGGTTGTTTTGTTCCGGGGCGGGGATTCCAATCTCCGTGCGGTGGAAGAATACCTGGCCGACGAAGGCGGACTTTCGCAGACGATTCTGGTAGATCTGCGGCAGTCACCCCGAGAAATGGAATTTGACGCCGACCGGGTCATTGAGATGGACACTGCCGAAGAAGGCGTCGAACGGGTGGAAGTCTGGGAGGATGTTGTACTGGAACTGTGGCACACCTCCGGCGGCAACCTTGCAGTGATGGAAATAAGCGGGTATACTGTTGGTATCCAGTCCGGCAAGATCAAAACGGAGGAAGCACTTGTCATTGACGTTTACTGCGCCGGGGCTTCCTATCCGGATAACATCGATGCCGGAACGATCCTCTATACATCCCGAGCGGTCTCCTGGCTGGAGGAGGTCGGTGAAGCCCGCCTTTTGTATGCGGCAGATATCCCTGAACTGACCATACGGCCGGGCACATCGGCTGTTTTTGACGGAGTGACGGAACATGCTATACAGTGAGAATGAACTGAATAAACGGATCAAAGCAGGCTGTGCCGTATATTATTTCTATGCCTCCGACGAGGCACTGGTCCGTGATGCGGCGGCGAAAACGGAACACGCGCTGTCCAAGGACGATCCCGAGACAACGGTACTTTCGGGACCTACGCCGAGCGTTGAAGAAATTGTATTGGCGGCAGGTACGATCTCCTTTTTTGGCGGCAAGCGTCTGGTATTAATGCCGCTGGTCAAGCCGTCCGCCTATTCGGATAAGGATCTGCAGGAATTTTGTGATACGCTGACGGATACCGAGAACGCAGTCTTTATTTTGACTAGTGTTCTGGAAGAGCATTACGGCAAAATCAAACCCGGCAAGCGGGAACAGAAACTGATTACCGCGTGTGAAAAGCTGGGCTATTGTGCGCAGGTCGCAAAGCCGGGCCGCACGGCGCTGCAGGGCATGCTGCGGGACTGGGCGCAGGAAATCGGTGCATCCTTTGCACCGGGGGCGGAAAGCCTTTTGATCGACCGATGCGGAGAAGATCAGTTCCTGTTGCGAAACGAGGTTGAAAAACTCGCAGCTTTGGCAGATTACGAGACCATCACACCCGACATGATCCGCAAACTGGGCACGGTCACGCTGGATGCAGATACCTTTGACATGGTCAAGCTCGTCACTTCGGGACAGACGGCAAAAGCCCTGCAAAAGCTGAGAGTCCTGCTGGCTTTGCAGAATGATCCGATTTTGATCGCTGGTGCGCTCATCGGTAACTATCTTGATATTTATCGTGCGTTCATCGCACGGAAAAGCCGCCGCCAGATGGCGGAACTGGCCAAAGATTTCGGATACTCCGGCAAATGGAACTACCGTTTGGGGAACGCAGAAAAAGCCGCCGCACGCTTTGACCGCCGTCAGATTGAGAAGAGCCTGAATATTTTGCAGCAGCTGGATCTTGATCTGAAACGCAGCAAACTGGACAATGACCTTTTGCTCCAAAAGGCGCTGTGTGAGTTGGCGCTGGCAGGAGGACGCCGATGAAGTTCAAGACAAACCGAGCCATTGTGGTGGAAGGAAAATATGACGCAGCCCGCCTGGCAGGCATTGTGGAGGGAACCATCCTGACAACGGACGGTTTTGCCATCTTCAAGGACAAGGAAATGCAGCAGCTGTTTAAGCGGCTGGGACGGACCCAGGGGTTAATTGTGCTGACGGATTCCGATGCGGCGGGATTTCGTATCCGGCATTTCGTGACCAAACTGGTCGGTGCTGCCCATGTTGCACAGGCGTATGTGCCGGCTTTGCCCGGCAAAGAAAAGCGCAAGGCCGAGCCGGGCAAGGAGGGCTTGCTCGGCGTGGAAGGGATACCCAATGAACTGATCCTGGAAGGCCTTCGCACAGCAACGGCGGCCGATTTGCCTTTGCCTGAGGATGGGGAATGCCCGCAATCCATTTCGTACAGCGATTTGTATGAGTGGGGGCTTTCCGGGCGTCCCGACTGCTCGGAGTTTCGCCGGGAGTTTCTCCGTCGGTTGGGGCTGCCGCCTCGCTTGAGTAAAAAGGAACTGCTTGAGGTTTTGAATATCCTGTATACCCGCGATGCATTGGAACGTGAGTGTGAAGCGGTACATCAAGGAAGTTCCGAGACGCAAAAAGAACCTATCAAATAACAAAACAGGCATGGCCTTTTCCGAAGGTGGAAAAGAGGCATGCCTGTTTTTTGCATAGATTTGTTGAGCTTATTTCAATGTGCCGTCCAGGACCTGCTGGTAATACCATGGTTTCGGCGCATGGAAACTTTTGCCTTCAAGATAGCGGAAGGCAGGCGATTCGATTTGTTGGGGAAAAGCAATCTCCCAGGCGCAGAGGGCCTGATATTTGAGCTTCAACTCCCGGTTCGCAGCGTTGTTGCCGTATTTGGAATCCCCCAAAATCGGGCATCCGATACTGGCAAGGTGAGCGCGGATCTGGTGTGTCCGTCCCGTCACAAGCTCGACTCGCAGCAGCGCCAGACGCCCGCTTACGGAGAGGGTCTCGTACTGGGTGATGATCTCTTTTGCACCAGGACGGGCAGATTTTATGACGTGTACGGTGCCGCTTTCGGCATCTTTCAGCAGATAGTCGTGCAAAGTGGCTTCTGCGGGCTGCGGGCGTCCAAACGTCACACAGAGATACCGTTTTCGGATGCTGCGCTTGCGGATGGCTTCCAGAAGGAACTCCTCCGCTTGAGGCGTTTTCGCCAGAAGCACCAGGCCGCTGGTACCGGTATCCAGACGATGGCATAACCGCGGAAGTGCGCGGGAATCCAGGCGCCCGGCATCGTGCAGCGCCTTGCAGACACGGTTGACCAGGGTATCGGCGTCCGGGCCTTCCACCGGAATGCCTGCGGGCTTGTTCGCCACAATGAGATCGTCATTCTCATAAATCAGTTCGGCAGGACGCAAAGAGAGGAAGGCGGGACCGTTTTTGGCAGCCAGACCGAGCTGCTCGTCGGTCAGGTAAAGACGGATCATATCACCGTTTTGAACGCGTGTGGAAAGCGGCTGCTTTTTGCCGTTTAGTTTGATTTTGTTTTCGCGGAGAGCTTTGTTCAGGCGGCCGATCCCCAAAACAGGATATTGCTCGGACAGATACTTGTCCAGCCGGACCGGGAGCAGACTCTTTACACGGATCTCTTTCATGAAATCGTCTCCAGTTCTTTATCCCACAATACAGTGGCGTCGTCGATGTCCAGTGTCAGCATGAGCCAGCCGGGGTCGCTGTCGTCAAATTTCAGGATCTCATAAACTTGACCGTCAGCGCAGATGGCGGAGGCATTCTCCAGCCTTGAACGGGTAAAGGCGGAGTCCGCAAAGCAGACCGTCTTTTTGTCACTGCCCAGAACCCCTCGATTCCACAGCTGATCGGTATAGTCCGCCAGGCGCAGGGGATAGTTCTCCCCGTAAGGGGTGCAGAATTCATCTCCGACAAAATCCTGCATCCCGGGTGCAATTACGTACCAGTGTGCGGTATCGTCAGGAGAAGAAACCTCTCCGCACCAGGCAATCTCTGCGGCCGCGTCGGCATACTTCAGAAATTCGGTTTCGTCGTGGAACAGGTACAGCGTGTCAGTATCCAACTCGCCGCACAAAATGCGTTCAAGAGCGGATTGGCGGGACGCTTCCAAAGCGCTGGCATCATATCGTGCGGCAAAGGGATCGTTTGTCGTCATGCCGTTGTCTGCCGCATAAAGCGCCAGATGCAGCGCGTCGTCCTGGAGACCGTTGAGGGAAAAGATATGGTCATAGCGGATTTGTGCCTCCTGCCAGAAGCTGCTGACAAGGCTTGTGGGGAAAGCATCCTGGGTTTGGGCCTGCTGCATGGCATTTCGGCGCTGAAGGATACCGGGAGAGATATCCCAAAGCTGTACTGCACAGAGAACGGCAAGAATGATCGGCGGAAGATAATATTGACGCTTCTCGGAAAGAGCTCTCACGGTAAAAACAAATCCGGCCAGCATGAGCAGGTAGTAAACAGGCCAGAAAAGACGGCCGCTTGAACGGAATATGGAACAGAGGGACAGCAGCTGTGCAGGTAGGGGAAGATTCAGAAGGGTGGCTCCGTTTGCGGTCACAACATTGCTGACCGCAAAGATGGACAGCAAGGCGCATACAATGACGAGCATCCAATGATTGCGCAGCAAGGCTTTCACTTTGAGCTTTCGCTGCAAGGCAAGAACGAATGCGGCGACCGGCAAAACAATCAGTACGCCAAGGCCCAGGTAGGCGAAAGCATCGTAGTTTCCGCCTACCTGATTCTGTGCGGGGAGCAGGCGGCTCCACTGCACTCCGCTGACACCTACCGGATTCCACAGGGCGTTGAGGTTCAGCCCGAAATAGCCGTACAGCGCGTCGCTGCCTCCGGAGGCGGAGCCATGGAACAGCCCGAATGCCCAGCCTGCGGCCAGCGTTGCAGCAAGATCAGCAATCAGGTAGAGAGCGGGCATGGTAAACTTCCGCTTTGTGACAGCGTATTCTGCCAGCAACGCCAGGGTCACGGCGTAGGTCATGGGCAGAAAATAAGGATGGATCGTGATGGCGGCAACATTCAAGAGAAACAGCCCCGCACCGGGCATACGATTCTGCCGTCTGCGATCAAAATAGTAGTAAAGCGTTGCCAGGATAAAAAACTGTGCCCCCAGGGCAGTGTGGCGAAAGGCACGTTCCAACAGGACCGGGCTTGTGACAAACAGAATATCGCCCAAAAGCGGGACGAGAAAGCCGCGGGCAAACAGGCCAGTCAGCAGGGCACCGAACGCACCCTGCAGGAAAAAGCAAAGCAGGGTAAACAATCCGAAATACTGGAAAGTATCCGGAAGGATCGGGGAAAGAAGGCGGAAGAAAGCGGCAAACAGCGGGATCGAGTCGGTGTAAGCGACGCTGAGCCCATCAGGATAATTGAGGTTTTGTGTGACACAGAACGGGAAACTCAGGTCGCTCTGCCGGTAAAAAAGCCAGCCCGCATAGTGCTGCTGGATGTCTTTTTCAATGTATCCGCCACGGCAAAAAGCATCGTTGGTAAAGTCCAGCGGCGAAATGCCGTAAATAAGCAAAAAAGCCAATACGCCGAGCAAACCGCCTGCAAAAAAGAGTAAGATTTTTCTGTTGGAGGAAAGTTTTGATGCCAAGAGCGACAGCCCTCCTTGCCTGAAAAGTTTATGGAAATGTATCACATTCACAGCATAAGCATTGTAACATAATCCGCACAGTTTGCCTAGCGTATGCGGTTTGACAATGGGGAAGCGGTGATGTAAAATAATACTCACAGTGTCATGCCGCTATGGTGGAATAGGCAGACACAAGAGACTTAAAATCTCTCGGAAGAAATTCCGTACCGGTTCGACCCCGGTTAGCGGCACCACAAAGCGCCCCTGTTTTTGATTGTGCAGAAACAGGGGCGCTTTGTATTGGTTGAAATAGCGGTGCAATGAAAGAGACTGAAAAAAGAGCCCGGTCATTCAGGCCAGGCTCTTTTTGTTTGGATCGGAACGAAAACCGAAAGATTACAGAACTTTGCTCAGGAAGTCGATGGTACGGGGTTCCTTCGGGTTCAGGATCACTTCTTCAGGAGTGCCTTCCTCCACGATGTAGCCGCCATCCATGAACACGACACGGCTGGCAACCTCGCGGGCAAAGCCGATCTCATGGGTAACGACCACCATGGTCATGCCGTCGCGTGCCAGCTGCTGCATGACGGAAAGGACTTCACCGACCATTTCCGGGTCCAGAGCGCTGGTGGGTTCGTCGAACAGCATGATGTCGGGGTGCATGCACAGAGCCCGGGCGATGGCAACACGCTGTTTCTGACCGCCGGAAAGCTGGCTGGGATAGGCGTCTGCCTTATCCAGCAGGCCGACCTTTTCAAGGTATTTGCGGCCGGTGCTCTCGGCCTCGGCACGGGTGGCTTTTTTGGTCTCGATGGGGGCCAGCGTCAGATTCTGCATCACCGTCAGATGATTGAACAGATTGAAATGCTGGAAAACCATGCCGATGTTTTCACGGACCTTGTTCAGATCGGTGTGCTTGTCGGTCATGTCATGCCCGTCAATGACGATCTGACCGCCGGAGGGATTCTCCAGACGATTGAGGCAGCGCAGGAACGTGCTCTTGCCGCTGCCGGACGGACCCAGCAGAACAACGACTTCGCCTTCACGGACGTCCATCGAGATGTCTTTGAGCACTTCCAGATTTCCGAAGCGCTTGACAAGATTGGATACGTGGATTTTGATGTTATCGGCCACGGTTGATCCTCCTCTCGATGTTTTTGGAAAGCTTGCTCAGAATAATGATGACGACCATATACATCAGGCCGCACAACAGCCAGGCCTGCATGGGAAGGCCGAAGATGGCCGAGACGTTTTTCGCTGTGTTGGTCAGCTCGGGGAAACCGATGACAGACAGGATCGAGGTATCCTTCAGCGTAATGATGAACTGGTTGATGATGCTGGGGATCATGGTGCGGATTGCCTGCGGCAGAACGACCCGGAACATACTCTTGCCGTAGCTCAGACCAAGGCTGCGCGCGGCTTCCATCTGCCCCTTGTCGACGCTCTGGATACCGGCACGGATGATCTCTGCCATGTAGGCGCCGCAGTTGAGCGACAGCGCAATAACGCCGGCCTGCAGACTATCCATGCGGAAACTCTTGAATCCCATTCCTTGGATCATCATGGGAATGCCGAAGTAAACGAAATATGCCAGAACAATCAACGGCCATCCGCGGATGGCATCGACGTAAATCGCTCCGATGATATTGCAGGCACGATTGCGGACTGTGCTGAGCAGGCCGAAAAACAGGCCCAGCAGGCAGGCAAAAAACAGGGAGAGCAGAGCCAGCAGAAGCGTCTGTCCCATTGCCGCGACCATCATTGTGCCGTAGGTCTGAATGATTCTCAGCATGAAGGCCCCTCCTTACCACGAGTATAGAATTAAAAGTCCGTTTTTTTCAAAGAGGGAGCGCACAGCAGATAACGGCCGTGCGCTCTCTTGGTTTTGGGGTGTTGCAAAGAGTTTGCGGCGGGTTGTTTCGCCGCAGGGGTTCAGCGATCAGCCGAGGTATTTCTCGATGATCGCATCATAGGTGCCGTTGGCCTGAATGTTGGCCAGGCCGGCGTTGAACATATCCAGGAAAGCCTGGTTGTCTTCGTTCATGATAGCCAGGCCGTAAGGAGCACCCTCGCTCTCCAAGCCCTCGGGAACCTTCAGGGCGATGCCCTTCTGCTTGATGTAGGAGATCATAACGGGGGTATCCTCAAAGCAGGCGGAGGAGTTGCCGATGATGACGTCCTGATACATCGTGGGGGAATCGTCAAAGTAGGTGATGGTGAAGCCGTACTCGTCTTTCAGGCTCTCAGCGTAGTCAGCACCGGCGGTGCCGTTCTTGACGGCGACGCTGGTTCCGCGCAGATCCTCGAAGCTGGTGATGGTGGAATCCTCAGCAACTGCGATGGTCTGGGTGGCGTTGTAGTAACCGTCGGAGAAGATCCAGCCGGATTCCTTGCGCTCGTCGGTGATGGAAGCGCCGGCGATGATCGCATCGGCCTGGCCGGTCTGAACGGCAGCAACAGCGCCATCCCAGCCAATGCTGTTCAGTTCATACTTGAAGCCCTGATCTTCGGCGATGGCAGCCAGAATGTCCACGTCGATGCCGACGAAGTCGCCGTTCTCGTCGGTATATTCAAAGGGAACAAAGACAGTGTCGGTTGCAATGAGCCAGACCTTGTCGGGATCGGCAGCGGCGGCGGACTCGCCGGAAGCTGCGGAGGAACCCGAGGAAGCGGGCTCGGAAGCGTCGGAAGAAGTAGTGCTGCAGGCGGCCATAGAAAGGGCCAGGCCCAGGGCCATCAGGGATGCCAGAAGCTTTTTCATGTTACGATGTTCCTTTCCTCTATGATTGATCTATGCAAAACGCTGTGAAAGCGCTGTGCCGGAGAAATAAAAAAGGCGACAGCGGCCACATATCCGCAATCGCCTTTGATGCGTATAAGTGAAAATGACGTAGAATAAAACATTCCAAGGGACGCTGTTTCAGCCTTCGGCAAAAGTCATAAAATAATTGGCAAAATAGCCGAACAAATCGCCGCTTATACGGCTTGATTTTGCCCGTAGCGTTGTATATATTATAATAACGTTTCAGGGCATCTGTCAATACAACGCTTAAATTTTGAACTTGTGTCGTGCAAAAAAATGCGGTTTTTGTGCAAGGTCAAAATTTGGGATCACAGATGATCGACAGCAGCCAGAACTAGAGAAACGGATTTGTCCACACCCAGCTTGCTGGTGCAGAGCGTCAGATCGTAGTTTTCGGCTGCACCGTAAACCTGGCCCGTATAGTGGGCGCAGTAGTTGCGGCGGGCTTTGTCCGCGGCGCGCATATCCGCTTCCAGCGCTTCGGGCGAGGAACCGGGCATCAGCTTGGCCATGCGTGCCAGACGCCAGTTACGGTCGGCATGGACAAACACATGCAGGCAGTGGTCGAACTCCCGAAGGATGTAATCGGCGTTGCGTCCGACGATCACGCAGCTCTGGCTGTCGGCCAGCTTGCGGATGGCTTCTACCTGAGCGTTCCACAACTCGTCGCTGAGGGGGCGGGAATAGAAGTTGAACAGGCTCTGGGCAAAACCTACATCGCGGGGGACTTTCTCGTCCCACTGACGGACCTGCTCGGGGGTGAGCTGCATGGACTCCGCCGCGGTGCGCAGGATGAGATCACGGTCTACATATTCGATGCCCAGCTCGTGCGCAACACGGCGGCCGATTTCACCGCCGCCTGCACCGAACTGCCGCCCGATGGTGATGATGCGTTTCATATGGTTTCCTCCTTGTATTGGGGACTGAGACTGTTTAGGGAAACAGCAAATCATATTACTATTGTATTGATTTTTTGAGAGTTTGCAAGCCTTACCGGCAAGTACATGACAGAAAAGTATTTCCGGCAGGAAACAGGATAAAGAATACAGGAAATTCGGATAAGGAAAGTTTTTACAAGAGGGGATCATCATGACAAAAGATCTGACGACTGGACATCCGCTCAAAGTGATTTTGTGGTTCGCGTTTCCGCTGGTGCTGGGAAATCTGTTCCAGCAGTTTTATAATCTGGCGGATACGATCATTGTCGGCCGCTTTGTGGGCGTGAACGCCCTTGCGGCCGTAGGTTCCACCGGTTCCATCAACTATATGATACTGGGCTTTGTCATCGGTATATGCAACGGCTTTGCAATTCCCATTGCGCAGTATTTTGGCGCACGAAGCTATGGGGATATGCGGCGGTATGTGGCAAATTCCGCGTGGCTTTCCCTGGCGGGAGCGGTTGTGCTCACGGTGGCGACTGTCTTGCTGACGCGCCCCATTCTGCAGCTGATGCAGACACCGGCGGATATTATTGATGACGCGGCGGCATACATAGGGTGGATTTTTGCCGGTATCCCGTTTGTCTTTCTTTATAATATGGTTTCCTGCATTATGCGGGCTTTGGGAGACAGCAAAACACCGCTGGTTTTTCTGGTGGTCACCAGTTTCCTGAACATCGGGCTGGACCTCTTGTTTATTCTGGTTTTTGATGCAGGGGTCATGGGGGCGGCGCTGGCGACCGATCTGTCTCAGGCAATTTCGGGTATTGCCAGCTTGCTGTATCTGTGCAAACGGTTTGACGTTCTGAAAATGAAGAAAGAAGAAGCCGGCGTTGACCGGGCAGCCTGCGGCAGGCTTTTGTATATCGGTTTGCCCATGGGACTGCAGTGCAGCATTACGGCAATCGGTTCTGTTGTGATGCAGTGGGCGGTCAATGTTTTGGGCAGCACCGTTGTTGCTGCAGTCACGGCGGCCAGCAAGACCAGCAATCTTTTGACGGTCCCGCTGGAAAGTGTCGGTACGGCCATGGCGACCTACGCCGGGCAGAACCTTGGAGCCTCCCGTTTGGACCGGGTGCGCAGCGGTGTGCGGTATGCACTGGGCATTGTGGCTGTGTATGCCGTGGGATCGTTGGTCGTGCTGCATTTCTTTGATGTTACAATCTTTGGGCTGTTTATTGATACGGCAACGGAAATTGAAATTGTGGAACTGGCACAGCAGTATCTGCTTTGGAACAGCCTGTTCTTCTTCCCGCTGGGCGCGCTCATTGTCTGGCGTTATGTGATCCAGGGACTTGGATATTCCGGCGTTGCCATGATGGCGGGCGCTGCCGAGATGGCTGCCCGTACGGGTGTGGCACTTGTGCTTGTACCGCTGCTTGGGTTCTTTGGCGCCGCACTGGCCAATCCGGCAGCATGGATCGCGGCCTGCGTGTTCCTGATCCCCGCATACCGGTGGACGATCCGCCATATCGGAAATCGCTTGTATGGCAGAAGCCTTTCTCACGAAAGCTAAAAAATTTGTCCGCCCCGATTTGTTTTGAGATAAAAAAGTCAGAAAAAAGGCAGAACCTTGATTATGAGTTCTGCCTTTTTTGCTTTGAAAGCGGGCTTTTTGCCAGTGGAAAACTGGGACTCTTCAAAAAAATCAAAAAAAGACGGAATGAAAAACAACGAACAGAGGAAGAAAAAGCGGGGTGGAGAAAAAACTTTTTCAAAAAATGAAAAAAATCAAAAAAAGGTGTTGACTTTGCGGAAATGCTTTGCTATAATAACACACGTCGCCGGGAGACAGACCTCCCCACGACAGAAAACTTGGGGGTGTAGCTCACCTGGGAGAGCGCTTGAATGGCATTCAAGAGGTAAGGGGTTCGATCCCCCTCATCTCCACCAAAACAAAGAAATCCGGACCTTGTGCTGATAGCCGCGGGTCCGGATTTCTTTTGTGTTCGGGACGTTTTGATGCTGGAGAACTTCACAAAGTGTATAACAATCGCAGTGGGATAGACCTCAGCAGTGTTCGGATGGGTAGACTGCACTGCGATTTGGGAAACACACCAAATGCTGTATGAACAGGATATTTGCCTTTTGATGGGGAATCGTGGTATGATAAACAAAATATAGCCTGTTTGAACCGGACATCTTTGCGGGGCTTCGTCCTTGGCAGATAAGGTGGCCCGGATACAGAGGAGATAGATAAGAGATGGAAAAACGCGAGAAGCTGCAATACGCAATGGTGTTTGCGGTGGATTTGCTTGCCCTGGTGATCAGCACGTCTGCGGCGTGGCTGGTCCTGGATCGGGGCCTCGGCGTTATACTGAAATATTCGGGTGAGGATATTTTTCAGTTTGTGCTGATCCTGCTTTTGGCTTTTTTGCTGGTGTTCCTGATTGCGGAAAGTGCCCAGAACATCACCCGGCGCAGTGTAAGAGCGGAGCTTTGGGACTGTCTGCGGGTGGATTCACTGCTGGCAGCTGTGCTGGCGGTCTTTTTGCTGATCACCAAGGCTCCGCTGCTGGAATCACGGTATCTGTATGTGGGGCTTCTGAGCGCCAACCTGGTCGTCCTTTTTGCCATGCGCTGCGGACTGAAACGGTATCTGAACCGGACTTTCTATAAGGGGAGCATGGCCTCGCTGGTGGGCGTTGTTACTACCAGCGACCGGGCCCCCAGCTTTATCCGGGAATTGAAGTCGGACTGGAGCATCCGAATCATTGGCGTGGCGCTAGTGGATGCGGGAAGCAATGCGCCGGATTCCATCGCATCGGTCCCCGTGCGAGCGGGCTTTGATGGCTTTATGGAATGGCTGCGCAGGGAATCCCTGGATGAGGTATATATCAACCTGCCCTATGCAACGGGGGAGTCCCTTCAGCCGTTTCTCGAGGAAATGGAGAGCATGGGATTGGTCATCCACCTGAACGTGCCGGCACTGGAGCGATTTTTCCCCAAGAACGAAAAGGATACCTGGGGACCCCGACTGCGCGGTGGAATCGAACAGCGCGATGGTGTGCCGCTGGTCACCATTGCCCCGACCAACCACAAGACAACGGATCTTTTGCTTAAGCGCCTGATGGATATTTTGGGCAGCATTGTGGGAATTCTGATTTCCATTCCCATCATTGCCATTGTGGCGATCCCGCTTAAATTGGAGTCGAAAGGCCCCCTGTTTTTCAAACAGAAACGTGTCGGGCTCAACGGCCGTGTCTTTTCCATCTATAAGCTTCGCAGCATGTATCAGGATGCAGAGCAGCGTAAGAAAGAGCTGATGGACAAAAATGAAATGCAAGGGTTTATGTTCAAAGTGGACGACGACCCGCGCATTACCCGCGTGGGGCGCTTTATCCGCCGGACGTCCATCGACGAGCTTCCGCAGTTCTGGAATGTTCTCCGCGGACAGATGAGCCTGGTGGGGACCCGTCCGCCCACGCTGGATGAGTATGAGCGCTACCAGAGCCACCATAAGCGCCGCCTGTCCATGAAGCCCGGCATCACCGGTTTGTGGCAGGTCAGCGGGCGCAGCGACATCAAGGACTTTGAGGAAGTCGTGCGGCTGGATGTCTGGTATATTGATAATTGGTCGCTGAAACTGGATGTGAAGCTCCTGTTCAAGACGGTGGGTGTTGTCCTGCGCCGGACCGGAGCAGAGTGACAGCGTATGTCGGAAACCGGCGAGCCGATGCCCTGAAAAAATATAAAACAAGCCCTCTTTCCCGTGCGTGCATTACGCACCCGGAAAGAGGGCTTTCTGCTTATTTGTGGAGATTGGCTTCCAGGTCATCGAGTTCTTTCAACCACAGAGCGCTGCTGGCATCGCTGGGCATACGCCAGTCGGCGCGGGGCGACAAGGTGACGGAACCGACTTTCGGGCCATCGGGCAGGCAGCTGCGCTTGAACTGCTGGGTGAAGAAGCGGCGGTAGAAATTACGCAGCCAGTACAAAAGGACGTCGGGGTCGTAACGATCCCGGAACGCCTGGAGTGCCAGCCGATAGATTTTGGACGGGGTAAAACCGAAACGGAGAACATAATAGAGATAGAAATCGTGGAGCTCGTAGGGACCGACCAGTTTCTCCGTCTGTTGGCTGAAACTGCCGTCTTTGGCGGCAGGAAGAAGTTCAGGGCTGACGGGAGTGTCCAGAATATCCAGAAGAACGTCCCGCAGCGTTTCATCGGCGGTACTGTCTGCGGCATACTGTACGATGTGGCGGACCAGGGTTTTGGGAACGCCGGCATTGACGCCGTACATACTCATGTGGTCGCCGTTGTAGGTGGCCCAGCCCAGAGCAAGCTCGCTCAGGTCACCTGTGCCAATGACAAAGCCGCCGTTTTTGTTGGCATAGTCCATCAGTTCCAGGGTCCGGACACGTGCCTGGCAATTTTCAAAGGTGACGTCGTAGCAATCCGGAGTCTGATGGATATCATCAAAGTGGCTTTGTACGGTGCGGGTGATGTCAATTTCGGCAAAACGGACGCCCAGGGCTTCGCAAAGGATCTCAGCATTGGTGCGGGTACGTTTGCTGGTGCCGAAACAGGGCATTGTCAGTGCGTGGACGGTGTCTGCGGGAAGTTCCAGCACCTTGCATGCGCGCACAGCAACCAGCAGGGCAAGGCAGGAATCCAGCCCGCCGGAAATGCCGATCACCGCACATTTGGCGTGAGTGTGTTCGATACGCTTGGCCAGGCCTTCAGCCTGGATGCGGAGAATCATTTCGCAGCGGTCGCTGCGTGCGGAAGTGTCCTGGGGAACAAAAGGTGCAGGGGAGACAGCCCGGGTCAGAACCGTTTCCGAACAGGAAAGCCGGAAAGACACACGGGTATATCCGTCCGCCTGAGGGGCAAAGGTGGAATTGCGGATGCGCTCTCTTACCAACCGGTCGAGATCCAGTTCGCTTTGCGCACAGCCGCTTCCGAACGGAATGGACTCACTGAGTAGTACGCCATTTTCCGCAATCAGGTTATGGCCGGCAAAGACCATGTCGGTGGTGCTTTCTCCGTGGCCTGCATCGGCGTACAGATATCCGCACAAAAGACGGGCGCTTTGTCCGCTGACAAGATCCCGACGGTAGGCGTCCTTGCCGATGGTTTCATCGCTGGCAGACAGGTTTGCTACAACGGTGGCGCCTGCCAGAGCGTGGGCGCAGCTGGGCGGGATAGGCGACCAGAGGTCCTCACAGATTTCTACGCCCAGGACAAAATCGGGCATATCCTCGCATACAAAAAGCAGTTTTGTACCCAGCAGAGTATCCTGTCCGGCAAAATGCAGCGGCCGTGCATCGGAAGACCCTGAGACAAAATGCCGCTTTTCGTAAAATTCATTGTAATTGGGCAGCCAGGTTTTGGGGACCAGTCCCAGCAGGCGGCCCTTTGACACCACGGCGGCGCAGTTGTACAGCTTGCCGTCCGCGAGAACCGGCAGCCCGACCAGCGTGACAAGATCCAGCTCAGCAGACGCGGCGAGGATGCTGACAAGTCCGGACTCCGCACCCTTGGTGAGGGAAGCCTGCAAAAACAGATCGCTGCAGGTGTATCCGGTCAGGCAGAGTTCGGGCAGGCACAGCAGTTTGACGCCGTCAGCCACAGCCGATTGCATTTGCCGGATGATCTGTTCTGCATTGTAATCGCAGTCTGCAACGCGCAGTGCAGGCGATGCCGCACGCACAGAAAGGAAACCGTCTTTCATAAGATGACCGCCTTTTTGTTTGAAATCTGTTGTCTTTTCAAATATCATAGCACAGTTCAAAGCACTGCTGCAATCATTTGAATTTTGTCTGTTGCAGAAAGATGAAATGTAAAACTTAAAAATAAAAATGTAATATATAGTTGACAAAATGTATTGCGCATGATATCTTGTAATCAAGACGGAGGTGACCGCATGGCAAAGAATCTGAAACTCAAGGCGGCGCGCGCAGAAAAGGACCTGACGCAGGGCGATCTTGCCGCGGCGGTGGGGGTATCACGGCAGACGATCCATGCAATCGAAAAAGGGGAGTATAACCCGACGATCCGTTTGTGCAGAGCCATCTGC
Organism: Candidatus Gemmiger faecavium; assembly: GCA_019114415.1. Classification (GTDB taxonomy): domain Bacteria; phylum Bacillota; class Clostridia; order Oscillospirales; family Ruminococcaceae; genus Gemmiger; species Gemmiger faecavium. The sequence goes on along the minus strand of DXFO01000022.1, from coordinate 5,129 downwards.
CGGGTATTGGGCAAGACGTTGGATGAACTGTTTTGGGAAGAGGAGGAAACAGAATGAACACGATATTCAAGTCCAGTAAGCTGGACGAGATGCAGGAGATCCAGATGCTCAAAGTCGAACACTATGGATTGTGGATCGCATTCTGGGGATTGGGAATTTCCACGGTGGTACAGTCTGCCATGGGGGCGCCACTCAAACAATATGCGGGAGAGGGCGTGTTGCTGTGTCTGATAGGGGCCTTTGAACTGATAGCCAACATGAAAGCGGGACTCTGGGACCGAAGCGGAAAACCGAGTTTGAAAAACAATCTTCTGGCCGCAGCGGCAGCGGGCGTGTTTACGTGCGTTATGGTGTTTGTTTCTAACAGGTATCTGCCGGGCGCGCTTTTCAGCGGCGTGTTCAGCTCAATACTGACGTTTTCTGTGGTGCAGATCTGGGCGGTTCTTTACTGCGGCCGCCGGAAGCATCTTGATTCCATGGCAGAAAAAGAGGAGGATTCTCATGAGTGATAACAATAAAACAGTGTCTCGCAAAGAAATGCTGATCTTTTTGGCGGTTGCCTTCGGTGTACCGTATGTGATGGGGCTGCCGATATATTTGGGACATAGCTCCGGTGCGGATGTGTCGGTGTTTCCTCTGGCACAGATGCTGTACCCGGCTGCGGGCGTAATGCTTGCGTTTCTGATCACCAGACGGCATGACCCCATGCTGCCCCGCGATTTTTACGGATTCTATCTCGTTGTGACGGCTGTAATGTTGGGATGCAGCCTTGCCAGCGTTGCGCTGAAAGAGATGGGCTGGCTCATTATTTCCAACTACGTTATCATGGCGGCAAGTGTGATCGGCTGGATCGTGCTGCTGTCAACCAAGCGGGAAAAGCGCCGTGCTTACGGCATTGGTTGGGCGAAGGGGAGCACAAAGGGTGTTTTTCTCTGCAGTCTGATTTTCCTTGGTCTGTATGTACTGCGTATTTTTCTGCCGGCGTTTTTGACCAACACCCAGAGCGTGTACCTTGAATATTTGCTGACACCCATACCGTACATCATGTTGGTCAATGTGGCGCTGAACTTTTTCCTCAGCTTTCTCTGCTTCTTCGGCGAGGAATACGGCTGGCGGTATTATCTGCAGCCTCGCATGCAGGCTCGCTTTGGCAATCGCAAGGGCGTGATTCTGCTGGGCGTTGTCTGGGGACTCTGGCATCTGCCGCTGAACCTGTTTTACTATGCACCGGATACTCCGCTGCAAAGTATCCTTCTGCAGCAGATCACCTGTATCAGCCTGGGCGTTTTGATGGCTTATGGATATATGAAGACGGGCAATATCTGGACTGCGGTGCTGATGCACTTCTTCAACAATAATATGGGCCTGGTTTTTGTGCCGGAGCTCAGCTTCCAGAATCAGACCTACGGTTGGGGTGAGGTGGCGTATTCCCTGATTCTGATGGGCGTGCTGCATCTGCCGTTTCTGTTCAGCCGTGTGTTTGAAACCAAGAAAACGGAAGAACCCCGGCCGGCGGAACTTCCTCACAGTGAATGACTGGAAAGGTATCGTTTCATCAGCAAAAAAGCAGGGCGAGGATCGCAGATGCAATCCTCGCCCTGCTGGGCATTTGGAATAATCAGTTTCGCTGAAAGTAAGAAAAGGCAGCAATCCTCACTGCGGCTGTTTCGGCTGCGGAGCGGGGCGGCGGTTGGGTGTCAGCTGAACGCCGCAAAGACCCAAGGCACGATTGAAGGATTTTTTGTTCTTGTAGAGGATACCTGTAATACCCAGGTTGTAGGCGGCCTGAGCATTTTGCTTGTTGTCGTCTACGAAGATGGATTCCTCGTAGGCGAGGTGGTATTTCTGCATCAGCAGCGTGTAGATTTTGGGGTCGGGCTTGTTGACATGGACCTCACAGGAGGCGATGCCGCCGTCGAACAACGGGAAAAAGTCGCGCTGCTTGATGAGCTCCAGAGTATCGGAAGCAATGTTGGAAAGATAGTACAGACGATACCCGGCCATTTTCAGCTTGCACATGGTTTTGATCGTCGTCTTTTTGGTACGCAGGATCTTTTCCCACTCGTCGATGACGGTCTGGACTTCAAAGGTGCGGCCGCAGCGGGCGGCATTTTCCAGCATGATGCGGTTCGCGGCAGCGCGGGTAATATCGCCGCGGTCCAGGCTTTCCCATTCTTTGCTGCCGAAGGTCAGATCGTATACGGCTTCTTCGGCGGATTTGTTCATAAAATAATCCATCAGAAAATCTTTGGGATTGAAATCCACAACTACGCCGCCCAGATCAAAAATAATGTTTTTATACATGAATCAGGAACCTCCCGGCCCAAAGCCGTCGTCTTGAATTTTCGCAAGTATGATTCTGCATTATACACCATTTTGGAAAGTCTGTCACCTGTCGCAGGGAACAAATGCGTGGCAGCGCAATATAATGGTGTATGCAATCATGAAATCGGAAGCCTGCGGGCGGGGGTGAGAAAGATGACGCTGCGTGATCTGAGCCGGAAAGATGTGATCCAGAGCAAGACAGGGGAGAACCTTGGCAGAGTAGATGACATCAGTTTTGACAGCACGACGGCACAAATCAAGTCGGTGATTTTGCATGGGCGCTGCCATTGCTTTGGGCTTTTGGGGAGGGATGAAGATCTGGAGATACCCTGGGAAAGCATCCTGAGCATTGGAGCGGATGTGATTATGGTGGATGCTGCTGAGCATACCTGCAGCCGGCCTTCCCGTCGGATTTTGGGGTGAAAGCAAAAGGCGGCACAGGGAAATACAAAAAATCGGCGTTTTGCACCTTGAAAGGCATAAAAATTTGAGAAAGTGCCGAAAATATGCTTGCAAAGGCCTGAACCTTGTGCTATTATATTACGGCAATACACACGCATTGCGTTGTTTTTTTGTGCCCAATTCCGGTTGGGTTAGGAAACGATCACGCGGTGCGGAGGGTAAAACTAAATTTATTTGGAGGAAAATCACTATGGCAGTCGTATCTATGAAACAGCTTCTCGAGGCAGGCGTTCACTTCGGTCACCAGACCCGCCGCTGGAACCCCAAGATGGCGAAGTACATCTTCACCGAGCGCAACGGCATCTACATCATCGACCTGCAGAAGACCGTTAAGAAGCTGGACGAGGCTTACAACTTTGTTCGTGAGACCGCTGCTGCTGGCGGCGACATCCTGTTCGTCGGCACCAAGAAGCAGGCTCAGGAGTCCATCCGTGACGAGGCCAACCGCTGCGGCATGCACTACGTCAACGCTCGCTGGCTGGGCGGCATGCTGACCAACTTCCGCACCATCCGTAAGCGCATCGACCGCATGGATCAGCTCAAGACCATGCAGGAGGACGGCACCTTTGATCTGCTGCCCAAGAAGGAAGTTGTCAAGCTCGAGCTCGAGATGGCCAAGCTGGAGAAGTACCTGGGCGGCGTCAAGAACCTGAAGGGTCTGCCCAAGGCTATGTTCATTGTTGACCCCCACAAGGAGCGCATTGCTGTTTCCGAGGCCCGCAAGCTGAACATCCCCATCATCGCTATTGTTGATACCAATTGCGATCCCGACGAGATCGATTACGTTATCCCCGGCAACGACGACGCTATCCGCGCTGTCAAGCTGATCTCCGGTGCTATGGCTGACGCCGTTCTGGAGGGCAAGCAGGGCACTCAGGATACCGCTGAGGAAGCTCCCGCTCAGGAGCAGGCCCAGGCCTGAGAGAAACCTCTCACCTGTCACGCGAACTTTTGAAACGGAAAGGACAATTGATTATGGCTATTTCTGCAAAAGACGTTATGGAACTGCGTAAGCAGACCGACTGCGGCATGATGGAGTGCAAAAAGGCTCTGACCCAGGCTGACGGCGACTTCGCCAAGGCAATCGAGATCCTGCGTGAGCAGGGCCTGGCCACCGCTTCCAAGAAGGCTGGCCGTATTGCTGCCGAGGGCATGGTCTACGCTGCTACTTTTGAGAACTGCGCTGTTGTCGTCGAGGTCAACGCCGAGACCGACTTCGTCGCCAAGAACGAGAAGTTCGTTGAGTTCACCAAGGATCTGGCTAAGGTTGTTGCCGAGCAGGCTCCCGCCGATGTCGAGGCTCTGATGTCCTGCAAGATGGGCGACGGCACCGTTGACGATGCTCTGAAGGCTCTGATCCTGGTCATCAAGGAGAACATCAAGGTTCGCCGTTTTGCTCGTTACGAGGGCCATTGCGCTGCTTACGTCCACGGCGGCGGCACCCATGGCGTTATCGTTAAGTTCGAGACCAGCGACGAAGTTGCTGCCAAGCCGGAGTTTGTTGCTTTCGGCAAGGACATTGCTATGCAGGTTGCTGCTGCGAACCCGACCTACCTGAACCAGGAGTCTGTCCCTGCTGACGTTCTGGCCAAGGAGAAGGAAATCGTTCTGGCTCAGATGGCCAACGATCCCAAGACCGCGAACAAGCCCGACGCCATCAAAGAGAAGATGGCTATCGGCAAGCTGGGCAAGTTCTACAAGGAGAACTGCCTGATGGATCAGGCTTTCATCAAGGACGGCAACATGGACGTCACCAAGTACGTTGCGGCTACCGCCAAGGAGCTGGGCGGCGACATCAAGGTTGTCGAGTACACCCACTATGTCAAGGGCGAGGGCCTGGAGAAGCGCAACGAGGACTTCGCTGCTGAAGTTGCCGCTGCCATCAAGGGCTAAGACTGTTTTGGGGCAATTTATCTTGTCCAAAAGGGCAAGTTAATTTGTCAATGAACTGAAAAATACACGGAGTAATGTGGAGTTTACGCTCTCATTACTCCGTTATTTTTTTACCCTTTTTGCAGCGGATAACCTCCATGTGCTCTCCTGATGATTCTCCTCATAACCCCTCCAGAAGGGGCAGGGGATGAGGGAAATTATCAGAAATACAAGTGATTTTCTGCGAATTATCGCAAAATATTTTGCGTGTCAATGACTGCCGGGTACCCCTCAATATCCTTTCAATTCATCCTATGACGATTGCAAAACGCGAAAAAGCGGCCGGGTACCCCGAGTGATTTCTCAATTCCTGTTCTCGGATTCCATTGACAAGTTATTTTTGCTCGATTGACAAATTATTTTGCCCCCTGACAAGACTGTTTTGGGGCAATTTATCTTGTCCAAAAGGG
>DXFO01000021.1 GCA_019114415.1 Candidatus Gemmiger faecavium | reverse complement strand
TTCCACAAGTTTCAGTATTGTTCAATTTTCAAGGTCCTGTGCCGACCGTTTCTCGCGGACAGCTTATTTATTATATCTCATTGAGTTCCGTTTGTCAAGAACTTTTTTGAAGATTTTTTTGAGCTGTCCGGTCGTCTGGCCGGCGCTGTCTTGCGACAGCTTTTTGATTTTACCTCATTCAGATCTTTTTGTCAAGACCTTTTTGAGATTTTTTTAAGCGGCTTTTCAGTCGCTCACTTACCGTTTCTTCCGTCCTGCCCGCTCAGAGCGGTGATTCAGGGCCCGGCCGAACCGGTGCAATTATATTACCACGGCGCCAGAGCAGAGTCAAGACATTTTTCTCCATTTTTTGCCTAAAGTATCACTTTTGTCGTTTTTTACAGTTTCTTTACTGCAAAGCGAACGTTTTGACGGGCGTGTTTTCCAGAATTATACATAGCGTAAAGCCTTTTGCCACCTTGATTTCACATAGTGTATTGTTTTCTCCTACAGGAAGCCTTTCTCCCTCGTCGTATTCCCCGCGCAATACCGTCTCGGATCACTCTTCACCGCCGGTCAGCTCGCTGCGCATCCACTTCAGGATCTTCCGCTCTCTGCGGGAAATCTGTACCTGAGTTGTTTTCAGTACCCGTGCCGTCTCGCTCTGCGTCTTTCCCCCAAAGAAGCGCAGCCGAATCAGCAGCCTGTCCTGGGGCTGCAGCTTATTCATGACCTCGTTCAGGCTGATCCGTTCCGAAAGACTTTCTTCCGGAGAATCCACCGGGATATCCCACTCTTTGCCGCTGTCCTCGCTTTCCACCGGTGTCAGGGACAGTGCCGGCATGGACGCCCGAATCGCCAAAGCCACCTGTTCCGGTGTGGTACCGAGGGCTTCTGCCAGCTGCGTTACGCTGGGTTCTACCCCGGTCCGTTTCAGAGTACGTTCCCGTTCCGCGTTGATCTTCAGCCCCAGTTCTTTCAGAGTTCGGCTGACTTTGACCGTTCCACCGTCCCGGAACAGCTTTTTGATCTCCCCCAAAATAACCGGGACCGCATAGGTGGAAAAACACACGCCCCGGGAAGCATCAAACCCGTCGCATGCTTTGACCAGGCCAAGGCACCCCGCGGCATAAAGATCCTCATACTCAATGCCCCGCCCCCGAAAGCGGCCGGCACAGCAATGGACCAGCCCCAGATTGTTCTGTATGAATTCTCCCCGCCTGGCGCGGGACTCTTTGACGGAATCGGCCGCCGCCGGAAATTGTGCGGACATATTCTTCCCTCCTTATAGGATACGGCTGCGCAAAGTCGCCCAGCCTATGTAAGGAGTGTTATCCGCGGGCAGCAGGCAGAGCATCCTGCACATCCAGCCGCTTGACCATGGTGACACGAGTGCCGCGCCCGGGGGCCGAGGTGACCCGTACTTTATCCATAAAGCTCTGCATAACCGCAAATCCCAGTCCCGCACGCTCGTCGGGATTGCCGGTGGTATACAGCGGTTCCATGGCCCGGGCAACATCGGCAATACCGACACCCTTGTCCGACACGGTGATCCTGACGATGCCGCCCTCATACAGCGCGGCCCGGAGTGTGACCAGGCCGATGGCTCCGGGATAAGCATGTACGATACAGTTGGTGACTGCCTCCGACACAGCAGTCTTGATGTCCGCCAGCTGCGGGACCGTCGGGTCCGCCTGGACGAGAAAGGCCGCGAGCGCCGCCCGGGCAAAACCCTCGTTTATGCTGCGGCTGTAAAAGCTGATTTTGACCTGATTGAGCATTTTCATACCGATCGCCCCCACTTATACATAATGGATCCGCGCAAGATCCAGCATTTTGCAGATCTGCGGCGGCGGATTTTGCACAGTCAGGCGTCCGCCCAAAGAAGAAATGTATCTGCCCCGGCCAAGGATCAGCCCCACGCCGGAGGAATCCATAAAGGTGACGCCGCTGAAATCCAGCGCCAGCAGTTCCGGCATATGGGTGTCGATCTGGGCGTCGATCTCCCGCCGCAGCGACTGCGCCGCGTGATGGTCGATCTCCCCCGAAAGATACGCCGCCAGGGTCCCGCCCGCCGGGATGAACCATACCTTCGCCATAGCTTGTCCCCCATTTTCTGCCTCAGCAGGCAGGGCCGCAGCTTGTCCCGCACAGGCAAAAGCAGCGCCCCGCATACCGGTTTGCATCCAGTATACGGGGCGCTGCCCAAATATTTTGTTATAGTCTGTCGCGGCGGAGAAAAAGAAAAGGCACAGCGCTATATAAAGCGCCGTGCCTTGATGGTTCGACAGAACGATCAGTTTTCTGCTTCCGTCAGCAGGATGGGGCGAGCCTCGGCGGCAAGGTAGAGGCTGCCGCAGACAACAACGCCCGCAAGGTTGTTGTCGTCCGCGTAATCCACCGCCTTGCGGATGGTTTCGGGAATGGTACCGCCCACCTCGGCATCAAAATGGAACCGGGCCTTTTTATACATTTCCTCCGCAGAGAGCGCCCGCGGAGTGCTGGGGGCCGTGGTGAATACCTTGGCAAAGCAGGATTCCAGCTTCTCCAGGAAGCCGTCGCAATCCTTATCCGCCACCATGCCGATAACGCCTACCAGGTTTTCGGTATAGCCGGCATCGGTCAGAGCCTGTGCCAATCCAGAAGCACCATCCGGGTTATGGCAGCCATCCAGCAAAAGGAGCGGATGGCGGCGCAGAACCTCAATACGGGCGGGCAGGCTGGCCCGGCGCAGACCTTCCAGGATCGCCTCGTCCGGAATGTCATAGCCGTGTTCCCGCCACAGGGTCAGAGCGATCTCCACCGCCATGGAGGCATGGTTGCCCTGGTGGCGCCCCGGGAAGTTGAGCGCCACTTCGTATCCGCCATAATCAATGCGGTTTTCCAGCGGGCGGCCCTTCCGCCGGACGAGGTCCGCCGGGTCGGGCGTCACAATAGAGACATGCTTTTCCGCTGCCGCAGACAGGATGGGGCCCATTGCCTCGGGCGGCTGATCCGGGTAGCAGACCACAGTACAGCCTTCCTTGATGATGCCCGCCTTCTCCCCCGCAATTTCCGGGATGGTCTCTCCCAGCAGGGCGGTATGGTCCAGGCCGATGCGAGTGATGGCCGCCACCAGCGTATTGGTCACCACATTGGTGGCATCGTAGCGTCCGCCAAGGCCGGTCTCCAGCACCACAAGGTCACAATTTTCCTGGGCAAACCACAAAAACGCCACCGCAGTGACTGCTTCAAACTGGACCGGCGCAGGACCGCCTGCAGCCTGTACGGCGTCGGCGGCATCCAGCACCCGCTCAGTCAGGTCGGCCAGGGTCTCAGGCGGGATCATTCTGCCGTCGATCTGGAAGCGTTCCCGGAAATCGGTGACATAGGGGCTGATGGTCAGACCCGTCTTATAGCCTGCCTGGGTCAGGATATTCGCCGTCATGACGGCAAGGGTCCCTTTCCCGTTGGTCCCCGCAATATGGATACATTTCAGAGAGCGCTCCGGGTTGCCCAGGGCTTCCATCAGGGCACGCATCCGGTCCAGCGTGGGCTTGCCGCCGCTGGGGATCGCATGCAACGCTTCAATCGCCTGTTGTGGCGTCATATGGCATCCTCCTCTTCTTCCGGTTCTTCTTCGGTTTCCCAGTTTGCATCAGGTGTTTCCGTTTTGTCACGGGATACCGTGCGGCGGATATGGGCGTCGCGGCTGCGGCGCAGGCTGTCACGCTCGGCGCGCAGGCGACGGTTTTCCCGTTTGATGGCATAAAAGGCCGTGATCGCCCGCACGATCAGCAGAATCACCAGCGCGACCATCAGGCCCGCCACAATACCGGCAAAGTCGATCCAGACGTCGGTGAGCTGGGATGAACGGCCGGAGACGTATTTCTGGATGGTCTCATCGGTCACGGCGGTGAGCAGACCGCCCAGCAGCGGCCAGCTGATGTGCCGCACAAAGCGGGCGGTATAGACCCGCAGGCAGAGCGTCAGCAGCATGCCTTCCATGCAGTACTCGGCAAAGTGGGCCAGTTTGCGCACCGAGTGTTCCGACACCGGGCCCAGGCCGATGCGATCAAGAATGGCATTCATATAATGCATGACAGCCTGGCTGCGCTCCGACGAGATGGCGCCGCTTTCCAGCGAGTTGCTGAAGATGAAGGCAATGCTGGCCAGTACACCGATGGTAAAGATAATTCGAAATGCAATGAGCCAGGGGCTCGTTTTGTTTTGTGTCATGGTATTCTTTCCTCCTGCACGGCGGCAAAAGGCCGTGCTTCTCCCCTCCTCAGGATGCGGCCCCCCTGCCGCACCGTACCGACATTATAGCATCGCACCGGGCCGAGGGCAAGCCGAAAGGCCGTGCCTGCGGGAGAACGCTCTCCCCGCAGGCACGGCCTTTTACGGCAGTTTTTGCGATTGGAATTTTACAAATCAGCCCAGCGCTTCAATGGACTGGCGGATGTTCGCCTGCTTGTCCTTGGCGGCAGCCAGCTTGGCTCGGACGTCCTCCACCAGCTTGGCGGGAGCCTTTTCCACGAACTTGGGATTGGCGAGCTGGTTTTCAAACATAGCCAGTTCTTTCTCGCTCTTGGCAAGTTCCTTGTTCAGGCGGGCCAGCTCCTTCTCCCGGTCGATGAGCTCCATCATAGGGATGAAGCCGCGGGCGGAGGTGGTGTTGACCTGCACCATGCCGGAGGTGGAACCCTCATAGTGGTCAGTCAGGGTCACATCGGTGGCGAAGGCAAAGCGTGCCAGGTAGACCTCGCCCTTGCGGAAGGCCTCGGCGTCCGCCGTCTCGATGATCATGCTGGTCTTTTTGGCGGGATGGACGTTCATGTCGTTGCGCACCGCGCGCACCGCCTTGATATAGTCCATCAGCTTGGCGAAGTCGGCTTCCTCCTCCGGCCAGTCGTGGGCGGCGTCAAAGACGGGCCACTGTTCGGTCATGATGGTCTCGGCGCTGCCGGGCAGGCTCTGATAAATGGCCTCGGTGACGAAGGGCATGAAGGGATGCAGCAGCTTGAGCGCCTGGCTCAGCACGTACACCAGCACCTTGCGGGCGGTATCGGCCTGCTGCTCGTCGCCGGAGTTCAGGCGGGCCTTGCAGATCTCGATATACCAGTCGCAGTAGACTTCCCAGATAAAGTTCTCGATCTTGTCGGCAGCCAGGCCCATCTCGTACTTTTCCAGGTTGGCCGTGGCATCCCGGGCGGTGGCGTTGAGCTGGGTCAGCACCCACTTGTCGCTCATGTCCAGCAGGGACACGTCGGGCAGACCGGGGACAAAGTCCTCGGGCAGGTTCATCTGGACAAAGCGGGTGGCGTTCCACAGCTTGTTGGCAAAGTTACGGCAGGCCTTGACGCGCTCCTCGCTGTAACGCATATCATTGCCGGCGGTGGAGCCCACCACCAGCATCATGCGCAGAGCGTCGGCGCCGTACTGAGCGATGACCTCCAGCGGGTCGATGCCGTTGCCCAGGCTCTTGGACATCTTGCGGCCCTGGCTGTCGCGCACGATACCGTGAATGAGCACGGTGTCAAAGGGTGCCTTGCCGGTGTAGGCCAGGCCGGAGAAGATCATGCGGGAGACCCAGAAACCGATGATGTCGTAACCGGTGACCAGGGTGTTGGTAGGATAGAAATACTCGAGATCCTCGGTCTCCTTGGGCCAGCCCAGGGTGGAGAAGGGCCACAGAGCGCTGGAGAACCAGGTATCCAGGGTATCGGGGTCCTGGGTCAGGTTGGCGCTGCCGCAGTGGGGGCAGGTCTTGGGGGCTTCCTTGGCGACGATGGTCTCGCCGCAGTCGGCGCAGTACCAGGCCGGGATCTGATGGCCCCACCACAGCTGACGGCTGATGCACCAGTCACGGGTGCCGTACATCCAGTTGAGATAGTTCTTGGTGAAGCGCTCAGGAACAAACTTGATGTCGCCCTTTTCCACCGCCTCAATGGCAGGCTTGGCCAGGGGTTCCATCTTGACGAACCACTGCTTGGACACCATGGGCTCGATGACGGTATGGCAGCGGTAGCAGGTGCCGACCTCGTGCTTGAGGGGCTCGGTGGACTTGAGGTAGCCGCCGGCTTCCAGGTCGGCCAGAATGGCTTTGCGGGCTTCCATGGCAGTCATGCCGGCATACTTGCCGCAGTCGAGAACGTCGGGTTCGTCGGCAGCAGCGCGGCCGCTGGCCTTGAGAGCATCGGCGGCAGCCTTGTCGGCAGCACCGGTCATGTGGCCGTCGTAGGTCAGCACGCGGATCATGGGCAGGTTGTGGCGCTTGCCCACCTCAAAGTCGTTGGGGTCGTGGGCCGGGGTGATCTTGACGACACCGGTGCCCTTTTCCATGTCGGCGTGCTCGTCGCAGACGATGGGGATCTCCTTATCCAGCAGGGGCAGGATGACATGGCAGCCATGCAGATGGGCATAGCGGGGGTCTTCCGTATTGATGGCAACAGCGGTATCGCCCAGCATGGTCTCGGGACGGGTGGTAGCCAGTTCCAGCATCTCACCGGTCTCCTTGACCTTGTAGAGCAGGTGCCAGAAGCTGCCGTCCTTCTCCTCGTACTCCACCTCGGCGTCGGAGATGGAGGTGTTGCAGTGGGGGCACCAGTTGACCATGCGGTTGCCGCGGTAGATGAGCCCCTTGTCGTACAGGCGGACAAACACGTCCTTGACGGCGTCGGAGCAGCCTTCGTCCATGGTGAAGCGCTCACGCTCCCAGTCGCAGGAGCAGCCCAGTTTTTTCAGCTGGCTGACGATGCGGTTGCCGTATTTTTCTTTCCATGCCCAGGCGCGCTCCAAAAAGCCGTCGCGGCCCACCATCTCCTTGGTCAGGCCTTCCTCCTGCATGGCGGCGACGACCTTGGCCTCGGTGGCAATGGAGGCATGGTCGGTGCCGGGGACCCACAGCGCGGCGTAGCCCTGCATCCGCTTGTAACGGATGAGGATGTCCTGCCAGGTCTCATCCATGGCGTGGCCCATGTGCAGCTGCCCGGTAACGTTGGGCGGGGGCATCACGATGGTGAACGGCTTTTTGCTGCGGTCGATCTGCGTGTGGAAATATCCCTTGTCACACCAGTCCTGATAGATGCGGTCCTCGGTGCTTTGGGGATCGTACTGTTTGGCGAGTTCTTTTGCCATATCCTGCGTCCTCCTGTCTGTTTGGTGCGGGACGAAAAAAGCACGGCCGTCCCGGGATGTGAATCCTCATGGGACGGCCGTGCTGATGCACAAACCGCGGTACCACCCAAATTGCCTGCCTATACCGGAACACCGGCGGCGCAGGCCCCTTGAACGCCCGGTAACGGGGGCGAAACGGAGCGGACTAGGACGCATTTGCGCCGTTCCCCCGCCCTGCTTGAAGGTGACAGCCGCCCGCGGCCTTTACCGGGTTTCCACACTCCCCGGCTTTCTGGAAAAGGCTGATGCCCGCGGCACTCCTTCGCACTGCATTTCGATACCGTTAAGTTTAGTGCAGAACGCCGCGCTTGTCAAGCCGCCGGGCGGAGTTTTGCACATACCGGTGTGCAGAAATCACTTTTTGCACCGGCATCAGCCGTTTTTGATGTTGACCCGGAGAAGCAGGATCGTCCCCACCACGCCGCAGACAACGCCCAGCACTGCAAAAAACCAGGGCAGCGCGGCAAGGAGTTGTTCTTCCTCCAAAGGAATTATATTGTTCATCTGGGACGGAACGATGCAGAATGCCATGAAGGCGATATACAGAACCACACCGCCCCTGGTGCCGAAGGTCCTTACAATCCCGCTGCCAAACACCGAGAATGCCACGGGCAGCAGTGCGGCGGAGGCCCAGCCCCACCACGGGATCAGCGAGATCATGTCCAGCACCGGGCGTCCTCCCGCAAAGACTGCCGCCCAAAGCATCTGCAAAAGCACGGTAGCCAGCATGATGGCTGCGCCGTACAAAGCCCCCAGGACCCAGATGCCTGCTACCACGCGGCGGCGGGATACGCCCAGGTTTACCGCCAGCGCAAAGTAGACACCAGTCAGGGTGACGCTCATGCAAAACACCACCAGGATACCGCCGATGAATGTCGCTATGCCGGGAATGCCCAGGGCAACACCCTCCGAGCCGAATATCTGTTCCGCGATCAGCATCACGACCGAAACCAGCAGCCACAGGCCGAACTGAATACACCAGTATGTCAGCATCGTGCCGCGGCCCAGACACACCTGACGCCACACATAACTCGGGAAAGAATATCCGCCTTTTGTCTGTATTGCAGTTGTCACAGCTGCACCACCGCCCTTTCCATTCCTTTGCGGGCCAGCACGCCGAACACGATTCCCGGCACCGCAAACACCAGGCAGACGATTGCCCAGAAGGGCGTAGTCAACGCCACGGGGCTGAAAAATGCCGGGATATCGTCGAACAGACAGACCAGTTCAATGCCCACACCCAAGAACCACCCGGCACACCAGGTCACGCCCCAGATCACGTTGCGGAGCCTGCCTTTTGACATCTGCATGATAAAAAGCACGACCTGCACCTGGGAGATCGACGGAATCACCAGCACCGGGATCGTATACAGTCTGACGGGCGCGACCTCGGGGGAAGCGGCAAGATTGGTCAGCAGCACGGTGATCCCCACAAAGAAAGCAACAAGCAGCAGCCCCACGACTTCCAGGCTCCAGAAGCAGCTTGCCCGCCGGGCGCCGAAACTCATGGCCAGGTTGGCCGTAGCCCAGCTGTTGGAGATCATCAGTGCCGGGAAGATCACGCAGAACATGGACATGACGTTGCCGTAGGTTTCAAACAAACTGATGTCCGTCAGCCGTATCCCGGCCAGGAGCAATGCGGTAAAGCCGCCCAGCACCACAACGGTGTAAAAAATCAATTCCCGATAGAGACGAAGTACCCGGGTCATTCCTCACCCCTCCTCGTCGCCGTGACCGCAAAGGGCCACGAACACATTCTGCAGGTTCATGCCCGCCACCGTCAGGGCCGGGTCATCGGCAAGCGCCGCAAACAGCCGGGCATCGCCGCGGACGGCGGCCATCTTGTGTGCGCCCAGTTCCTGCACCTGCAAAGGCTGCACACCGTGTCCGGCAAGGGCTGCATCCAGCGCCGTCTTTTCTCCCGAGACATAGCGGAACTCGTCGATCAGTTCCTCGGTGGGACGGTCGGCAATGATGTGTCCCTCGTCCAGGACGATGACCCGCTCAAACACGCCGGAGGCTTCCTCAATGATATGGGTGGAGACCAGGAAGGTCCGGCCGGTGGCGGCGTATTCCTCCAGCAGCATACGGTAAAACTTTTCCCGCATGATGACGTCCAGCCCCGCGGCGGGCTCGTCCAGAATAGTGATGGGAGCCTTGGACGCCAGCGCTGCCGTGATGGTGACCATGCTCATCTGGCCTTTGCTCAGCTTGGCAATGCGCTTTTTGCGGTCAATGCCGAACTTTTCGATCAGGCTGTCGGCCATGGCCTTGTCCCAGTGGGGGCAGAACAGCTGCCCCGCGTACAGATATTCCTTTACCGAGATCTGGGCGCTCTCGGCGGTGGCGTTGAGTTCCCGGGCAAAGCAGAGTTCACTCAGGGCGCGGGGGTTTTCCCACACCGGCTCGCCGCCGTAGGTCACCTTTCCCGCATCCATGGTGTTCTGCCCTGTCAGGATGCTGAGCAGTGTCGTCTTGCCTGCACCGTTGCGGCCGATCAGGCCGTAAATGCAGCCCGGTTCAATGGTGAGGTCAAGATCATGCAGCACCTGCTGCTTGCCGTAACTTTTGCAAAGGCCCTCGGCCCGCAGTACGCGGCCGTCCGTCGGATTGGTTCTTTCCATCATTTCAGTCCCTCCTCTTGGGATACGTCGCCCACAAGCTGCAGCAGCTCTTCCTGCGACAAGCCCAGACGCATCGCTTCCCGCACAAGGGCGCGGACCTGCTCCCCGGCAAAGGCTTTGCGCCGCCGGGCCTGCAGAGTTTTCAGCGCGCCCTCGGCCACAAACATGCCGATGCCCCGCCGTTTGTACAAAAGACCTTCGTCCACCAGGCGGTTGATGCCCTTGGCTGCTGTGGCCGGATTGATATTGAAAGCCCGTGCCAGTTCATTGGTGCTGGGCACCTGGCTTTCCTCCGGATATTCCCCGCGCAGAATCCCGTCTTCCAGCATCTGCGCGATCTGCTGGTAGATCAGGTTTTGGTCGTTCAGGATCCCTTTCAACTCCGGTCCCCCTTTCTTTTTCCCGCAACGGACCTTGAAACAGGCGCCCCCGTTTGTCGGTTCATTACTTGTGTAATTAATTATACCACCATTCAGCCTTTTTGTCAATGCCCCGCCGGGGTTTGGCTGTGATTTTACATCGTTTCGCAGAGCTTGCCGCGCACAAAAAAAGACCGTGCCGCCCCGAAACGGAGTGACACGATCTCAAAGATTTTTATAGAACGCTTGAATATGCGGTTTTCAGCCTTGCTCCAGGCCATCCAGCCAGGCCAAAAGCAGTTTTCCCTGCCCCAGCAGGTTGTCGGAGTACCGCTCGGCGGCCTCCAGCACCACGACATCGGGCAGGCCGTCCAGTTCCTCGTTGATGGCATCCACCGTCACGGCGGCGGTGTGCAGAATCACACTCTCATCGTAGCCCGCGCAGAGGAAGGGCGCCATCATCTCGCCGAAGCTGTCCCGGAGCATGAGCAGGCTTTCGTCACCGGTCCCCTGCCAGCGCATCCGGTAGCCGTCCGGTGTGCTGCCGACCTGCTCGGCGCGGGGCGCGTCCACGCTGTAATAGGGATCGTCCCGGCACAGTGCCCACACGGCGCTGACGTTCGCCAGGTCGGTGGGTGCCGCCTGTTCCCGGGAGATGGTGACAGCGCAGTCCTCCAGCGGCGTGATGGTATGGCCCAGAAGGGCCTCCGCCTGGGTCACCGCCAGATAGGCGCCGGTTTCGTTCCAGTGGGTGTCGTACTTATAATAGACCTGCTGTCCCGCCGAGGCATCGATCAGGTCCTGCTGCGGCCAGACCAGCGGAATATCCGCAGCGCTCAGCCGTTCGGCCAGCGTCTGCACGCGGGTGGGACGGGAAACCACCGGAATGCTGTCGGGCATATACTGGCTGTAAATGCCCTCCTTGGCCGGGGCGATGACCACCACCATTTTTGTGCCGTGCTCCGCCAGCCGGTCCCGCAGGGTGGATAGGGTGTTGACGAAATCGGCCAGTTCTTCCTCCGAATAGGCGGTCAGACCCTGGTAGTCGGAGATGCTTTTGGAGTCCGAGACATCCTTGAGGAACAGCCAATGCTCCTTGCCGAGAAGCACGTCGCTGGAATCCAGCGTTCCCAGCGCCCAGTTCAGGCGGCCGTTCAGGGACATGAACTGATTGCGGAAAGGCGCGTGGTCATTGAGCCAGTCCTCAAAGGCCCCGGGCCATTCCTCGGCGCCGGTATCCTGAGGGAACGCCGCCAGCGTCCGGTTCTCATAGTTTGTAGTGTCCAGGTGCGGAGCAAGCAGCAGCCAAAGAGGCGCGGGCAGCAACAGCATAACCACAAACAGCACCGTCAGGATCTTTGCCCGCTTTTGAGATGAATGTTCTTTCATGGCTTTTCCTCCTCAAAAGCGGAAATAAATGAACGGGTTGTAAGTGCTGGACACCAGCAGCATGATGCAGCCGAACAGGCAGGCCAGCATGGCTGCACTCTGCACCGGGCCGGGAACCTCACGGTCGTACAGCGCCTTTTTGAGCCGCGGCCAAAGGCGCTGTGCCAGACCGCACAGCAGAATGCCCGCCGCCAGCAGCAGAATGGTCCGGCCGTCCAGATAACGGGTGACCGGGTAAGCCGCACTGCCCTGGGTAGGCAGGATCATGGCACGCATCCAGACAAGCCCGGCGCGCAGGCCCGGCGCACGGAAAATGACCCAACCCAGCATGACGCTGACAAGGGTATACACATGGCCGATGACCGCAGGCCAGCTTTCCAGCTTTTTGCGAAGCCAGATCCGCTCAATGATCAGGAACATGCCGTGCCAGATGCCCCACGCCACAAACTGCCAGTTGGCGCCGTGCCACAGGCCGGTGACCAGAAAGACAATGAAAAGATTGCGCAACGTTTTTGCCTTGCCGCGGCGGTTGCCGCCCAGAGGGATATAGAGGCAATCCCGGAACCAGGACGACAGCGAGATATGCCACCGCCGCCAGAACTCGCTGACCGTGCGGGAGAGGTAGGGATAGTTGAAGTTTTCGGCAAAATGGAAGCCGAACATTTCTCCCAGGCCGATGGCCATATCGGAGTAACCGGAAAAGTCATAATAAATCTGAAGGGTGTAGTACACCGCCCCCAGCCATGCCAGCGCCGTGGAGGCACTTTCCGGGGCAAGGCCGTAGATCTCGTCCGCTTTGGCGGCAAAGGCGTTTGCCAGAATGACCTTTTTGCCAAGGCCCCAGCAAAAACGCTTGATGCCGTAAGCCGTCTGCTCGGAAAAGAGTTTGCGGTTGCCCAGCTGCTGCTCGATCTGGCCGTACTGCACGATAGGCCCCGCAATGAGCTGCGGGAAAAAGCTGATGTACAGTGCCAGACGGAACCAGTTTTTCTGCACCGGATAATGGCCGCGGTAGAGATCGATGACATAGCTCATGGCCTGGAAGGTGTAGAAGCTGATGCCGATGGGCAGTGCAATGTCCCGCATGGGCAGGACCTCGCTGCGCAGAAGGCCGTCGATGGTATCCGCCACAAAGCCGTAGTATTTGAAGTATCCCAACAACAGCAGGTTGGCGGCCACCACTGCTCCCAGGGCGACTTTGCGCGCCCCGCCGGAAGTCTTGTCAATGACCAGACCGCCCACCCAGTTCAGGGTGATCGACCCCAGCATCAAAAATAGATAGACCGGTTCTCCCCAGCCGTAAAACAGCAGGCTTGTCACCAGAAGCAGAGCATTCTGTCCCCGCAGCGGCAGGACCCGGCAGCCCAGAAAGACCACCGGCAGAAAGATCCACAAAAACACCAGGCTTGAAAACAGCACAGGCTTTCCCCCTCAAAGTAAACCAAAACATACGGGGCGTATCCCCCGTGCCATAAAAATGAGCCCCCGCAGATACCGCTCATCCGCGGGGGCTTGAAGACAATACTGTGCCGGAATCAAACGGCGGTATTGGTCCGTCCGTTTGGGTCCGTCTCAGCGAGTTTTGACCGATCAGCCCAGGCTGATGCCCATGGAACGGGCAACATTGAGCATGTCGCAGTCGTCAGGCACGCCGCGGGTCTTGCCGGCAATATCGATCAGCGGGTTGGAGGTGACATGGCGGTTGACCATGGCCACCGTCACGCCGTAGTGCTCGTCCGCCACCAGGCTTGCCGCGTAGGAGCCGAACTGCGTTGCCAGCACACGGTCGTATGCCGAGGGCGAGCCGCCGCGCTGCATATGGCCGGGCACACAAATACGGGTCTCGGCGCCGGTCATCTGCTGGATCTGCATGGCGATACGGTTGGTGGCCGTGGTATAACCGGCCTCCGCACGCTTGGCGGTCCACTCCTTGCGCTTCATCTTGGACTCTGCCGTGGAGAGGGCGCCTTCCGCCACCGCCAGGATGGAGAAGTTCTTGCCCGCCTTGGCGCGCTTTTCCACCGCCGCGGCGACCTTGTCGATGTCATAGGGATGCTCGGGGATGAGGATGATGTCCGCACCGCCGGCAATGCCGGAATAGAGCGTCAGCCAGCCGGCCTTGTTGCCCATGATCTCGATGCACATGACGCGGCTGTGGCTGCCGGCCGTGGTATGGATGCGGTCGATGACTTCCGTGGCGATGTCCACCGCCGTGTGGAAGCCGAAGGTCACATCGGTGCCGTAGATATCATTGTCAATGGTCTTGGGCAGACCGATGATGTTGAGGCCTTCCTGGCTGAGCAGGTTCGCCGTTTTGTGGGTGCCGTTGCCGCCCAGGCAAAGCAGGCAGTCCAACTTGGCTTCCTTGTAGGTCTTTTTCATAGCGGCGACCTTGTCCACCTTGTCGTCCTCGACCACACGCATCTTTTTGAACGGGGTCCGCTTGGTGCCAAGAATGGTGCCGCCCACCGTCAGGATGCCGGAAAACTCCGACGGGTCCATCTCACGGTAATTGCCGTTGATCAGGCCGTCGTAGCCGTTCATGATGCCGACGATCTCGACCTTATCCCCCATGCGCTGATACAGTGCTTTTGCCGCACCGCGAATGGTTGCGTTCAGGCCCGGGCAGTCTCCGCCCGAGGTCAGGATACCAACACGCTTTTTCATTGAGAAGTACCTCCCTCCGCCTGGCCGTTGCCGGCCGCTCCGGCGTTTTCGATGCCGGAGCTCTGCCAGCTGCCGGCGTCTTTAGTATAGGTTAACTGTACCGCGTTTTTCCCCGCTTTGTCAATATAAACCGGATGCTTTCCCATTGTCTTTTTGCCGGTGCAGGCGCCTCAAAAAGTTTTTGGGAAAAGTTTGAAAAAAGCTGTTGACAAAACAAGGTTCGGTCGCTATAATAGATAAACGTTGAGGGCAGCGCCAAACGGCAAGCCCAAAACTCCAATGGGGATTCGCATAATGGTAGTGC
Organism: Candidatus Gemmiger faecavium; assembly: GCA_019114415.1. Taxonomy (GTDB): domain Bacteria; phylum Bacillota; class Clostridia; order Oscillospirales; family Ruminococcaceae; genus Gemmiger; species Gemmiger faecavium. Next base: position 108,498 of record DXFO01000021.1, on the reverse strand, counting down.
AGCGGACTCTGACTCCGCCCGTGGGAGTTCGATCCTCTCATCCCCAACCAAAACCGCAGCAGCCTCGCTGCTGCGGTTTTTTTATCGGGGTGTAGCGCAGTTGGTAGCGCGCTTGGTTCGGGACCAAGAGGCCGTGGGTTCAAATCCCGCCACTCCGACCAAAAGGCAAGTCCATATGGACTTGCCTTTTTTGTTGTATCTACCTTTATTGTCAACCGGGGATTGATGCATATGTCGTTTTCTGATTTTACAACCGCTCTCTTGCTGCTTGCCGCGTTTCTATTTCTTTTCAAACGGCTGCGCTACCGCTCGCCCGAGAAACTGGGAGCAGAAGGCGAAAAGAGAATCGCCAAAATGCTTTCTAAAACATCTTTTATGGGATATGGAAGCCGCCTGCTGCAGAACCTGTATGTGCCGTCAACGGCCGGAGGCTCCTCTGTCACTTCCGAAATTGATTTGCTTTATCTTACCCCAAAAGGCCTGATCGTTATTGAAAGCAAAAACTTTTCGGGTTACATTTTCGGAAACGACGCTTCCCCGCAATGGACCGTTTCCCTGTCTGCCGGGAGAGGCCGGCGCGGAAAAGGACGTTCCCAGAAATACCACTTCTATAACCCTATTTGGCAGAACAGCAACCACATCAAGAATCTGATCCGCTTTTTGGGTGATGATATCCCCTGCATCTCCATTATTGTGTTTTCCGATCGCTGCGCCTTGATGGATATCAACTGGAATGCACCGGGCACCTATATCTGTCAGTTACATGATCTGACTCGGCTGATGCGCGACATATCAAACGCTTATCCCAATGTCCTTTCAGCCGAGCAAATAGACAGAATTTATGCCCAGCTCCTCCCCTTGACCTGCACCGATGCTGTCCAGAAGGAGCTGCACACACAACAAATCGAGTATCGTTTTCACGAATCACCCGTCTGTCCGGTCTGTGGTGCTCCTTTGGTTTTGCGCACAGTAAAACACGGGCCTAACACCGGCCTGTCCTTCTATGGCTGTTCCAATTATCCCAACTGCCGGTATACACGAGATTTGTGATTGTACCCCAGTTTTCCGACGCCCTTGCAAAACAAGCGAAAATCCACCTTTAAGATGGGAAATCGAATCGAACTGCCACGATTTCCAGTCAGGCAAATCATTGATCAGATCCTAAAAACATAATTCTACAAAAGCATCGTATTGCTCATATCCTCCACAGAGACGGACATTCCAAGTCCAGGGATAGCATACAGAACGAAAGCGCGAAACCGATACGGTTTCAGCGCTTTTATTTTTACGCCAAGAACCCCGCAAATCAAATCGCAAAAAGCCATTTCAAAGTGCCATTAATTACAATATTTATTATGATATCATTTTAGATATTGACAAACTGCTTTGTTCGCCGTATACTGGTTTTACAAATTACGAAAGGCGGCAGAATCATGAATCAAAATTTTGATGCTTCTTACTTTGATGGTCTTCTGAAAAGCAGCAAAGCAAACAAAAAGCAAGTTGCTGTTTACCTGGATGATGCAACCGTAGAACGGTTGGATATGATTGCCAAGCTCTTTTCCGCGGCCAGTGATTCCAAAAGCTTTTCGAGGAACAGCCTGATTGAAATTGCCATAGAAAAGTTTTTGTCTGAATCCGAAACTTATCTCCGTGAAGAACTGGGAGCAGACGTCCACGCACTGATTGAGGAAGAAAAGTCCAAAAAGTTCGATACCGCTATCCTTTCCTCCACAGACAAAGGCTTTGTAAACACATTCTTAGGTCAGGCCGAGCCGCCCTGCTGGTATCCTTGCAGAATCAGCGACGCCAGGGAGCAGGGATTGAAATTCATTGCCATCTACCGGAGTCAGCCTATTTCGGCAATCACCCATTACGCCAAAATCAAAGAGTTCAAGTACGATCCCGAACGCAACTGCAAAGTCTGCTATTTTGACGGCGATCCCATTAAATTGCCCAACAAAATCACTCTTGGCAGTAAGGACGCCTGCTATTTCATCGGCACAAAATATACATCCCTCAAGAGTCTTTTGAATGCTACAAAGGCCGACGAGCTGACCTTTGGTTAAGTCAACATTCGCGGCGCAGCAGCTTTCCCCGGCTTGCAAGATCGTTTTGCCGGCCGGGGCTTTTTATATATCATTTTACCGCCATACAGTCTTTTGCGGCCATACGACCTCAGTACGACCAATTCAAAGCGTCAAAAACAAAATGCAGCATGATAATGCACAAAAACCGCCTAATCACGGGAAAACCCGATGATTAAGCGGTCTTTCTTTTGGAGCTGGCAACAGGAATCGAACCTGCAACCTGCTGATTACAAATCAGCTGCTCTGCCAGTTGAGCTATGCCAGCGGAACTTGTTTAGTTTATCATAACGGCGTGCTTTTGTCAATGCGGAAGCATCATCCGCCACGGTTTGCGCATGAGTGAGAGCAGATGTCCTCCCCTCCCCCGGCCCTTTGACTCGGCAAAACAAAAAGCCGTCCGTGCACAGGGCACGGACGGCTTTTTCACGAGGCTGTTGCCTGTCGGCGAGATTAGTCGCTGACGTACGGCATCAGAGCCATATGACGGGCGCGCTTGATGGCAACCGTCAGCTCACGCTGATGGAAGGCGCAGGTGCCGGTCACACGGCGGGGAATGATCTTGGCGCGCTCGCTCACGTACTTGCGCAGGCGGGGCAGATCTTTGTAATCGATATGATCGATGCGGTCAACGCAGAAGCTGCAAACCTTTTTGCGGCCGCGATGCATGGGGCGAGACGGACGCTCGCTTCTCTCCATAGCCATGTCAGTTACCTCCTTGTCAGAGTATGAAATCGAAATCAGAAGGGCAGATCTCCTTCGTCCTCAATGACGGCAAAATCGTCATTGGAGCCGGCCGAGTAGCTCGGAGCCGCAGGCTGTGCGGCGGGACGGGAGTAATCGGCCATCGGGGCCGGAGCAGGCTGACCCACTCCGACAGAGTTCGAGGATTTCGGGCCGGCAAAGTTGATATTGTTGGCCACGATCTCGACAGCAGTGCGGTTGTTGCCGTTCTTATCCTGATAGGTGCGGGTCTGCAGGCGACCGTCAACGACGATCAGCGAACCCTTCTGGAAATAACGGCAGACAAACTCTGCGCTGCGATCCCACGCAACGACGTCCAGGAAATCCGCCTGGCTCTGGCCATTGGCATCCTTGCGCCCACGGTCACAAGCAACGCGGAAAGACGCGACGTTTTTGCCCGTCGTCGTCTGACGCAGCTGGGGGTCCGCAACAAGGCGGCCCATGATCGCAACAACATTCAGCATGATGTCTTACCTCTCTTACTCTTCCTCAGCAATGATGATGCTGCGGAGAACACCCTCGGTGATCTTGTAGATACGATCCAGCTCCGCCGGGAAATCGGGGTTGCTGGTGAACTTGATCACGGTGTAAACGCCCTCGGTCTGGTCGTTGATGGGGTAAGCCAGACGCTTTTTGCCCCACTCGTCGACAGAATCGATCGTACCATTCGCCTCGATCAGGGACTTGAACTTGCCAACCAGAGCGGCGGAAGCCTCCTCGTCCAGCGCGGCGTTGGTAACCAGCATGGTTTCGTACTTAGCCATTTCTGTGCACCTCCTTTTGGACATAAGGCCCTTTTACAAGGGCAAGGATACCCGAAAAATGCTTTCCGGGGTTGTGTCGTCTCGACACAGCAACTTATTATACCAAGCGTGTTCCCTCTTGTCAAGGCATGTCCGCGGTATTTTTTGCGCTGTTTCGCACACGACGGCAGAGCTGCACCCCGCCGCTGTTGCCGGGCAACGGGATTTGTTCCTCCTACCGCAACCGCACACCACAGCGGTATTCCGGCATCCCGGTTCTGTACCCACACAGGAGGGCCGCCCTCCAAAAAACGGAGCGCGGCCCTTTTGTGATTAACAGGATACGGTTACGCCAGGATGGGCTTGAGAGCTTCGGCCAGCTTGTCTTTCTGGGCCTGAGCCTCGGCCAGGTCCTTGCCCAGGGTGGTGAAGTAGGTCTTGATCTTGGGCTCGGTACCGGAGGGACGCACCACAACGGTAGCACCGCTCTCCAGGCTGTAGATCAGGACATTGGCGGCGGGCAGGCCGGTCTCTTCCGGCTTCTTGTAGTCGGTGACCTTGACGACCTTATCGCCGGCAAAGTCCTTGGGCGGGTTGGCGCGCAGGTCGGCCATGATGCCGGCCATCTTGTCCATGCCGGACAGGCCGGGGAACTCAAAGCTGTCGACCTTATTGAGATAACGGCCGTACTCGGCATAGATGCGGTCCAGTTCCTCCTTGATGGAGCTGCCCTGGGCACGGTAATATGCCGCCATCTCGCAGATCAGCATGCTGCCGATGATGGCGTCCTTGTCACGGACGTAGGGACCTGCCAGGTAGCCGTAGCTCTCCTCAAAGCCGAAGATGAAGCGGTCGACCTGACCGTCAGCTTCCAGCTTGGCGATCTGATCGCCGATCCACTTGAAGCCGGTGAGCACGTTGCGGCACTCAACACCGTAATGGGCAGCCACCTTGTCGGCCAGCGGCGTGGAGACGATGGACTTGCACATGACGGGATCTTTGGGCATGGTCCCCTGCTCAATGCGGCCTGCGCAGATGTAATCCAGCAGCAGGACACCGACCTCGTTGCCGGAAAGCAGCTCATAGCTGCCGTCCTTGCACTTGACGGCGATGCCCACGCGGTCCGCGTCGGGGTCGGTGGCCAGCATCAGGTCAGCGCCATCCTTCTGTGCCAGTTCCAGGCCAAGGCGCAGAGCCTCGAAAATTTCAGGGTTGGGATAGGGGCAGGTGGGGAAGTTGCCGTCCGGGTCCTTCTGCTCGGGAACAATGGTAATATCAGTAATGCCGATGTCTGCCAGGACATGGGTGACCGGGACCAGGCCGCTGCCGTTGAGCGGGCTGTACACCAGCTTGAGACCTGCAGTCTTGCAGATGCCGGGACGGATGGAACGGGCTTCAATGGCCTCGTACAGGGCGTTGATGCAGTCGTCGCCCACATACTCGATCAGGCCCTTCTCCATGCCCTCGGCAAAGGGCATGGTCTTGGCGCCGGTGAGGATGTCGGTCTTCTGGATCTCGGCATAGACGATGTCGGCGGCTTCATCGGTCATCTGGCAGCCGTCGGGGCCGTAAGCCTTATAACCGTTGTATTTGGCGGGGTTGTGGCTGGCCGTGACCATGATGCCGGCGTTGCAGTGATAGTAGCGGGTGGCAAAGGAAAGCGCAGGCACAGGCATCAGATGCTCATAGATACGGACATGGATGCCGTTGGCCGCCAGAACTTCCGCCGCGGCCTTGGCGAACACATCGCTCTTGATGCGGCTGTCGTAGCTGATGGCGACGGTCTGGGTGCCGCCCTGGGTCTTGACCCAGTTGGCAAGGCCCTGGGTCGCCTGGCGCACAACATAAACGTTCATACGGTTGGTGCCCGCGCCGATCACGCCGCGCAGACCCGCCGTGCCAAATTTCAAAGAGATTGCAAAACGATCCTGAATGGCGGCGTCATCCTCACGGATTCCTTCCAGTTCCGGTTTGAGGTCCGCATCATCCAGGTCGGCTGCGAGCCATCTCTCATACATTTCTTTATACATATGTAACCACCTTCGCTTTCCAAGTTGCTCCATTTTTGGGCAATATCACTGTTACAAAATAAATATACCAATCCCCGGCCTTATTGTCAATGAAAACGCCCCCTTTCGACCCGTTTTTTGCCCCTTGACCTTGTCTGTACCGCCTTTGCGCGGTATACTGAGAATAAGATTGCGGCTTTCCCGGCAGGCTTTGCGCCGGAAGCCGCCCACACGGGGAGGTCTGCGCGTGTTTGCCAGAGTGATGAGTTTTGGTGTGAGCGGAATGGACGGCTATCCGGTCGGAGTGGAAGTGGATACCTCCGGCGGGCTGCCTCAGTTTGCCATTGTGGGATTGCCTGACTCCGCCGTCAAGGAAAGTTCCGAGCGGGTGCGCAGCGCCGTAAAAAACCTGAAATATCCCTGGCCCGCCAGCCGCATTACGGTAAACCTCTCCCCTGCCGACGTGCGGAAAACCGGCCCCGTCTACGACTTGCCCATCCTCATCGGCATCCTTGCCGCCGAGGGCACGCTGCCCTCCCCTGCCGCTCATCAGGCGTTTCTGGGTGAGCTGAGCCTGGACGGAAGCCTGCGCCCCGTGTCCGGGGTCCTGCCCATGTCCCTTGCTGCGGCACGCTGCGGCATCCGGGAGCTGTTTGTTCCCGCCGAAAACGCCGCCGAAGCCGCTGCCGCCGACGGCATCACCGTCTATCCTGCCCGCAGCGCCCGGGAGGTGGCCGCCCACCTGGCCGGGGATGTCCTGCTTGCTCCGGCAGAGCACCAGGCATACAGCGAGGACCTTGTCTGGAACGGCCCCGATTTTGCCGATGTGCGCGGGCAGGAGGAAGCCCGCCGGGCGCTGGAAGTCGCCGCCGCAGGCGGACACAACATCCTGCTGATCGGCCCGCCGGGCACCGGCAAGAGCATGCTGGCCAAGCGGCTGCCGGGTATCCTGCCGCCGCTGAGTTATCAGGAATCCCTGGAGACAACGGCGGTGTATTCGGTGGCAGGGCTTTCCCCGGAAGGCGGACTGATGCATCAGCGGCCTTTCCGCAGCCCGCACCACACCACCAGCGCATCGGCCATATCCGGCGGCGGCAGCGTCCCCCGCCCCGGGGAGGTCAGTCTGGCCCACAACGGTGTGCTGTTTTTGGATGAGCTGCCCGAGTTTTCCCGCGAAACACTGGAAGCCCTGCGCCAGCCCTTGGAGGACCGGGTGGTCACCATCAGCCGGGTGCACGGCAGTTCCGTTTTCCCCTGTCGCTTTATGCTGGCGGCTGCCATGAACCCCTGCAAATGCGGCTATCTCGGCCATCCGACCCGGGCCTGCACCTGCACCCCCGCCATGGTAGAGCAGTACCGGCACCGCATTTCGGGGCCGCTGCTGGACCGGATCGATCTGCACATCGGCGTGCAGCCGGTGGAATACAGCGCCCTTGCGGCGGAGCACGGCGGCGAGTCCAGCGCCGACATCCGCGCCCGCGTCATGGAGGCCCGCGCCCTCCAGCTCAAGCGCTATGAGGGGACCGGCGTCCGCTGCAATGCCGACCTGCCCGGCGGGATGCTGCGCCGCTACTGCCGGATGGATACCGGCGCTGAACGGCTGTTGCGCGGTGCCTTTGAGCGCATGGGATACAGCGCCCGCGCCTATGACCGCATTCTGCGGGTGGCAAGGACCATTGCCGACCTGGACCACAGCGAGATCATTACCACCGTGCATCTGTCGGAGGTGTTACAGTACCGCAGCCTGGACCGCAGCAGCCGCCCGTGACCCGGGCAGGATGCACAGCGGCCCTCTGTGCCCGATCCCCCCGGCCGCCCGTTTTCCCTGTGATGCAAAAAAGAGCCGCCGCCCCGCAGACTACTCTGCAGGACGGCGGTCTTTTTGGTTTGTGGATCGCATCAAAGCTCCGATTCGTCGATCACCTGGTTGACCGCCCGGACAAACGCCCGGTATTCCTCGGTCATTTCCTGAAGGTGTTTCCGGCCCAGGTCCGTCGCTTCAAAATAAACTCTGGCGCGCATCCCCTTTTCCGGTGTCTCCGTCACGGTGACGAAGCCCTGCCGTTTCAGGCGCTGCAGCGGTGTGTTGAGTTTGTCATACACCACCACCTCGTCCGTAAGGGCCGCCAGGTACTGAATGATCTCATGTCCATACATGGCGCGGCGGCTCAAAAGCGTCAGAACAAGCATATCAACGACGTCCCGCTGCAGGACTCCCTGCAGTGCTCCCGGGCTCCACGCCCGCGGCTTGGGTGTTCTCGGCATAGATATTCTCCCCCTTAGCAAAAGCCTGCGGCATTTGCATCCAATTCCTGTTATGGATAATTATAGCAGAAACCGTTTTATTCGACAAGAACTCCCGCGTCAAAGTGTTTCTGCACAGCACAAACTGCACATTGTACAGTAAAAAACACCGCAAAATAGCCGGTATGCACCTCGGGTCCTGTCCCCGGCATACCGGCATTGTTCAAAAAATCAGCGGCGAAGCATATATCCCACCTGAAAAACCGTCACGATCTCATCCTTAAGATCCAGTTTGCGGCGCAGATGGGTGATGTGCATATCCGTGGTGCGGCTGCGGACCGGGACCGAAGTTCCCCAGATCCGGTTGAGCATTTCCTCCCGCGTGACGGGGCGGCCGATCCTGCCCAGCAGGCAGCCGAACAGGGCGCACTCCGCCGGGGTGAGCTGCAGTTCATCCTTTTCGCCTTCCCCACGGCTCACCAGGCCGGTCTGCAAATCGACGGTCAGTCCCCGATACCGGATCTTCCCGCGGGGAATTCTGGGTTTTCGTTGCTTGGTCTGCTGATTGCAAATGTTCGACATCGTATTCGACCTCCTTTTCCCGGATATTCCGGGCCTTTTCATACCGCTGTTTCCAGCGGTGCCCCTCGCCATTCATAGTTTGCGATCAAATTCTGGGCCAGCGCCCAGATCGCTCCCAGTGCCAGAAGCAAAATCAGTATCACCGCCCAGGCAAGAGACCAGGGCGTACCGTCAGGGCCGCCATACCCCTGGGTGGAAAGCAGCGCCGCACCGTGGAACAGCGGATAAACGCCCAGCCACTCGATGCCGCCCTCCATTCCGGACAGGGAAAGCAGCGGCGGCAGGCAGTACACCACAGCGCTGACAAAAACGGCCGGCAGAGGATTTCCAAACCGGTCCCCCAGCCACAGCGTGATCCCGGCCATGAGCAGGCAGGCTGCCACGCGGCACAGCACCCAAAAGAGCAGCACATCGCCCAGCGTAACGGCTTTGGGCAGCGTTTCAAATTCCGAAATGCTGAACGCCGGTGCACCGGGGGCAGGCAGTCCGTAATCCCGCAGGATCTGCCAGACATGCGGCAGGCAGGTTCCCAGGGCAATGACCACCGCCAGAACGGTACTTTGCGCCAGCTTGGCCCGTACCGTATATTTGCGCCCCAACGGTGTTGTGCACAGGATCTCCGCCATGCCGCCCCTGCGCTCCATGGCAAAGAGTCCGGCAAAGCATACGGCGCAGAGCATCCCCGCGTACAGGGCATCCTGCACGTCTGCCGTGCCGTTCAGCCCGAACAGCTTGCGCCAGCCGGTCTCGTACACCAGCCACGCTCCGGGGTGTTCCTTGAGATACCCGTTGATATTGCTGCCGATGATCCGGGTATAAACATTGTACTTTTGCTGGAGAGAAAGGTACGCATAACCGGCTTCCTGGGGGAGGTTCCCTGCCTGGATCTGCTTTTGGGTATCCAGCATGGGGGAGAACTCTTCCCCCTGCCGGGTGAGCCAGTCGGCGCTCTGCTGCGTGAAGGGGCCGGAGATTGCTTTCATGTAACCGGCGTAGTAGATCTCATCGGCATCCACATAGCTTTGGGACGTGACGCCCTGATACACGCCGAATATCAGGAACGCTGCGGCAAAGATCCCTGCGCCGCAGCTTACCAGCAATTTCCGCCCTTCTTCTATAAAGACGACGGTCGGGCGGGTTTTGTTGCAAATTCCCAAAGAAAAATTTATTTTTTTTGCCGGCAGGAGCTGCGCACGGCAAAACACCAGGCAAAAGCCAATGCCGAAAGCCGCCCCGTACACCGCAGCGGCAAGCCATTCCACCAGCGGCAGTCCCACCGGAGAGCCGAACCAATACAGATTGCGGTAGTTGCCCAGCAGTTCATTGGTTTGCAGCAGGCTGGCCAGGTTTGCGTATTTGATTACATTCAGGCGGGAGGTGGCCGGGATGACTGCGCGCACGGCGTACATTCCCAGCGGTACCGCCAAAGCCGCTGCCCAGCCTGCGGCCGCCTGCCGGGCACACAGGGCCGCCAGCATGACCCACAGCCCCATGACAAAAGCGCCCGCCCATTTTGCCAGCAGAAAGCGGAACAGATACCGCCCCACCGTGATCTGCATGGTGGAGCGCATGAGTGCAGGAACGCTCTGGATGCTGCGGTCCAGCGGTCCGATGCCAAAGGTCGCCCCGCAGTACAGCAGATTGACGCCGTACAGCACCGCCAGCACGGCCAGAAGGCTGACCGCAAAAGCCGCCAGTTTGGCAAGAGCGGTATGCAGACGCCCGCCAGGCAGACTGCGGACCAATCCCAGCAATCCACTGTCCCGCTCCTGCCGCACCAGGATCAGGGCCAGGACCAGCATGGACGCCAGCAGCAGGACATCGGTAAAGGCATATGAAATGGCTGTGTAAAAACCTTTCTGGGGATAGTAGCGGATCTCGGTATCCTCCATGCCCGCGTAGACCTGAGCCGTGCGCTCGATGTTTTTCAGGTCATAGCCGGTGGCATCGTTCTGAAAAATGGAGATCCCCGCCAGCTGCCCTGCCCGGGTCTGCACGCTCTGCAAAAATTCCGGATAGGCGGCGACCTCGTCATACTCGCCGCAAAGCTCATAAAACAGACGGTAGTCGGTATTCAGATCGTCCGTGTACAGGGAGTAGCTCTTGTCCCGGTACATCTGCTCGAATTCATCAAACAGGTCCGCATTTTGTTCCCGGTAATAACTTTGGTTCGCCCCCATGGCCATCTGACGGTAATAGTTGTCGATTTTGAGCAGGCTTTCGGCCTGGGTCAGCTGCGTGTGGAGAAATTGACCGGCTTCCTCCTGCGTCATTTCCTCCAGTTCCGCCCCCACTGCACGGTAGGCGGATGCCGGCTGCTGGTTCGCGGTGGGCCGGGTCCCCATCCACAGCAGCAACAGGTTTGCCGCCGCCAGAATGGCCAGCAGCATGGGAAAGACCCGCCCGCCCCAGACTTTACGCAGTTCCGCTGCAAGGATGCTCATGCCGTCCCCCTCCTTTTCTCTCGTGCCGGGCCATGCCGCCTGCCATGGAGCATATACACAGCACCCAGGCTTTCCCTTCAGCGGCCGTCGTCCTCGCCAAACACGGCGAGGTAAACATCTTCCAGGCCCTTGCCGGGGGCATAGCGTTCCACCAGTTCCCCCACCGGCGCGGCGTCCACGATCTTTCCCGCCCGCAGCAGGATGACCTGGCTGGCTACGCTCTCCACGTCGGACACCACATGGGTCGCCAGCAGAATGATGCGGTCCTGCGCCATGCCCGCAAGCAGAGTGCGCAGGCGGACCCGCTCCCGGGGGTCAAGGCCCGCGGTGGGCTCGTCCAGAATCAGCAGGCGCGGGTCCCCCAGCAGAGCTGCCGCCAAAAGCAGGCGCTGCTTCATGCCGCCGGAGTAGGCAGCCAGGCGCTTGTCCAGTTCCCGGGAGAGATTCACCGCTTCGGACACTCTTGCGACCTCATCCGCCACCTTGCCGCGGGGGATCTCTTTGAGGGCCGCCATATAGGCCAGGAACCGCCGTCCCGTATAGCTGTCGTACAAGCCCTGCTGCTGGGGCATATACCCCAGAATCCGCCGGAACCGGATGCCCCGCGCCGGATGTCCGCACCACAGCGCTTCTCCCGAATCCGGTGCAAGGCCGCCGGTGATGATCTGGAGCAGCGTGCTCTTGCCTGCACCGTTAGGCCCCAAAAGGCCGTACAGCCCCGGTCCCAGGGTGATGCTTACCCCGGCCAGCGCCTTTTTGACCGCCGGTCTTTTCTGTCTGGCCGCCCGGCCCAACGGGAACCCTGCCGGCAGCGGATAGCTTTTGCGCAGGTCGGACAGTGTAAAGGTCATCGGCTGATTTGGCATCGCTGGCATGGGACCGCCCCTTTTCCGGATAGATTCACGATTCTCATGATAGCCGGGCGATGTTTCAAAAAAGTATCAGAGGCAGGCCGCGAAGGGGCAGCCTTCCGGAATGGGGTCGTGGCGGAATATGGCGGGCAGAGTTTTCTGCATGCAAAAAGCCACCGGAGCGCCGAACATTCGGGCCCCGGTGGCTTGGATGGTTATGGATGCTGCTCCGCTGCGGCGGAGGCTTCTTCCCTCAGGCGCGGTTTCCCCCGCGGGAGGAAGCTGCTCAGTGGATAAAGGCGTCGTGGATGGCGGTGACGGCACGGTCGGCGTCCGCCTTGTCGATGATGACGCTGATCTTGATTTCGCTGGTGGAGATCATGTGAATGTTGATGCCCTGGTTGAACAGAGCCTCGAACATGGTGGACGCCACGCCGGAATGGCTCTGCATGCCTGCGCCGACGATGGAGACCTTGGCGTAGTCGGTGCTGACCTGGACTTCGCCGCCGCCGAAACGGTTCTTGTTCTCGTTCAGAACGCTGACAGCGGTCTGAGCCTCGGTCAGAGGCACGGTGAAGATGAGGTCCTTATTGTTCTCGCGGCCGGAGCTCTGCAGAATGATGTCAACGTTGATGTTGCGCTGCGCCAGCATGCTAAAGACCTTGAAGGACATGCCGGGCACATCCGGCACCTCCATGATGGAAATTACGGCTACGTTTTCGTCCTTGGCGACACCCTTAATCAGCATACCTTCCACTTTCGTTTCCTCCTTCACAATAGTACCGGGAACGGGGTTCAGGCTGGAAATGACCTCCAGCTCGACGCCGTATTTTTTGGCAAGTTCCACGCTGCGGTTGTTCAGAACCTGTGCGCCCAGGCTGGCAAGTTCCAGCATCTCGTCAAAGGTGATCTCCTTCAATTTGGTGGCTTTGGGCAGCTTGCGCGGGTCGGCGGTGTAGACGCCCTCCACGTCGGTGAAGATCTGGCAGCGGTCCGCATGCAGTGCGGCGGCCAGTGCCACGGCGGAAGTATCGCTGCCGCCGCGGCCCAGCGTGGTAATGTCATCCGAACGGTTGAGGCCCTGGAAGCCTGCCACAACGACCACGCGGTTGCGGGCCAGTTCGCTTTCCAGACGTTCGGTGTTGATGCGCTTGATGCGTGCCTTGGTATAAGCCCGGTTGGTGGCAAAGCCTGCCTGCCAGCCCGTCAGGCTGATGGCGGAAATGCCCAGTTCCTGCAATGCCATGGTCAGCAGCGCAATGGAGATCTGCTCACCGGTGGAGAGCAGCATATCCATCTCGCGGTCGGACGGATTGCTGGAGATCTCAGCCGCCTTGGCGATCAGGTCGTCGGTGGTGTCGCCCTGTGCCGAGACCACAACAACCACGTCGTTGCCCGCCTTGCGGGTGTTGGCGACGATACGCGCCACGTTAAAGATCCGGCTTCGGTCCTTGACCGAGGTACCACCAAATTTTTGTACGATCAGTCCCATATCGTGAATTTCCTCCCCATTCATGTGCCGCGGCATGCCCGAAGGCCGGGCCCCGGCCCGATTCTATTTCTACGGTCACCGTACGGTCGCGCCGACGTTGTCGGCCAAAAGCCGGTGAACGGTGAAAGCCTTGAGCTTTTCATCGGCAGACAGCGCTGCGGCTGCCCGCTCAAAAAATTCCTTGTCGCTGCGCCGGACCACCGCCATGATGGTCGGCCCTGCACCCGAAATATACACGGCCAAAGCGCCCATGTCAAGAGCCAATTCAAAAACCTCGTCTCCTCCGGGGATCAAAGGCAGGCGGTAGCTCTGGTGCAGGGCGTCCTTGGTGGCCACACCCAGCAGGTCATAGTCGCCGTCGCAGAAGGCTGCGGTGGCCAGTGCTGCGCGGGACAGGTTATAAACCGCGTCCTTATGAGAGACCATCTGAGGCAATGCCGCGCGGGCCTTGGCGGTGAGCAAACCAAAGTTGGGAACAAAAGCCGCAAAGGCCAGTTCCTCATCAATATGCTTTTTGACGGTGTAGACCTGGCCCTCGTCGTAGACGCTGGTGACAAAGCCGCCCAGCATGGCCGGAGCCACGTTGTCGGGGTGGCCTTCAATGGCGGTGGCCAGCGTCAGCATCTGGCGCTGGGTCAGCCGGCCGCCCAGCAGAGCGTTGGCACCCAGGATACCCGCCACAATGCAGGCGGAGCTGGAACCCAGGCCGCGGGCCATGGGAATGTCGTTGCGCTGGGTGATGCGCAGGCCGGGCAGCGGAATGCCCAGCTGGTCATACACCGCCCGGGCGCTGCGGAAAACCAGGTTATTGGCCCCCGCGGGAACGTGGGTGCCATCCACCGAAGAGATGTAAATGCGGTCGGCTTCCTCAAAGGTAAAGACATTGTGCATCGAGAGTGCCAGACCCAGAGAGTCAAACCCCGCGCCGACGTTGGCGCTGGTGGCAGGTACGGTGACCGTAATCATTGTATGCAGTTCCTCCCTTTGCCGTTACGCCGGCAGCTGTTTGAGGGCCAGAAGCAGTTCGCAGCCGCGGGACTTCATTTCCGCAGCCAGGGCCTTGACCTGTGCCTCGGTAGCATGTTCCACGCGGCAGACGGTCTCGCCGTTTTCCGAGCGGACCGGCTCCATGGGAAGCGAGAACCCGTAGGCTCCCCCGCGCACACGCAGGCACCAGGCATACTCGGTGGCGTCCTCGAACATATGGTCGAGCTTCTGGGCGGGCTGCCAGAACAGGCTGTTATGCACCGCCGAGCCTTCCTTGAGGGCATCGATCACGTCGGCGACCACAGCGCTGGCGGTGGGCAGCTTGCCCGCGCCCTTGCCATAGAACACAACGTCGCCCAGCATATCGCCTTTCACCAGGATGGCGTTGAACACGTCGTCCACGCCGGCAAGCTGGTTATTGTCCGGCACCAGCATGGGTTCCACACCGGCGCACATGCTGCCGTCGGCACCTTCCCGGTACCAGGCGATCAGCTTGATGACACATTCCAGGGATTCCGCCGCTTTGACATCCAGGGCGGTCAATTCCCGGATGCCCCGGGTGGGGATGTTGTCCGGGTAAACATGGTGGCCGCAGGCCAGGCTTGTCAGAATGGCGATCTTGCGGCAGGCGTCGCGGCCGTCCACGTCGTCGCCGGGGTCCTTGGTCTCGGCATAGCCCAGCTTCTGGGCCAGGCGGAGAGCCTCGTCAAAGCTCATGCCCTCCCGCTTCATCTTGGTCAGCATGAAGTTGGTAGTGCCGTTGACGATGCCTTCGATCTGGCTGATGTGGTTGGCAGCCAGGCACTGATGCATGGGGGTGATGATGGGCGTGCCGCCGCCCACGCTGGCTTCAAACAGGAAAGCCGCACCGTGCTCCCTTGCCAGGGCCAGCAGCTCGGCGCCGTAGGTGGCTACCATCTCTTTGTTGCTGGTGCAGACGCTGCGGCCGCTTTCCAGGCAGCGGCGGACATACGGATATGCGAACTTGGTGCCGCCGATGGTCTCGACCACGGCACGGACTTCCGGGTCGGCCAGGATGATGTCAAGGTCCTTGACGAACAGCGCCGCGTCCGGACTGTCGGAAAAGTCCCGCACGTCCAGAATGTATTTGACCTCCACGGGTTCCCCCGCACGCCGGGCAATGGCCGCCGCGTTTTTGCGGCAGACTTCCAGCACGCCGCTGCCGACGGTGCCGAACCCCATGATCGCGATTTTAGCCATGTGTAACCTCTCCCCTCAAATTACCGGCGCGGCGTCAGGTGCCGCGGTGAACTTCGACCACGTTGGGCTGACGCGAAAGGTGCATCAGCATGTTTTCGACGCTCATCTGCATCATACCGGTACGCACCGTCACTTCTACCTGGGCGGCGCCGTTCTCCGGCCGGGACTGGGTGATCGTCACGATGGACGCTCCCGCCGCCGAAATGCCCGAAAGCAGGCTCTGCAGAGCACCGGTCTTGTCCAGAAGCGTTGCGATCACGGTGATGGTCTCGCGGCCGGTCTCTGCATCAAAGACACAGTCCTTATACTTATAAAACGCACTGCGCGAGATGCCTGCCCGCCGTGCCGCCGCCGAGATGTTGGTCACTTCCCCCGCTGCCAACAGCTGCTTGGCTTCCAGCACTTTGAGAAAAACGTCAGGCAAAACAGACGTGTCAACCAAAAGGAAACGCCGTTCGCTCATATTGTCCCTCCCTCAGGTACATTTGTTTCTGAAACAAGGATAATCATACCACGTGTGTACGCGCCGCGCAAGCAGAAAAGTCCTGTTTGGAGGACAGCATCCTCTTTTTCGGCGTTCAACACAGCTTTCAACAAGTTTTGATCCTATTTTTTGTACCAATCCCCCACCATTTTCCCATGCTAATATAGCATGGCACAGGCGCACCTGTCCTCCGCAAAAGGACACCCGTAGTTTCCCACGCAAAGTTCAGGCAAAATTTTACGGTAAACCGCACGCAGCCGTACTGCCGCACGATTTACCGTAAAATGGGTGTTATCCTGTTTTGCAGCTGTCAAAAGCAGCCGCGGCGGAGAAGCGCCCGCCCGTCATTCCAGGTCCGGTCAGGCTGCCGGATCGGTGACGATGGCGTTGGGGTCCACCTCTTCGGTGTAGTTCTCAGGGAGGTTGTCCTCGGTATAGTAACCGGTCAGACCGCCGCCCGAGATGATAGAGCCGGTAGACGGGTCAAACTGCTTGGTCACAACATCATCCGCCATGGGGAAGTCCTTGTATTCCTTGTCGGCCAGAATTTCCTCCATCAGAGCTTTCCACAATCTCTGGGTAGGTTTGCCATCCTTACCGCCCAACTCATACATGTTGGCCGGCTCGTCAAAGCCCCACCAGACCGCCATGGAGTAGTACGGCGTCAGGCCCGCGAAGGTGTAATCACGGAAGTCGGAAGTCGTACCGGTCTTGGCCGCTGCCGGAATATTGTTCTCGGTATCCGGGGTCATGCCGCGGGCAGTACCGGTCTTGAGGACGTTCTGCAGCATCCGGTTCATAATGGTCGCCGTGGACGGCTTGATGGCCTGGGTGGTGGAAATGCGCTTGGAGTTGTCGAGGTAGAGATTATCCTGATAATCGTAGACCTCGGTGAAATAGTGCGGCGTGGTGTAGGTGCCGTCGTAGAAGATGGTGTAGGCCGCAGCCAGCTGGACCGTGGTCAGACCATAGGACTGAGCGCCCAGAACCAGAGGTGCGTAATCCATGTCCTTCTCCGGGTCCAGATAGGTGCACTGGAGAGTGTCATGGGCAAAGTTGAACATCATCTCGGTGCCGACCATCTGGCCGACACGCACTGCGACGGTGTTGAGGGACTGCTGCAGTGCATCGTAGGTCAGGACCGTCGCACCGTCACCACCCGAACCGCCGTAGTTTTCCGGCCAGGAGCGCCAGACGTCATCCCGGGCCAGAGTGCTGGCCGCAAAGGGATCCAGGTAAGAATACTGGGTCTTGAGGACCTTCTTGTCCGCAGCGGTATAGATGCCCAGGTCGATCTGGCGGGACGAGTAGGTCGTCAGGCCGTTGTCGATGGCAAGGCAGTATGCCGCGATGGGTTTCATGGTAGAACCGGTCTGGTGCGGCTCGGTGGCGCGGTTAAAGACCAGGTCGTACTTCTTCTCGCCCAGTCCGCCGACCAGCGCGACCACCTGGCCGTCGTAATCGACGACAGCCGCAGCTGCCTGGGTACGGACACGCTCGTAGAAGATCAGCGTATTGGTCTCTTCGTCCACCGTGGTCTTGAAAGTGGTGTTCTCGTCATCCGTATAGACCGGGGTGGATTCCTCACCGAACACGGCCACCATATCGCCGTCGGAATTGGGCTGCAGAGGCAGACCGTTCTCATCGTAGGTGATCTCGCTGTCCGCGGGGATGGTCGTCTCCACTTCCTCGTTATGCCACAATGCCGGGAAGAACTCGTCATCCTCGTTCAGCATGAGGTTTTCCAGAGAGGACTGGACGTCCGGGTCTACCGTGGAGTAGACGCGCAGACCGCCGTTAAGCACCTCGCTCTGGGCTTCGGACTTGGTCATGTTGTAGGTCTCCATGATGGCCTCGACCAGGTCGTTATACAGAGCGTCGGTGAAGTAGGAGTTGTTGGAGCTGACCGTCGCGGTCTCGGTGGAGGAGGAATCCTCCACCAGCGTGATGGACTCCGCACAGGCGGAATCGTACTCTTCCTGGGTGATATAGCCCTGATCGAGCATCTCCCACAGGACATGGTTGCGGCGGGCAAGCAGGTTTTCGGGGTTGGTGAAGGGGTTGTAGCTGGTGGGGTTCTTGGTGATAGATGCCAGCACCGCACACTCGCTCAGCGACAGCTCGGAAACCTTTTTGCCGAAGTAGGTCTGGGCGCCCACTTCCATGCCGTAGATCTGGCCGGTCAGGGAGATGGTGTTCAGGTATGCTTCCAGAATGGTCGCCTTACTGTAACGGTTGCACAGACCGATGGCGCGGAAGATCTCACGGACCTTACGCAGGTAACCGCCGATGCCTTCAACGTCATCATCCTTGGTCAGGTTCTTGACCAGCTGCTGTTCCAGGGTGGAAGCGCCGGTGGTCTGACCGTAAATGGCGTTGCCGGTGAACTCGTTGAGGGCGGCGCCGATGGTACGCTTGATGTTGATACCGGGCTCATTCATAAAGTCCTTGTCCTCAACAGCAATGACCGCCTGCTGCAGATACTCCGGCATCTCATCCAGAGACTTCCAGATACGGTTGTCACTTCCGGAGAAGGTGGCATAGTCGACCCACTCGTTGGTATCCCGGTCAAGGGCATACACAATGGTCGTCTGCTTCAGTTTCTGGTTGTCGAGGTCAAGCTCGGTGTCGTTGGCGGTAACTTCGACAATATACATTGCCAGAAAAACGCCCGCGACGCTGCAAGCCATGATGCCGACGCAGAACAGGCAGACCAGCGTCCGCCAGATATACCCCCAAACGCTGTGGCGGCGTTTGCGGGGTTTCTTTTTCTTCTTACCGCCTGCGGCGGGGTTGGCGGCATTCTGTGCGGGATCCGACGCATTCTTGGCGCCATCGACCGAAATATGCCGTTCTTTTTTGGGGTCTATGGGGACCGCCTCCTTTGCGGGAAACTGTTCAACAATCTGACAGGGTATCCCCTGCCCGGCCAAAAATCACACAGCTGGCGAGGATACCATAAACTGAATTATAACACAAAGTATTGCCAAAAGTATAGGCGTGAAATAAAAATTCACAACAAAAAGGGGTTACCGGAAGAGCTGCGCGGGAATACTGTTTGCAGCAACGTTATTTTTGCCGGCGCATGGCGCGCGGCGGAAAGGGGCGCATGACACATGCAAAAAGAACACAGACGCGGATGGGTGCTGTACCTTTCCCTGTTGGGAGCACTGGCGCTGCTGTGCGTGGTGGCCGGGGCTTTGTGGTTTGCCCTGGGCAGCCGCCCGCAGCCGCAGCAGAACACCGGGTATCTGCTCAAAGACAACGGCGGACACCTTGCCCTGTACACCGCCGACGGCACAGGGCCTTTGGCGGAATATGACATCTACACGCGGCTTTTGCCCGAAAATGACATTCTTGCCTTACAGAAAGGGGTCGCCGTTGCCGACGAAGCGGAGCTGCAGCAGCGGCTGGAGGATTACGGCCTGTAAAGTCTTTTTGCCTGCCGCCGCCTGGCCCAAACACGGTCAGTCGGCGGGAAGGTTGGGCCGGTCCTGATCGCCGTCGGCCTTGAAGATGACAAAGCCTTCCGGTTTGTTGGTGAAGTAGTAATATTCGGTGTTTTCCCGCAGTGGCGGCGTGAGATAGTTGGGAATGACCGTGCCGTCGCCGGGCCTGCGCTCGCAGAAGCCCGCGGCGCGCCAGATCTCGGCAGGGATGCCGGCGTTATAGCAGTCCATATACTCCGCCCCGGCAGCACGCAGGATGGCATCCAACGCCCGCCCCAGGGTGGGCAGGACCTCGTCGGGACCGATATAGTCCACCAGGCGGATCACCGGCACACACCCGGTCTCCTCCGCCGTGACCAGACGGGTCACAACGTAGGCCAGCGGACGTCCGGCGTCCATGGCCGCCCAGACATGATAGTGGAAGTGGGGGTAGTGGAAATACCGCCGCCGCAGATACCACACATCCTTTTGCGGGGTATGCCCGGAAGCAGGCACCCCCAGAGGGACCAGATCCGCCGCCGTGCGCACGGGAACCAGTATCCTGCCGTTTTGTACCGGCAGGATATTTTTTTCGGTAAACTGCGCCAGCTGATAGGACGGCAGATTGGCCAGGCGGTAATAATGGTTCATGCGCTCAGCCTTCCAGCCAAGGAAGCGGTAGAGGGAGCAGGTGGCCGCCCGGATATTATTGCAGGCCAGGACCCGTGCATGGGTCAGCTCGGGCAGAGCGTTCATCAGCTCAAGGCCCACGCCGTTGTGCCCCTTTTCCGCCACCCAGATGGAGACCCAGACATCGGGCTCCGGCTCGGTATTGGCCAGGATATACCCCGCCGCGCTCAGATAGCGGCCGTTCTCCTCCGCCACCGCGAACTGCGGCACACCGCCGCGCCCCACATAATAATGGCGGTAGAAATCCGGCCGGTTGATGAGCGGCAGGCGCATATCAAAGTGGCTGTTGATGAAATCCCGGATGGCATCGTCCTCCCCCAGGCGGGCAAGGCGGTATACTACATCAGACAATGGCGGAACCTCCGGTAACAGGCAGCGTCACGCCGGTGATAAAGCGGGCTTCCTCCGACAGCAGGAAGGCCATGGCAGGCACCACATCCGCAGGAGTGGCATTGCGGCCCATGGGGTTGTCGGCGGCGGCAGCCTGAACGATCAGGTCGGGGGTATCCTTGAGGAAGTTGGTCTCCATCATGCTGGGCGCGACGCAGTTGACCGTGACGCCCTGGTGGGCGTACTCCACCGCCAGGCTCTTGACCAGCCCGCCGATGGCACTTTTGGCCATGACGTAGGCCGCCGTATTCTTGGGCGGGCAGCCGATGGTGTAGCTGGTCTGGATGAACAGCACCCGGCCGAAACCGGCCTTTGCCATCTTGGGCACAAAGACCCGGCAGATCTTGACCGCGCTGTGGACCTGGATCTCCATATCCCGGGCAAAGCGTTCCTCGTCAAAGTTCTTGAAGCGGGTATTGACCACCGGCAGCGCAGGCAGGTGGACAAAGTGGGTGGGCGTGGGCGCCGTCTGTTCCAGCAGGCGGACGAATGCGTCCACCTTGTACACATCCGACAGGTCCACGTCAAAAGGACGCACCTGGCCGGGGTATTTCTGGCACAGGGGCGCGAGCTTTTCCACGTCGCCGCAGCCCTGGGCCAGCACCAGCGTGTCCGAGGGGGCGCCGTCCAGCAGGCGGGCAATGAGCGCGGTGCCCACATCGCTGGTGGCACCGGTGATCAGATAGGTGTAAGCCATAAAATGGTCCTCCTTATGGCGCGGCTGTCCGGGTGGATGCCGCGCGTCGTTGGAAAGGTTTCCCTCCCCCGCAGGCTGACCTGCCCGGGAGGCAAAGGAAACGCTGTGCATGGCAGGATTTGGCTTTCTGCACGACACTGTGATTCAACAGGTCCCCTGCCCGCTCCGGGCAAGGGTGGATACCCATATTTTGCGCAGTTTCGTCACAAAACGAAACTGCAAAATACTGGTGGCAGGGACGGGCAGTTTCTGCGCAGCCCCATGAGTGAGCAACGCTGTAAAGCGGCAGCTGCCGCGGTGTCGGGCTTTGCGTCCCGAAAAAGGAGCGTTTCCGTTCCCTGCCCCGCCTCGGTCAGCCCACAGCGGTTTTGCGATGCGGAGCATTTTTTCGGCGCCTTCACATTCTAATGTTGCCCGCGCTTTCTGCCGGAGCTTTGCGCCACTGGTATCCGCGCTTTGGTGCCGGCAGTTACTTGGCAAGCCCGGCACGGATCACGCCGCGCGTGACCTTTTTGCCGTCCTGATTGGTGATGGTCGCCTTGATCTCGGCTTCGCTGACTGCCTCGCTGACATGGGTCACCGTGCCGGAGATGGTCAGGGTATCCCCCACAAACACCGGCCGGGCAAACTTGCAGTCCACGCCGTGCAGCAGGCAGTGTTCCCCGGGGAGATACACCCCCGCCAGGGTGGAGAAAAAGCTGGCGCCCAGCATGCCGTAGACCACACGGCCCGGATAGCCCCGGCCCTTGGCGTAGTCCTCGTCCACATGGATGGGCGAGCAATCACCGGTCAGGTTGAGAAATGCGTCCATCATCTCCTGGGTGACGGTGACGGTAAAGGATTCGGTCAGGCCGGGCTGCATTTCGGCCAGAGTATAATGGTTCATGGGACGGCCTCCTTACAGGTCTGTTCCGGATACGGCAAAGGGCGGGCGCACGGCCCGCCCAAAGGCTTTTCAGATTGCGTCAAATGAGACTCAGCCCACCATGCGCTTGACCAGATCCAGCAGGTCGCCCACGTCTTTCAGGCCGCGGACATCCGCCAGCTTGAACTTGATGGAGAACTTCTTCTCGATGGCAGTCAGCAGGTTGATCTGCTCCAGGCTGTCCCAGTCCTCGATGTCATCGGCGCAGGTATCGCGGGTGATCACCAGGGTGTCGTCGTCAAAATTATCGCGGAAAATTTCCTGAACCGCGTCCAGAATTGCTTGCTCAGTCATTGGTCAACTCTCCTTAACCTGTTTTGATCCGCCTGTTGTCTGCACAAAGGCGGCACTGTACCGTATATAAGTTTACCACAAACCGCCCGTCCAGGCAAGGCAGGTTCATTCCTCGCCGGGCTTTTCCCCGGCGGGCTGCACTCCGCTGCGTTCCATGCAGGCCCGCAGGTCCAGAAAATCCTGCAGGGTCATCTGTTCCGGCCGCAGGCGGACATCCAGCCCGGTCTGCTCCATGGCCTGCAGGACGGCGGATTTTTCCACCTTCAGGCCCGACGCAATGGCGTTGGCCGCCGTTTTGCGCCGTTGGGAGAAGGCCGCCCGCACCAGGCGGAAAAGGCCTTTCTCCGCCTCGGGGGACAGATCGCCTTTGGGCGTTTTGCGCACATCCAGGCGGATGACCGCACTGGTCACCTTGGGCGCCGGGTAAAA
This sequence comes from Candidatus Gemmiger faecavium, assembly GCA_019114415.1. GTDB lineage: Bacteria > Bacillota > Clostridia > Oscillospirales > Ruminococcaceae > Gemmiger > Gemmiger faecavium. The sequence goes on along the minus strand of DXFO01000021.1, from coordinate 85,757 downwards.
ACTGCCGGGCTGAACGGTGAACAGCTGGTGGGCCTGGGCATAGTAATCCACCGCATAGCTGATGGCGCCGGCCTCCCGGGTGCCCGGGGGCGCGCAAAGCCGCTGGGCGGCCTCCCGCTGGACCATGACGGTGATGTTTTCCACCGGCAGGCGCTCCTCCAGCAGGCGCATGAGGATGGGGCTGGTGATGTAATAGGGCAGGTTGGCGCAGACCGCCACGGGACGGTCGCCGAACTCCTCCCGGATCAGGGCCTTCAAATCGACCTTGAGGACGTCCCCCTCCACAATGCGGATGTTGTCATAGGGCGCAAGGGTCTCCGCCAGCAGCGGCGGCAGGCGGTGGTCGATCTCCACCGAGACCACCCGCGCCGCTCGCTGGGCAAGCTGCTCGGTCAGGACGCCGATGCCGGGGCCGATCTCCAGCACGCCCCATTCGGGACCGATGCCCGCCGACTCCGCAATGCGGGGGCAGACGCCCGGATTGATGATGAAGTTCTGTCCAAACCCCTTGGACAGGGAAAACCCGTACCGGTCGCACAGGCTGCGGATGGTGGAAAGGTCGGTCAATGCAGGCACACGGCCCACCTCCTGTTAGTGTGGGATGTAAAGCGTTTTTGCTTGGCGGGCAGAGGCTTTCCCCCTGCCCTTGCGGCAAAACGCGGCGAATCGCACGCCCGCCACTGCGTTCTGCGCACACGATTCACCGCATTTTACTGTATGCGCGTCCCGGCCCGGCAGGTTTTCTCCTGCGCGGAGGGCGGACCGCTTGTGTTATTTTCAGGCTCAACTCATTGCCCGGTCAGGGCCTGGGCCGCGCTGACCGCACGGACGATCTGAGGATCAGTATCCACGGTGAGGTCATAGTAGCTGCTGGCCTCGTCGGCAGACAGGGTGGATTCGATATCCGGGGTCAGGCCGGTGCCGTTCCAGTTCTGACCCTCATTGTCCAGGATCAGGCCCAGGGTGATGACGATGGCACTGCCGTCGGACAGGCTCTGCGGGTCGGACAGGACAACGCCCTTGCCCGCCGTGGTGGTGCCCACCAGCGTGGCGCCGCCCATCTTGCGCAGCGTGTTGGCAAACAGCTCGGCGCCGCCGGCCGTGCCGGAGTTGACGATGCAGACCATGGGCTGGGTGATCTCGGTATCATCGGACACGCGAAGGTCCTCCACCGTGCCGTCGTTGAGCTGGCTCTGGGCCATCAGGCCGGAAGGCACACAGTAGTCGGCGGCGATCAGGGCCGCGGTCAGGTTGCTGCCTGCATTGTTGCGCAGGTCAAAGACAAAGCTGGTCGCGCCCTGGGAGCGCAGGCTGTCCACCGTGTTGCGGAACTCGGTGCCCGTGGTGGTGGCAAAGTCGTCAATGCAGATATAGGCGCAGTTTTCCCCGATCATCTGGCCGAACACCGTGCTGACCGTGTAGTTGGCACGGGTGACGTCCTGGGTGACTTCCTCACGGGTGGGGGTCAGGTAGTGGATGGTGACAATGCTGCCTTCCTCTCCCAGAAGGGCCGACTGAATGGCTGCAGTATCCGCCAGGTTCTTGACGCTGGTGTCCCCGATGGCGGTGATGAAGCCGCCGACCTCAAAGCCCAGGTCCTCGGCCGGAGAGTTGGAGTAGACCCGGGTGATGCGTGCATAGCCGGAGGAGGTGTCCTTGACCACCGCCACGCCGATGCCCATCAGGCGGCCGGACTGGGTTCCCACCAGTTCATTGTACGCCTGGGCGGAATAGTAGCGGGCGTATTTGTCGCTGATGCCCAGCATGTAGCCGGAAGCAATGGTATCGTTCAGGGTATCCTCGTTGATCTCGAAATATTCGTTGGCACGAACATAGCGGTCGATCTCCGACAGTTTGTTGTACATACGTTCCCGGTTTTTGACGCTGGTGACCGTATTGTTGAACATATTCATGGACAGGACCATGGTGATCGAGAAGGTCACCGCCATGGCAATCAGCGTAACGGTGACCGCCACGCTCAGGCTGACTTTTCTACTCATAATTGATTGTTCTCCCCTCTGCGCACGGCCTTACATCGCCAGAAGCGACACCACAGCCGAGCCGAACAGCGTCACGCACATCAGCACCGCAATGATCAGGCAGGTAATGCGGACGACGATCTTATGCTGTTTCATAATACTGCAAGCCTCTCTTTTATACCGTCATCTCACAGGCGGCGATCAATAGGAAATATACGGCAGGACACTGACACGCACGCCGTTGACGCGCATTTCCAGATGCAGGTGGTTGCCGGTGGAGTTGCCGGTGGTGCCCACGTAGCCGATCAGCTCTCCTTTGCTGACCGTCTGGCCCACGCTGACCTTGGGCTGCGAGTTCATATGGGCATACAGCGTGGCATAGGTGTTGCCATCGTCCGCCTTGCCGTGGTAGATCATAACGTAGTAACCATAGCTGTAATGGTAGGTGGCATTGGTGACAACGCCGTCCGCCATGGCATGGATCTCGGTGCCGCCGGGGGCAGCAAAGTCGGTGCCGCCGTGACCGCCGTCGCCGAAGTAGCAGGAAATGTACTTGTAGCTGTTGAGCGGATTGATGAAGTCCAGCGAGCAGTGGATCTGCACATTGGTGCCGTACTGCTTGATCTGAGACTGCAGGTAAGAGTCATAGGCGTTTTCCGCCTCGGTGGCCGCGGCCTGGATCTTTTTCTGTTCCTCGGTCAGGGACTGGGCCAGAGCCTCGGACTCGGAGATAGTGGCGTCCTGCTGCTGGATGCTGTTTTTCAGTTCCTGATTCTTGCTGTCCAGCTGGTCGCCCAGATCAGAGAGGGTGGCCAAGTTGGCTTCCAGTTCCGCCTTGTCGTTTTCCAGGTCCTGCTTCTGGGCATTGAGTTCATCGTATTCGGCGTCCAGCTCCGCAAGGACTTCCTCATCCTTTTCATAAATGTCGGTGAGGGTCTGCTGGAAGCTGAGCAGCTCATACAGGTTGGTCGCCGCACTGAGCAGGGCGATGGAGCCGCCGTCGTTGAGCTGCTGCATCGCCTTCATGCGGAGTTTGAAGTCCTCCCAGCGCTGGTCGATGTCCGCCTGCTTCTGGTCAAGATCGGCCTGTTTCTGCTCAATCTCCTCCTGTTTGGCGGAAATCTGTTCATTGACCTCATTTTTCTGGGTGGTGATCAGATCGATCTGGCTGGTGATGACGCTCTGCTGCTGTTCCAGCAGCTGCTTCTGTTCTTCCGCATCGGCAAGCGTGGACTCATTGTCAGCGATCTGCTGGTTGATCTCTTCCAGCTGTTTCTGGTATTCCTGCTTTTGCTTCAGCAGTTCATCCAGCTTTGCATCCGCCGAGACAGGCGTCGCCGCGGACAGTACCAACGCCGTTGCCGCCGCTGTACAGAGCATGGCGGAAATCAATCGTTTCCAATTCCAATGCCGGATATGCAAATTGACATCTCCCTTATCGTCTGGATTTCAAGGTGCCGCGCGGGAATCAGTACGGCACATAACTGAGCGGGTTGACACGCACGTTGTTGACGCGCAGTTCCAGGTGCAGGTGGTTGCCGAAGGAATATCCGGTATTGCCGACATATCCCAGGGTATCGCCCTTGCCTACCGTCTGGCCGACCGAGACCGACGCCGGAGACTGCATATGGGCGTAAAGAGAAACATAGGTATTGCCGTTTTCATCGGCGCCGTGGTTTACCATGACATAGTAGCCGTAGCTGTCATGCCAGGTCGCCGTGATGACCACGCCCTCCGCAATGGGATGGATGGGCGTGCCGCCATAGGCTGCAAAGTCGGTGCCGGTATGGCCATCCTCACCGAACCGGGTGGTGAGATACTTATAGGAATCCAGCGGGCAGGAGAAGTTGAGGGAGCAGACAATGGGCGGCGTTCCGGCGTTGTCCACCGCCTGCGCCAGCAGCGAGTCCAGCTGCTGCATGGCCAGGTTGTACTGTTTCTGAAGTTCCTTTTGTTCTTCCGTCAGGCTGTTTTCCAGGGCTTCCGCTTCGGAAATGGCCTCATTCTGCTGCTGGGCGCTGGCGATCAGCTCATCCTGCTTGGATTCCAGCTGGCTGGACTGACTGGCCAAAGCGTCCATCTGGCTTTGCAGTTCGGTCTTGTCCTCTTCCAGTTCCTGCTTCTGGGCATTGAGCTCCTCATACTCGGCATTCATCTCGGAAAGGACTTCCTCGTCTTTCTGGTAGATGTCGGTGAGGGTCTGCTGGAAGCTGAGAAGTTCATACAGATTGGTGGCCGAACTGAGCAGTGTGATGGAACCGCCGTCGTTGAGCTGCTGCATTGCTTTCATTCGGAGCTTGAAATCTTCCCAGCGCTGGTCAATATCTTCCTGTTTCTGGTCGATATCCGCCTGCTTCTGGTCGATCTCTTCCTGTTTGCTGCTGATAAGGCTTTGTGTATCGCTGATCTGGGTGGTCAGCAGCGAGATCTGGTTGCGGATGGTCTGGGCCTGCTGCTCCAGCAACTGCTTGGTGCTCTCCGCGCCGGCTTTGTCCTCCTGCGCGTCGGCAATCTGCTGGTTGATCTCGTCAAGCTGCTGCTGGTACTCTGCGATCTGGTCCCGCAGTTCCTGTTCGGTGCTGGCCGCAGCAACATCCGTTGCCGACGTTCCCACCACAGCAGCGATCATCATTGTTCCAAGCAGCATGGATGCTGCTCGTTTCCAGGTTGCTTTTTTCATGCCGCCTGCCTTTCTTTTGTTGCAGAGCTGTCAAACGTTCAAATGTTTGCGGATACTGGTAGCCGTACCGATGCCGCACAGCACAAAGCCCAGTACCACAAAACCGATCACAATATAGTACCAGACGCTCGCCAGCGGAACCAGCTGTCCGCCGAACATCTGGGAAAAGTTGCTGGGGTTCTCCACATACCACTGGCACAGGGCATAATAGGCACCGCAGACGATGCCGGAAGCCAGTGCCGCCGAGATCAGACCGGAAGTGGTGCCTTCCACAAAGAAGGGGAAACGGATGAAGCCGTTGGTGGCGCCGACCAGCTTCATGATGCCGATCTCCTTACGGCGGGCAAAGACCGTGATGCGGATGGTATTGTTGATGACCACGATGCTGACGATGGCCAGCACCGCCACCAGGCCGTAGCTGGCATAGCTGACGACCTTCTGGATGGACGTGAACGCCTGGGAAAGTTCCAGCGGTGCCGAGACGGTGGCAACGCCCTCGATCTGGCCCAGCTGCGCGGAGATCTGCTCCAGCTGGGAGATGTCCTCGATGACAACACGGTAGTTGGCCGAGAAGGGGTTATCGTTCTCGAACGCCTCATACATATTGGCGTACTCGTCCAGCATACTGCTGTAAGTGGCAAGAACGTCCTCCGGGGAGACGTAGGTCACCGACACCACGCCGGGCGTGGCGCGGATCTGGAAGTCGATGTCCGCGATCTGCTCCTCGGACAGGCCGTCCTCCAGGTAGACAATGGATTCATTCTGTTCGCCGATGTACTCCACAATGGCATCCACGTTGACGCCCAGCAGGTAGGCCAGACCGATCAGCACCATGCAGACCGTCAGCACGCCCATGGACGCAAACGTCATCAAACGGTTGGCCCGCATGCTGTGCAGGCCCTGCCGTACCAGATACGTAAAACTAGAAAAACGCATACCGCCAGTTCCTCCCCATCAATGTACGTAGTCAAATTCTTCGGGCAGTACCCCGCCGGCAGCCTGATAAGCTTCGGCAATTTCGGGGTGGGCGGTATCCGATACGATATGTCCGTGGTCGATGGTGACAACGCGCTTGTTGAAGCGGTGCACCAGCTCATGTTCGTGGGTAACGACGACCACCGTGATGCCCACGCTGTTGATGGCCGACAGCAGTTCCATCATTTCAAAGCTCATTTCGGGGTCGATGTTACCGGTGGGCTCGTCCGCGATGATGAGCTTGGGGCTGTGGGCCAGGGCACGGGCCAGGGCAACGCGCTGCTGCTCGCCGCCGGAAAGCTCGTCCGGCAGGCGGTCCATCTTGTCCCCCAGGCCGACCAGGCCCAGCACGTAAGGCACGCGCTTTTTGATCTGGCGGGTGGGAATGTTGGTGACGCGCATGGCAAAGGCCACGTTTTCATAAGCGGTCATGGTCGGGATCAGGCGGAAATCCTGGAACACAACGCCCATCTGGCGGCGCATGTACGGGATCTTGCGGCGCTTGAGACGGGTCAGATCCTGTCCGTTGATAATGACGGTGCCTTCGGTGCATTTTTCCTCCAGCAGGATCAGCTTGAGGAAGGTGGATTTGCCCGCGCCGGAATGGCCCAGCACAAAAACAAACTCGCCGTCATCGATATGAAGATTCACGTCCTCCAGGGCGACGTTTTCATCATTCTGAGTCTCGTATACTTTCGTCACATGTTCAAATTCGATCATGTTATATGCTCCTGTTATGTCCCCTGCCGCTTGTGTATCCATCCGTCCGGCAGTGTATCCGGACCATACATCCTCTGCCGCTGACAGGGCGCGGCTATACTTATTTAGCTTACCATGCAATCCCGCCATGCGTCAAGATGGCCTATCCCGGCACACTTCCCGCTTTTTATCGTAAAAACGGATTTTTCCACCCATGTGTTACACCTCTGGGGGATTGTGGAAAGTTTGTAAATTTTTTTGAAATCGGCAGATTTTTGACGCTGCAAAATGCAAATCCCTGATTTTTTCTTTTCTTGCTCCCCTGACGGAAATAAAAAAACGGCATCTTCGGATGCCGAAATGGCTCCAAAGATGCCGGCGAATGGCATATCTGCCGCAGGCGGTGCACCGAGGTTCTCCCCTGTCCCCGCCCGGATGGATCAATACTTTGCCGGGTTGGCCGAGAGGTACTTCTTGACCATGAGGGCTACCTTGAACACGATGGCGTCGTCAAACTTGCGCAGGTCAAGGCCGGTGAGCTTCTTGATCTTTTCAAGGCGGTAGACCAGGGTGTTGCGGTGGACGAACAGGCCGCGACTGGTCTCGGAAACGTTGAGGTTGTTCTCAAAGAAGCGCTGGATGGTGAACAGCGTCTCGGAATCGAGAGAATCGATGCTGTCCTGCTTGAACACCTCGCGCAGGAAAGCCTCGCACAGGGTGGTGGGCAGCTGATAGATCAGGCGGGCGATGCCCAGGTGATCGTAGGAGATGACCTGGCGCTCGGTGTCGAACACCTTGCCCACTTCCATGGCGATCTGGGCTTCCTTGAAGCTGGCGGCCAGATCCTTGACGTTGCCGATGGGCGTACCGATGCCGACCACCGCTTTGATGTAGTGCTCGCCGGAAAGGGTATCCACAATGGAAGCGGCCAGCTTTTCCATGTCGCGGGTGTTGTTGTCGGGCTTGATCTCCTTGACAAGGACGGTATCGGTCTCACTGATATTGAAAACGAAGTCCTTCTGCTTGTCGGGGAACAGGCCACTGACCACATCGTATGCCGAGATGTCGTTGCCGCTGGTGACGCGGATCAGCAGGACGACGCGGGGCACGTCGGAGACAAAGTGCAGTTCCCGTGCCTTGGCGTAGATGTCGCCGGGCAGGATGTTGTCCAGCACCACGTTCTTGATGAAATTGGTCTTGTCAAACTTTTCATCGTGGTACTGCTTGATGCTCTGAAGGCTGATCGACAGCATGGAGGCGAACTGCTCCGCGGTGGTGTCGGTGCCTTCCACAAAGACGGCATAGTCGTTATGCTTTGCGCCCGAGAACTGATGATAGGCGTAACCGTCCCGGGTAAAAGCATCGCCGGAAGTCAGCCGCTGTGCGGCAAAGCCTTCGCGCACTTCACCGATCTGGCCCAGCTCGGAACACGAAATAACAGCACCGGTCTCATCCACCACGCCGACGACCCGGTCAACTGCGTCCTTCATCTGGTATACCACGTTTTGGAATACCCTGTTTGCCATAACAGCCTCTCCTTACCTAGCAAAATGTACAGCCTTGCTCCGCGGCGGAATGCCCCTGCACAGCGTTGTGCAGTTTACCATCTCAAATCCCGCCGTGTGCAAGATTGTGAAATTTACCAAATACAAATACCTTTGATGTATATTTTACACAATCCGCTTGACTTTTGCAACATATTTTAACGAAATGTTCTGGTTTTTCTTGTATAAATTTTTTGCCAGTTTTGAAACGGCAATCCGACAGACATAAAAACGGTGGGCAAAATCCGTCATTTTGCCCACTGTAAAGCCGTTTGCGGGCTTTCGCCTTCCACAAAAACAGCGGCACGGCCGTCCGGCCGCACCGCCCGACATTCAAAACACAGCGCCGGAAATCCTGCGCGGTTCCGTCAGTCTTTCTTCTTTTCTTCCAAAGTTCCGGTACCGCCTTCCACCACGCCGCGGCGTTTGAACACGTAGCCGATGGTGCGGAAGAAAATGCTGCAATCCATGCCGAAGGTGACATGGGCGGCGTACTCGCCGTCATACTTTGCCTTGACGTCAATGGGAAGTTCATCCCGGCCGTTGACCTGGGCAAGCCCGGTCAGCCCCGGACGGACGTCGTTGGCATGGACCTTTTCCCGGGCCTCAATGAGGTCGTACTGGTTGTACAGCGCCGGGCGCGGCCCCACGATGCTCATCTGGCCGATCAGGATGTTGTAGATCTGGGGCAGTTCATCCAGACTGGTCTTGCGCAGGAAGGCGCCGCTCTTGGTAATGTAGGAATCGGCATTTTTCAGCAGATGGGTGGGAACGTCATGGGGCGTATCCCCCCGCATGGTGCGGAACTTGAGAATGTTGAAATGGGTGCGGTCCCGTCCCACCCGGCGCTGACGGAACATGACAGGGCCGGGGCTGTCCAGCTTGATCCACAGCGCGATGATCCCCATAGGGATGGCCAGCACGATGACCGCCGCCAGAGACAGGATAAAGTCCAGCAGGCGTTTGATATAGTTCTGATACACCGGTCTTATCTCCCTTCCCCGCCGTGTCAGTTCGGCGTGTTCTGTGTTTCGGCCAGAGCCTTGGCGATCTCGGCCTTATCCATGATCCCGGTATTGCCGTTTGCGGCGCTGACGGTATGGTCCTCGTTCAGACGGCGGTTGGGATGATAGCTGTGCACGATCTTCTGGAGCTGCTCCACCACGCCTTCATCGTTTTTGTCCACGTGGAGCTGCAGCTGCTGCAGCTCGGTGTAGAACCCTGCCAGGTCGATCTGCATGGGCGGCGCGATAAAGATCTTGTCATGGGCCGTTTTGATCATCTTATCCTGCTCGGAGTCCAGCATCAGTTCCTCGTAGAGCTTTTCGCCGGGGCGCAGGCCGGTGATCTTGATGTCGATATCCACATTGGGCTCGTAGCCGTAAAAGCGGATCAGGCGGGTGGCAAGGTCCATGATGCGGACCGGTTTGCCCATATCCAGCACGTAAATGCTGCCGCTCTTGGCCAGGGCACCCGCCTGCAGCACCAGCTGCGCGGCCTCGGTGATGGTCATGAAATAGCGGACGATGTCGGGATGGGTGATGGTGACGGGGCCGCCCTGTTTGATCTGCTCCTCAAACAGCGGGATGACGCTGCCGTGGCTGCCCAGCACGTTGCCGAACCGGACCGCCATGCACTTCATGGTGGTGTTCTGGGCAAAGGTCTGGATCAGCATTTCGCAGATACGCTTGGTGCAGCCCATGACGTTGGTGGGATTGACCGCCTTGTCGGTGGACAGCTGCACAAAGCGCTCGACGCCATGCTCCGCCGCCGAAGTCAGCAGGTTCTTGGTGCCGAACACATTGTTCTTCACCGCTTCCGCCGGGCTGACTTCCATGAGCGGCACATGCTTGTGGGCTGCGGCATGGAACACCACCGACGGGCGGTAGGTCTCGAACACTTCATCCAGGCGGCGCTTGTCGCGGATGGAACCGATGAGCGTCACAATGGGCAGGTCGCGGCCGTATTTGTTGCGCAGCTCCATCTCCAGCTCATAGGCGCAGTTTTCGTAAATGTCAAAGATCAGCAGCTGGCGGGGACGGTAGCGGATGATCTGCCGGCAGAGCTCGCTGCCGATGGAACCGCCGCCGCCCGTGACCAGAACGACTTTGTCATGCAGGTATTCCGAGATCTGGGCATTGTTGAGCTGGACTTCGTCCCGGGACAGAAAGTCCGCGGTGTTCAGTTCGCGCAGGCCCATGCCGCGGGAGGTGGGATTGCCGCTCTCGTCGATGGACTGGGGGTCGGACAGCATACGGACCCGGCAATGGGTGGAGTTGCAGAGGTTGATGACCTCGCTCAGGCGTTCGCCCTTCAGGCTGGTGATGGCGATGACGATCTCCGCAATATGATACTTGCGGACCAGTTCGGGAATGTCCGAGATGGTTCCGCGCACCGGCACCCCCTGCACGCGCAGGTTTTTTTTGGTCAGGTCATCATCCACGATGACCACCGGGTCGCCGAAGCTGCGGTTTTTGTTTTTGCACAGGTTGACCGCCCAGGCGCCCGCATTGCCCGCGCCCACGATCAGCAGCGGAACAGTGTTCTTGCCCCGGCGGCGGTCCTTTTTGCGATTTTGAGCCTGTGCCACAAGGCTGCGCATAAGGCGCCAGAACAATCGCACGCCGCCCACAAATGCAACGTTGAACACAGCCCCCAGCACCAGGACGGTACGGTACAGAACACCGTCCAGCATAAGGTCCACCAGCATGATGATACCGGTGGACAATCCTGACAGAAGCGTCAGTCTGGCCAGGTCCCGCATGCCGGCGTATTCCCAAAGGATCTCGTACAATCCGCCGAACCAGAAAACCAGCATATAAATCAGCAGGATATACGGCATCCACGGCGTCATGGTCTGGATGACGCCGATGCGCTGGTAGGCGTCCACACCGTCAAATCGCAGCATAATGGCGATGAGGTAGGACAGCGTGATCAGCACGCAGTCCAGCGCCATCAGCGCAAGACGGCGGGGCAGGCCCCGGATGATTTGGTTATTGTTTTGCTTCATCTGACTGTATTCCCCGTCCCTGACGCGCGGCACACACCAAAGCTCCGGCGGTGACCCCTCTGTCCGTGATCCGCCGGGCGCGCGTCTGAATATTTTGAACCCGCTTTTCGGTGCGCGGCCCAGCAAGAGCACAAAGCCGCCGGACCTCGTCCGCAGGGCGACCGGAAAAGGCAAACTGCCCCTTCCCTATTGCCTGCACCTGAGCGCTGTTATATATAATAGTGTCTGGGCGCAGCAAACGCATTTCAAACATGCGAACCGGAAGCCGCGCCGGTTTTATCCTCTTTTTTGTGTATTATAACACAAGTTCGCTCCGTCTGCCTCTGCCAATGCAAGGCAAACGGAGCAAATCTTGCACAAAATTCATCAGTTTGTTTTGTATGAACCCGTCAAATGCGCACCTGCCCTAAGAATCAGGCCTGCGCGGGAGGTGGGATCATTCCACCGTAACGCTCTTGGCCAGGTTGCGCGGCTTATCCACGTCCAGGCCCTTGGCGCAGGACACATAGTATGCCAGCAGCTGCAAGGGAATGACCGAAAGGCTGGTGGCAAAATGCGGATCGGTGCGCGGGACATAGACCGTAAAGCCCGCCGTGTCCTCGATGTTATAGTTGCCGTAGGTAGTCAGCCCCATGAGGAAGGCGCCGCGGCTCTTGGCTTCCACCATGTTGGAGATGGTCTTTTCATACAGGTCGGGCTGGGTCAGCACGCCCACCACCAGCGTTCCCTTTTCCACCAGGGAGATGGGGCCGTGCTTCATCTCGCCGGCAGCGAAGGCCTCGGAGTGGATATAGCTGATTTCCTTGAACTTCAGGCTGCCTTCCAGCGCGACGGCGTAATCCAGGCCGCGGCCGATAAAGAAAGCGTCCTTGGCTGCCGCGTATTTGCTGGCAAACCACTGGATGCGCTCCTTGTCCGAAAGAGTCTTTTCGATCTTTCCGGGCAGGGCTTCCAGTTCCTCGACCAGATGGGCGTAGCGCTCCTCGTCCAGAGTGCCGCGCACACGGCCGAACTCGGTGGCAAGCAGGTAGATCGCCGCCAGCTGGGTGGAGTACGCCTTGGTCGTTGCCACCGCGATCTCGGGGCCGGCCCAGGTATACAGCACGGCGTCAGCCTCGCGGGCAATGGAGCTGCCCACCACGTTGACGATGCCCAGCGTGCGGATGCCCCGGGCATGGCACTCCCGCAGGGCAGCCAGCGTATCGGCAGTCTCGCCGCTCTGGCTGATGATGACGGCGAGGGAATCCTCCTCCAGGACGGGGTCACGATAGCGGAACTCGCTGGCCACATCCACCTCCACCGGCAGGCGGGCCAGGCTCTCGAACACATACCGTGCCGCCACGCCCACGTGGTAGGCGGAGCCGCAGCCGATGATATACAGACGGCGGATGGAGCGGATGGTGTCCTCATCCAGGGCGATCTCGGACAGGTCGATGCGGCCGTCCTTGATGCGGGGAGAAAGAGTATCCCGCACCGCTGCGGGCTGCTCGTAGATCTCCTTCATCATGAAATGCTCATAGCCGCCTTTTTCGGCTGCTTCGGCATCCCACTCGATGGTGGAGGGCGTCTTTTCGATGCGCTCCTTATCGATGTTGTAGAACTCAATGTCGTCCGGCGTCATGCGGACGATCTCCTGATTGTCAATGTAGTAGACCGTGCGGGTGTACTTGAGCAGGGCGGGAACGTCAGAAGCGATCAGGTTGCCCTGTTCCGATGCGCCGACGATGAGGGGGCTGTCCTTACGGACCGCGTAGACCACGCCGGGCTGGTCGGCAAACAGAATGCCCAAAGCATAGCTGCCGCGGACGTGCATCATCATGCGGGTGATGGCGTCCAGAGGATTGCCCGCCGACTCGCCGCAGTAATAGTAATCCACCATCTGGGCGACCACTTCGGTGTCGGTCTGGGAGGCAAAATCGTAGCCGCGGGCAGTCAGGCGGTCCTTGAGCTCCTGATAGTTTTCAATGATGCCGTTATGGACCACCGCGATCTTGTGGTCACGGGAATAATGGGGATGCGCGTTGACGGCGGAAGGCTCGCCGTGGGTCGCCCAGCGGGTGTGACCGATGCCGCAGGTCCCGGGGACCGTGGTGCCGCCGTCGGTCATTTCGTACAAAACGCGCAGGCGGCCTTTGGCCTTGACGACCTCGATCTTGCCTGCGGCGTCCTCCACCGCGATACCGGCCGAGTCATAGCCGCGATATTCCAGCTTGGCCAGACCGTCCAGCAAAATCGGCGCGACCTGCGCCTTGCCGGTGAAACCAACAATTCCGCACATATCTGTTCCCTCCATTGCTTGTATCGTTTATGTCGTTTATCATGCACCGCAGACTGCGGCCGCACCGCGTTTCATGTATTCATATGCAACGCGGCGCACAGATTTGTTTTGCGTTTCCCTTGCGCGAACGAATAAATCGTTCGTCAGTTCAAACAAAAAACAGGGCGGCCGTCAAGGGCAACGGCCGCCCCGCAGCGCGCATTCTCCCTTTCCAGTTTCTTACACCAAAACAAAGACAGGCTATCTGCGCGAATTAAGCATACCACACCCGGCGCGCCGGGGCAAGTCCCGACGTGGGAATGTCACAAAATCAGCCGGCATTTTCCACCCGGCGCGCACAGACCACATACCGTCCGTTGCTGCTGGAATACTCACAGGTGGAAAGTGTCAGAAGTTCGTCGCCGTATTCCGGCGTGATGCCGCTGTCCACATCGCTGCGGCTCTTTGCCTGGGTGACAAACTCGTCAAATGCGGTTTCATCCATATCAATATAAGTATTGTAAGGGAAGCTGGTATCCGCCACCACGTCAATGGCAAAGGCGGCAAATACCTCATAGGTAGCATCGCCGTACAGGGTATCGAACTCGATCAGGGGATGCTCGGCGTAATACGAGGCTTCCTTATATCCGGTCAGGCAGCCGAAGATAGTCCCGGTCTTCATGTTGTGGCCATAGATGATCAGGTTGTTGCTGCGTCCGTCCGCAGTGATGGTGCAGTCCTCATCCAGATAAGGCACGCCGTAATTGCTGTACTCTCCTTCAAAGTCATGGCGGAGGTAGAAGTTCGCCCGCGTAGGCGAGTACATGACCGGGAAGTCGAGGTTGGTATCCTCAATGCTGATCCAGCCGATGAACTCGGAGTTGCGCTCCACCAGACGGGCGAACTTGTCGGCGTTGGATTCCTCCCCGGAAGAGCTTTCCGCCGTCTCATCGATGAGGTCGGACAGGGCGGCAAACTCCCCTTCTGTCTGGCGGTCATCCAGAAAACGCTTGGCCAGCAGGCCGCCGCTGACCAGGAAGATGATTGCGAAAATCACAATGGCGATGGTGTACAGCACATCCGCGCCGCTGCGCTTTTTCTTTTTTCCTTTATTTTTGCGTCGGGTATTTTCATACTCCATGTCGCTGTCCTGATCGTAAGCGGTCCGTTTGCCCTGCTCGGCAAACAGCGGCGCAGTCTGACGGGGCGCCGGACGCTTCTGGGGACGTTTCTCCGCCATGGGGCACACCTCCTGTATTGGCATTTTGATTGATAGCATTACTTCCCAATATTACCCCATTCGGGCCGGGATTTCAAGTACAGAGTTCCGCTTTCAAACAACATAATATAAAATTGTTTTAAGTTTCGTCGTATTTGTTGTCCGTCGATCAAAATCACGAAACAACGAGGCTTTACCATTCCCAGTCGTTTTCCATACCCCGATATTCCGGCATTCTGAGCGGGGGCAATGCCGACTGCCGGCTTGGTGAGGGGGAAATTTTCACAGCAAACCTTTCGTGCTGGTCCTGTGCATTACCGCGGGATCATTTCCCAATCGGAAAAATCTTCCTGCAATTCCTGCAGCAGCGCATAGTACCGTTCCGGCGCAAGGCCCTGCTCTTCCATGATCTCCTCGTCCGGCATACGCCTGTACAGGCCCCGTACCAGGCGGTCTTTTTCCTCCCCCAGGCCTCGTACAAATTCCCACAAAACAACACAGGGTGAAAAATCCCCCGTGGTCGGAAAATACCGCATGCCAAACGGCTCCCTGCCGCCGTCGGGAACATCATCCAGGGAGAGGCTGCTCTCCAGTGCGATCCGCTCACTGCGGCGCCTGCGCATGGTATCCAGGCTGTCCCGGATGCAAAATGCCGCAAAATCGGAAAAGTCACAGCACCCCGCTACCCGGCGGTATTCCCGGGATGCTTCCAGATAGGCGCGCCAGGCCTCGGCGCTGCATTCCTCTTCCGGCAGGCCGCTTCCAAAACGCCGTACCTGCAAATCAATAAACCGGCTGACCGCCCGGTATTTGAGATCCGGCCAGGCTTCCCCGTTCATTGCTTTTTCCTCCTGCGGGTGCCGGCGCGGATGGAACGGTCCAGAGCGGCGTCGCTGCGTTCTCCGTCCAGCTCCCCGACCCAGGCGTTTGCCCCCGCATTCCAGAACATCAGGTAATTGGCGGTGAGCATGATGCCGTCCTCCACCAAAGCCCGGGCCAGTTCCACGTCCCGGCACATCTCTTTGGGGGAAAATTTGTAGTTGGGTTCCTCCGTGGGGAACAGCAGCACAAAACGTTTATCCGTTTTGTGCCAGGCAAATCCCAGTTCCAGGCTGCCGTTTTTTCGTTTGACTTCTTCAAGCAGTTTTCCGTTCAATGCCACACGGCCGTCGGGATATACCCGCAGCACGCAGGCATCCCGGACCCGCCGCATGGGCGGGATGCGTTCATAATCCTCCATGTTGACGGCCATTGTCGCCAGGTCCTTGCGCATACCGTTCTCCTTTCACATCCTGTCGGATACAAAAAATGCCCGGCGGTCAGTGGGGGCCACTGACACGGTCGGGCGTTTTGATGTGTTGTTCAGTTTGCCCGCCCCGGCACGTTACAGCGTGGAATAGCCGTAACTGTTGACCAGAGCGTCAATTCTCTGCCCCGCCTTGCAGTAGGGGCATTCGTGAGAGTCGTAGGTCTGATAATCGGGCAGGTCGTTGGGGTCAAAGATGGAGGCCACGGGATAGCCTTCGCACTCCTTGACGGTAGCGAAGATGGCAGCCAGACCGGCCACCATGCCGCCGTAATACTTGACCGCTTCAATGGCGGCCTGGGCGGTATAGCCGGTGGTGACGGATGCCGCCAGGACCAGCACATGCTTGCCAGTGATCATGGGCATGGTGTTTTCCCGGAACAGCAGCTGGCTGCCGGTGGTGTGCTCCGGCGTGACGACGTAAATGGTCTGGTGGGCGTTCATGTTGACAAAGCCGTCGCGGGTCAGCTCGCTGGCCAGGCAGGCGCCGATGACCTCGGTGCCGTCCAGACAGAGGACCGTGTCCACAATGGTCGTCGCCTTATAGGCTGCAACCAGTTCCTTCGCCACGGCGCGGGCTTCGGACAGACGAGACTTCTGCATCGTCACGTCGATATAATAATTGATATGGCTGTGGCTGGTGGCGAAATGCCCCTTTGCCACACGCAAATACAGATCCGCCTTTTTCGTCGGAAGTTTGACCATGTTGATTCCCATCCTGCACAGCTCCTTTCAGCTTTTCCCCGCCTGTATGGCGGGCGTGCGCTATCACTAATTACTATTTTAGTGGGATTGACGGATGCATGCAACCAAAAAGCCTTTGAAAATACCGCCAAAATCCGGCAGGCATTTTCGGCGTTTTGCCCCTTTTGGCCGTGTTTTGTCCCCTGCCGCCGGGGTTCGGTTTACAGATTTTTGTCCCGATGATATAATGTGATTAAGTTTGCGGTTTTTTCAGGGGGATATATTGGGATGATGTATAAACTGGCCAATCTCAGCGGCGATACCGTAGCGGTGCCGCAGCTGATCTTTTCGCATCTGGCGCGCACCGACGGCGATGTGATCCGGGTGGCGCTGTATGTGCTGAGTTCCGGCTGCACCGACGCGCGGACCATTGCCCACGACCTTGGCCTGAAAAGCGTGGAGGCTGCCAACCGCGCCCTTCAGTACTGGGCCGGTGCGGGTCTGCTGGAAAAGGAACGGGGTTCCGCACAGGCGGCGGCCCCTGCGGCTCCGGCTGGGGAGGTCGACCTGTCCGCCATCAATGACCCCTACGTGGGCGTTCTGTGTGAGGAAGCCCAGACCGCTTTCGGCAAGGCGCTGAGCCGCAGCGATCTGCAGCGTCTGGTCGGCCTTTATCTGACCGACGGCTGGCAGCCCGACGTGGTGCTGCTGTGCTGTGCGGAGGTCGCCCGCCAGGGACGCCGCACGGTGGGCGCGGTAGCCCGGGAACTGGTCCGCTGGCGGGAAGCCGGCGTGGAGACCGGTGAGGACGCCGAGCGGCATCTGCGCCGTATGAAGCAGCGGGAAGAGTGGTGTGTGGAAGCTGCCGGGATCTTTGGCATTGAGCCTCACACCCTGACCCAGTGGGACCGGCGCGCCGTCGCCCGCTGGCACGAGGAATGGCACATCGGCCGCGATATGATCGAGGAAGCGCTGCTGCGGGCCGAGAATCACCGCACCATCCGCTATGTGGACGGCATCCTGCGGTCCTGGCGCTCCCAGGGCCTGACAACGGTGCAGGCCGTGCGGGGCAAGGGCGCACTCTCCCCTGCCAACATCCTTGCCACCGGCAAGACCCCCGCAAAGCCCATGAAAGATATGTTCAACCGCAACTGGAACGCGGTATTTGACGAAGAAACAGAGGGATAAGCCATGCGTACCAAGGACGAACTCTTCCGAGCTGCCCAGCGCGAGGTGGCTGCTCGCCGCCAGCGCGCCGTCACCCGGGCCGAAGCCCTGCGCGCCGAGGCACTGCGCCGTCACCCCGAGATCGGCGACGCCGAGGCCCAGCGTACCCGCCTTGGGGCTGCCTATCTGATGACCGCTGCCCAGGGCGCGGACATCACCAAGCGCCACGCCGCGCAGAAAGCCTTTGAGCAGGCCGGTGAAACGCTGAACGGGGTCATCCGGGCTGCCGGGTACGATCCCGCGGAGTTTGTACCCAAATACACCTGCCCTGCCTGCCAGGATACCGGCATTTGCAAGGGCCGTCCCTGCTCCTGTGTGGCCGAACTTGCCCGCACCCTGCGCCGGGATGAGATCAACGCGGCTTCTCCCCTGGCCCTGTGCAGTTTTGACTCCTTTCAGCTGGAACGCTATCCCGCCGAGGTCGATCCCGAGCTGGGCGGTCCCGTCCGGGATTACATGGGCAAGATCCTGGCCTACTGTCGCAAGTGGGCGGCGGAGTTCAGCTCCAAAAGCCCCAACCTGCTGTTTACCGGCAGCGCCGGTCTGGGCAAGACCCATCTGGCCCTGGCAGTAGCCGACGCAGTCCTGGACCGGGGCTACGACGTGCTGTACACCAGTTCCGCTGCTCTGGCCGCCCAGCTGAGCCGGGAACATTTCGACCGGGACACCGATGACGACTGGCTGGACGCCTGCAAGGAAGCGGATCTTTTGATCCTGGACGACCTTGGCACTGAGTTCATGACCCAGCTGACCGTCAGCGTATTGTACGAGCTTGTCAACACCCGGATGCTCTGCCGCCGCCCCACCATCTACACCACCAACATTGTGGACCAGGCGGTATTTGAGGCCCGCTACACCGAAAAAGTTGCCAGCCGGATGCTGGGCAACTGCCGGATGTTCAAATTCTTCGGCAGCGACCAGCGGCTGAAATAAGCACAATAAAAAAGACCGCCCGCCGGGGGTTCTTCCCGGACAGGCGGTCTTTTTCTATTATTTATACTGCTTCGGGTATGGCATCAGAACGGCAGGCGGTCGTGTACCGACGGCAGGTATCCCGTCAGTTTGTCCCAGAAGCGGACCACCGCTTCGATGGCCAGATACACGCCCCGCATGACGGGGATGACCAGCGCCCAGAACACCAGCAGGATCAGGATGCCGCCCAGATCCAGCTGCACCAGTTCCAGGATGGGGGCAAAGATCCAGGCCGCGGCCGCCCCCAGGAAAAGCATTCCTGTCCAGAGCGCCACATGCTGCGGCGTGAATGGGCGGCATACATTCCACAGCACCGCCAGTCCCACTCCCAGCATGACCAGGGTGCAGATGGTGGAAAGTTCAGAGTTGGGCAAGTCGAAGGCGTAGGCAAAGGCCTGCACGCCCAAAATCAGGATCAGGTCTGTGAGACCGCCGGGCAGGGCCTTCCGGAACACGTTGCGCAGGAAATGCCCGCGGATGCGTTCATGGTTGGGTTCCAACGCCAGAATGAAGGACGGGATGCCGATGGTGGTGGCCGAGATCAGGGTCAGCTGCAGCGGCTGAAGCGGATAGGGCATGGCGATCAGCAGCGTCAGCAGGCTGAGGGAGAAGGAGAAAATATTCTTGACCAGAAACAGCGACGCCGAGCGCTGGATGTTGTTGATGACCCGGCGGCCTTCCGCCACGACGGCAGGCAGGCCCGAAAAGTCGGAGTCGGTCAGCACCAGCTGGGCCACCTGGGATGCGGCCTGTGCGCCGGATGCCATGGCAATGCCGCAGTCGGCATCCTTGAGGGCCAGAACGTCGTTGACGCCGTCGCCCGTCATGGCCACGGTATGACCGGCCTCCTGCATGGCCTTGATGAGTTTGCGTTTTTGTTCCGGGGTGACGCGGCCAAAGACGGTGTGGGTCTCGGCGGCCTCGGCGATCTGGGCGTCAGTGCGCAGCGTCGAGGCATCCACATAGCGTTCCGCCCCCGGGATGCCCGCCTGGCGGGCCACCTCGCTGACGGCTACGGGATTATCTCCCGAGATGACGCGCACCGTCACGCCCTGCTCCGCAAAGTACCGGAAGGTTTTGGGCGCCTGGGGCCGGATGCGGTTTGCCACCGGGATCAGTGCAATGAAATGCAGCCCTGCCGACGGAAGCCCGTCATGGGGGTCCGGCTGGCTGTCACAGGCAGCAAAGAGCAGCACACGGTAGCCCTTTGCCAGGTAGGGCTCCACCTGCGGGGCCAGTTCGGAATACCGGGACCCCGCCACAAATTCCGGGGCGCCCACCACAAAGCTGCCGTGCCCCGCAAAGGTGGCGGCACTCCATTTATAAGCGGAGTTAAAGGGAACGCTCCCCTGCCGCACCCAGTCCGATGCCCCGCCGAACCGCCGGCACATGGCCCGGGCGGTATCGTTTTCCGGTTCCTGCTCCCCGTAAAAAGCAAGCAGGGCTTCCCGTGTGCGGGCGGCGTCCCAGTTTGTTTCGTCCAGCAGAACGGGCTCTCCCGCTTCCATCTCCGGCTCGGTGATGGTTCCCGTCTTGTCCACGCAGAGAACGTCCACCCGGGCCAGCGTCTCGATGCAGTTCATATCCTGGGCCAGCACCTTGCGCCGTGCCAGGCGGATCATACTGACCGCCAGCGCCACGCTGGTGAGCAGGTACAAGCCTTCCGGGATCATGCCGATCAGGGCCGCCACCGTGGCCTCGACGGAATCCCGCAAACTCAGCTGGAGCACGTCGTACTGCTGCAAAAACAGCAGGATGCCCACCGGGGCAAGGATCAGACCAATAAAGCGGATGAGCCTGTCCAGCGAGCGCATCATCTCGCTTTTTGCCAGGCGCACATCGGTTTTGGCTTCCACCATGAGGCGGTTTGCGTAAGAGTCTGCTCCCACCCGGGTCAGCTGCGCCCGGCAGTGACCGGACAGGACAAAGCTGCCCGAGCGCAGGCCGTCCCCCGGCTGTTTGGTGACGGGGTCGGCCTCGCCGGTGATGAGGGCTTCATTGACCTGGACTTCTCCCGTGCGCACCACCGCATCGGCACAGATCTGCTCCCCTGCGCCGAATTCCACGATATCATCCCGCACAAGGGCGGTGGGGGCCAGTTCCAGCACCTGCCCGCCCCGCAGGCATCGGACTTTATGCACCGTCACCAGCGTCAGCTTATCCACCGCCCGCTTGGAACGCAGCTGCTGAAAAATGCCGATCACCGCATTGCAGACTACCACGCCCAGAAAGCCCATGTTGGCAAAGCTGCCCACCATGGCCAGGAAAAGAGCCAGCACCACAAAAACCAGGTTGAAAAAGGTGAAGACATTTTCCCGTACGATCTGGGCTTCTGTTTTGGTGGGAGAGGCGACCTCCCGGTTATCCAGCCCTGCTGCCATGCGCTCTGCAGCCTGTTCCGGCGTAAGGCCGGTCTGCGGGTCGGGAGAAAGGGTCGGTACAGGAGGTCTGGCGGGTTCCCGCTCCCCGGATTTTGCGGCACCGTCCTTTTGCCGCTTGAATTTTGCAAACAAAGGTTTTTCCTCCGTTATGTTTTGAAAGCCTTGCCGCAGCTGTACGGCCCCTGCCGCCATGACGCTGCTGCGCGGAATATATCCAGTATAACGAGGGAGTATGAACAAATATAGCAGCTTTTCCAAAAAAGTCTGCGGATTTTTGGATGCAGAAAGGCCGCAGTCCTGCCAAAACGGCGGGTCTGCGGCCTTGTGTTCTGTGATTGCGCAGGCGGCCTTTCTCAGACGTCCTGCAGTTCCCCGCGGGAGGATGCCTTGAGGTAAGCGTAGATAAAGCCGTCCAGGTCGCCGTCCATCACAGCCTGAACGTTGCCGTTCTCATAGTTGGTGCGATGGTCCTTGACCAGGGTGTAGGGCATAAAGACATAGCTGCGGATCTGATGACCCCAGGCGATCTCATTCTGGACGCCCTTGATGTCGTCGATCTTCTCCTTATGCTGCTGCAGGGCGATCTGGTACAGCTTGGCTTTGAGCATTTCCAGAGCGTACTCACGGTTCTGCAGCTGGCTGCGCTGGGTCTGGCAGGAAGTCACAATGCCAGTGGGCTTGTGGATCAGGCGGACCGCAGAGGAGGTCTTGTTGATGTGCTGGCCGCCCGCGCCGGAGGAACGGTAGACCTGCATTTCGATATCCTCGGGCCGGATGTCGATCTGGATGTTGTCGTCCAGTTCGGGCATGACTTCCAGGCTGGCAAAGCTGGTCTGGCGGCGGGCGTTGGCGTCAAAGGGGCTGATGCGGACCAGACGGTGCACGCCGTTCTCGCTCTTGAGCATGCCGTAAGCGTTGGGGCCCTTGACCATCATGGAAGCGCTCTTGATGCCGGCTTCGTCGCCGTCCAGCACGTCCATGACTTCCACCTTGTAGCCGTGAGCGTCCGCCCAGCGGGTGTACATACGGTAGAGCATCTCGGCCCAGTCCTGCGCCTCGGTGCCGCCGGTGCCCGCATGGAAGGTCAGGATGGCGTTGGAATGGTCATACTCGCCGTTGAGCATGGTCACCAGCTGAAGCTCGTCGATCTCTTTCTGGACTTCGTTGACGGCTTCCTCACCCTCGGACGCCAGGGAGGGATCGTTTTCCTCCTCCAGCATCTCCAAAAGGGTGCCGGCATCCTCATACTGGGCGGTCAGCTTGGTGAAGCGCTCCAGCTTGTTCTTCAGGTCGCTCATCTCGGCGTAGACCTTCTGGCTGCGCTCCTGGTCGTCATAAAATCCCGGCATCGTCATCTGGTGTTCCAGCTCAGCCAGGCGCTTCTGGCTGGCTTCAATGGCGAGCGCTTCCCGCAGGTCGTTGATCGAGGTCTCGAACCCGCCCAGCCTGGATTTCAGTTCGTCAATCGTGATCATACTGTCAAATACCCCTGTCTTTCTCGAATCGTTCTATTTTCAGCATCAGCCGTGCGAGGGCACGGCGCAAACTTACACAGTATCAGTATACCGAAAAAACAGTCTCTTGTAAACAGGCAGCGAAAAACCGGCTCGATTTTTGCTGCTCTGCCCCGCCCGGAAGGCCTTGCGGCGGCCATTTTAACCGTTTTGTAGACAGCTGTTAACAGAAAATTCTTTGCTTTTTATATGGTACTGGGGTATAATGTCGTTAAACCCGGCGCAGGCCCGTATTACAGGCATTTTCGGGCATTGCGCCGCCCCTTTTGCGCGCCCCGCTTTTCCATCGGTTCCGGCATCTTATTTTCCGCCGGGGACCCGGCATGGAAGCGTTTTGCCTGCCGGCTGCACCGCCGGGACTCTGTATATTCTGCGCGCAGAATGGATATGTTCAGAACACGGAGGCTATTGAATGGCAGATTATAAAGGGAACCACTGTCCCGTATGCAACGAAGTTTTTGCCGAGGGGGACGACATCGTCGTCTGCCCCGACTGCGGCACCCCCTATCACCGTGCCTGCTGGTTCAAGACCGGCGTCTGCGTCCATGCGGACAAGCACGGTTCCGGCTTTGAATGGAAGCCGGACATCGTTCCCGGCGTAGACGATACCTGCGTCTGCCCCAACTGCGGAACCCCCAACCCTGTGACCAACCGTTCCTGCAACCACTGCGGCGTTCCCCTGCCCGATCCGGACAATGCTTCGGCGCAGCGCCCCCAGCAGCAGGGTCCCGTTTATACCCGGGATCAGGCGCCCCGTCCCCATGCTTCCGCCTCCGGCAGAAATGCCGGTGCAGGCGCAGGGACCGACACCGGCCGCACCGATGCCTTTGGCGGCATGTTCCGCCGGGAACTGGGCCCCGATGACCCCATCGACGGCATCAAGGCCCGGGACTGGGCCAGCTATCTGGGCGGCTCCAGCCTGTACTATCTGATCCAGTTTCTGCGCATGGATGAGACCCGCCGCAAGACCAGCGTTTCCTTTGCGGCATTCTTCCTGGGTCCCATCTACTTCTTCTACCGCAAAATGTGGAAGACCGGCGTCATTTTCTCGCTGATCTCCCTGGTTTTGACTCTCCCCACCGCGCTGGCTCTTCTGCAGGCGGCAGGGTCGCCCCTTGTCGCGGGGATGGATCTGGGATGGCTGAGCGCCGCCAGCTACATCTGCGCGTTTTTGAACTGGTGCCAGATGTTCATCCGCAGCCTGTTTGCCCTGTACTGGTACAAAAAAGAATCCGCCCGCCGCATCCGTGAGATCTGCGACCGCGTGCCGGAAGGCCCGGAGCGCTCCGATGCCCTGATCCTGCGCGGCGGCACCAGCTTTGTGGCTGTGGCCGTTTACCTGCTGGTTTATCTGGCGCTGGTGGTCGGCCTGTACTGGCTCATGGGCCCCGGCCGCACCGCAGCGGTCAACGCCCTGATGACTGCTTTCATCATGTAAGACCGGCCGCCATGGCCGTTTCAGCGGAGAACGCCCGGCACACTGTGCGGCGGTCTCCCCGTACTGGGAATGTCCGGCCGGACCGGCATTTCCCACAGCCCATTTAGGAGGAATCGTCAACATGAAAACAACACTGGTCATTATGGCCGCCGGTATCGGCTCCCGCTACGGCGGCGGCATCAAGCAGCTTGCCGCCGTGGGTCCCAACGGTGAGATCCTGATGGATTACTCCATCCATGACGCCATCGAAGCCGGGTTTGACAAGATCGTCTTTATCATCCGCCGGGACATCGAGGAGGCTTTCCGCGAGGTCATCGGCGACCGCATCGAAAAAGTCTGCGCCGGCCTTGGGGTGGAAGTCGCCTACGCCTATCAGGCGCTGGACGACCTGCCGGAAGGCGCACAGCTGCCCGAGGGCCGCAGCAAGCCCTGGGGCACCGGCCAGGCGGTTCTGGCCTGCCGCGACATCCTGCACGAGCCTTTTGCCGTCATCAACGCCGACGACTACTACGGCAAGCAGGCCTATGTCAATCTGCATGACTTCCTGGTCCAGTACGACGCTTCCAAGCCGGGCCGCCTGTGCATGGCCGGTTTCGTGCTGAAGAACACCCTGAGCGACAACGGCGCCGTGACCCGCGGCATCTGCAAGATGAACGACGAGGGCTACCTGACCGGCGTGGACGAGACCAAGGGCATTGAAAAGATCGCCGACGGCGCCAAGGCGGGCGACCGGGTCCTGGATCCGGAAAACCTGGTCAGCATGAACATGTGGGGCCTGACCCCCGAGTTCATGGACCTGCTGAAAGACGGCTTTGTGGAGTTCTTTGCCAAGCCGGAAGGCGACATGACCAAGGCGGAGTATCTGCTGCCCATCTACATTGATGAGCTGCTGCAGAAAGGCGCCGTCAGCGTGGAAGTCCTCAAGACGCCCGACAAGTGGTTCGGTGTCACTTACCAGGAGGACAAGCCCGCCGTGGCCCAGGCCTTTGCCGACCTGATCGCCCAGGGCGTTTATCGCTCCGATCTGTTCAGCGACCTTACCCGCTGAGAAAAAACAAACGCTTATCCCATAAAAATACAAAATCCCAGGGCTGCCGCGTCACGGCGGTTCTGGGTTTTCTTGTATGCGGAACGGAACGCGGCCGGAGTCTGCAGCCCCGCCGCGTCAAAAGCACAAAAGCTTGGGTTTTGCGCACATGGAAAAGGATGTAAAAATGCGGTATCGTAAATTTAACAGGAGGGATACAACTATGTCGAACGAAATGCTGTCCGCCACCTCTCAGATCACCGCCCCCGATGCCGATCGGGACCAGACCCTTGCCCTGGATGTCGAACGCCTGCTGCGCTTCGGCAGAAAGCACAAACTCGTGCGCGACCTGGATATCATCGTCGCACGCAACACGCTGCTGGATATCCTCTGCCTGCCCGCTCCCTTTGAGGGCAGCGCCCCCAAGGAAGATTTCGACACCCCCACCGAGATCCTGGAACATATGCTGGACCTCGCCGCCGAAAAGGGACTGTTCGACAACACCGTGCCGCAGTACCGCATCAACTTTGAGACCCGTCTCATGGGCGCCATGATGCCCCGGGAGAGCGAAGTCTGCAAAAAGTTCCGCAAGCTGTACGCCAAGAAAGGTCCTCAGGCCGCTACCGACTGGTTCTATGACCTGTGCGTCGTGTCCAACTACATCCGCACCGCCCAGATCGCCCGCAACATCCAGTGGGATACCAAGACCCCTTACGGCAACCTGGAGATCACCATCAACCTGACCAAGCCGGAAAAGGACCCCAAGGTCATCGCCATGGAGCGGCTGCAGCCCAAGAGCGGCTATCCCCAGTGCATGCTGTGCAAGGAGAACATCGGCTATGCGGGCCGCATCAACTTCCCCGCCCGTCAGACCCACCGCATCGTGCCGCTGAACCTGGCCGGTGAGTCCTTCTACCTGCAGTACAGCCCCTACGCCTATTTCCATGAGCATTGCATCATCCTGCATGACGAGCACAAGCCCATGGAGATGACCCGCCAGACCCTGGCGGAGATCTTCGACTTTGTGGCGCAGTTCCCCCACTACACCTGCGGCTCCAACGCCGACCTGCCCATCGTGGGCGGCAGCATCCTGAGCCACAGCCATTTCCAGGGCGGACGTTACGTCTTCCCCATGCAGAAAGCCAAGATCCGCACGCCGCTGCACAATCCCCGTTACCCCGGCGTGCAGGCCGGCATCCTGAACTGGCCCGTCTCTGCCGTGCGCCTGATCGGCCGCAGCTCCCAGCAGGTCCAGAACGCTGCCAACGACATCATGAACGCCTGGCGCGACTGGAGCGACGAAAGTGTGGACGTGCTGGCCAAGACCGGCGACACCCCGCACAACACCGTCACCCCCATCCTGCACTACGACGATGAGCTGGGCTACATCCTGGATCTTGCTCCCCGCAACAACCGCACCACCGAGCAGTATCCCGACGGCATCTTCCACCCCCACAAGGAGTACCACAACATCAAGAAAGAGAACATCGGCCTGATCGAGGTCATGGGCCTGGCCATCCTGCCCGCCCGCCTGAAAGACCAGGGCGCTCAGATCGCCGACATCCTGTCCGGCAAGGCGCCCAACACCAGCCGTGAGGAAGGCAGCCCGCTGGCTGTCCACGCCGACTGGATCGATGAGCTGATTGCCAAATACGGCACGGCGCTTTCCCACGACAAGGCCGAAAAGGCTGTGCGTGACGAGATCGGCATCGTGTTCAGCCACGTGCTTGAAAACGCCGGTGTCTTCAAGCAGGACGAGGCCGGCCAGGCAGCTTTCCTGCGCTTCCTGAACGCGGCAGGTTTTGTCTGCTCCAAGTAATCCTGTTCCGCTTTTTGCCCGCAGTTCCGTGGCCTTCACGGACTGCGGGCTTTTTGCTGTTTTGAGGGGGATTTTGTCGTTTTGGGCGATTCTGTTCCGGGCGGGGCAGCCACCCGGACAGCCGCGTACGAATTTACAACTCTACGCGGTTTACAATAGGCCGGAAAAGGTATAAAATGAAGCATATCCTGTTGTGCGCTTTACAGCGCCAAGAACTGAACGTTTTGGGAGGCCAAACGCCATGTTTTTGAACTCGATCCCCACAAAGCGTACCCTTTCCCGACTGGCCGCGATTGCCCTGGCCGGGTGTTTCTTTCTGACGGCATGCCAGAAGGATACCGACAGTATTTCCACTGCCGAGACCGCTACCGCAGAAACGTCCGCCACCGCCACCTCGGCCCCCGGCGGGACGCCCACACCGGCAGACCCAGTCTCCGCCCAGAGCGGGACCGTGCTGGCCCTGACCGAAGACGCCGGGCGCAGCTACATTGACGAGACGCTGTTCATCGGCGACTCCAACACCGCCCGCTACATGATGTACGCCGACGAGACCGGCACCGCCTTCACTTCCCTGGCCAACAACATCGGCGTGGTCAGCATGGGCGTGGGTGCCATCACTACCCTCAAATGTGAACAGTTCGTCGGCCACAGCAATATGTACACCATTCCCGATGCGGTGGCCATGCTCAAACCCAGGCGGATCATCATCGGGTTCGGCACCAACAACCTGTCCGGAACCTCCACCGATGCATCCTCTTTCATCAAAATCTATCTGACCGGATTGCAGGCCATTCAGGAAGCCTGGCCCTATGCCGACATCATCGTCAACGCCATCCCGCCCCTGGACAAGCAGCGGGAAAACCAGAACCTCAACATGGTGCAGGTGGATGCCTACAACGCCGCCCTGGCCGAAATGTGCGAGGAAAACGGATTCAAGTTCCTGAACTCTGCCGAGGTCCTGAAAGACCCGGCTACCGGCTGGGCCAAGACCGACTACACGCTGTCCGACGGCGTGCATCTGTCCAAGACTGCGGTCACCGCCTTTTTTGAGTATGTCCGCACCCACGCCTACATCACCGAGGACCGGCGTCCCCAGCCTCTCGGCACCATTCCCACTCCCAACGGCACGCCCGTGGGCCTGATCTCCCAAGACCCCATTGCGGTGCGCGGCGCCAAGGTTCCCGTGGAATTTGTTGCCAGCACAGGTGGCAGCCTGCAGGGCACCACCAGCCAGCTGGTCAAGAAAGGCGCCAGCTGCTCCACCGTCACCGCGGTGCCGGACAAGGGCTGGAAGTTCGCCTACTGGACGGCGTCCCTGGGATCGGCAGGAAGCAGCGCCAGCCTGACCTTTACCGTTCCATCCAATGCCGATGCGGGCGGTGTGGTCCTGACTGCCCACTTTACCCCGGATGAACACGAGCACGATTATGTGGAACTGACCGACAAGCGCATCGAGGCCACCTGTCTCAACGGCGGCAGCTCTACCTATGAATGCAGCATCTGCGGTGAGATCATTGAGAAAGACACCTCCGCCCTGGGTCACGCCTGGGACGGCGGCACCGTGACCCGCGAACCCCAGCAGGGCGTTACCGGCGAGCGGACCTACACCTGCACCCGGTGCGGGACCAAAAAGACCGAGGAGATCCCCGCCCTGGCGGCTCCGACGCCGACGCCCAAACCCGATCCCACTCCGGTGCCGACACAGAAACCGGAACCGACGCCCCATATCCACAGCTATACGCAGACCGGTTATACCGCCCCCACCTGTGAGGCGCCGGGCAGTGCGACTTACAGCTGCAGTTGCGGCGACAGCTACACGGAACCGATCAACGCAACCGGACACAGCTGGGACGGCGGCGTGGAAACGACACCTCCCGATTACGGTGTTCCCGGTGTGCGGACATATACCTGTACTGTCTGTGGTGCTACGAGGACGGAAGAGATTCCCGCTCTAACTCCTACGCCCGAACCGCCCCCTGTGGATCCGCCGGAAGGTGGTGACGGCGGCGACGGAAGCAATTCCCAGACGGAAAGCACCACCGAAACCCAATCTGTGCCGACTGACCCGGCACCGGAAGGCTGAACATTTCCCACATCTTTTCCCCACCCCGGGGCTGCTGCAGGCCCCGGGGCGGTTCTTTGCGGAGCCGCACGGCATTCCCGGCGGCAAACATCAAATGGAGGAATCATATGTCAAACCAGTCTACCCAGGCAACCGGCCGGCCCATGCTGGCACGCTTTCTGCCCTATCTTCTGCGGTACAAGGGCATCTTGTTCTTTGATCTGTTCTGTGCGGCGCTGACCACTCTGTGCGATATCGTGCTGCCCAAGATCATGAGTTACCTGACCAACGCCGCCACCGATACCACCGTCCTGCTGACCGCGGGCGTGGTGCTTAAACTGGCGGGGCTGTATCTGGTGCTGCGGCTGATCGACGGCGCGGCCAACTATTATATGTCCAGCACCGGCCATATCATGGGCGTCTACATTGAGACCGACATGCGGCGGGACGCCTTTGCCCATCTGCAGCGGCTGAGCGACACCTACTATTCCAACACCAAGGTCGGTCAGATCATGGGACGCATCACCAACGACCTGTTTGATGTGACCGAGTTCGCCCACCACTGCCCCGAGGAATTTTTCATTGCGGCCATCAAGATCACGGCGTCTTTCGTCATCTTGTGCAATGCCAGCATTCCCCTGACGCTCATCGTCTTTGCCTGCGTTCCCCTGATGGGCGTGGTGTCGGTGACCCTCAACCTCAAGCTGCGGGCAGCTTTCCGCCGGCAGCGCTACCAGATTGGCGAGCTGAACGCCGCGGTGGAGGACAGCCTTTTGGGCGAGCGTGTCATCAAGGCGTTTGCCGCCGAGGAACGGGAAAAGGAAAAGTTTGAGGCCGGCAACCGCGCTTTCCAGGAGATCAAAAAGACCACCTATCATTTTATGGCTGCGTTCAGCACCTCTACCCGCCTGTTTGACGGCTTGATGTATCTGGTGGTCATTGTGGCGGGCGGTCTGTTCCTGGTATACCAGCGCATCAGCGCGGGCGATCTGGTGGCTTACATTCTGTATGTTTCCACCCTCATCGCCACCATCCGCCGCATTGTGGAGTTTGCCGAACAGTTCCAGCGCGGCATGACCGGCATCGAACGCTTTTACGAGATCATGGATACCCCCGTGGACATCACCGACGCCCCCGATGCCAAGCCCCTCACCGTGACCGAGGGCGGCATCGAGTTCCGCGACGTCAGCTTTGAGTATCCCGACGATCACAACAAAGTGCTGCGCCATGTCAACCTCAAGATCCGCCCCGGGGAAAACCTGGCTCTGGTAGGGCCTTCCGGCGGCGGCAAGACTACCCTGTGCAACCTGATCCCCCGTTTCTATGACGTGACCGAGGGCCACATCCTGATCGACGGACAGGACATCCGCGGCGTCACCCTGGAAAGCCTGCGTAACGCCATTGGTGTGGTGCAGCAGGATGTCTATCTGTTCAGCGGCACCGTGGCCGAGAACATCGCTTACGGCAAGCCCGGCGCCACCCGGGAAGAGATCGAAGCCGCCGCCCGCATGGCCGGAGCCGACGGCTTTGTGCAGGCACTGAAAGACGGCTACGACACTTATGTGGGCGAGCGCGGCGTCAAGCTGTCCGGCGGCCAGAAGCAGCGCATTTCCATTGCACGGCTGTTCCTGAAAAATCCCCGCATCCTTCTCCTGGATGAAGCCACCAGCGCGCTGGACAATGAGAGTGAAGTCCTGGTCGGCCAGAGCCTTGACGCCCTGGCCAAAGGCCGCACCACCCTGACCATTGCCCACCGCCTGACCACCATCAAGAACGCCGACCGTATTCTGGTGCTGGGCAAAAACGGCATCGAAGAGGAAGGCACTCACGAAGAGCTGCTGGCCAAAGAAGGCATCTACTACCGCCTGTGGAACGGCCTGGTCTCCGGACAGACTTTGTAACGCCGTTTTTCCCGGAACGTTCCACCCCTTCCAAAGCCATACACTTTGTGTACCTCCCCCCTTGAACGGGCGGGAGGTATTTTTTCGCCCAATTTTGAACCGTTTCCATTCATATTTCCAATTTGTGTTCAAACGGTGACAAAAGTGTTGAGAGCACTTGCACAAATTCCACATTATTTTTTTATAAATTCATCCAAATCTATAAAATCCATGCAAAATTCGCTTGCTTTTTTGGGTTCCATCGGCTATTATAGTGGCACAGAGCAATCGGAAACGATTCCAATCACTCCAACAAGAAGAGAAAACTCCGGAAATTTCAACCAATCAGTTTTTTAGGAGGAAAACACAAATGAAAGCTAAGAGAATCCTCGCTTTGACGATCGCGTCCGCGATGGCCGCCGGCCTGCTGGCAGGATGCAGCGGCAGTTCTTCTTCGGGAAGCACCTCGACGTCCGACACCTCCGGTGCTACCGGCGAGACCACCGGCGCTTCCGGCCAGGTTTACTACCTGAACTTCAAGCCCGAACAGGATGAGGACTGGCAGAACCTCGCCGCCATCTACACCGAGCAGACCGGTGTTCCCGTCACCGTCGTGACCGCAGCCCAGGGTCAGTACGAGACCCAGCTCATGTCCGAGATGGCCAAGAGCGACGCTCCCACCCTGTTCCAGGTCAACGGCCCCGTCGGTCTGGCCAACTGGAAGGATTACTGCTACGACCTGTCCGGCACCGAACTGTACTCCCACCTGACCAGCGACTCCTTCGCACTGAAGGACGGCGACAGCGTTCCCGCCATTGCCTACGTCATTGAGACCTACGGCATCATCTACAACAAGGCGCTGCTGGAAAAGGCCGGCTACACCGCCGAGGACATCACCAACTTCGAGACCCTGAAGCAGGTCGCCGATGACATCCAGGCCCGCAAGGACGAGCTGGGCGTCAAGGGTGCCTTCACCTCCGCCGGTATGGATTCTTCCTCTGACTGGCGCTTCAAGACCCACCTGGCCAACCTGCCCATCTACTACGAGTACAAGGCCGACGGCATCTCTTCCACCGATGCCATCAAGGGCACCTACCTGGATAACTACAAGCAGATCTTCGACCTGTACATCACCGATTCCACCTGCGAGCCCACTCTGCTGGCTTCCAAGACCGCGAACGACGCCACCGCAGAATTTGTGAACGGTGAGGCCGTCTTCTACCAGAACGGCACCTGGGAATACAACAACATCAGCTCCCTCGGCGACGAGAACCTGGGCATGCTGCCCATCTACATCGGTGTTGAGGGCGAAGAGAACCAGGGTCTGTGCACCGGTTCCGAAAACTTCTGGTGTGTCAACAAGAACTCCAGTGAGGAAGACATCCAGGCTACCATCGACTTCCTGACCTGGGTCATCACCAGCGACGAAGGCCGCAAAGCCATGAGCCAGGATATGGGCTTCGTTACCCCGTTCGATACCTTCACCGGCGAGTACGCAGCTTCCAACCCGCTGCTCGAGGATGCCGAGGCTTACATCGCTGCCGGCAAGACCCCTGTTGACTGGTGCTTCTCCACCATGCCTTCCGAGAACTGGAAGAACGGCGTTGGCTCCGCTCTGACCGCTTACGCTGCCGGCACCGGCACCTGGGACGGCGTTGTGTCCGCCTTTGTTGACGGCTGGGCTACCGAATATCAGCTGTCCAACGGCTGATCCTCATCCTGAAACGCCCGATTGCAGTAAAAGGTTTCACACGGGAGAGGGCGATCGACATGAGATCGCCCTCTCCCCCTTTTTCTGAGTTCCCTCCCCGGCGGTCGGGATCCACATCATTGCATTAGGGGGATCGATATGCAAAAAACAATCAAGAAGTACTGGCCGATTTTTGTGCTTCCCACACTGGCGGCCTTCATCATCGGTTTTATCTGGCCGTTTATCTGGGGTATCTACCTTTCTTTCTGCCAGTTCACCACCGTGCAGGACGTCACCTTTGTCGGTCTGTCCAACTACGCCAAAATCTGGATCGACGACACTTTCACTCACGCCTTCTTCTTCACCGCCGCATTTACCGTGGTCTCCGTGGTCCTGATCAACGCCTTCGGTTTTGGCCTGGCGCTGCTTCTGACCCGCAAACTGCGCGGCACCAACATTTTCCGTACCGTGTTCTTCATGCCCAACCTGATCGGCGGCATCGTGCTGGGCTATATCTGGAAAACCCTTCTCGACGGCGTTCTGACCCTGATGAGCAAGCCCCTGCTCTCCCTTGACGAAACCTACGGTTTCTGGGGCCTGGTCATCCTGATGTGCTGGCAGCAGATCGGTTACATGATGATCATTTACATTGCCGGCCTGCAGAACGTTCCCATCGACCTCATCGAGGCCGCCCGCATCGACGGCGCAAGCAACCGTCAGATCCTGTTCCGCGTCAAGATCCCCATGGTCATGCCCAGCTTTACCATCTGCCTGTTCCTGACGCTGACCAACTCCTTCAAACTGTTCGACCAGAACCTATCGCTGACCGCCGGTGAGCCCGCCAAGGCTTCGCAGATGCTGGCCCTCAACATCTACGACACCTTCTACGCCCGCAGCGGCGCCCAGTGGAAGGGCATCGGCCAGGCAAAGGCCGTCGTATTCTTCCTGCTGGTGGTCGTCATTGCCCTGGCACAGCTTCGTCTGACCCGTTCTAAGGAGGTGCAGCAGTAATGACATTCCAGGCAAAACGGCGCACCAATACCATTCTGTCCATCCTGCTGAGCATTCTGTCCCTGATCTACATCTACCCAATCGCGCTGATCCTGTTCAACTCCCTCAAGGAAGAACGCGCCATCTCCACCACCCGCGTTTTTGAACTGCCCACCGCCGAGACCCTTACCGGGCTGGCCAACTACATTTACGGCATTCAGGAGATGGATTTCCTCAAATCCTTCGGTTACAGCCTGATCATCACCGTCTCGTCGGTCGTTCTGATTTTGCTGTGCTGCTCCATGTGCGCATGGTACATCACCCGCGTGGCCGGCAAGCTGTCCAAGACCATGTACTACCTGTGTGTGTTCAGCATGGTCGTTCCCTTCCAGATGGTCATGTTCACCCTGGCCAAGACGGCAGACACCCTCAAGCTGAACAATCCCTTCAACATCTGCATCATCTACCTGGGATTCGGCGCCGGTCTGGCGGTGTTCATGTTCACCGGCTTTATGAAGTCCATGCCCGTTGAAATCGAGGAAGCCGCCATGATCGACGGCTGCAACCCCATCCAGATCTTCTTCCGGGTGGTCATGCCCATCCTCAAGCCCACCATGATCTCCACGGCCATCCTGGAAACCATGTGGGTCTGGAACGACTACCTGCTGCCCACCCTGGTGCTGGATATCCGCACCTACCGCACCATCCCCATGGCCATCCAGTATTTCCGCGGCAGCTACGGCAGTGTTCAGATGGGCCCGATGATGGCCTGCATTATCATCACGGTTCTGCCCATCATCATCTTGTACCTGCTCTGCCAGAAGCATATTATCGAAGGTGTCGTTGCGGGCGCAGTCAAAGGCTGATATACTTTATTAGAAAAATATATCTTTGCAAAGGAGTGACCTGCCATGACGATCCGGGATATTGCCCGCGAATCCGGCTATGCCATCGGCACGGTGTCCCGCGTACTGAACAACAGTCCTAACGTCAGTGACGCGGCCCGCGCCCGGATCATGGACGTCGTACGGCGCCACAACTTTCAGCCCAACGCCAACGCCAAGCACCTGAAACTGCAATCCAGTTTCGGGATCGCCATCATCATCAAAGGCACCCAGAACATGCTGTTCATCGGCATTCTGGAACACATGCAGTCCCTGGTGGAAGCCCACGGCTACGTATGCATGCCCTACTACATTGACGAGGAAGCCAACGAAGTGGAGCAGGCCATGCTGATCTGCCAGGAACGCAAACCCTATGGCATCGTGTTCCTGGGCTCCAACCTGGATCACTTTTCCGCCGACCTGGCCGGACTGGGCGTTCCCTGCGTCCTGGTGACCAACAGTGCCGCCAGCCTGGACCTGCCCAACCTGTCCAGCGTCAGCGTGGACGACGCGGCGGCCGCCGCCAGCATGATCGAGCATTTGTACGCCCAGGGGCACCGCCGCATCGGACTGATCGGAGGCAATCCCAGCACATCACGGCCCAGCTTTGCCCGTCTTGCCGGGTGCCAGCAGGCGTTTCTGCAGCTGGGGCTTTCCTTCGATCTTTCCCGGCAGTATGCCTACGCCCGATTCTCCATGGAAAGCGGCTACGCGGCAATGGAGTGGCTTCTGGAACACTGCCCGGACCTGACCGCGGTATTTGCCCTCAGCGACCTGATGGCCGTGGGTGCGCTGCGCGCCCTGAAAGACCACGGTCTGCGTGTGCCGGGAGACATCTCGGTGGCCGGATACGACGGCATTGAACTGGGACGCTACTGCATCCCCAGCCTGACAACCATTCGCCAGAGTACCGACCGCCTTGCCACACGCGGCATTGAGATCCTGCTGCACTGCATTGAGGAAAACAGTTCCGCGGTTCACGAGGTCGTTCCCTTTGAGCTTCTGACGCGGGAGAGCGTAGCACCTCTCGCACCGGCCTAACGGCCATTTTCCTGCCCGCACAGCAAATCCCCGCGGTTTTGCGGAAACCGCACAGAACAAAGAATATTTGAAAAGGTGGAATCACACACATGAGAGCCGGCGGTATTTTGATGCACCTGTCCAGCCTGCCCTCCCCTTACGGGATCGGGACGATGGGTGCGGAGGCAAGGTCCTTTGTGGATTTTCTGACGTCGGCGGGGCAGCGTTACTGGCAGATCCTGCCGGTATGCCCCACCAGCTACGGTGACTCGCCGTATCAATCTTTCTCGACGTTTGCCGGTAACCCTTATCTCATCGATCTGGATGACCTTGCGGCAGACGGGTTGCTTTCCCCCGAGGAGTACCGCTCCATCGATTGGGAAAGCACGCCTGACCGGGTAAATTTCGGCGCCATGTACCAAAAGCGCTACCCGGTACTGCGCCTGGCGGCTTCAAGGCTGCTGGCCGATTCTCCCGCCGGGTATGAGCAGTTTTGCCGCACGCAATCCGGCTGGCTGCCGGACTACGCCCTGTTCATGGCGCTCAAGGATGACCACGGCGGCGCGCCCTGGTCCGATTGGGAGCCTGAACTGCGCCGTCGCGATCCCGACGCCCTGTCTCAGGCCCGCACACGGCTGGCCGGGGACATTGATTTCTGGCAGGCGGTACAGTATCTCTTCTTCCGTCAGTGGGGCACCCTCAAGCAGTACGCCAACACCCGGGGCATTCAGATCATCGGCGACCTGCCCATCTATGTAGCGCTGGACAGCGTGGATGTATGGGCTGCCCCCCAGGAGTTCCAGCTGAACGCCGACCTGGAGCCTATTGACGTCGCCGGCTGCCCGCCGGACGGTTTTTCCGCCACCGGCCAGCTGTGGGGCAACCCGCTGTTCAACTGGGATGCCATGGAACAGGACGGCTACCGCTGGTGGGTCGAACGGATTCGCCATGTCTGCGGCATCTATGACGTGGTGCGCATCGATCACTTCCGCGGGTTTGCAGGGTATTACGCCATCCCGGGCGGCAGCACCGATGCCTGCGGCGGCAGCTGGCGCACCGGTCCCGGCATGAAGCTGTTCACTGCCGTGGAGAAAGCCCTGGGCAAACGCAACATCATTGCGGAGGATCTGGGATTTCTCTCCGACGACGTGCGCGAGCTGCTGCGCGATACCGGATACCCCGGCATGAAAGTCATGGAATTTGCTTTTGACAGCCGTGACGGCGGCGAATACCGCCCCCACACCTACCCCTGCAACTGTGTAGCCTACACCGGTACCCACGACAACGAGCCCCTTGTGGGATGGTTCGATACCGCCCCCGAGGACTGTGTGGCCAATGCCGTTGCCTACCTCGGTCTGAACCGGGAGGAGGGCTATCATTGGGGCATGATGCGCGGTGTCTGGTCCAGCGTGGCAGACCTGGCCGTGGTCCAGGCTCAGGACCTGCTTGGCCTGGGGCATGAATCCCGCATGAACACTCCGTCCACTCTGGGCGGCAACTGGTGCTGGCGGGCTTTGCCCGGTTCCTTCACCCCCGAACTGGCGGAAAAGCTGCATCACTGCATGGAGCTGTACGGCCGTCTGGGATGATCGGTCCCCTGAACTTCATATGAAAAAGCCCCATCCGGGCCTGCTGATGCATGGTCCCGGATGGGGTCTTTTTGATTCAATTTGTAGTTTGTCCCCGCCAGTAAGCCAGGCGCGGGCTGCCGTCTGCCACGCGGATGACGCCGCAGCGCACAAAGCCTGCCTTTTCCAGAAGATACTGCATCACCCGGTTATCGGCATGGGTATCCGCACGCAGAGTCCCTGCGCGTGCCCCGCACCAGTCGATACAGGTTCCGGCAATGCCATGGACCCGCCCCGCCGAAGCCAGTCGGTGAATGGTGGCATAGGGTGCCTCATCCGGCCATGCGCCGTCGGAAATGTGCGCGTAGGTGGGGTCGGCCCCGAAAATCAGGCAAAAGGTTCCCTCCACCCTGCCCTGCTCGGTGCAGACATAGCAGACGCCCTGTCTGATCTGTTCTTCCATCAGGGCAAGGCCTGGATAGTCCGGTCCCCACTGGGTGGGATTGCCGGTCTGACGCATAAAGCGGCGGGCCTGTTCAAAAATGTCCATGATCTGCGGCAGGTCGGCCGCGGTGGCTTGGCGGATCTCCACGTGTATTCGTCCTTTCTTTCCGTAGGCCGTCCCCGGAGTCCGCAGACAGCCGCATTATTTACCCGAATCGCCGTAGTTTTTCAGCACCCGTGCGGAGGGGTCATCCACATCGCAGCCGGGCCATGCACGGTTGGGCATCCAGTAATCCGCGATCATCTCGGCCTGGCCGGGATAATACTGCTCAAACAGTTCCCGGTAGAGCAGGCTTTCCTTGGTGAAGGGCCGGGCGTAGGTGTAACGGCCGCTCTTTTCGGCAAATTCCTGGTCGGTGTAGAGCGTCTCGGCATACTGTTTGATGTCGTCCACCATGGAGTGGCCCACCGCGTCGGAGAAGGCCGCCTTCTCTCGCCAGAGGATGTTTTCGGGCAGCCAGTCGCCCTCAAAGGCCTTGCGCAGCAGGTACTTGCCCTTGCCGTAGGTGTTCAGCTTGCGCGCCGGGTCGATGGACATGACGTATCGGACAAAGTCCAGATCCCCGAACGGCACGCGGGCCTCCAGGCTGTTGACGCTGATGGAGCGGTCGGCGCGCAGCACATCATACATGAACAGTTCCCGGATGCGCTTCTGGCTTTCCACCTGGAACGCAGCGGTGCTGGGGGCGAAATCGGTGTATTTGTACCCAAACAGCTCGTCCGAGATCTCGCCGGTGAGGAGCACCCGGATGTCGGTGTGTTCATGGATATATTTGCAGACCAGGTACATGCCCACCGAAGCCCGGATGGTGGTAATGTCCCAGGTGCCCAGCATGGCCACGACTTCCTCCAGGGCGGCGATGACCTTGTCCCGGTCGATGATGACCTCGGTGTGGTCGGCCCCCAGGTATTCCGCCGTCTGGCGGGCGTATTTCAGGTCGATGGCGTCGGTATCCATACCGATGGCAAAGGTGCGGATGGGCTTGTTCAGCTTTTTAGCCGCAATGGCACAGACCAGGCTGGAATCCAGACCGCCCGACAGCAAAAAGCCCACGGGAGCATCGGCGTCCAGGCGCTTGTCCACGCCGGCCACCAGCTTTTCCCGGATGTTGGTCAGAATCTCGGGCATATCGTCCCGGTTGTAGGCGGGGGTATCTGCAATGTCGCAGTAGCGGACGAACCGCCCATTGCAGTAGTAGCTGCCGATGGGGAACGGATAGATTTTCTGGACCAGTCCCACCAGGTTCTTCGCCTCGGAGGCAAAGGCGATGGCTCCCGACTTGCTGTACCCGTAGAACAGCGGCCGGATGCCGATGGGGTCCCGGGCGGCAATGAGCCATTTGCGGCGGCTGTCGTACAGGATCATGGCGAACTCGGCGTCCAGGTGCGCGAACATATCCAGGCCGTACTTATAATACAGCGGCAGAATAATCTCGCAGTCCGAGTCGGAGGCAAAGGTATAGCCCTCGGCTTCCAGCTCTTTTTTGGCCGTGCGGAAGCCGTACAGTTCACCGTTGCAGGCCACACAGTCGGCGCCCCGGAAAAAGGGCTGCATTCCCGCATCGGTCAGGCCCATGATGGCCAGGCGGCCAAATCCCAGCAGACCGAACTCGGTCTCCGCGACCCGGTGATCGTCCGGCCCGCGGGAGGCGGTGCGCAGCAGATAGGCTTCAAACTGCTCCCTGGACAGATCCCGTCCGGCATACCCCATGATACAACACATAATGGTGACTCCCCTTCCCTGTTTTGTCCCGGCACTGCCGGGCACACCTGAATCTGCGGGAAGAACGGATATAAAAACAGACAGCCATTCGTCCCCTTTCCATTAGGACGAATCACTGTCTGACTGATCCGCGGTGCCACCTAAATTATCGCGCGGTATGGCCGCACGATCCCCTTGATTTCACGTTCACCTTTGAAACGCTGCCGCTTTAACGCACGGCCTGCGGCGCCCATACTGCCGCGCAAATACCTGCGCGGGTTCCGTTTGCAGCTGGCGGGTGTTCTTTCCCGTCAAGGCCCCGTCCCGGCTTGCAGCATGTGTCGGGCTCTCTGTGCGGCGGCCTGTCTGACGGTACTTTTCCCGTTCATCGCCTTTGGTTGCTAAAATATTAGCACTCTAAAGCGCTGCTGTCAAGAAAAGATTTGCCGTTTTTGGTTCAGAATTTATCCGCTACGGTTCATACCGCGCCAACCGGGCGGAACGCGGCCTTTTACCGCATGGACGGCCCTTTTCCATTCCCGATTTGCCAGGGGCAGCGGTATGGGGAAAATTATTTCCTACTTTTTTGATATGAATACTTGTACTTTGCTTTCTGCCGTGCTATAATGTCGTTGCCACGGTAAAGCTGTCAAACCGGCCCGGATGGATTTTGCCGCCCGGACCCGTGGCATACTAAATTGCATATTGCCGCCGCGCTTGCTGTACAGGCGGCATTCACCATTGTTTCGGAGGGAGATTATGCTTGAACTTCAACACATCGGTTTTGAGACCGACGATAACAAGGAGATCCTGCACGACGTCAGCCTGACGGTCAACGAGCGTTTCGTCGCCGTGACCGGCCCCAACGGCGGCGGCAAGTCCACCCTGGCCAAGGTCATCGCGGGTATTTACAAGCCCACGTCCGGCCGGATTCTGCTGGACGGGCAGGACATTACCGATATGAGCATCACCGACCGTGCCAACCTGGGCATCAGCTATGCTTTCCAGCAGCCGGTCCGGTTCAAGGGTCTGCAGGTCAAGGATCTGCTGAGCCTGGCCGCAGGCAAGAACACCTCGGTCACCGAGGCCTGTAATTATCTGAGCGAGGTCGGTCTGTGCGCCCGGGACTATGTAGACCGTGAGCTGAACGACAGCCTGTCTGGCGGCGAGCTCAAGCGCATTGAGATCGCCATGGTCATGGCCCGCGGTTCCAAGCTGTCGGTCTTTGACGAACCCGAGGCCGGCATCGACCTGTGGAGCTTCCAGAACCTGATCCGCGTGTTTGAGAACATGTACGAGCAGACCCGCGGCAGCATTTTGATCATCAGCCACCAGGAACGTATTCTGAACATTGCCGACAAGATCGTGGTCGTCAAGAACGGCACCATTGACAAGATCGGTTCCCGCAACGAGATCCTGCCCGCCATTCTGGGCAGCGCTGACGCCGGCTCCGCCGCGTGCAGCGTTCTGGCTGACAAAGTAGAGGGGGTGCGCGCCTGATGATGGACGCCATTGAAAAGAACCTTTTGAAAGAGATCGCCGAACTGGACAGCCTGCCTGTCGGCGCATACAACATCCGTACCAACGGCGGCCTGGGCGGCCGCAACACCACCGCCAACATCGACATTGTGTCCAAGACAGACAAGCCCGGCATTGACATTTACATCAAGCCCGGCACCAAAAACGAGAGTGTGCACATTCCGGTCATCATCAGCAAGGCCGGACTGAAAGACCTGGTCTACAATGATTTCCACATCGGTGAAGGCGCCGACGTCACCATCATTGCCGGCTGCGGCATCCACAACTGCGGCGGCGATTCCGAGCACGACGGCATCCACACCTTCTACCTTGCCAAGAACGCCAAACTCCGCTATGTGGAGAAGCATTACGGCGAGGGCGACGAGACCAGCAAGCGCGTGATGAACCCCACCACCATCGTCCACCTGGAAGAGGGTGCTCACATGGAGATGGAGACCACCCAGATTGCCGGCATCGACGACACCATCCGCAAGACCAGCGGTGACCTGGCCGCAGGCGCCAGCCTGGTGGTGCGGGAAAAGATCATGACCACCGGCGAGCAGAATGCCGTGACCGACTTTGTGGTGGATATGAACGGCGAGGGTTCCTCTGCCAACATCATCAGCCGCAGCGTGGCGAAAGACCACAGCCGTCAGGAGTTCATCAGCCGCATCAACGGCAACTGCGCCTGCGCCGGACACAGCGAATGCGATGCCATCATCATGGACGACGCCTGCGTCCTGGCCAGCCCTCAGCTGACCGCCAACAGCGTTGATGCCAGCCTGATCCACGAAGCCGCCATCGGCAAGATCGCCGGTGAGCAGCTGATCAAGCTGATGACCCTGGGCCTGACCGAACAGCAGGCCGAGGAACAGATCGTCAACGGCTTCCTGAAATAAGCAAGCATACAGCAAACGGCCCCCGCGGGATCTTCCCTGCGGGGGCCGTTGTGTTTTGTTTTATGCGTCAGTCCTGGGAAAGATTTTGGCCGGCGTCCTCGTCGTCCCGGATATGCACGGCTTCCAGGTCATCTTCCCTGGCAATGCGCACGCCTTCCGAATCCACGCCGCGGCGGTCAAGACACCACTGGATCAGTTCCTGGCCAAGACCGAACAGCGTGGCAAAGAGCGGCACGCCCATGACCATGCCCACAAGCCCGAACAGGTTGGCGCCCAGCGTGACCGCAAACAGCACCCACAGTGCCGAGATGCCGATGGAGCGGCCCAGGATCTTGGGGCCGATAAAATTGCCGTCCACCTGCTGCAGGCAGATGATGATAATGAGAAATTCCAGCGCCTGCAGCGGATTGACAAAGAGAAGGATGAGCAGGCTGGGGATCGCGCCAATAAACGGGCCGAAGAACGGGATGACATTGGTCACTCCCACCAGCACGCTGATCAGCGGCGCAAAGCTGATGCCCAGAATTTGCAGGATCACAAGCAGGATCGACCCGACGATGGCGGAATCGATCACGCGGCCCACATAAAAGCCGGTGAAGTTTTCATTGGCAATGTGGCAGATGCGCAGGGTGTTTTCTGCCAGTTTGCGGGGCAAAAGGGCATGCACCACGGTGCGCAGCTGATGCAGCAGCTTATCCTTGCTGGCCAGCATATACACGCTGCCCGCCACCGACGTAAACACTGCCACCACGTTGGAAACAAGTGCCTGCAAATAGGCCACGATCTCCGGCGAAGCCGCAACGGCCATGCTGTACATCTTGCCCATAAGCTGTTCGTAATTGTCCAGCGCAAGGATCAGGCCCTGAAGGTTGATGCCGTAAGTGTCCTGGATGTACCGCAAGGTCCCCTGGACATTTTCAATGTAACCGGGAAGGCTGGTGACCAGCGTCCCGATGCTGGAGATCACCTGCGGCACCACCAGCCACACAAGCAATACCAGCAACAGTATAAACAGCACATAGGCGGACAAAATGGCGATCCATCTGAGATTTTTCTTGTCCTTCAGAACGCAGTGGGACATCCAGCGGACAAAGGGGTCCAGCACATAGGCCAGAACAATGCCCCCCGCAAAGGGCGACAAAATGCCCAGCACCTTGCCGGTCATACCCGCCACCACATTCAAGCTGCGCAGCAGCGTAAAAAACAGGATGCTGGCAAAAATAATCGCCAGCCAATCCCGGTTTGTCTCCGGCTTTTTATCCAACCATACCTTTCCAGCCATGCTCCGTTTGCCTCATCGCGCAGTTGCGCACTTTCCGGGGTTTCGGCCCCTTTCCTTTTACTTTTCCATTCTATGCACTACCATTGTAGTAGGGTTCAGGCGGCAGTGCAAGTAAACTTTTTGTAATCTTTTCTCAGTGTTTGTCGGGAAAGACCGGCGGATCTTCGGGCAAGGGGTTGCCCTCCGCGTCAATTCCCCTGCTGGTCAGGCCAGCCGCTACCAGCTGGCTCAGCAGCGTATACAGCACGGCGAACAGCGGCACACCCACCACCATGCCGGGCAAGCCGAACAGATCGCCGCCCAGAATAATGGCCAGAAGCACCCACAGCCCCGAAAGGCCGATGGCATCGCCCACGATGCGCGGCGCAATAAAGTTGCCGTCGATCTGCTGAACGACCAGAATAAGGATTGCAAACTCCACCGCCTGGATGGGATCAGCAAACAGCAGGATCAGCGTGCCGGGCACCGCACCGATGAAGGGTCCGAAGATGGGGATAATGTTCGTCACGCCTACCAGCACGCCGATCAGCGGGGCGAAATCCAGCCCGATGATGGACATGAGCACAAAGGTCTCGATACCGACCAGAAGTGCATCCATCATCTGGCCGCCGATATATCCGCTGAACGTCTTGTTCGCCATGGAAAAGACACTGAGCACGCTTTTTGCCACCCGCGGCGGAACCGCGGCATGCAGCACCGCCCGCAGGTTGCGCAGGAGCGTTTCCTTGCTGGCAAGCATATAAATACTGCCTGCCACCGCCGTAAACACAGCCACCAGACCGCCCATGGCGTTGGCTGCGTAGTTTGCCACCGCAGGCATACTGCTGGCCAGGGCGCTGAGAACTTTGGAGATCATCTCGCTGGAATCATCCAGCAGTTCGTTGGCAATGGCAAGGTTGAGACCGTATTTTTCCTGCAATGTGGTGAGCAGGCTCTGGAGGTTATCCGCATAGGCCGGCAGGTTGGTGGTGAACATCCGGATGCTGGCGGCCAGCTGAGGAACCACCAGGCTGACCAGCACCACAATAAGCAAAATCGCCACCAGGTAGGACAAAATCATTGCCGGGATGCGCTTGCCGTGGAACAGCTTTTTGGCAAAAAAGCGGGTGGGCATATCCAGCAGATAGGCCAGTACAATGGCCCCCGCAAAGGGAGAGAGAATCCCCAGAACGCGGTCCAGGCCGCCCCAGATGTCCGGCAGATGATCAAACAGAAAATACGCCGCCACACCGGCAATAATCAGAAAAAGCCAGTCCGAAACCATCTCCGGTTTCCGGCTCAACCATTTTTTCATTCCACTCCTCCGTTTTCCCGCCGTGCGGCACGGCGAAGCCGGCTCTGACCGGCAGTCTCTGTCTTTCTATACGATTCGGCGCTCCGGGATTCCCCAACGCCCGATGTAA
The DNA here is from genome assembly GCA_019114415.1 of Candidatus Gemmiger faecavium. GTDB lineage: Bacteria > Bacillota > Clostridia > Oscillospirales > Ruminococcaceae > Gemmiger > Gemmiger faecavium. The sequence goes on along the minus strand of DXFO01000021.1, from coordinate 41,624 downwards.
AATCACGTTTTTATCAAAATACCAAAACCCGGACTTTTGTGTCAGCCCGATACACGTCTATTGTAATATATTCCGTCCGGCATAGCAAGGTGGGCAAAACGGTCAGAATTTCAGAAATGTTCAATTCCGTAGGGCCATGCTTTCAGGCTGCCCATATCCCATACATTGCGCCAGCCGTTCCGGCACAGCCACTGTGCCGCCTGAAAAGACCGAACTCCGCTGGCACAATAAACCACGATATTCCGCGTTTTGTCCGGCAGAAGTTCCTCCGCGCTGCGCGCCAGCCTGCCAAGGGGCAGATGCAAGGCCTCCGCAGATGTCCCGCCTGATATTCCCAGTCCTCCCGCACATCCAAAGCGACGGCACCGGTATCCAAAAGCTTTTTTGCCTCACCGGGTTGGATCGTAGGCATGGTTTGTCCCCCCCTCTCAATGAAACCTTACCGGCCCTCAAAAGTGCTCTTATGCCGGCAGGGCCTTGTTTCATTGTATGCAGCGGCTACGCAAGCTATGACACAGCGTCCAAATGTTTTGCCTTGATTGACACAGGCCTCCGCCGATGGTATGCTGGTTTTCAAGCCACATCCGGCCCGATGGAAGCCGGATATTTTATCTTTGACAGAAAACGCGGAGGTTTTTGATGAAACTGCTTGTCAGTGCCTGTCTGCTGGGCATCGCCTGCAAATATTCCGGCGGGGATAATCTTGACCCCGCGCTGCTGCAAGCCCTGCGCAACGCCGGGCATGAACTGGTTCCCGTCTGCCCGGAAATCTACGGCGGTCTGCCCACGCCCCGGCCGCCCGCCGAACGCCGCGGCAAGTATGTCGTCACCGAGGCCGGTGCGGACGTGACCACCCAATACCGCAAGGGTGCCGAAGCCGCCCTTGCCCTGTACCGGCTGTGCGGCTGTCAGGCGGCTCTGCTCAAGGCAAACAGCCCCAGCTGCGGCAGCGGCACCATCTACGACGGCAGTTTTTCCCATGTCAAAATCTCTGGCGACGGCGTGACTGCCGGACTGCTGAAAGCAAACGGCGTCCCCGTCTACACCGAACAGGACTGCGCGGCTCTGTTTGAATAAAGCAGTCCTCCCCTGTCGGTTTTGCCACCGGCGGAACGGATGGCACGCAGATCAGCCGCGCAAACCAAACGAGCCATATCAAAAAGCACCCCGGTATCAAAAATACCGGGGTGCTTTTCTGTTGCGTTCAGACTGATTTTTCAGAGAATCAGTTGTTTTTGTAGTAGTTGATGAGGCAGCCGTCCGCCAGGATCTGGCGTTCGTCCCGGGTCATATCGCCCAGGCGCACCACAAAGGGAGTGACCTTGCCCTCTGCCGAAACGGCGTAGGCGGTCATCTCAGGAGCGGCATCCAGCAGCGCCTTGCGGGCGCCGGGGACAAAGACGTAGTCCCCCAGGGCAAAGACCGAGGGGTCCTCCACCAGGAAGGGCAGCATGCCCCAGTTGATGCAGTTGGAACGGTAACGCTTGGTGGCGTACTCCTTGGCAAAGTTGGCCGCACCGCCCAGCACGCGCTGGCAGCTGGCAGCCTGCTCACGGGCGGAGCCGTCGCCGGGCTTGTTGGCAAAGACCGCCGAGCCAATGTTGGCAGCAGCCGGGTCCGCCTGGACGCCTGCCTTGGACAGGGCATCGTAGACAGCCTGAATCTCTGCGGGCAGAGTGCCTGCGCGGCGCTGGTCGTCCAGCTCCTTCACAGCCTTGGCGCGGCCCACGTAGCCCGGGTCCTTGCGGGAAAGGGTGAACTCCGCCAGGCGCAGGGGGTTGGAACGGAAGGAGGAAGTCTCGCCCGAGGGGATCAGCTCGTCGGTGGTGGTGACGGGGTCGGTGATATAGCTGGTGACCTTGACCAGCAGATCATCGCTGAGGGCGGGCTGCTCCGGCCAGTCCTTGATGTTGGGGCCGAACTTGAGCTCGTATTCCGGCTCGGCATGGCCCCAGCCGTTGTAGACGCGCTTGTCGTAGACGCCCATATCGAAGTGATATTCCGGCGTGGGAAGCACTTCGTCCAGGATCTCGCTGGCCGCGGTCAGCACACCGCCGTTGGCCGCCGTAGCCGCAATGGAACGGGCATCCATGAGGGCCACGGCAGAGATCTGGCCTTCACCGGGCTTGGAGCCTTCCCGGTTGGGGAAGTTGCGGGTGGCATGGCGGATGGAGAACTCACCGTTGGCCGGGGTATCGCCCGCGCCGAAGCAGGGGCCGCAGAAGCATTCGCGGAAGATGCCGCCCGCCGAGACCACGTCGGCCACCGCGCCGTTTTTGACCAGTTCCAGATAGGTGGGCATGCTGTCCGGGTAGACGCTGAGGCGGAAGGTCCCCGCACCGCAGTTTTTGCCCCGCAGGATCTGGGCCACGGCGCAGACGTTTTCAAAGGTGCCGCCGCTGCAGCCCGCCACGACGCCCTGGTCGATGCGGATGCTGCCGTCCGCCGCCACCTTGCTGACCAGGTCCATATGAACCTTGCCGGAAAGCTGCTCGTTGGCGCGGGTCTCGATCTCATGCAGGATGTCCTTGGCGTTGGCCTTCAGTTCCCGGATGGGATAGGCATAGCTGGGGTGCATGGGCAGAGCGATCATGCACTCGATGGTGGACAGATCCAGTTCAATGCAGCCGTCGTAGTAGGCCACGTCGGCGGGTTTCAGCTCCTTATAGGCCTCGGGACGGCCGTGAATATCGAAGTATTCCTTGGTGACCTCGTCGGTCTGCCAGATACTGGACCAGCAGGTGGTCTCGGTGGTCATGACGTCGATGCCGTTGCGGCAGTCTGCCGACAGGGAGGCAATGCCGGGGCCGACGAACTCCATGACCTTGTTCTTGACATAGCCGTTGGCATAGGTGGCCCCCACCAGCGCCAGAGCCACGTCCTGAGGGCCGACACCGAGGTTGAGTTTGCCGGTCAGGTAGATGGCCACCACGCCGGGATAGGCCATATCATAGGTGCGGCCCACCAGCTGCTTGGCCAGCTCGCCGCCGCCCTCACCCACGGCCATGGTGCCCAGAGCACCATAGCGGGTGTGGGAGTCGGAGCCCAGGATCATGCGGCCGCAGCCGGACATCATCTCCCGGTTATAGCTGTGGATGACCGCCATGTTGGGCGGGACATAGATGCCGCCGTATTTGTGGGCGGCGGACAGGGCAAACTGGTGGTCGTCCTCATTGATGGTGCCGCCCACGGCGCACAGGCTGTTGTGGCAGTTGGTCAGCACATAGGGCAGCGGGAACTTTTCCATGCCGGAAGCCCGCGCCGTCTGGATGATGCCCACGTAGGTGATGTCGTGGCTGGTCATCGAGTCAAACTTGAGGCGCAGGTTCTTCATGTCGGGGGTGGTGTTATGGGCCTCCAGGATACGGTAAGCCATAGTCCCCTTGCGGGCCTCCTCCTGGGAGACGGGCGCGGTGTCACACAGCTTGCCGTTGACAAGATAGACGCCTTTGTCATGCAGTTTCAATGTCGAGTCCCTCCTTTGCCGTCACAGGCGGGCAATGAGCGCGTCGGTGAACTGGGTGGTGGTGGCGGTGCCGCCGATGTCGGCGGTGACGGTGGTGCCCTCCTGGACCAGGCTGTGGATGGCATTGGTCAGGCGGTCTGCGGCGTCGGCCTTGTCCAGGTCACGCAGCATCATGGCAAAGGCCATGAGGATGGCGGAGGGGTTGGCCATGTTCTTGCCCGCGATGTCGGGGGCGGAACCGTGGACGGCCTCGTAAATGCGGACCTTGTCCCCGATGTTGGCGGAGGGAGCAAAGCCCAGACCGCCCACCAGACCGGCGCACAAATCGCTGATGATATCGCCGTACAGGTTGGGGGCGACCAGAACATCGAACTGCTCGGGACGCTGGACCAGCTTCATGCAAAGGGCGTCGATGATGACGTCGTCGGCCTGGATTTCGGGGTATTCGGCGGCGACCTCACGGAAGCAGCTGAGGAACAGACCGTCGGTCAGCTTCATAATATTGGCCTTGTGGACGGCGGTGACCTTTTTGCGGCCGTGGCGGCGGGCGTAGTCAAAGGCAAAGCGGCAGATGCGCAGGCTGGCTCCGCGGGTGATGAGCTTGATGCCGTTGGCGGTGTCGTCATCCAGCATATACTCGATGCCTTTGTACAGGTCCTCGGAATTTTCGCGGACGATGACCAGGTCCACGTTATCAAAGCGGGTGGGCACGCCGGGCAGCGAGCGCACCGGACGCAGATTGGCGTAGGTGGAGAACCGCTGGCGCAGCTGAACGTTGATGCTGCGGAAGCCCTTGCCGATGGGCGTGGCCGTGGGGCCTTTCAGTGCCCAGCCGCAGCGCTCGATCTCGTCGAGAAGCCCGGGCTGCAGCAGCTCGCCGTTGGCGGCGGCATACTCTGCCCCGGCCTCATATTCCAGCCATTCAATACCGGTATCCAGCGCGGCGGATACCTTTTTAACGCTTTGGGCGATCTCGCGGCCGATGCCGTCGCCCGGGATCAAAACTGCCTTCATTAGTATATACTGCCCCTTTCCTGATGCCGGATGTTCCACCGTCCGGCAGTTTCCGGCCTGCACGCTGACCGCATGACAGACTATATAGTTTTAAGTATATCGGCTTGCATCCGGGTTGTCAATCAAGCACTTTTCCGGTTTAGAGCGCCATATCACAAACTTTTTTCTTTATTTTCTTAAGTTCTTATCTGCTTTTTTTACTTTGTTTTAAGTTTTTAGCTTGACTTCACCGATATGATTCGATAAAATTAAAGGCATCACACCGCGTGGCGGTTCTCTCCGCCGCCGGTTTTTATGGAGCAGGCGCAAAGGCGGCGCCGGTTTGGATGTGTGCGCGTCCATACCGGCAGGCAAGGTTTTTCCGGTCAAGGAAGACCTCCCTCAAAACCGCCATGCACACCGCCCCGCCAGAGGGAAAGGGGAAGCTGCCATGTATTATCCAGCCGTAGCCGCGCTGGAGCCGGACGAGATCCGGCTGCTGTGCGACGAATACCTCCAGAACAACTACATCGATCCTTCGGACTGTGAGCGGCTCGGCGTCAAGCGGGGCCTGCGCAACGCCGACGGAACCGGCGTCCTGGCCGGTCTGACCAACGTCTCCAACGTCGTGGGCTACGATGCCCTGCCCGACGGCAGCATCGTGCCCATCCCGGGACGGCTGATCTACCGGGGCATCGACATCGACACCCTGGTCCAGGAGGCCGACGCTCACGACCGTTTCATGTTTGAAGAGACAGTCTGGCTGCTTTTGTTCGGCAGTCTGCCCGACCGGGAGCTTTTGCAGCGCTTCTGCAAGCTGCTGGACGATCACCGGGAACTTCCCCGCGGTTTTGCCGACGACATGATCATGAACTCGCCGTCGCCCAACATCATGAACAAGATCGCCCGCAGCGTGCTGGCCATGTACAGCTACGACCAGCAGGCTGAGGACCGTTCCCTGGCCAACATCCTGCGCCAGAGCATCAACCTGATCGCCGAGCTGCCCACCATGATGGTCAACGCCTATCAAATCAAGCGCCGGGTCTATGACCGGGAGAGCATGTATTTCCACCTGCCCATTGCCGGGCAGAGCACGGCGGAGCACATTCTGTCCACCTACCGCCCCGACCAGAAGTTCACCCACGAGGAAGCCCGCCTGCTGGATCTGTGTCTGCTGGTCCATGCCGACCACGGCGGCGGCAACTGCTCCACCTTTACCTGCCGGGTGCTGTCCTCCTCCGGCACCGACACCTATGCGGCCATCTCGGCGGCCATCGGCGCGCTGAAAGGTCCCAAGCACGGCGGTGCCAACCTCAAGGTCATGCATCAGCTGGACTACATTCTGGAAAACGTCAGCCCCAACGCTGGCGACGATGAGATCCGGGAATTTCTGCGCAAGATCCTGCGCAAGGAAGCCGGTGACGGCAGCGGCCTGATCTACGGCATCGGGCATGCGGTCTATACCCTGAGCGACCCCCGCGCCCAGATCCTGAAAGATCATGCCCGGCATCTCGCTTATAAAAAGGGCTTTGACCGGGAGTACAACATGCTGTGCGCCATCGAGCGCCTGGCTCCCCAGGTCTTTGCTGAGGAGCACCACGGTCCCAAAAAGGTCTGCGCCAACGTGGACCTGTTCAGCGGGCTGATCTACCGGATGCTGGGCATCAGCGAGGACCTGTACACCCCGCTGTTCGCCATTGCCCGTGTTCCCGGCTGGTGTGCACACCGTGTGGAGGAGGTCATGTTCGCCAACCGCATCATCCGCCCGGCCTACAAATACCTGGGCAATCCCCAGCAGTACGTTACGCTGGATGACCGTGTCCCCCATTCCACCGAGGGATAAAAAGTTCTCGTACAATCGATCAGGCGGCGGCAGGTATCTCCTGCCGCCGCCCTTTTGCTGTTTAGCGTGTCACAAATGCCCGGACACGAAAAATGCCCGCCTTTTCAGGCGGGCATTGTTTCTTTGCTGTTTTCGGCAGATTTACTGCGCGGAGGCCTTGTTGTTACGCTTGGCCATGCGGCTGATCTTGCGGGCAGCGGTGTTCTTATGGATGACACCCTTGCTCTTGGCAGAGTCAATGGCGGAGACAGCGGCCTTGATGGCGGCGTCTTTATCCGCAGCGTTGCTGTCGATGGCAGCGTCTGCCTTTTTGATCACTGTTTTCAGGTTGGACTTGATGGCCTTATTGTGCAGAGCCTCTTTCTTGGCCTGAACAACGCGGTCCTTCTGAGATTTAATGTTAGGCATTCGTTCCACCTCCTTGGTTCCCCATAACAGTATTACCTATGTTAGCATAATCGGCGCAATGTTGCAAGTGGTTTTTTACAAAATCAGCGAAAGTTTTTTGTCGAACTTTCAATGCAGCCCTTTTCCCGTGCTTAAAAGGTTCCGTTCCTGCATACACATGAACTTGAAGCGCGGTCCGGGTACAAGACCCTGTGCGCGTGTTCCATTCCCGGCGGAGAGGAGGCGTATGGTCTTGAAACATTTCTACCGGCTGCTGGGGCGGATGCTGCTGGGTGGGGCCTCCGCTGTGTTTTGCGCGGCGATGCTCTGGGCGTCGGTACAGCTTGCCCCGGGCGGCTGGCTGACTGCTGCCGCGGTCTTTGTGACCGAGCCCGCCGGGGTACGGGACATCCTGCACAGCAGCGCGGCCAAGCCTGCCGCGGCAGAAAGCGCCCTGCCCTCCATCACGGACACCGTGCCTGAGCCGTCGCCCTCCCCTACGCCCCAGCCCGAAACCAACGCCGGGGATGACGGCAATAAGGAAAACACCTCCGCCCCGGAAAGTACTCCCATACCGGAAATCACCGCCGCCCCGGAACGCCCCGACAACGCCGGGGACATTGCCGCCCAGACCTACCGCCAGGGCAGCGGCGACGGCTACATCACCCTTGCAGCGGGCAGCATCAAGAACAGCACCGACAATGATGATGCCGTCCTGGCCGAGGCCGCCGAAGGGGGACTGCCTTTTTCCATCGAGCTGAACAGCGACGAACCCCAGGTTTTGATTTTGCACACCCACGCCACCGAATGTTACCAGCCCTGGGACGACTTGTGGTATGACCCGGACTTTGCAGCGCGCAGCCTGGATACCTCGATGAACATGTGCGCGGTGGGCGCCCGCATGACCGCCATTCTGAACGAAGCCGGCATCAACACGCTGCACGACGAGACGCTCCACGACTCTCCCAGCTACACCGAAAGCTACGGCCGCAGCGCCCAGACAGCCCGGGACTATCTGGAGCAATATCCCAGCATCAAGGTAATTCTGGACGTCCACCGGGATGCCATCGAGCAGGACGGCACCCGCATCAAACCCTTGACCCAGATCGACGGTGAGGACACCGCCCAGGTCATGATCATTGCGGGGTGCAACAACGGCTCCACCGTCATTCTGCCCGACTGGGAGAAAAACCTGGCCTTTGCCGCCGCCTGGGAGACCGAGATGGAGACTTTGTACCCCGGTCTGACCCGCCCCGTTTTGTGCGGCTACCGATTCTATAACCAGGACGTCACCACCGGCAGCCTGCTCATTGAGATCGGCGGGCATGCCAACACGCTGGAGGAGGCGGTCCGTGCCGGGGAGTACGCGGCCAAGGCGCTGGCCTCCCTGTTCGGTGCGGCGTAAAGCGGCCGGGCTTGCATCCCTCTGGGGCAGCGCATATAATATAGGAGTTAAAAGAGAGAAAAAACTGCTGCCGAGCGTACCGTTTGATGCGAGACGCGCCACATTCCCTGTCCTTTGCGGCGGCGCAGCATACAGGAGAGTAAAAATATGGGAGAAATCATGAGCCTGCCCCGGCGTCTCAACCGAAAGCATCCGCGTATAGCCTTGTGGCTGGCCTTTACAGCGGTGTTTGCCCTGCTGTGCGGCGTCTGGATCGGCATTTTTGCGGCAAACGGAAAGAGCTTTATCTGGTACGCGGATACCATCAAACAGCATTACCCGGCGCTGGTGTACTACGGGCGCTGGCTGCGGGAAGCCGTCCGCTGTATTTTGTCCGGTGCGGCCATCCCTACCTGGGATATGAGCATCGGCTACGGTGCGGATGTGGTCACCACCCTGAGCTATTACGTCATGGGCGACCCGCTCAACCTGATCGCCGCCTTTGTGCCCAGCCAGTACGGGGAGCAGCTTCTGGAAGGGCTGATGATTCTGCGCATCTATCTGGCAGGCCTGGCCTTTATGCCGTTCAGCCGTCACCACGGCAACAGCCGGTTCGGCACTTTGCTGGGCGCGGTGGCGTATGCGTTCTGCGCCTGGACGATCCAGACCGCGCTGACCGAGCCCCTGTTCATTATCCCCATGTACTGCTTCCCCCTGGTGCTGCTGGGGGCCGACTACATCTTTGAGGGCCGCCGCCCCACCCTGTATATTGCGGCCATCGCCCTGTCTGCACTGTCCAACTTCCTGTTCTTTTATATGATCGCCCTGCTGCTGGTACTGTACGCGGTGGTCAAGTATTTCCGCAAGTACGGGATCGGCCAGCTGCGCACTCTGTGGCCGCTGCTGGGCAAGTTCGTGGGGTACAGTCTGGTGGGCATCGCCATTGCCGCCGTAACCATGCTGCCCACCGTGTTTGAGATGTTCGGCAGCGCCCGGTTCTCTCTGGACCGGCAGGTGACCAGCTACCCGTTCACCATGTACTGGAACCTGATTGCCAACCTGACCACTGCCGGCAAGGTGGATGAGTACTCTACCTACTGCGGCATCACCGCCGTGGCCGTGCTGGCCGTCATGATCCTGTTTGCCCGCAGACGGCAGAATACCGTCCTCAAGGCGGCGTGGCTGGTGATGCTGGCCTTCATGATGCTGCCCTGGGCAGGCAAGGTCCTGAACGGCTTCTCCTATATGCAGAACCGCTGGGTCTGGGCCTTTGCCATGCTGGAGGCCTTTATCCTGGCCCGGGTCTGCCCCGATATGACCAAGCTTTCCGGCCGGGAAAAGCTGACGCTGTCGGCACTTTTGGCCGTCTACTGTCTGCTGGCCTTCTGGAACCGGGACGTCCGCACCGAGTGGACGGTACTGGGCAGCCTGCTCATGCTGCTGCTTGCGGTGTTTGTCCTGTCCGCCGGGGATGCGCCTCGCACCGTTACCCGCGCCGTGCTGCTGGGCGGCTGCTGCCTGGGCATCGTCATCAACATCGGCTTCCAGTACGGTGCCGACGAAGGCTATACCCTGGGCGAGTACGAACCCGCCGGGTTTGCCTGGGACGCCACCGTGGCGAACAATCCCGCCAACCTGCTCAAACAGCTGGATGACGACAGTCTGTGGCGGTATGATACCTCCATGAACGTCTACGTCAACAGTGCCATGCTCATGGACCTGCACGGCGTCAGCTACTTCTTCAGCCTGAACAACGGCTATGTCTCCCAGTGGATGGCCGAGATGGGCTACAACACTCCCGAGGAATACAACTACGTGGGCCTTCATGGCCGCAGCGTGCTGGATTCCCTTTTGGGCGTCAAGTATTTCCTCTGCGGCACCGATTCCACCCATACCATGCCCCATGGTTACAAGACCGAGCCTGCCCTTGCCATGGATGTGGCAACCTTTAATGTGGGCGCCTACGAAAAGAGCGACGTTCTGCCCATCGGCTACACCAGTGCGGCACGCATTTCCCGCAAGGATTACGACGCCATGACCCCTGTGGAGCGTCAGGATGCCCTTTTGAACGGCGTACTGCTGGAGGACGGCGACGGCGAAGAGCTGGCCGCCGCTGACGCGCAGAGCGATGTGGTGTTCCCCAAGGCGGAAGTCACTTTGAACGGCATTGAGATGGTGGGCGAAAACACCTACTATTCGCCCCAGGACGGCGGCACCATCACCTTTACCATCACCGAGCCGGTCACTGACTGCGAGACTTATCTCGTGGTGGAAGGCATGGACTACACCGCCACCAACCCGCTGGACGCCATGAGCCAGGAGGAACTGGACGCCATGTCCCCCGCCGACCGGCTGTCCCTCAAAAAGCAGTATTCCAATTTCTGGTGCAAAGAAAAGGTATATCTGCGCCTGGTGTCCGACATCGGGGAGGGCCGCATCGACTACGCCATGCGCAACAACCAGTATTACTGCGGACGCCACGACTTTGCCTACAACTTCGGCTATACCGGGACCGGCATGACCACCCTGACCGTGGTGCTGCCCTACGCCGGGTACTACACCTTTGACCGCATCGATGTGGAGTGCCAGACCTTTGACACGGTGGCCGACCGGGCCGACGTGCTGGGTGAGGAAGCACTGGAAAACACGGTGCTGGGCACCAACTCGCTGACCGGCACCGTGTCCGTGAGCGAACCGAAAGTGCTGGTCGTCCAGATCCCCTACTCCTCCGGATGGAGCGCCACCGTGGACGGCCAGCCCGCCAAACTGCTGCGCGCCAACACCGCCTTCCTGGGTCTGGAACTGGATGCCGGGGAGCACGTCATCGAGCTGCATTACGAGACGCCGGGGCTGAAAGTGGGCCTTGTGCTGTCGGGCGCGGGCATCCTTGCCTTTGTCGGCATCGTGGTCTGGCACCGCAGACGGCGCAATCCGGCAAAACCTGCCGGGAAATAAATTTCTTTGGCAGGCGGAAAACATTTACAACCGCAGAAAAACAGGATATAATGAAAAAATACCCGGCGGCGTGCAAAAATCCCAGCGCCGCTGACTGTGAGGGAGTGGACTACAATGGAAAGAACCGAGATCGCATCTCTTTACAAGCAGACCCCCGCCGACGGCACCGAAGTCAAGGTGTACGGCTGGGCAAAGACCGTGCGTGACTCCAAGAACATCGGCTTCATCTCGCTGACCGACGGCAGCTGCTACAAGCCCGTCCAGATCGTTTTTGAGGCCGCCAAGCTGGCCAATTATGCCGAGATTGCCAAGAGCGGCCTCTACACCAGCTTTGAGGTGACCGGCCGTCTGGTGCTGACCCCCCAGGCCAAGCAGCCCTTTGAGATCAACGCCGACACCATCACGGTGCTGGGCCCCTGCGGCCCCGAGTATCCCCTGCAGAAAAAGCGCATGAGCGTGGAATACCTGCGCACCATGACGCATCTGCGTCCCCGCACCAACACCTTCAACGCGGCGTTCCGCGTGCGCGGTGAGGCTGCCTTTGCCCTGCACAGCTTCTTCCATGAGAACGGCTTCACCTACGTGCACACCCCCATCTTCACCGGTTCCGACTGTGAGGGCGCGGGCGAAATGTTCCAGGTGACCACGCTGGATCTGAACAACGTTCCCAAGACCGAGGACGGCAGCGTGGATTACAGCAAGGACTTCTTCAAGCGTCCGGTCAACCTGACGGTCTCCGGTCAGCTGGAAGCCGAGGCCATGGCTATGGCCCTGGGCAAGGTCTACACCTTCGGCCCCACCTTCCGCGCCGAGGAGAGCTACACTCCCCGCCATGCGGCAGAGTTCTGGATGATCGAGCCGGAAATGGCTTTTGCCGACCTGAACACCTATATGGATACCGCCGAGGCGATGATCAAGTATGTCATCCGTCATCTGCTGGCCACCTGCCCCGACGAGCTGGCCTTCTTCAACCAGTTCTTTGACAAGGGCCTGATCGAGCGCCTGCAGCTGGTGGAGAGCAGCGAGTTTGGCCGCATCAGCTACACCGACGCTGTGGAGATTCTGAAAAAGAACAACGACAACTTCCAGTACAAGGTGGAATGGGGCACCGACATTCAGACCGAGCACGAGCGTTATCTGACCGAGCAGGTCTTCCACAAGCCGGTGTTTGTGACCGATTACCCCAAGGAGATCAAGAGCTTCTATATGCGCATGAACGACGACGGCAAGACCGTTGCCGCCGCCGACATGCTGGTGCCGGGCATCGGCGAGCTGATCGGCGGTTCCCAGCGTGAGGAACGCCTGGATGTGCTCACCGCCCGCATGGACGAGCTGGGCATGAACCGCAGCGATTACGAGTGGTATCTGGATCTGCGGCGTTTCGGCAGCGTCAAGCACGCTGGCTACGGCCTGGGCTTTGAGCGCCTGATCATGTACGTGACCGGTATTCCCAACATCCGCGACGTGCTGCCCTTCCCGCGCACCTGCGGAGGATTCTGATGCAGCGGTTTGCAGACGCGCTGCTGGACTGGTTCTATGAAAATCGTAGGCTCCTGCCTTTCCGGCAGGAGCCTACTCCGTATCATATCTGGATCAGTGAGATCATGCTCCAGCAGACGCGCATGACCGCCGCCGTCCCCTACTATGAGCGCTTTATTGCCGAGCTGCCCGACCCCGCCGCCCTGGCGGCCTGCGACCCCGACCGCCTGCGCAAGCTGTGGCAGGGGCTGGGATATTACAGCCGGGCCGCCAATCTGCAGAAAGCCGCCCGGGTGATCTGCGAGCAGTACGGCGGCGAGCTGCCTGCCGACTACGACGCTCTGCGGGCTTTGCCCGGCATCGGGGATTACACCGCCGGGGCCATTGCCAGCATCGGGTTTGGCATCCCCGCCCCCGCCGTGGACGGCAACGTACTGCGGGTATTCGCCCGTCTGTATGACGACGATGCCGACGTCACCCGTCCCGAGACCAAGCGGCTGTTCACCCGCCGGGTCTGCGAGCAGCAGCCGCAGGACAAACCGGGAGACTTCAACCAGGCCTTGATGGAGCTGGGCGCGCTGGTCTGCCTGCCCAACGGCGCTCCCCAGTGCGACGTCTGTCCCCTGGCGGACGTCTGCCAGGGCAGGGCCAGCGGTCGGGCGCAGTCCCTGCCGGTCAAGCCCGCCAAAAAGCCCCGGCCAGAACTGCCTCTGACGGTGGCGGTGGTACAAAGCCCCCGGGGCGTGCTGCTGCAAAAGCGTCCCGACAAGGGCTTGCTGGCAAAGCTGTGGCAGCCCCTTTTGCTGGACGGGCAGCTGTCCTCTGACCAAGTTCGCGCCGTGCTGGATGGAATGGGACTGCCTGTGCGCAGTCTTTCGCCCCTGGGGCCGGCAAAGCATGTATTCACCCACAAAGTCTGGCAGATGGAGGGCTGGCTGGCGGAGACGGATGCCTCCCCCGCCCTGCCGGAAGGCTGCGTCTGGGCCATGCCCGAAGAGCTGGCTGCCCGGTACTCCGTCCCCAGCGCCTTTGCGGCCTACCTGCCTGCCATGGAGGGCAAGGCAGCGCACGGCGCCGAGTAAGGGTCATGGCTTGCGCGGCCTTTCTTACAAAAGCAGCAATCATACAATCCTAAAAAGGGCGGATGCCCGGTGTTTGGCCGGGGCATCCGCCCTTTTTAATGTAATGTTACGGTTCAGGTCACAGGCCGTTCTGACGGGCCGCAGCCTGCACGGTGTTTTTCATGAGCATGGCCCGGGTCATGGGGCCGACCCCGCCGGGGACAGGGGTAATGTAGGCGGCTTTCTCGGCAGCCGCTGCAAAGTCCACATCGCCGTGGAGCTTGCCGTCCTCGCCGCGATTGATGCCCACGTCGATGACCACGGCACCGGGCTTGACCATATTCCCTGTCACAAAGCCCGCTTTGCCCACCGCTGCCACCAGGATGTCCGCGCCTGCGCACAGTTCCTTGAGGTTGGCGGTGCGGGAGTGGCAGATGGTGACCGTGGCGTTTTTGGCAAGCAGCAGCAGCGCCGCAGGCTTGCCCACAATATTGGACCGGCCGATGACCACCGCGTGCTTGCCCTCAATGGCAGTGCCGGTGGACTCGATCATGCGGATGCAGCCCGCCGGGGTGCAGGGCAGAAAGCAGGGCTCCCCGATCTGCATACGGCCTACGTTCACCGGGGAGAAGCCGTCCACATCCTTTTCCGGAGGGATGGCGTCAATGACCGCCTTCTCGTCGATGTGGGCGGGCAGGGGCAGCTGGACCAGGATACCGTTGATCGCCTTGTCGGCGGCAAGCTCCCCCACCAGCTTGAGCAGCTCGGCCTGAGTGGTTTCCTCCGGCAGGCGGATGACCCGGCTGTCGATGCCGCAGTCACCGCAGTCCTTGGCCTTGCCGCGGACATAGACCTGGCTGGCGGGATCCTCCCCCACCAGAATGACCGCCAGGCAGGGGGTGACGCCCTTTGCTTTCAGCGCCGCCGTCTCGGCTGCGGCTTCCGCCTTGACCTGAGCGGCAAGGGCTTTTCCGTCAATGATCTGTGCCTGCATGGGGTGCCTCCTCTTCTGTGTCGCGGGGTTCGGCGGATTCTTCCGCCGCGTCGGGACCGGCGGGGACGGCTGCGGCGTTTTCTTCGCCAGACTCCTCAGTCTCCGGTGCGGTGTCCGCCGCAGTTTCAGGCTTTTCTTCCGGTACGGTGCTTTCCGTGGCGGGCGTTTCCCCTTTGGATGCGGTCTCGTCATGGGATTTCCCGGCAAGTTCCGCCAGTTCCCGGTTCATGTCCGCCGTTGCCTTGACAAACTCGGCATGGCTGGCAGAGGCAGCCAGACGGGACGGGATCACCGCAATGGGGCCGTCAGCCATCTTGATGTCCGCCACGGCCAAAGCAACTTCCAGCTGCTTGCCTTTCGACCGGCGCAGACCGATGACCATCAGCACCACCGCCGCGGCCACCGAAAGAAGGGCAACCAGCTGACTGGTGCGCAGCGTCTCGGTGATCATCAGGGAATCGGTGCGCAGGCCCTCGATCCAGTAGCGGCCCAGACCGTACCAGGCAACGTAGGACAAAAACAGCTGCCCGTGAAAACGGCGGTGCTTCATAAACAGCGCCAGCATCACAAAGCCTGCCAGGCACCAGATGCTCTCATACAAAAAAGTAGGATGTACCGGCATGGAGGGGTCAACGGTAATGCCCTCCGCCGCCAGGGTGGCCTGCACGCTGCTGAGGTAGCGCTCGGTCCCCTCGCTGTACATGCCCCAGGGCAGGGTCGTGTTGGTGCCGAAGGCCTCCTGATTGATGAAGTTGGCCCAGCGGCCGATGCCCTGCCCGATCAAGAAGCAGATTCCCACCAGATCGAACAGCGGCAGAATGGGTACTTTTCGCCATTTGGCGGCCAGTCCGCCGAAGATAAAGGCTCCCAGCACGCCGCCGTAGATGGCAAGTCCGCCTTCCCGGATGTCGATCATCTGCCAGAAGCTTTCGTACTCAAAGGGCGCGAAGATCACATAGTAAGCGCGGGCGCAGATGATGGCCGCCACCGTTCCGATGAGCACCACATCCACCAGGCGGTCGGCGTCGATGCCGAAGTCCACCGCGTACCGGAAGGCGAACAGCATCGCCAGCAGCATACCTGCCGCAATGATGATGCCGTACCAGTAAACATCAAAATTACCGATACTGAACGCCACCCGGTTGAGGGTCAGTTCCAGGCCCAGGCCCGGAAATTGCACATGATAGGTCATTGTTCTCCCACCTCTCGGGGCCGCCATGCGGGGCCCCATCTCTTTGGTATGTATTGCGGCATGACGCCGCATGGGTTCGGTCCGCCGTTACTGGGGCGTGATCTCCACATAAGCCTCGTTTTCCGGCAGCAGCATGGTCTGGAGTGCCTCGTTGGCGTCATCCACCGTCAGGCTTGCCAGCGTGGCGATCTGTTCCTCCAGGTCGACGCCTTTCAGGAAGGCCACAGCCATCTGGCCGGCGGCGTCCTCCACCCCTTCCAGGACGGTGAGCAGTTCGCCGTACATCTGATTTTTGACCAGTGTGAACAGCTCCGGGTCAACACCTTCCCGGCGCAGGCGGGCGATCTCATCCCGCACCATCTGTGCCACTTCCCGCGGGCAGGAGCTTTCCCCCGTAAAGGCAATGGCGCAGGCACTGCGCGTCAGCACATAGTCCCCGCCAAACTCGGGGTTGACCAGGGCCTGATCGTACAGTTTGCGGTAGAGATCGGTCAGACCGCTGCAGACCAGGCTGGACAGCATATCGCAGATCAGCTCCCGCTTGACCTCGCCCCGGGGAATGGGCTGTTCCCTGTAACCTAGCGCGAAATAGGGCCGGTTGAGGGGCATGGTAAAGTTCAGCTCATGCTGGACGATGGGGCCTTCCGGGGAAAGTTCCGGCAGCTGAACGGTGTGGGGCGTTACCGGCTTGTCCAGGCCCGCACGGCGGCAGGCCTCCACCGCCTGCTCCAGTTCGATATTGCCCGCCACGGCAAGCACCATGTTGTCCGGGCAGTAGAATGCATCGGTGCAGGCATACAGCAGTTCCGGCGTCAGCTCGGCAATGCTTTCCACCGTGCCTGCAATGTCGTCCCGGATGGGATCGGTGGGGTACAGGCAGCGGAACAGTCCCGTCAGCAGGCGCCAGTCCGGGCTGTCGTCATACATTTTGATCTCCTGGCCGATGATGCCCTGCTCCTTGGCGATGGTCTCTCTGGTAAACCAGGGCTTGCCCACCATGTTGAGCAGGATGTCCAGGTTTTCGTCAATGCGGCTGGTGGCCGAGAAGATATAGCAGGTGCGGTCCCAGCTGGTAAACGCATTGGCCGATGCACCGGTCTTGGCATACAGGGAGAAAGCGTCCCCTTCCTCCGACTCAAACATCTTGTGTTCCAAAAAGTGAGCAGTACCGGCGGGCAGGGTGATCTTTTTGCCGTCCAGGACGAACTCCCTTGTAGTGGAACCGAAGGCCGTACCGTACATGGCATGGACGGTGCTGTATCCCGGCATGGTGCGGCAGAGAACGGTCAGGCCGCTTTCCAGAACGGCCTTGCGGCAGCGCACCGCCGCGGCGGCTTTTTCGCGGATGGTACTCATGCGTCGGCCTCCTCTCCCCGGCCGGTCAGCGCGTAGCAGACCGAATAGCTGTAACTTTGCAGGATCTCCTGCACCTGACGGGGGGTAACGGCACACATTTCGGCCTTTCCCTCCTCCGGCGCGGTGAGGGGTTCCCCGCGCATAATCTGGCCGTAATACCAACCTGCCAGCCCCGCAAGGCTGTCCCCCACCGAGTCGATGCCTTCCAGCAGGGTGCGGCGGCACTGTTCCAGTTCCTCCTCGTCAACGGGGCGGGCGCAGAGGTCGGACAGCTCCTTGAGAATTGCCGACTCGGCTTTTTCAATATTGGCCGTTTCCACGCCGGAGTCCACCATCATGACGCCCGCAGCCCGCAGCGCGCTGGAGCCGCAGTAATAGCAAAGGCTCTGTTTTTCCCGCACGTTGCGGAACAGACGGCTGGTGGCCGTGCCGCCAAACACGCCCATGGCCATGCGCAGCACGTGGATGGAGGGCAGTTCCCCGGACTTGTCCCGGGTGAACAGCATGCACAGCTTGGCCTGGGTCAGGCCCGCGATCTCCTCGGTATAATGGCGCACCGGAGCGGCAGGCACCGGGGACAGCGCCGTAACGCCGGCCGGCGCGCGGCGTACCGAGGCCAGTTTTGCCAGCAGGCGCTGGGCCACAGGCTCGGCATCCGCCCCCTGCACAATGACGTCGATGGACGCCTGGGAGAGGATGCGGTCGTATTCCGCCTTGACCGACTGCGGGGTGACGGCATCGATATCATTGAGATAGCCGTACAGTTCAATGCCCGCCGGGCTGTCGCCATAGAAACGGCGGCGGGCCTGGCGCACGCAGTACAGCCGCTTGTCGTTGTACTCGGACTGCAGGCGGCGGCGCAGAGTCTCCTTTTCAATGCGCACCGCCTCGGGATCAAAGCTGCCGCCCACAAGGTACGGTTCAAACACCGTGCCAAACACGATGTCGGCATAGGAAGCCACCAGGTCCTCGTCCGCCAGGGCAAACTTCTGCTTGATGCCGCAGATGTCGGCGGACAGCACGCGGTCGCCCCCGGCGGTCATCAGGTCCACCCCCAGGTCGGCGCCGTACAGGGCCGCCAGACGTCGGGAAAGCTGCGTCATGTCGGGGCAGCCTGCATAGCCGCGCTCCAACACCATGGACAGGACCGCGGCGTCGGTGGCGCTCTGCCGGACAGCCGGATACCGGAGATGGATGGCGATGCGGCAGCGGTTGAATTTTTCAGCATCCAGCGCCGTCAGAAAGACGCCGGGCGCAAGTTGTTTTCGTTGCAAAGAACTACCTCCTGCAATGGGGATTTCATACCTCAGCCGGGCAATCGGGTTTGACGATGCGCCGCGGCAAAAGAGTTACGTTTCATTATATGACTTTTCCGAAAGGGTGTAAAGGACACAACGCCAAGGGAACGCATTACGGCTCCACCGCCACCTTGATGACGCCGTCCCGGTGATTTTCAAACAGGTCGTAGGCTTCCTCGATCCGTTCCAGCGGGAAGGTGTGGGTGATGAGGGGCGTGGTATCGATGCGGCCTTCCTCGATCAGGCGGAGGATCTCGGCGCAGTCGCAGCCGTCCACACCGCCCGTCTTGAAAGTCAGGTTTTTGCCGTACATATCGGGCAGGGGCAGGGTCTGCGGGCCGTCGTACAGCGCCACCACCGTCACCACCGCGTTGGGGCGGGCGCATTCCCAGGCAAGGCGGAAGGTCTCCGGCACGCCGGCCACTTCCAGCACCACATCCGCGCCGCCGTGCTCCGATGTGTTCCGGACAAGATCAGCGACCTCCTCGGGACCGACGGTCAGGACTTCGGGGTAATGATCGCGGACAAACGCCCGGCGGGCGGGGTCTTTCTCACAGACGATGATATTTTTTGGGCGTTTGAGCAGGGCACAGGCAAGGGTGCAGATGCCCGTCGGCCCCGCCCCCAGAATGAGCACCGTGTCGTCAGGGCTGATGTCCGAGATACGGACCGCCCAGAAACCGGTAGCCAGAATATCCCCCACGAACAGAGCCTGACGGTCGGTGACCGAATCCGGGATGCGGGTCAGTCCCTGGTCGGCATAGGGGACCCGGACGAGGGGCGCCTGTCCGCCGTCGATGCGGCAGCCCAGCGCCCAGCCGCCGTCCGGGTCGGTGCAGTTATTGACCCAGCCATGGCGGCAGAAGAAACACTCCCCGCAGAAGGTCTCCACGTTGACCGCCACCCGGTCCCCGGGCAGGATATTTTTCACCCCGCTGCCCACCTGCTCCACCACGCCTACCATCTCATGCCCCACGGTGATGCCCGGCACGGCACGGGGCACCGAACCGTGCTTGATATGCAGGTCGCTGGTGCAGATGCTGGCCAGCGTGACACGGACAATGGCATCCCGCTCATTTTGCAGAACGGGCTCCGGTTTTTCCATCAGCTGAAAGTTTCCTTTGGATACATAGGTATATGCGAGCATTCTGCCGCCTCCCGAAACGCAGGTCCGCAAAGGGACCCGCAGTGTATTTTGCTCTATTATAACACAGGCGGCCGGGATTGTATCCCGCCGGGAAGGATTTGTCCCCCGGGCGGGCTGGGCCGCACCGTGCGGCACCTTTATTTAAGGAACCATCACCACCCGAGGCAATGCTTTTTCCGGCCCGGCGCCAGCGTCGGCGGTACTTGAATTTGACCGGCTTCCATGGTAAAGTGTATATGGATTACAGAAAGGTACGATATTATGAGTCATATGTCCCAAAGCGCCGCCCAGGGCCAGCCGTTCTGGCGGTTTCTTGTTTCTTCGCTCAGTTCCAGCGTGGTGGATCTGGCAGCCTTTGCGCTGCTGTGTGTGCCATTCCAGCCTCTGTTTGGTGACAGGCTGTATATTCTGGCTGCCACCATCGTGGCGCGGGTGTTGTCCTCGCTGTGCAACTATCTGCTCAACTATTTCCTGGTTTTCCACAGCCACGCCACGCACACCCGCTCGGCAACGCTGTATACCACCATCACCGTGCTGAAAACCCTGGCAAGTGCCCTGCTGGTCTCGCTGCTGGTGGGAATTTTCCCCGCCGAGGTCCCCGAGCTTGCCGCCAAGATCCCGGTGGACTGCCTGCTGTTCTTCCTGAACTATCTGCTACAGAAAAAATTTGTCTATTGAAACGGCCATAACTGCCCGCCCGAACGGATGCCTTTCCGCCCCGTTCGGGCGGGTTATGTTCCGGCCGAATGTTAGGAGGTTTTTCCATGAACGATTCCCGTTGGGCGTCCATTGACGCCTTTGCAGAAGCCAACCGTGACGCGATCCTGCGTGACATCACCCGGATCTGCGCCGTTCCCAGCGTTGAGGGTGCTCCGGAACCGGGCGCACCGTTCGGCAAGGGTCCCCGCGCCGCCCTGGACAAGGGTCTGGAGATTGCCGCAGAGCTTGGCCTGGACACCCATAACGCCGAGGGATACATCGGCTGGGCCCAGACCGGCCCCATTGCCGACGGCCAGAAATTCCTGGCGACCATCACCCATGTGGACGTCGTCCCCGAGGGCAACGGCTGGGATGCCGATCCCTACACCGTCCGTGTCCGGGACGGCTGGCTGCTGGGCCGCGGCGTTGCCGACGACAAAGGCCCCAGCATCCTGTGCCTGTACGCGCTGAAATATCTCAAGGACAGCGGCGTGGCTCTGCGTTATCCCGTACGCGCTCTGCTGGGCGCCAACGAAGAGACCCACATGCACGATGTGGACTACTACGCCGAGCATTTTGCCATGCCCGCTTTCTGCTTTACGCCGGACGCAGAGTTCCCCGTCTGCAACGGCGAAAAGGGCGGGTTCTCCGGTGAGCTGGTCTCCCCTGTGCTGACTGCCGGCGTGATCGTTGACTTTGCGGGCGGCGTTGCCAAGAACGCCGTGCCTGACCGTGCGTTCTGCGTGGTGCGTGCGGCGGCTTCCGCCTTTACCGCCACCGAGCAGGTCACCGTGGAGGACAACGGCGACGGCACCGTCACCCTGCGCGGCTGGGGCAAGAGCGGCCATGCGGCCATGCCGGAAGGCACCGTCAACGCCATCGGTCTGCTGGTCAACTGCCTGCTGGACAGCGGCGTATGTTCCCCTGCCGAGGTCGCTTACCTGAAAGTTTTGCAGAAGCTGCACGCTTCCACCGACGGCAGCTCCCTGGGCATTGCGGCAGACGACGGTCTGTTCAGCCCGCTGACCATCGTGGGCGGCACCATTGAGAAAAAGGACGGCAAGCTGCGTCAGAGCTTTGACTGCCGTTACCCCACCAACACCGACTGCGACAAGCTGACCGCCGCTGTGACCGCTGTTTGCGGAGACGCCGCTGTGCTGGAGGACATCAGCAGCCGCGTCCCCTTCTATATTCCTGCCGACAGCCCGGCCATCCGCACGCTGATCGACACCTACAACGAAGTCACCGGCGAGGACAAGGAGCCCTTCACCATGGGCGGCGGCACTTACGCCCGCCACTTCCCCTTTGCGGTCAGCTTCGGACCCGAGCACACCGACATTCCTCTGCCTGATTTTGCCGGCCCCATGCACGGCGCAAACGAGGGCGCAAACTTCGACAAAATGATCGAAGCTCTCAAAATCTATATCCTGGCTCTGCTGCGGCTGCAGGAACTGGAATTCTGAGTGTCGCTTCAAGCGCACCGCAAGCACAATGAAGAAAAGAGCGGGTTTGAGAAAATTCTCAAACCCGCTCTTATTTTTTGTGTCCGTCGTTTTTACTGATCGTCGCCCGTATCCTCGGGGCCGCCGTAGATCGAGATATAGTCAGGGTCGTCATCCTGATCCAGCCACGAGAAAATCAGGTAGCAGACACCGGCCAGAGCGGCCAGTGCGACCAACAGCTTGAACAGCGATTTCATGCGCAATACCTCCCTGCCCGCTGCTGCGGGCCAAACGAAACAAGATTTGCTTTAGTATAGCACACCGGCCCAAAAAGTACAATCTCTGCCGACATGTAAATTTTAGCCTTATGCTGTCCGTGGCATCCAAAGAAATTGTAGGCACAGGTTGACAAAGCACAAAGCATGTGGTAAAGTAATTCTTGCAAGTTAGCATATGCTAATAAGCAAATCATTCCATCCACATTTCTATTCACCGTTTTTCGTCAAAGTATTTCTGCACGGAGCTCAGGCTGTTTTTCGGCATCCACTGTTTTCCGGGCAAAAGGGCTTGATTTTCCAACATCCAACCTGTCTGGATGTCATTTCCCCTTCAGCCCGGGGTTGAAGCACACCGACTGCGTGGTTTTTCCGGTGATGATGGGGTGGATATTTTTCTCTCTGCGAGTTAGCTATAGCTAATACACAATGTTATTTTGAAAGGAAGGCGACTTATATGAGCAAGATTGCAGTAGTTTATTGGAGCGGGACCGGAAACACCGAGCAGATGGCTTCCATGGTATCAGAAGGCGCGCAGAGTGCCGGCGCCCAGGTCAGCCTGTTTACGGCTGCCGAATTTTCCGCCGATTCCGTCGACAGCTATGATGCCCTGGCCTTTGGCTGCCCGTCCATGGGTTCCGAACAGCTTGAAGAATGCGAATTTGAGCCCATGTTCTCCGCCTGCCTGGATAAGCTGAACGGCAAAAAGGTAGGTTTGTTCGGCTCCTACGGCTGGGGTGATGGCGAATGGATGCGCAACTGGGTCGACACCTGCAAAGGAGCCGGCGCCGTTCTGGTATCGGATGGCGTGATCTGCAACGGTGCGCCCGACGGCGACGCCGAGGCTGACTGCAAGGCGTTGGGCAGCGCCCTTGCCTGACCTGCATTTCCCTTTTCATTTTTCCTCTTTTGCTTTTTCCATTCTCTCCGTTATACAAGCAAAACCTCCCCGGGCCACAGCGGCTCGGGGAGGTTTTGTTTTCCCTGTATTCCCTGATGAAAGCCAGCTCGCTTACAGCATGGCGAGGATCTGGCTCTTCGGCTTCGCGCCCACGGAGCGATTCACTTCGCGGCCGTTCTTCAGAACGACCAGCGTGGGAATGCTCATGACACCAAACTGGGCGGCAAGTTCGCGCTGCTCGTCAACGTTGATCTTGCCCACGAAAATGTCGCTGCGCTCTTCCGCGATCTCATCGATGACGGGAGACACCATGCGGCAGGGGCCGCACCAGCTGGCCCAGAAATCCAGCAGGACCGTGCGGTCGCTCTGCAGAACTTCGGAATTGAAATTATCTTTGGTAATATGAACAGCACTCATTGCGCTACCTCCTTGATTTGTTGTGTGGGTGGTTTCTATGGTTAGAGTATACCCATTTTTTCCTTTGCCGTCTGTGATATTGTCACCAATCCAAAGCAGGTACATGTTCGGGCTTTTCCCTGCCGCCCATTTCCCGGAACTGCGGCGGACGGGATAGTCCCTTGTTTCTCGAGACCGGAGATTCCAGACAACCTCCCTGCATCTCACACATATCCTGCCAGAATCGTCTGGGGCAGTGGGTACGCTGACAGCGCTCATTGCGCCGCTGCTCAATGGTCAGGGCCTTGAAAAAGCGTTTCCACATCATCTGCCACTGTGCCTCTGCCTCATCCGGGACGGAATCATACTCCGTCATTTCCAGATACCGCACATCATTGCCCCGCCGCAGCATGGCAACTTCATGGACGGCATCATAAATCAGGAAATCCTCATCCGGCAGGCGGCTGCAAAAATGGAGACGCAGCAGGGGCAGGATCATGTTATTTGGATGGATCACGGCGCCCAGCATGCCGCCCCGCTCCTCAAAGCGCAGAAATTCCACAAAATGATGGGCCTCACCGTTGACCGCCCGCTCCAGCTGCCAGGCGGCTGCCACATCTGCATCGCCCAGCATACGGTCCACGCCCTTGCCCGTGGCAAAAGCCACCCGCAGGTATCGCAGCAAAATCAGTTCCTTTTCCGGGTCGGTGCTCAGAAATGCGGTGGCAAACCGCTGGCGGACGCTCCCGCCCAGGCGCTCGATCCCGCGCCAGACCCGGCGTGCGCGGGCCGGGTCGGTGGGGATTTCCCTTTCCGGGAACAATGTAAGGCGCTCATCTGCCGGAGAACAGACAGCCGACGGCAGCTCCTTGCGGCAAAAGCTTTCAAACACACAGCACAGAAAGCCCTGCATACTGCCGTCATAACGATAAACCACATCCGCTACATCTGCCGGGTAATGCATGTGATTGCCTCCTGTTTCAAAAGGGCCGCCGCCTGCAGGACATCCATCCCCTGCGCCGTCAGATGATGCAGTTCAGGGGCCGCATCCGGCAGAGCCTTGGGCATACAGTCGTCAAAGCTCAGCTGCTGCACGCCGACACCAAAGGCCTTGGGGTCCAGCAGCGCGTTGGCAATTTCTGCCCGGGAACCGCGGGCTCCCAGATATCCGCTGCAGGTGATAAAGTATTGCGCCCGTTTCAGTACCACGCCGATGCGCTTCAGCTCCGGCAGACCCAAATGCTGCATTTTGCGCGCCTTGACGATCCTTTGCGCACTTTTGGGGCCGATCCCCGGCACGCGGAGAAGATCCTCCTTGGAAGCCGTATTGACCTCCACGGGGAAAAACTGGGGATTGCGGATCGCCCAGCAGCATTTGGGGTCCAGGTAGGGGTTAAAGTTGGGTTCCGCTTCGCTGAGAAGTTCGGCGGCGGAGAAATGGTAATAGCGAAGCAGCCAGTCCGCCTGATAAAGCCGGTGTTCTCGCAGCAGCGGCGGACGGGTGGTAAGCGCAGGCAGACGGGAGTCCTCCACCACGGGAAGATAGGCCGAGTAAAAAACACGCTTCAGTGCGTACTTTTTATACAGCGCTTCCGTCAGCCCGATGATATGGCGGTCCGTCTCAGGAGACGCCCCCACGATCATCTGGGTGCTTTGCCCGGCCGGGGCAAAAGGCTGGGCCGAGCGATACACCTGCATTTCCTTTTTGCTTTGCTGCGACTCCACTGCGATCTGACGCATGGGTGCCAAGACCGCGGATTTCTTTTTATCGGGCGCCAGCAGCTGCAGGCTGTTGGCACTGGGGAGCTCAATATTCACCGACATACGGTCCGCCAAAAGCCCCAGGCGGCGCACCAGCAGCGGGTCCGCTCCGGGTATGGCCTTTGCGTGGATATACCCGCGGAAATGATATTCCTCCCGCAGAATGCGCAGTGCTTCGATCATGCGTTCCATGGTAAGGTCGGGTGTTCCCACCACAGCGCTGGACAAAAACAGGCCCTCGATATAATTGCGGCGGTAAAAGCCGATAGTTAGTTCCGCCAATTCCCGCGGGGTAAAGGTAGCTCTGCGGATATCATTGGAGCGGCGGTTGACGCAATAGCTGCAATCGTAGCTGCAAACGTTGGAATACAGTACCTTGAGCAGAGAAACACATCTTCCGTCCGGTGTAAAAGAGTGGCAGATCCCCGGTGCCACGCAGCTACCCAGACTTCCGTGCTGTCCTGCCCGGTCCACACCGCTGGATGTGCATGCCACATCGTATTTTGCACTGTCGGCCAGGATTTCCAGTTTTTCCGCCAGATCCACCGTCGGTTCCCCCTCTCCTCCGCTATTTCAAGCCCTAAAGTCTTTGATGCTGATGTTCCGGCCTAAAACTTTCATGCTGTCTGTACTTTCCCTGATTCAACAGCACAGGCAGACAAGTCCAAAGTTTTTTCCACAAATCATTTCTGGAATGTGTACGCTTTTAACCGTGATGCCCCACAAAATCCCTGTCATAACAGCACGCGCCGCATTTATCAGCATGCATTACTATTTGTAAAAAGGTATAAAAAAGAAAGCCCACCGAAACATCGGCTTTTCCGTGGGCATATCTTTACCATAAAAATATTGTATCCGTTCGTGCAGTCAGAACACCAAAACAGGCAGAATCAAGCGAGACAAGCAGGACAAACACAAGTTTTTGCGCCGTCTTTCCTTCAAGCAAGGCACACTGCCCTGCAAGGGCCCAAATCTGCATCAGGCGCTTTATCCAAGTGACCCCAACCACATACCGGCAGCCTTTTTATTGTCCAAATTATCGGACCAGCATAGCTGTATACTAAGTACATAGCCGATGGGAGCGCCACAAACATCAAAGGCTTCTCACCACTTGGTTTTGGTCTCGACCACCTTACCGGCTATGTAAAGATGGTCCAGTTCTTCTCCCTTGATGACCAGATCTTCATAGTCCGGATTAAAGGGATGCAGCACGACCGCATTTCCGCGGCGAATGTATTTTTTCAGAGTGCCTTCCCCGTCGGTGCCATAAACCATGACGCCCAGTTCCCCGTTTTCCAGGGTAGACTGGCGGTGCACCAGTGCCAGGTCCCCGTCAGAAATGCGCGGCTCCATGCTGTCACCTTTTACTACAAGGTAAAAGTAACTGGAGGGGTCCTTGACGCAGGCATACTCGGTGCCGTAATCCTCCTCGAAAGCCAGGGCGCCATACCCCGCACGCACAGTTCCCACTACCGGGATGGGGCTCTCACTGTAAGAGACGAAGTGGTCCCCCACAGGGGCGGTAAACTCCGGCTGCTGCAAACCGAGGAGTGCATCGGCCGTGGTATCCAGGATCTCCGCCAGGCGCGCCACCGTGCCGGGGTCCGGCGTGGAACGCCCCGTCTCCCATTTGCCGACCGCCTGCTGGGTCACGCCCAAAAGGCGGGACAGCTCAGCCTGGCTGAACTTTTTATTTTTTCTGGCCTGTTTCAAACGTTCCGAAAACATAGGCTCCCCCAATCTTCCCTGCGCGTACAGAATCTTTCTGTGCTGATGTTTTCATTATACAACCAAAGGTGGTGCATGTAAAGAACTTTTTTGATTTTTGCCAACCAAAAGTTGTAAATCGCATCTTGACAACAACCGTTAGTTGTTATATAGTGAGTACATCAAACAACCAAACGTTGTGTATCGAACCGTTGCGGCATTCATTTTTCGGTTTTATGATCGTTTTGTCAGAGGAGGCATTTTCATGAATCTTACCAATATTAAACAGGCTGTCTGCAAGTTTCTCTTCCTCGTTGAGGCTGCTGCCTTGTTCATTCTGATCTCCGCTGCACTTCAGGGCACCCTTGCCCTGCCTGCTGCCATCGGATACGGACTGCTTTCCTTCGTTGGTGTGAACTTGCTTTCCTGCCTGATTCTGCCCACCGAGGACATCCGCCCCGAGCCTCGCCGCGCTTCCCGGCCTGCACCTTCCCGCAATACCGTGCCTTTGCAGGTTGTCCGCGGCGGACGCAGTGCCGCATAATTTTCCCGGACCATGCAGATCGTTTTGATTCTGCACGCTGTATCGTGCTGTGTCTTTGCGGCATAAGTGGCACAGCAGGTATTTTGTCTGCAATCTTTCTTTCCCCTGAATGGAAACTGCATATAACAACACAACTCCCCTGCGGCCGCGGAACCCCTGCGCTACTTTCCGTTGTCCCGCAGGGGATTTGTGTTTTCATGCAAGGACACATATGTTATAGTATAGAAAAACCAACACGCTTTCCGGCTTTAACCAGAACCAGAGCAAGGAAGGGATCGTCTATGAATCAGAAACCCCATACCGTTTTGGAAGTCTGCGTGGACAGCTATGCTTCCGCTATGGCTGCCGTGCGGGGCGGCGCCGACCGCCTGGAACTTTGCAGCGCGCTTGCCCTGGGCGGGCTGACCCCATGGACCGAACTGCTGGCGCAGCTCCGCGCCGTCAGCGACATTACCATCCGCTGCCTCATGCGCCCGCGCGCCGGGGATTTTCTGTACAGCCAGGAGGAGATCGATCTTCTCTGCGCCCAGATCAAAGCCCTGCACCAGGCCGGTGCCGACGGTTTTGTGATCGGCGCACTGCAAGCAGACGGCGAGCTGGATACCCGTTCCACCGCGCGCCTTTGCGAAGCAGCGGACGGCGCAGGGCTGACGCTGCACCGTGCCATCGACGTAAGCCGCGACCCTCTCCGGACGTACCGCGACGCCGCAGCACTGGGCATCGACACCGTACTGACCAGCGGTGCCGCGGCAAATTGTCTGGCGGGACGGGAGACCATCGGGAAGCTGCTTGCGCTCCGGGATGAGATCGGAGGTCCCGAGATTCTGATCGGCGCCGGGGTCAACGCCGCGGTCATCACCGAGCTGCGCAGGGATTTCCCCGTCGCCAGAGCCTTCCACATGAGCGGCAAGACCGAGGTGGAAAGTGCCATGCAGTTCCGGCGTCAGGATGTGCCTATGGGGCTTCCCGGCCTGGACGAATGGCATCTGCAATATACCAGTGAAGAGTACGTGCGGGCTGCCCGGCTGGCTTTGGATGCCTCTTTCTCCGCACAGAACTGAGTTTGGCAATTTGTTTTTCCATCACGGACAGAAAATTTCACAATTCAGGCGGCAAAAAAGTCTTTGCCGCCTTTTCATTTTGTTAGATTTTCAATGATTTTTTCTTGCATTCGCGTTGAAAAATGAACGTTTTTTTCATGTCAAAACGTCACTTTTATCAATTTCATGGAGATTTCCACCAGCAAGACCTGTACATTTTTGTGGTTTTGACCAATCTTGCGTAATATCCCTTTCTTTTTTGTTACGAATGTGTTAATATTTGTTTAACAAAGTGTACGGGCTGCCGGGAACCAGAGCAGCCCGTCGGTTGTGTAAGCAAACGCGAGAGATTTTAGGAGGAATGCTTCTTATGATGAAACAATTGCAGAAGCTCGGCAAAGCTTTGATGCTTCCCGTAGCTGCACTGCCGATCTGCGGCATCCTGATGGGCATCGGCTATGCGCTGTGCCCGTCCACCATGCAGGGCGGCGAAGTCACCGGTCTCATTGAAATGATCGGCTTTTTCCTGGTCAAGGCCGGCGGTGCCCTGATCGACAACATGCACATTCTGTTCGCAGTCGGCGTTGCAGTCGGCCTGGCTGATGACCACGACGGTACCGCTTCTCTGGCCGGCATGGTCTCTTACCTGATGATCACCAAACTGCTCAACACCGGTGTGGTCACCACCCTGATGCCCGCGGTCGCCAATGACGAGATCAAGACCCTCGCCTTCGGCAAGATCGAGAACGCTTTCATCGGTATCCTGGCCGGTATCATCGGCGCTGTCTGCTACAACAAGTTCAAGGGTACCCAGCTGCCTGATGTTCTGGCATTCTTCAGCGGCAAACGCTGCGTTGCCATCGTTACCGCTCTGGCTTCCATCATCGTGGCCGCTATCCTGCTGTTTGTCTGGCCTCTGATCTTCACCGGTCTGGTCAACCTGGGCGACGCTATCGTTGGCATGGAAGGCATCGGCGCCGGCATCTACGCCTTCCTGAACCGTCTGCTCATCCCCACCGGCCTGCATCACGCCCTGAACAACGTGTTCTGGTTTGACACCATCGGCCTGGGCGACCTGAGCCACTTCTGGGCCGGCGACGTCACCGGTCAGAACGGTGTCACCTGGGATCTCGGCATGTACATGTCCGGCTTCTTCCCCTGCATGATGTTCGGCATCCCCGGCGCTGCTGCTGCTATGATCCTCAACGCCAAGCCCGAGCGCCGCAAGGTTGCCTTCGGTCTGGTCGGCTCCGCCGCCATCTGCGCTTTCGTCTGCGGCGTTACCGAGCCCTTTGAGTTCGCCTTCATGTTCCTGGCCTTCCCGCTGTACGTTGTCTACGCTCTGCTGTACGGCATCTTCACCGTCATCACCTACTACGTCGGCTTCCGTGCAGGCTTCAGCTTCTCCGCCGGTCTGACCGACCTGGTCTTCTCCGCTTCTCTGCCCGCTGCGAAGAACACCCTCCTCATCATTCCTCTGGGCCTCGCCGCTCTGGTCGTCTTCTTCGTGGTGTTCTATTTCGCCATCAAAGTTTTCGACCTCAAGACCCCCGGCCGTGAGGACGAAGACACCGATCCCGCCGAAGCCAAAATCCAGCTGGCCAACAGCAGCTTCACCGACATTGCTTCCGGTGTTCTGGCTGCTATCGGCGGCAAGGACAACGTCACCAACGTTGACTACTGCGCCACTCGTCTGCGCTTCGACGTGAAGGACAGCGACAAGGTCGATGACAAGGCCGTCAAGGCTGCCGGTGCTGCCGGTGTCATCAAGCCGGGCAAGAACGCTTGCCAGGTCGTCATCGGACCCAAGGTCCAGTTCGTCTACGATGAGCTGAAGAAGATGCTGTAAAAGCTTCTTCCCTGCCGTTTTCTTTCGGGAGTTCTGGTTCCTCCCGTATCTTCCGCCTTGGGCGGGCGCCATCGCCCGTCCAAGGCGATTTTATTTGTTGAAATGCCATTTTTATCTCAGATAGACATAGGCCGTTCACAAATATGTACTATAATAATTTTATATGATCTTCCCTGTTCCGGTGTGACCGGACAAGAAAGAGAAGGAGATGCAATCGTATGAAAATCATTCGCGCCAAAGATTATTACGACATGTCCCGCAAGGCTGCCAACATCATTTCTGCTCAGGTCATCATGAAACCCAACTGCGTGCTGGGCCTCGCTACCGGCGGCACCCCGGTGGGCACCTACAAGCAGCTGATCGAGTGGTACAACAAGGGCGATGTGGACTTCTCTGAAGTGACCACCGTCAACCTGGACGAGTACCGCGGCCTGCCCCGTGAGAACGAGCAGAGCTACTGGAGCTTCATGCACGAGAACTTCTTCAACCACGTGAACATCGATCCTTCCCGCATCAACCTGCCCGACGGCACCAACATGGACGCCGAAGCAGAGTGCAAGCGCTATGACGAAGTGATCCACAACGTCGGCGGCATCGACCTGCAGCTCCTGGGCATCGGCCACGACGGCCACATCGGCTTCAATGAGCCGGGTTCCGCCTTTGAACTGGGCACCCACTGCG
The DNA here is from genome assembly GCA_019114415.1 of Candidatus Gemmiger faecavium. GTDB lineage: Bacteria > Bacillota > Clostridia > Oscillospirales > Ruminococcaceae > Gemmiger > Gemmiger faecavium. Next base: position 10,774 of record DXFO01000021.1, on the reverse strand, counting down.
TTGACCTGACCGATGAGACCATCGAGGCCAACAAGCGCTTCTTCGAGAAGAAGGAAGATGTCCCCCGTCAGGCCTACACCATGGGCATCAAGACCATCATGCAGGCCCGCAAAGTCCTGCTGGTCGCCAACGGCGCCGGCAAGGCCGAGATCATCAAGAAGGCTTTCTTCGGCCCGGTCACTCCGGAAGTTCCCGCTTCCATCCTGCAGATGCATCCCGACTTCACGCTGGTCGGCGACGCCGAGGCTCTGAGCCTGATCTGAGCGCCCCGCCTTTTATAAGAGGAATTTGCCATGATCATCAAACATGCAAATGTGTACACCCCCGAGCATGTCTTTGCCGTGGGGGATATCACCATCCGCGACGGGCGCATCGTATTCGGCGCCGAGCCGCTGCCTGACGAGGAAGTCATCGACGCCGAGGGCCTTTATGCCTTCCCCGGTCTGCTGGATCTGCATTTTCACGGCGCAGTAGGCCATGATTTCTGCGACGGCACGGAGGAATCCATCCAGGCCATTGCGGATTTTGAAGCCAGCAAGGGCGTGCTTGCCATCTGCCCCGCCACCATGACCTACAGCGAGGAGATCCTGAACGGCATCATGGATGCGGCGGCTGCCCATAAAAACGGCAAGGGCGCGGATCTGGTCGGCATCAACATGGAAGGCCCGTTCATCAGCCCGGACAAGATCGGTGCACAGAATCCCAAATATCTTGCCGCCGCCGACGTGGAAATGTTCCGCCGCCTGCAGGCCCGTTCCGGCGGGCTGATCAAGCTGGTGGACATTGCTCCCGAGGAGCCCGCCTCCATGCCCTTTATCGAGGCCTGCCACAATGAGGTGCGCATCTCCATTGCCCACACCTGCACCAGCTATGACACCGCAAAGCAGGCCTTTGCGTCGGGTGCGTCCCACATGACCCACCTGTACAACGCCATGCCGGGCATCTCCCACCGGGAACCCGGCCCCATCATCGCGGCGCTGGAAAATCGTGCTGAAGTGGAGCTCATCACCGACGGCGTGCACATTCACCCCGCCATGGTCCGCTTCACCTTCAACACCTTTGGGGATGACCGTGTCATCCTGATCGCCGACAGCATGATGGCATGCGGCCTGCCCGACGGCGAATACAGTCTGGGCGGACAGGCTGTCACGGTCAAGGGCCCCCGTGCCACCCTGACCGAGCATCCCGGCGTCATTGCCGGCAGCGCTACCTGCCTGTACGACTGCATGCGCCGCGCTGTGCTGGATATGGGCGTGCCGCTGGAAAGCGCCGTCCGCGCCGCCAGCGAAAACCCGGCCCGCAGCATTGGTGTGGATTCCGATTACGGCTCTCTGGCCGCCGGGCGTTACGGCAACGTGATCCTTGCGGACAAGGACCTGAACATCTGCAAGGTCATTCAGAAAGGCCGCGTGATCGTGGGCTGATTGCCAAACCGGCTCAAAAAGAGCGGAATCTTTTGACATTTGCCCCAAAAAAGGTCGGTTTCCACTTGCGAAACGCCGTGTTCTCGTATATAATAGGCAACATAAGGTACGATTCCACGGCGCTCTTGCGGGAAACGCCGTTGTCAAAGGGGGTTATTGCATGGCTATTTCGGAGCCTACCGCAATTTTTTCCATTCGTGATGAGAAGGACGCAGAGATCAAGAAGGTTGTTCTTCAGGTTTACAGCGCACTGGAGGAAAAGGGCTATAACCCCATCAATCAGCTTGTGGGCTACATCCTGTCGGAAGATCCTACTTATATCACGACTTACAAAAATGCCCGTGCTCTGATCCGCCGCGTTGACCGCGACGATCTGCTGCAGGCACTGGTCCGTGATTACGTCCGCCAGTAACATCATTGGGTCTCGTTCCCCGCAGAGGGCTTTCCTCTGCGGGGAACTTTTTTGTATTGCGGCGTAACGAAAGCATGCCTTCCGGGAATTGCCCGTGGCATCCCCTGCCCTGCAGAAAAAAATTTTGAAATTCCGGGAATTCTGTAACAACTTGGATACATTCCTGCACGAATATAATAGATAGATGATGAGTATCCTAAAACCGTGTCATAAATCTTGTCAGGAGGTCACCCCCATGCCTAATGCCAACAACCGTTCCATTGATATTCCCGTCACCGCACCCCGGCCCCGTCAGGCTTTGCGCCATGGGGAGGACGCTTTTGCCATGGTCAACCGCCACCACGAGGAGGTCAAGGCCATGTACCGCGCAGCGCAGCAGCGCACGGCCCCCAAAGACCGCTGACCGTCTGATACCTCGCTTCTTTCTGCATAGAAAAACGCCGCCGCTTTCCCATCCCCTTGCAGGGGTCACGGAAAGCGGCGGCGTTTGTTTTTATGGATATGTCTCAGTCACGGAAAAAGGCGTTCTGGACCGCGCAGAGCACCGCGGCACGGCCTGCGGTAAAATTGACGCCGCCCTGCAGATAGCAGGTGTAGGGCGGGCGCAGGGGGCCGTCGCAGGACAGCTCGATGGTGCTGCCCTCGGTAAAGCTGCCCGACGCCATGATGACCTTGTCGGTATAACCCGGCTCGTCGGCGGGTTCGGGAGTGACAAAGCTGTCGATGGGGCTGCCCTTCTGGATGCCGGTGCAGAAGCCCTGCAAGGCCTCAGCGCTGCCGGAGTCAAAGCAGGTCACGATGTCGTTGTGTTCATCGGTATAGCGAGGCACCGGATGGACCCCCGCCAGCTCCAGCAGACACTGGGCGTAAATGGCCGTCTTGACCGCCTCGCATACAACGCCGGGAGCATAGTAAAAGCCCAGGAAAGTGTCCCGCAGCGCGTCCTGGGTGCATCCCAGGTCCTTGCCGATGCCGGGGGCCGTGAAGCGGTGGCTGATCTTCTCCACCAGATCGGCGCGGCCGGCGATATAGCCGCCCGTGGGGGTAATGCCGCCGCCGGGGTTTTTGATAAAGCTGCCCGCCATAATGTCCGCTCCAACGGCAAGGGGTTCCCGCGTCTGGGTGAACTCGCCATAGCAGTTGTCCACAAAGACAATGACGTCGGGATTGGCTGCACGGGCCGTGCGGATGACCTTCTCGATGGTCTCGAGGGAGAAGGCATTGCGCTGGGTATAACCCCGGCTGCGCTGGATGTGCAGGACCTTGGCCGCGGGCGCTTTCCGGGCGATGCCCTCGTAGTCGGGCTGCATGTCGGCGGTCAGGGGGACTTCGTCGTACAGCACGCCGAACTCCCGCAGCGTACCGCAGCCTTTGCCCGCCTCCCCGATGCCGATGACGCCTTCCAGCGTATCGTAGGGACGGCCGGTTGCCGCCAGCAGCGTATCGCCGGGGCGCAGCAGGCCGAACAATGCCACCGCAATGGTGTGAGTGCCGCTCATGAACTGGGGACGGACCAGGGCGTCCTCCGCCCCCATGGCGCGGGAGAACACCTCTTCCAGCTTGTTGCGGCTGTCATCCCAGACACCGTATCCGCTGGAACCCCAGAAGTGCCGTGCCTCCACGCCGCAGTCGGTAAAGGCCCGCAGCATCTTGAGCTGGTTGTAGTCCCGGATGCGCTCGGTGGCGGCAAACTGTTCCGCACACAGCTCCATAGCCTTTTCATCCAGGGCCAGCACCTCGAGCTTGATATCGTAAAACTGTTCGATCATAAAAATGCCAATTCCTTTTCTGGTTTCCTGTATTCTTTTTATTCGGGCAGCGTATACAGCACAAAATCCGGGCCTTGGTGCAGCCCCATCTTTTCATAAAAGCTGCACAGGGCCGGTTCGCACAGCAGCACCACATCGGTGCTCTGCGCCTGACAGGCGGCCATGGCGGCGATCAGCCAGGCCCCTGTCCCCTGCCCCCGCCAGGGCGGTGCGGTCATGCCGGCAGCCAGATAAGACTCACCGTCATAGCAGGCACAGCAGCTTACCGTGGCGGCCAGGGAGCCATCCACCGCCCGCAGCGCCCAGGTGCTGCCCATACCGTGGGCAATGGCCGTGCAGCTGTCCGAGTAAAAGCGTTCCTGTTCTTCCCGGTCATCAAACAGCAGGGCAGCTACCTGTCCCATGCGGGGGGCGGTTCCCAGCGTCAGACCTGCGGGCGCCTGGTTTTGCAATGGAGAACCATCTGCCGCGGGTCCGAAACCCGGCAGGTTCTCCCCTTTTGGCAGGCAGAAAGCCGCACGGCGCAAGGGCGTTTTCCATGGGGAGTATCCCTCTCCTGCCCGGCAGAGCAGTGTCCGCACACCGCAAAAGCGGAGAAAGGCGGTCAGTTCCTCTGCCTCGTCCCTGTCACGGCAGCCGCCGCACAGCTGGGCGGAATCCCCTCGCAGCATGAGCGCACCGCCTTCTGTCAGGCAGAAGCGCCAGCCGGAGCCGGGCTTTTGCCAGAACAGCTCCAAGCGCATGCCCATAGCCGAGCGGAAATACAGTTGCCCATGGACCCGGGCGGCGAATTCCTGCGCGTCGTGAGAAGTCTGGACGGCCCGGATCATTTCAGGGCGTTGACGATGCGCTTATAGTCCCGGCCGCGCACCTCAAAGTTGGGGTACAGATCAAAGGATGCCGACGCGGGCGACAGGCTGACGATGTCTCCGGGGTGAGCGCTCTGCCGTGCCAGTTCCACCGCCTGCTCCATGGAGTCCGCATGCAGGATGGTCAGCTCACTGGCGGCAAAGTCGGGGTGTTCCCGGACCGCCTGTTCAATGCGGGGGCCGGTAGCGCCCATGAGCACCAGGACCTTGACGTGGGCCAGGATCTCCGGGGCCAGAGGCTCATAGGGGATCTTCTTATCATAGCCGCCTGCGATCAGGATGATCTTCTGGTCAAAGCTGCGCAGTCCCGCAATGGTGCGGGTGGGGCTGGATGCGATGGAGTCGTTATAATACTGCACGCCGTCCAGCAGGCGCACCGGCTCGATGCGGTGTTCCACACCGGTAAAGGTGGAGCCAACCAGGCGCATGGCCTCCACGGGGACCCTGCCCCACACAGCCGCGATGGCAGCCAGCAGGTTTTCCACGTTATGCAGGCCCCGCAGTTTGACCTCGGAGCGGGGCAGGACGGGCGTTACCACGCCGTTCTCGGCATAGCAGAGCGTGTCGTTCTCCTTGCGCAGGAAAGCGCCCTTATCGGTATCGTGCAGACGGGTGAACCAGACCTGCTCGCCCTTGCAGTCGGAAGCCATACCCCGGGAGACGTCGTTCTCGTAGCCCAGGACGGCGCGGCAGGGCGGCTGCTGCCACAGCAGAATGTTGCGCTTGGCGTCGATATACTCCTGCATATCCTTGTGGTGGTCCAGATGGTTAGGGGTCACGTTGGTGACCACCGCCACCTTGGGAGAGCGGCGCATGCTGATGAGCTGGAAGCTGGACAGCTCCACCACGGCCACGGCATCGGGCGTGACGTCCGCCAGCTGGGGCAGCAGGGCCGCACCGATGTTGCCGCCCAGGAAAACCTTGCGGCCGGCGGCCTCAAACATTTTGGCGATGAGGGTCGTTGTGGTGGTTTTGCCGTCGGAGCCGGTCACAGCCACGATCTCACAGGGGCAGTAGTCAAAAAAGAGTTCCACCTCACTGGTGACCATGGCGCCGTCGCGGATGGCCTGCTGCAGCGCAGGCTTGAAGTACTCATAGCCCGGCGTGCGCATGATGATGTCCTGGCCCTTAAAACCGTCGGTATACTGTTTGCCCAGGCTCAGTTTGACGTTCAGGCGGCGCAGGGTGTCGGCGTAATCGCCGAATTCTTCCAACGAGGCTTTCTGGTCACACAGGGTGACGTCGGCCCCCATCTCCACAAACTGCTCGATGCAGCGCTTGTGGCTGACACCCGCCCCGATAAAGGCGACCTTTTTGCCCCGGATCAATTCTTTCAGTCGATCAATGGGATACATGGCAGTTCCTCCTCCCAAATTGCCGGATGTGCGCCGGGCAGACAGCGCCGAACAGGGGCGGCTGCTCCCCTGCCCCGGGCAGGCACATCCTTCCATCTATGATTATATATGCCATTTCATGCAAAGTAAATCGCTGCGCAAAAAAAGCGGCCCCTGCGCGGGGACCGCTTTGCAGTTTTGGAAAAAGGATCAGACTTCGCCGCCCATGGGGATGCCGTGCTTGGTGAGCAGAGCGCGGATCTTGACGATGGGATCGATAATGCTGCTGACCGACTTGTCGTGGTTGATGGCAGCAATGAAGTACGCGGTGTACTTGGAAACGTCAACGTCGAAGTACCAGTCACGCTTGAGCAGCTCGGGGGTGCGGTAGGTCAGGTTGGTGCCCAGCACAGCCGAGATGATGCCGTCTGCATAGGCCTTGTCGAACTTGTCCAGGCCGGAGGTGAACAGCGGGAAGGTGGCGCAGGTGAAGATCTTGCTTGCGCCGCGCATCTTGAGCTCGTAAGCGATGTCCAGCATGCTCTCGCCGGAAGCGATGATGTCGTCGGCAATGAACACGTCCTTGCCCTCAACGCTCTCACCCAGGTACTCATGGGCAACGATGGGGTTGCGGCCGTTGACGATGCGGCTGTAATCGCGGCGCTTGTAGAACATGCCCAGGTTGCAGCCCAGAACGCTGGAGTAGTACATATTGCGGTTCATGGCGCCCTCGTCGGGAGAGACGATCATGAAGTGCTCCTTGGAGAAGTTGACCTCAGGCACATGGTGCAGCAGGCACTTCAGCACCTGATAGGTGGGCATGACGTTGTCAAAGCTCATCAGGGGGACAGCATTCTGAACGCGGGGGTCATGGGCATCAAAGGTGATGATGTTTTTGACGCCCATGGCGCGCAGCTGCTGCAGAGCGTAGGCGCAGTCCAGGCTCTCGCGGGAGACGCGGCGATGCTGACGGCCGCCGTAAAGGCTGGGCATGATGACCGTGATACGATGTGCACGGCCGGAAGAAGCCTGGATCAGGCGGATCAGGTTCTGGAAATGGTCGTCGGGAGAGAGGTGATTCTCGTATCCGAACAGCTTGTAGGTGACGCTGTAGTTGCCCGGATCCACAAAGATAAACAGGTCGTCGCCGCGGGTGGATGCCTTGACCAGGCCCTTGGCGTCACCGGACTGGAAGCGGGGGCAGTCCGACGGGATGATGAAGCTGTCCACATCCATGCCGACCTCACGTGCCCAGCGGACCAGGTGTCCGTCCACCAGCTTTGCCAGCTCTTCCGCGCCGGGACATGCGATCAGGCCAAGGTCTGCGATAGCGTCTTCCTTGACAAAAAAGTCGCGAGGGCCCAGATTCTGTTCGTCCATATTTTTCGTACTCCTTCTCTGTGTTTCGCCGTTCTTTCAGCGGGCACCGCCTGCCGCGGCAGCCCGCAAGGTTACCATTGAGGATTCCTTTATATACAGATACCATCCGGCTCTTTTGGGGTGCCGCAAAGGGCGCAGCATCCCCAGCAATCATTTATATTGTAGCACAGAGCTGCCCTAAAATCAGCACTCCGGCGCAGAATTTTCCGCATTTTCCGACATTTTGTCACCTTGCACATCACGCTTTTGCCAAGCCTCGCCAATTTCTGTTGGCTTTTAACAAATTGTTCAAATTTACCGTTCCGCAAAGGCAAAAGAGGGCGATAAACGGTGCTTTATTGCGCAAAATCGGCATGTTTTTTCTCGGTTTTGCACGCCCTTTTATTGGACCGCACTTCCCGAAAATCCGGACACCAGACTGATGATCAGCCACAGCAGCAGCGCCACGCCGATCACACCATGGACGATGCGGATTCCCCTGTCCTGCGTCTGCCGGAAAGACCATACCGCATTTACGATCCACAGTGCATAGACCAGATACCAGCCGATACCGGGCAGAAGAAAGAGGATCAGCAGCGTTGCAATGGTAAAGATGGAAACCCGCTGCTGGGTATCCTGCATCCGTTTGGCCAGGTTTCTCAAAAAATCCATGGGTGGGAACTCCTTTCGCTCTGCCGTGCCGGGGCAGTCCTTGTACTTTTAGAATAGCATATCTCCCCTGCTTTACACCATACGCACAATGCACAATGCGGCGGCAAAGTTTTCCGGTATGCTGTTGCCAAAATGCAAAAAAGGACGCTGCCCGAAAGCAGCGTCCTGATCTGCCCCGTGGGGCAGTTCTCATATTGTTGAGAAGATCAAGCGGTCAGAAACTCAGACCAGCTCGATGATAGCCATCTCGGCAGCGTCGCCGCGGCGCATACCCGTCTTGATGATGCGGGTGTAGCCGCCGTTGCGGTCAGCATACTTCGGGCCGTATTCGTCGATGACCTTCTTCGCCACGTCCTCCTTGGTGATGTAGGAGAAGATCTGGCGCTTTGCGTGCAGGTCCTCCTTCTTGCCAAGGGTGACCATCTTCTCGGCCATGGAACGAACTTCCTTGGCACGGGCGACGGTGGTCTCGATCTTGCCGTTCTCAAACAGATAGGTCACCATCGCGCGCAGCATCGCTTTGCGGCTGTCGGTGGCGCGGCCAAGCTTTCTAGTACCGGGCATTCCGTTTCACTCCTTTTTGTAGATCGCCTGCCCTGTAAAGGGCGGCTCCGGCGAAATCGCCGTTATTGCGGGACACCGCGCAGGCGTCCGCATTCGGCCAGCGGGCCGTGGTTCTCAGTTATCGTCCTCATGGGTAAGCGTAAAGCCCAGGCTGTCCAGCTTTGCCATGACTTCCTCAAGGCTCTTACGGCCCAGATTGCGGACCTTCATCATCTCGTCCTCGCTCTTGCTGACAAGATCGCCGACGGTGTTGATGCCGGCGCGCTTGAGGCAGTTGAAGGAACGAACCGACAGATCCAGCTCCTCGATGGTCATCTCCAGAGCCTTTTCCTTACCCTTTTCGTCGTTCTCGACCATGATCTCAGTCTCGGCCGCCTCATCGCAGAGGTTGACAAACAGGTTCAGGTGTTCGGTCAGAATGCGCGCAGCCAGGCTCAGAGCCTCCTGTGCGGAGATGGTGGCATCGGTCCAGACCTCGATGGTCAGCTTGTCGTAGTCCGTGATCTGACCCACGCGGGTGTTCTCAACGGAATAGTTCGCCTTGAGAACCGGGGTGTAGATGCTGTCCACGGGCAGAGTGCTGATGTCGTTTTTCTCAACGATCGCCAGCTTGTTGCGCTCTGCGGGGACATAACCGCGGCCCTTGTCGAAGCTGATCTCCATCACGAGTTTGGCGCCCTCGCCCAGAGTGGCAATGTGCCAGTCGGGGTTGAGGATCTCGAGGTCATCGCCCTGCTTGATGCTGCCGGCAGTAACCTCACACGGGCCTGCGGCTTCCACGCGGACGGTACGGGGACCTTCGCCGTAAATTTTGGCAGCGATGCCCTTCAGGTTCAAAACGATCTCGGTGACGTCTTCTTTTACGCCCTCGATGGTAGAGAACTCATGCACCACACCGTCGATCTTGACGCTGGTCACAGCAACGCCGGGCAGCGAGGACAGCAGCACGCGACGCAGGCTGTTGCCCAGCGTGGTGCCGAAGCCGCGCTCCAGCGGTTCTACGACGAACTTGCCATAGCGGCCATCCGGGGAAAGGTTGACCATCTCGATCTTGGGGCGTTCAATCTCCATCATAAAAACCCTCCTTGATCAACCGGCACTGGCCGGTTTTGTCTGCCTGCCTGAATCCGCCGCAGCCTAAGCGGCTGCGGCCATGCTTTGCAGCAAATGTTCAGGCAGCCCGTTGTAAAAACTCGTTCGGTGGCAGAGGATTACTTGGAGTACAACTCGACGATCAGGTGCTCCGCAACCGGCACATCGATGTCCTCACGGACAGGCAGCTTGGTAACGGTGCCCTTGAGAGCGCCCTTGTCGCGTTCGAGCCACTGGGGCAGCAGAACGACGGGAGCGTCCTCACCGGTCAGCTTGGAGAACTTGACGGAGGAACGGCTGGAAGCCGCAACCTCGACAACGTCGCCGGCCTTGACCAGGTAGGAAGGAATGTTGACCTTCTTGCCGTTGACGGTGAAGTGAGCGTGGCTGACCAGCTGACGAGCTTCGCGGCGGGTAGCAGCAAAGCCCAGACGGTAAACCACGTTGTCCAGACGGCGCTCGACCAGGATCAGCAGGTTGTCGCCGGGACGGCCAGGCATACGGGTGGCCTTCTCATAGTAAGAATGGAACTGACGCTCCATAATGCCGTAGACGAACTTGACCTTCTGCTTCTCGGCCAACTGAAGGGCATACTCGCTCTTCTTCTTTCTCATCTGGCCGCCAGGATTGCGATTGGTGTTCTTCTTCGCATAACCCATAACAGCAGGAGAAATACCCAAAGCGCGGCAACGCTTGGCGATCGGCTGTGTATTCTTAGCCATAATTCAGTTTCTCCTTTCGATCAAATGCGGCGACGCTTGGGGGGGCGGCAGCCGTTGTGGGGAATCGGGGTGACGTCGCGGATCATGGTGACCTCCAGGCCGGTAGCCTGCAGGGCGCGGATCGCGCTTTCACGTCCGGAACCGGGGCCCTTGACATAGACCTCGACGGTCTTCATGCCATGCTCCATCGCGGCCTTGGCAGCAACTTCGGCAGCGCTCTGCGCGGCAAACGGAGTGCTCTTGCGGGAGCCGCGGAAGTTCAGCGCACCAGTGCTGGCCCAGGAAACGGTGTTGCCCTGGGTATCGGTAATGGTGACGATGGTGTTGTTGAACGTGCTCTGAATATGAGCAGCGCCGGCACTGATATTTTTGCGTTCCTTCTTCTTAGTGCGGGTCTTTGCACTGGATTTCGTAGCAGCCATTTCAGTTCCTCCTTACTTCTTCTTGTTCGCGACAGTGCGCTTGGGACCTTTGCAGGTACGCGCATTGGTCTTGGTGCGCTGGCCGCGGCAAGGCAGGCCCTTGCGATGGCGGACGCCACGGTAGCACTGGATCTC
>DXFO01000020.1 GCA_019114415.1 Candidatus Gemmiger faecavium | reverse complement strand
GTGTCCTGAGTGTGGGTGGTTCGGCTTGATGGAGGAGAAAACTAAGCGTTGTCCGTTTTGTGGGAATAGCGATCTGAAGATTACCCGCGAAATGATGCGCCCCTGGGGGTTTGCGCCAAGAAATGCTGAATCCATACCAGACGTTCAGCTATCAGAAGAATACACTGCTGTACAGCAGCCTCTTTATTCAACTCTACCCGAGGCTGAAGAAATGAAACTTGCCCCAGGCTGTAAAAACATACGGATTGCTTCACGAACAAATCAACGCATTATCATGCTGAACAAAGGATCAGATGACAAAGGTTTTATGGTCTGCAAGGACTGTGGAGCTGCTATGCCGGGTGATGATGTTTCTGTTCTAAACGATATTAACAGACCGTACAAGTCGAAGTATGTTCGAAGTAAATGCAGCCACAGCAACTGTTTTAATGTGAATCTTGGCTATGACTTTATAACTGATATGTTAGTTCTCGAATTCACAATTGACGACAGGATCATAGATGTCAGAAGAAACGACAATCCATGGCTTAATCGAGCAGCACAATCCCTAGCTGAAGCACTTCGACTTGTGGCAAGTAAAAAGCTTGATGTTGAATTTACCGAACTTGTTACTGGTTATCGTCTTAGAACTGGTTCTGAAGCCTCTTATGTTGATATTTATCTTTATGATAGCCTGTCAAGTGGCGCTGGTTATGCTGTCAGTGTAGCTGATGCGATTGCTGAACTGCTCACCGATATGAAGGAACTTCTAAGTTCTTGCAATTGCGGATCTGCGTGCTCTAAATGTCTAAAGCATTACAGGAATCAATATGTCCATGGTATGCTTGACCGTTTCGCTGCGCTCCAACTTCTTAAATGGGGTGTCGATGGGATAAATGCGTCACCAATCAAACCAGAGACACAGATAAAGATGATAATGCCTTTGGCAAATATTCTTAAGCAATCTGGTTGCGAGATTAATTCTGATGGTGAAATCGTTGCTACGGGACGAAGAAATACAAAAAAGGTTGTTGTATACCCCGCAATGTGGGTTGAACCGCAAGCTACCGGTACCATTTATGTAAGTGACGCTTATATCAAGTACGCTAAGCCGTATGCCGTACAAAAGATTCTTGACAGCGTTCAATAAAATAGGCTGATTATATGCCAAAATAATAAGCGCAGCTCACCGATCATTGTTGATTGGTGGGCTGCGCTATATTTTTTCTTGGAGTAAAGGGTAATTGTGCCTACATCTCAAATCATTTGAAAATGCTTTAGTGCATCCATAATTGCCGCTTCTTTTTCCGGCGGACACTGTGGCACTTTCGCGTCTTCTTTCTTTGACAGATTATAATTCTGCCCCACATCTAGCCCGCACTTCCGCTTAACCTGGGAGATATACAGGCTGGACACCTTTAGACCGTGCTTTTCCAGCACATAGGCTTTGATCTCATCATAGGTGGCTTTACTCTCCGCCGATGTCAGATCTAGTTCGTCCAGATTCAACTCCACCTCGATATGCTGCTTGGTATTGAGTTTGGACAAAAGTACTACCGTCTCCACATGCCTTGTGCGGGGGAACAGATCAAATGGCTGGACTGCTTCTGCACGGTACCCGGAAGAACACAATATTTTTACATCCCGGGCAGCAGTGGCGGGGTTGCAGCTGACCATGACGATGGTGCGCGGTGCCATGGCACAGATGGCGTCCAGAGTGGGCCCGTCGCAGCCCTTGCGCGGGGGATCTACCACGATCACGTCCGGGCGGCTGCCTTCGGCGGCGAAGCGTGCCGCTGCAGTGCCGGCATCCATGCAAAGGAATCGCGCCTTGTCCTCGGTCAGCCCAAGGCGGTGTGCAGTCTGCCGGGCTTCCTCCACGGCAGGGGCGACAATCTCCACGCCGATCAGCCGACCGCAGTCCGGCAGCATGGAAAGGCCGATGGTTCCCATCCCACAATACAGATCCAAAAGAAGGTCGTCGGGCCGAAGAGCGGCAAACTCACGGGCCTTTGCATACAAGGCTTCGGCTGCGGGGGTATTGACCTGATAAAACTCATGTACACCCATCTGGAGCGGAACGCCGGATAAGGTATCCTGAATGGTTCCGGGGCCCAGGACTGTGCGGGTCTTTCGGCCAAGGATCACATTGGTCCGCTCGGTGTTCTGGTTCACCAAAACGGTGGTCAGATCAAATTCTTTCTGCAAAATGGAGCAGAGCTTTTCTTCCTCCGGCATATGGCTGCCGTTGATCACAAAACAGAGCAGTCTCTGGCCGCTGTGCCAACCCTGCCGCATATAAATGTGGCGGACAAGTCCCGTCCCGTTTTCCTCGTCATAGGCAGGAATGCGGAATTCTTCCAGCAAGCGGCAGGCTCTTGCCGCAAGATGATTCATCCATTCGGGTTGGAGCAGACAGTCGGAGCAGGGAACAATCCGATGGCTGCGCCCTGCATAAAAACCGGTCACAATATGTCCATCCGCGTCTGTGCCCACGGGAAGCTGTACCTTGTTCCGGTAACGCAGCGGATCAGGGGCAGGAACGATGGGCTGGACCGGAAGATCCAATCCTCCGATCCGGGCAAAGGCTTCCTGCACGAAAGCGGTTTTTGCCGAGCACTCCGCTTCATAGGAAAGGTGGCGCAGTGTGCATCCTCCGCAAGGACCATAGGCGGGGCATTCGGGCAAAATGCGGTCAGGACTGCCTTTCAGGATCTGCTCGATTCTGCCGAAAGCATATCGTTTCAAGGGCTTGACAATACGGACATTGAGTTCATCTCCGGGGGCCGAGGCGGGAACAAAAACTGCCTGGCCCTCAAAATGTCCCACACCGTTGCCGTCGCTGGACAGGGATTCTATGGAAAGGGGAATGATCTGATTTTTTTTCAGCGGCATGATTTCCTCCTCAAACGGCTGATTTGCAAACAGAAAAGGCCCGTTTTCAGCCGAAACAACAAAAAACGGGTCTGAAGTCAGGTGTCACAGCAAAATCAAAGCTGCGGATTTTTTTCCAGGGCACTCAGATAGCGGCTGGGAGGTACTCCTTTGACCTTTTTGAATACGCGGGAAAAATAGAACTGATCAAAGAAGCCTACCGAGACGGCAATCTCCGCAATGGAAAGGTTGGAATTTTTGAGCAGATAGCAGGCTTCGCTGATGCGGTAATCGGTCAGATAGTCGATGGGGCTTTGACCAACATTGGACATGAAAACACGGTAGAGGTGGCTGCGACTCACACCGACGGCCTTGGCAATGTCGTCCACCGAAATATCGTGAGAATAATTGAACTGGATATATTTGATGGCGGAAAGAACATACTGGCTGCTGGAACTGCCCACACTGGGCATCATGCCCCGGGCTTCCTCCATCAGATATGCCATAAAGATGTAAAGATAGCCGGTCATCAGGGCTTCGCACTGAGGTTCGGGGCCGCGGGCCAGATAAATGTTATACAGTGCTTCCCGGACTTTCTGCGGATTTTTGCAGTGATGGACCGGGCGGTTATCCATAAACGGCGCCTGCTGCACCAGTTTGTTGGCACAGGCACCATTGAAACCTACCCAGTAATACTCCCAGGGATCGGTTTCGTCCGCTGCATAGGTGATCAGCTGATTGGGTTTGGCAAGGAAAAGATCGCCCTCTTCCAGCGTGAAAGAGGCTCCACCGACCTGGTAAACGCCTTTTCCGGCAACAACAAGATGAATCAGATAGTGATCCCGAACGCCGGGGCCCCAGGTGTGCCCGGGCTCACAATATTCGTGCCCGCAGTTGAAAATCGACAGCTCCACGTTGTCGGTGTAATTCTGTTTGTAGGATTGCTTGGATATGCTGGTCATCTTGTTTTTCCCCCGGATCGGTACATGGCTGCGGCAAATGATGAGCCGACGGCAGTGCGCAGTTTGATAATTTCCTATATATTATATCAGTGTATTCATCAAAAGTCCATAAAGGCGTCGTAAAAAGATGTTTACTTCACAGAAAAATTTGTTATACTGGAGATAAGAAACGCTGAAACCGTGCTATTTGAACGGTTTTGCCAAAACTGTGGTGAAATTTTTGTTCATCTTGAAGGATGACCACCCACTAAGAAAGGTGAGGGTATTATGGCGACCAGTACCGAACTCAAACAATCCATTGCTGCAGGGCAGTATGACGCGACATTTGAAAAGCTCTATGCAAAAGATGCGGCGGCGGTGGCAGCGCAGCGTGCGCGTTATATTCATGCCATCGAGCGCTTTGAGCACTATTTCGGCACCGACCGTACCGTGCGTCTCTATTCGGCTCCCGGCCGTACCGAGATCGGCGGCAACCATACCGACCATAATAACGGTGTGGTCATGGCGGCAGCGGTCAACCTCGATGTTGTTGCTGTTGTTTCTCCCACGGACAGCAATGTGGTCCGCCTGAAGTCTCATGGCTTTGACAAGATGGATCATGTGGACCTTTCCAAGCTCACGCCTCAGAAAGGGGAGGAAGAGCATTCCGCGGCCTTGATCCGCGGCGTTGCGGCAGGTATCGTTCAGGCCGGCGGCAAGGTTGGCGGCTTTGATGCGTACACGGCCAGCAATGTCCTGCGCGGCTCCGGCCTGTCCAGCTCCGCCGCTTTTGAGGTGTGCATGGGCGCCATTTTCCGCGGTGAGTACAATAATGGCGACATGGAGAAGTTCAGCCAGGTGGAGATTGCCAAGGTCAGCCAGTATGCCGAGAACGTGTTTTTCGGCAAACCCTCCGGTCTGATGGATCAGACTGCCAGTGCTGTGGGAAGCGCAATCACCATTGACTTTAAGGATCCGACCAGCCCCATTGTTAATAAGGTGGCCTTCGACCTGGCAGCTCATGGATATGCTCTTTGCATCAGCGACACCAAGGGCAGCCATGCAGATCTGACGGACGATTACGCTGCGATCCGCCGTGAGATGGAAGCAGTTGCGGCGTGGTTCGGCAAAAAGGTGCTGCGTGAGGTGGACGAAGACGAGTTCTTCAAAGCGATTCCGGAAGTCCGCAAAGCGACCGGTGACCGTGCTGTGATCCGTGCAATTCATTTCTTTAACGACTGCCGTCGGGCTGCTGAACTGTGCGACGCCGTCAAGCAGGATCAGTTCGACCGCTTCCTGAAGCTGATTCTGGAAGGCGGACATTCCAGCTTTGAATTCAACCAGAATGCATACAGCCTCAAAGCCCCGCAGGATCAGGGGGTGCCTCTGGCGCTGGCGATCAGCCAGCGTGTGCTGGGCGAGCGCGGTGCATGGCGCCTCCAGGGCGGCGGCTTTGCCGGCACCATCCAGGCGTTTGTCCCGCTGGATCTGCTCGATACATATAAGGCTGCCATTGACTCTGTCTTTGGAGAAGGCAGCTGCTATGTCCTGAGCGTCCGCAACTACGGCGCGATTCCCGTTACTCCCGACCTTTGATCTGAACAGTATGCCGCCCCGGTTTTGCATTGCCGGGACGGCATTTTATAATTTTCTCTTGCCCGTCTACCAATTTTGTGATATTGGTGCTATAATATATCGAAATATGATGTTTTAAGTAAGAGAGGAGCGGCTCATGCAGCAGGAAACCGTCATTGTTCTCGACTTCGGCGGACAGTATAATCAGCTGATCGCCCGTCGTGTGCGTGAATGTAACGTCTACTGTGAAATCTATTCCTATCGTACCCCGTTGGAGAAGATCCGTGCCAAAAATCCCAAAGGCATTATTTTCACCGGTGGCCCCAATAGCGTCTATCTGCCGGATGCGGCTACGATTGATCCGGAGATTTATACCTGGGGTGTGCCGATTCTGGGAATCTGCTACGGCAGCCAGCTGATGATGCATATGCTGGGCGGAAAGGTGTGCCGGGCTCCGGAGCGCGAATATGGCAAAACCGTTGTTGACCTGGATACCAAATCTCCGCTTTTTGAAGGTCTGCCGGAGAAAAATGTCTGCTGGATGAGCCATAACGACTATATCGAGCAGGCAGCGCCCGGCTTTACGGTGACGGCCAGCACGCCGAACTGCCCGGTCGCCGCGGCACAGGACCCCGCGCGCGGACTGTACTGTGTGCAGTTCCATCCGGAGGTCATGCACACCGAGAACGGCGTGCAGATGCTGCACAACTTTGTTTATAAGGTCTGCGGCTGTGCAGGCACCTGGAAGATGGACTCTTTCGTGGCGGCGACTGTGGAAGAACTGCGCAAAAAGATCGGCGATGGCCGTGTTCTGTGCGCTCTTTCCGGCGGCGTCGATTCCAGTGTGTGTGCGGCGCTTCTGGCAAAGGCGGTGGGTCGTCAGCTTACCTGTGTGTTTGTGGATCACGGCCTGCTGCGCAAAAACGAGCGCGAACAGGTCTGCGAAGTTTTTGGCGAAGGCGGCGCCTTTGACATCAACTTTATCTGCGTAGATGCACGGGAGCGCTTCTATCAGAAACTGGCCGGACAGACCGCTCCGGAGAGCAAACGCAAAATCATTGGTGAGGAGTTCATCCGCGTCTTTGAGGAAGAGGCTAAAAAGATTGGCGCTGTGGATTTTCTGGCTCAAGGCACCATCTACCCCGACGTGGTAGAGAGCGGCCTGGGTGGTGAGTCTGCGGTGATCAAGAGCCATCATAACGTTGGCGGCCTGCCGGAAAAGGTGGACTTCAAGGCGCTGGTCGAGCCTTTGCGTGACCTGTTTAAGGATGAGGTCCGCCAGGCCGGTCGTGAACTGGGATTGCCGGAATACCTGGTGTCCCGCCAGCCGTTCCCGGGCCCCGGCCTTGCCATTCGTATCATCGGAGAGGTTACGCCGGAGAAGGTAGCCATCGTTCAGGATGCAGATGCCATCTGGCGTGAGGAAGTGGATAAACTTCCCATGGCCCAGCGCCCCAGCCAGTATTTTGCGGCGCTGACCAATATGCAGAGCGTCGGCGTGATGGGCGATGAGCGCACCTACGATTACGCCATTGCCCTGCGTGCAGTAACGACTACCGACTTTATGACTGCCGAGGTTACGCTGCTGCCCACCGAAACGCTGACCACCGCGGCCAACCGCATTGTCAACGAAGTCAAGAATGTCAACCGCGTTATGTTTGACTATACCACCAAACCGCCGGCCACGATTGAGTGGGAATGATTTCAGAAGCCCGGAAAAGCCTGATATGACTGGGTTTTTGAGGGGTTAAGGCCCTTTGTGGCAACGATTTGGCAACATTTTTTCATTATTCATAAAAAGAGAGCTAACTGATTTTGATTAGTCAG
>DXFO01000019.1 GCA_019114415.1 Candidatus Gemmiger faecavium | reverse complement strand
CGGCAGGAGCATTTGCTCCTGCCGCTTCGCCGGATGAAATTTATTTAAGAAGAGAGGATATCAGACTTTTGCCTGCAAACAAGCCCCCATCAGGACTTTTTGCGGCGGACGGCGGTGACGGTGATCCACGCCGCGCACAGCACCAGCAGCACGCCGCTGCCGATGACCACGCCGTACAGCAGCTGCTGCCACCAGGGCATGCTGGGCACGATCTCGGTGCCCACGGCGATGCCGTTCATGGCGTTGGAGTTTGCGGTGGCGTAGCAGACGCGCTTGGCAGACTCACGCATCTGCCAGGCCATGGTGGCGTAGTCGCCGGTGCCGTCGCTGTCGGGACGGTAGGCGTCGAACTGACCCTCGTGGCCGCTGCCGTCGGGAATGTCGCAGCCGCCGGTGTAGATGCCGTAGGCCAGCTCAAAGTAGGGAGAGTTGTCCTGTGCGCCGTTCATATCGGTGTACATGTCAGTGACGATGGCGCCCTTCATGCCGCACTCGCCGCGCAGGAAATCCTGGCCCAGGGTGCCGTCGGAGGGGCCGGCCATGGTGCCCAGACGGGCGAAGGAAGCCATGGTGCCGTAGGCATTGCCCTCGGTGATGGGCAGCTCAAAGGCGCGCAGGTAGATCTCGCGCAGGGCCTGCTCGCTGATCCAGACGGCCACGCCGTGACGGGCGGTCTCCTGGTCGTTGACGACGCAGTGCTTGTTGTAGACATGGACGCCCTTTTCCTCAATGCCCAGGCATTCGGCAGCTGCCATCATGCCGGTCAGGGTGCCGCATTCGCTGTAATACTCAGCGGTACGGCCCAGGTAGGGGCTGCGGTGGATGTTGGCGCCGATGCCGTACAGGCCGGCCATGCCGGACCAGATGCCGTCCTCGCCGATGATCTTGCCCACGCGGTAGGCGATGTCACGGTTGTAGGTGGCGGCAATGATGCCGTTGGCCGGGAAAGCGGTGGTCTTTTTGGAACCGTTGGGGTCGGCGTTCTCGTTCAGGCTGCCGTCGGCGTTGACATTGCCCGCGGCGACCTCGGTGCGGTAGGCCAGGCCCTCTTTCTGGGTGTTGTAAGTCTGGTTGAAGCCGTTGGGGCCGTTTTCGTCACTGGTCTCGGGCTTGCCCACGGAATCCACCATGGCGGTCATGTGGTAGCCGTTGGAGACCAGCTTGGCGATCTCGTTCCAGGACAGCTGATCCATGAAAGCGTCCCACTGGGGATCGTCGTAGTCCAGGCCCATCATGTCGATGAGGGTCAGGTCGGAGTCGATCTCATAGTTGGGGTAGGCGGTCTCGGCGGTGTCGGCGGGAATCTCGATGCCGTACTCCACCGGGCACTGCTTCAGGATATCCTGGGCCATCTGCTCGGTGGCGGACAGGACGGGACGGCCGTTTTCACGGTCCAGGGAGACGGTGCCGGCCCAGTCGGCGCGGTCGTAGTACTTGACGCTGTTGTCGCCGCGGCCTTCGTAACGGTTGATGTCGGCGTAGTCAAACAGGTTGGTGATCTCGTTGCCGGTGGCGTCGGAGACGGAGTACTTCTCCACATCCAGGTCCAGAGTGACCTTGTAGGTCATGGCAGCATCGCCGGTGCCCACCATGCGGGCGGGGTCTGCGCCCTTGGCGGCCAGGACGTTGTTGACGGCCTGGTGAGAGTCAGACGCAACGGTCAGGTAGTAGTCGCCGGGCATGAGCACGTAGGTGCCAGCGCCGTAGACGTCGTAGGAGGTGAAGTACTTTTCATCCACCTCGATGGTCAGGGTCTCGGTCTGGCCGGGAGCCAGGATCTGGGTCTTGCCGAAGTTGACCAGCTCCACGGAAGGAACCTGAATCTGGTTCTGCTTGGCGTAGTCGCCGTAGGGCTTGGAGACGTAGACCTGCACGCTCTCCTTGCCGGAGTACTGGCTGCCGGTGTTGGTGACGTCGATGGAGACGGTGTAGGTGCGGTCGTCGGTCTTGGTGACGCTCAGGTTGGAGTAGGCAAAGGTGGTGTAGGACAGACCGTAGCCGAAGGGGAAGGCCACGACCTTGGAGTAGTCGTAGTCACCCACGTTGGCCGCGCCCAGGACAAAGTCCTCGTAGCGGGTCTCGGTGTAGCGGTAGCCCAGGTACATGCCTTCCTGGTAGACGGTATAGGCGTTGAGGGTGGGCTCGGGAACGAACATGTTGCCCGCCTTGCTGGTGATGCCGTAGGTGTCGGACTCCAGGTATTCCTGGTAGCCGTAGTTGACGTTGACGGGGTTCATGGCATGGCTCATCCAGAAGGTATCGGTGGTCTTGCCGGAGGGCACATACTCACCGGTGAGCAGCTTGCCCACGGCGGTGGCGCCGTTCTGGCCCAGGGTGCCCACCCACAGGCAGGCGTCGATGCCGTACTGCTCGTCGGTGATGAAGTCGGCGGAGAGCATGCTGGCGGAATTGATGATCATGACGACCTTCTTGAAGACGCCCTGATCCTTGAGGGCTTTCAGGCCCTTGAGGGTATCCATTTCCTTCTGGGTCAGGTGCAGGAAGTCGCCCTCGTAGCCGTCCACGGTGCTGTCCATATCCAGGTCGGAGCCTTCGCCGCCCACACGGCCGATGATGTAGATGGCCGCGTCGCCGTAGCTGGCAAAGGTGTCACCCGCAGCGGAGGTGACCATATCCCATGGCACACCACCGATGTAGATGCCGCCGCTGCCGGCCCAGCCAGCGGAGTAACGGCGGAAGTGGATGGTGGGATCGTAAGGCTCGGCACCGTTGCCCATCCAGTCGCCGCCGGAGGGAGCCACGTACCAGGTCTCGCTGTAGTTCTGTTTCAGGGTGGGGTTCAGGGTCAGGCCGGCAGCCTCAAAGGCGGTGTAGTAGTCCACAGCCTTTGAGGTATCCACCGAGCCAGAACCGGTGCCGCCGTAGATGGGGTCGGCGCTGGTGATGCCGAACACGCTCACGTTGCTGCCCGAGGCGATGGGCAGGGCGTTGTTGTCGTTTTTGAGCAGGACGGCGCCTTCGGACATGACCTCCTCGGTCATCTTGGCACCGGCGTCGATGAGGGACGCCAGGTCCTCATACTCGGACTTGAAGTATTCGCTGTCCTGGCTGGCGGCTTCCTCGCTGACCACGGTCTTGAAGGAGGAAGTGCCCAGGGCGCTGTTGATGGCGTCCACGTTCTGCATGGCGATGACGCTGCCGGTGTAGGAGAAGCCGAACACCAGCGTCAGCGACACAGCGCAGATCTTCTGCACCAGTTGAAGGGTGTTTTTCTTCATGGGCTCATTCCTCCGTTTCCTTGACCTGTTTCAGAAAGACGTTGACGATGTTGACGACCAGCAGGGCCGCGAACATGAACGTGCAGAACTGGAACTGCCAGTTGAAGGTGGAAGCCTGGATGCCCACCATGACGATGGACACATAGAAGTAGATGCCGTAGATGTAAAACAGCAGACCGATGAAATCTGCCAGAGCCAGCACTGCGCAGGCCCACTTGGCCGCCTTGGTAAAGCACATGGCCAGGGCAACGACTGCGCCGCCCAGCATGAAGCCCACCGCGGGCATGGCCAGATAGCGGGAACCGTTGTACAGCACGGCGTAGACAATGGCCGCGACCACCGTCACCACGATCAGGGCCAGGGTGACGTAAAAGCCGTAGCTCTTGTCTTTGAAGAGACCGTTCTTCATTTCTGTTCCTCCTTGATTCTTTTGCGCGCCGCACCGCCCCGGAACTCGCCCCGCCGGGCGGGCTTCCCTCCTTTCCGCCGGGAGGGTACAGCGCCGCTCTTTCGTTAAAAATGTACAAAAAAATTGCGGCTTCCTCAACGGAAACCGCATAGTTGGTATGTTTTCTATCACAGTTGACACATATTTTACACAGAATGCTCACATTCCGCCGGTCAGACTTTCTGCCCGGGGTCAAAGAGCAGCACATCCAGATAGAACATGCCGTCCTTCTGCTTGACGGCCAGGGAGCCGCCGTACTTGGCCGCGGTGCGCTGCATACTGCGCATGCCAAACCCCGCATAGGCGTTGTCCCGGGGGTCTCGGGGCAGGCCGTTTGCCAGCTCCACCACGGCGGGGGCGGGGTTCTCGATATGGATGGCGGCCATGCCACCCTCCTGCCGGGCGGTCAGGGTGATGAAGCGCTGACCCTCCGGCATATGCCCCGCCGCCCGGATGGCGTTGTCCAGGGCGTCCCCCAGAAGACTGTACAGGTCCAGGCTGTCTACAAAGGCCAGACCCGCGCCGTCGGCGTAGCAGGTGAGCTGGATCTTGCGGCGGCGGCACTGTTCCCGCTTTTCCCCCAGCACCACGTCCAGGACTTCGCTGCCGGTGTGGACCACGTCCTCGTAGGTGCTGATGCTCTTTTCCAGGGCATCCACCTGGCTGGCCGGGACCTTGCCCCGGAAGTCGGTCAGCAGCTGTTTCAGGTCGTGGTATTTTTCGTTGATCTGCCACACCCGCTCCTTACTGGCCTGGTACTGGCTGTGCTGGCGGTGGACGATCTCCTGCATGGCCTCCACCCGGCCGGCCAGCAAAGCCCTGTCCATGACGCTGTACTGGACAATAAGCACAAAGGCGTCGCACAGCAGCCGGTACAGGTAGATGGCCACCCCCAGGGAAACGCTGTGGGGCTGTCCATCCCGGGTCAGGCGGGTGAGCCCGGCGCAGAGCAGCAGCACTGCCACTGCAAAAGCAGACTTGTATTTATTGTCAAACCCGTCCTGCCCTCTTTGGGTATAGGGGCGGAAGATAAAGTATCCCGCCAGGTAAAACCCGCCGTAGCACAAAATGTCAAAGATCACTACGCCCGGGGTGGTGGCGGTCATATCCAGAAAAAAGGTGGTAGGCAGGGTATAGCGCAGGGCGGCTTTGACACCGCTGGCCATGTCCTGCAGGACATAGCCCGACGCTGTGACGAACAGGGCGGTCCAGGCCGATTCCTCATAGCAGAACCAGACGATCAGGCTGAGCAGCACATACAGCATGGTGATGACGGAAAACTCCGCCACCAGTCCCCGGGCAAAGAACAGCCGGGTCAAAAGCTCCACCGCCAGCATGCCGCCGCCCAGGCCCAGGGCCAGCCGGGGCAGAAAATGTCTGCGCCGCCGCAGGGAATAACTGAAGGGGAAAACACCCAGAAGCGCCTGCAACAGCAGCAGGGCCTGCCAGTGATTTTCATACCAGAGAGGCATCACGGGGTACCTCCTTTGTACTGGGCCAGGGCCTGGAGAAAGTCCTTGCGGCGGGTGCGGGTGACGGTCAGGCTGTCCTGCCCCACGATCACTCGGTCTTTCTGCACCGCACGCACATATTTCAGATTGACCAGGCAGCTGGTGCTGCACCGGGCAAAGTGCGCCCCCCGCAGCAGTTCCTCGTAATGGGAGAGGGTCCCCCACTGCTTGATGACCTCGTTGCCGGTGTGGAGGTAAACATCGTGGGCCTGCACCTCGATGTAGCGGATGCTGCCCGCCGGAAGCCGCCGCAGCACGCCCTCCCGGGTCTTGATGTCCAGGATGGGACCGTCCGACCGGGCGGCCAGCGCCCGCAGGGCACGGTCCAGCTTGACGGAGAAGGCAAAATATTCCACAGGCTTGAGGATATAGTCAAAGGCCTGCACCGAGTAGCCTTCAATGGCATACTGGGCCAGGTTGGTCACAAAGACGATCATGACACGGGTGTCCTTTTCCCGGATGCGCCGGGCCGTCTCGATGCCCAGCTGGTCGGGCAGACGGATGTCCAGAAACATCAGGTCGGCATCGCCCCGGTAGGCGTCCAGCAGGTCAAAGGCCTGGGAGTAGGTCTCCAGCACATAGCTGAATTCCCCGTGCTCCTGCTGGTACCGGGTCAGATATTCCATCATGCGCTGGATCTGTGTTCGATCGTCCTCCAGAATACAGATCTTCATGCCCTTCCTCCTACACCTTCCGCAACAATCCCCGCGCCGCAAAGCGCACGGGCCACAGGAACGCAGAGGCCGGCAAAAAGCAGGCAGGGGGGGCGGGGCGTTCGTATGGCAGCGCCAAACAGGGACTTTTTTGTATTATCACAATCATATCACATTTAGGACGCTCTGTCATTGTGGGCGTTTGGCTTGACAGTACGGGCTTCGGGGCGGTTTTGGGCGGATTTGGGCCGCCCTTTTCTTTTTCGGCAGAATGTGATATTCTTGATTTGATATATCAATCGTCCCGGCCCGCTCTGTACTTCCTGGTCTTTCCGCTGCCGGGGCGTTTTATGTGCAAACAGGAGCAGACATGGAAAACGTACAACGCAAAGCGCTTTTTGAGACGGTCCCTGTACCCCGCGCCGTCATGACCCTGGCCATCCCCACCATCATCAGTTCCCTGGTGATGGTCATTTACAACCTGGCCGACACCTACTTTGTAGGCATGCTCAACGATCCCATCCAGACCTCGGCGGTCACCCTGGCCGCGCCGGTGCTGCTGGCCTTCAACGCGGTGAACAACCTGTTCGGCGTTGGGTCCTCCAGCATGATGAGCCGTGCTCTGGGCCGCAAGGACTTCGAGACCGTCCGCCGCAGTTCCGCCTTCGGGTTCTACTGCGCCCTGTTTTTCGGTCTGTTCTTCTCGGTGGGGTATACCCTTTTCCGGGAAAACTTCCTGATCCTGCTGGGGGCCACGGAACAGACGTCCGCCGCCACCCAGGGGTATCTGTTCTGGACCACCACCTGCGGTGCGGCCCCGGCCATCCTCAACGTGGTCATGGCCTATCTGGTCCGCGCCGAGGGCAGCGCCCTCCACGCCAGCATCGGCACCATGAGCGGCTGTCTTTTGAACATTGTGCTGGACCCCATCTTCACTCTGCCCTGGGGCTTCAACATGGGGGCGGCGGGCGCCGGTCTTGCCACCTTCCTGTCCAACTGCGTGGCGTGCCTCTACTTTTTCGTACTGCTGGCCGTGCGGCGGGGCAAGACCTTCGTCTGCATCCGGCCGTCGGCTTTCCACCTCGACCGGGAGATCGTGGTGGGGGTCTGCGCGGTGGGCATCCCCGCTTCCATCCAGAACCTGCTCAACGTCACCGGCATGACGGTGCTCAACAACTTCACCGCCAGCTACGGCGCCAGCGCCGTGGCCGCCATGGGCATCGTCCAGAAGGTCAACATGGTCCCCATGTACGTTTCCCAGGGACTTTCCCAGGGTATCATGCCGCTGATCAGCTACAACTATGCCTCCCGCAGCTATCCCCGGATGCGCTCGGTGGTGCGCTTCTCCGCCGCCATCAGCGTTTCCTTCATGGTCATGATCTCGGTCTTTTACCACTTTGCGGCGAGCAGCCTTGTCTCCCTGTTCATTGACGATGCCGAGATCATCGCCTACGGTGCCAGCTTCCTGTCCGGCATGAGCCTGGCTCTGCCCTTCCTCTGCTTCGACTTCCTCACCGTGGGCGTCAACCAGGCCTGCGGCACCGGAAAAGTCGCCCTGGTCTTTGCCATCCTGCGCAAGATCGTGCTGGAGATCCCCGCCCTGTATGTGCTCAACATGATCTGGCCGCTGTACGGCCTGGCCTATGCCCAGCCCGTGGCCGAGGTCATTCTGGCAGCGGTATCGCTGGTGGTCCTGACCCGCCTGATGCGCAGCCTGGACGGCTGATTTGCCCGCATGCCGGGCCCCCGGAAATTGCTTTCACACAAAAACAGAGAGGCAACGCCTTTGGCGTTGCCTCTCTGTTTTGTTGTTTGCCGGGTCAAAGCAGAAATTCTTCCAGAAAATCCGCCGCGCCGTCCTCGTCCTGCGTCCGGGCGATCCAGTCCGCACACTGCTTGGTTTCCGGGATGGCATTGCCCATGGCAACGCCCACCCCTGCCCGGCGGATCATATCCACATCGTTGCCGTTGTCCCCGATGGCAAGGGTCTGCTCCATGGGGATGCCCAGCTCCCCGGCCAGTGCCTGGAGCGCCGTCCCCTTGCTGGTGTGGGCGGCGGTGAATTCCAGCACATTGTCGTCGGCCCGGAAAAAGCTCACGTCGGGATACTTTTGCCGCACCAGGTTTTCATATCCTTCAAACCCCTCTTGGATGGGAAACCACATTCCCATCTTGACCACATCCCGGCCCTCGGCCAGGATACGCCGGTCCAGCCCGTCCTGTATGACGCCGTTCCAAAGCCCGTCGTCCTGCTCGGGGTACTTTTTCAGGGAGAAAAAGATTTCCCGGCTGCGGCAGGCCATCACGTGGGTACAGGGCGGATCGTCCCGGTGATAGTACACGCAGTTGGTCCCGCGCATGAGATCGGCGGCCAGGGCGGCTGCCGTGGCGCAGGGGATCAGGCTCTGGCGGATGCGGACGCCGTCGGCACAGCGGGTCACGATGGCGCCGTCGGCGGAGATCACATACTGTACCCCGTCCAGGGGCAGCGTACCGCCCACCAGGCCCGCGTACGCCCGGCCGGTGGCCGGCACCAGCAGATACCCCCGGTCGATGACCCGCTGGAGGACCTGCCGGGTGCGGGGCGTACAGACGCCCTTGCTGTTGATGCTGGTCCCGTCCACGTCCAGGGCGATCAGCCGCACCCGGCCCAGGGCGCGGCGCAGGGCGTCCCGGTCGGTATTACTCGTCATCGTCATCGCTCTGGGCCTGCAGCAGCTCATTGACCAGCACCATATCCTCCTTGGCGTTGGCCATCAGGTCGTGGATGGTGTCGGCGTCCACGTGGTCCTCCATCTGCAGCTGCAGCACAAGGGACAGGTTCATGCCCGAGATCAGGAAGGTGTCCGGGCGTTCCAGAAGGGCCAGTGCAGCCTGGTTGGCGCTGCCGCCCTTGAGGTCGGAGCAGATGACCACCTGCTCGCCCTGCCACTGGTCCAGGTATTCCCGGGCTTTGTCCATCAGGTCGGCGGTGCCGTTTTCCTGGGTGACGCAGGCGGAATAGACGTTGTCTGCGCCGAAAAAGTTCTGCAGCGTGCTGCACATTCCGGCGGCGAGGTCTCCATGGCTGATCAGTAAGATTTTCATTTTGTTTCTCCCTCTTCTTTCAGGAACGCGACCATGCGCTCCACGATCTTCTCCGTCGTTCCCTGGGGAATATCCGAGGCCGCCGTCTCAAAGGAGGCGCCGTAGTCCTCGATGTTGCCCAGGTAGCCGACGCTGTAATTGCTGTAGCACCAGCAGATGGGACATTTTGCACCCATGGCCTGCTTGAGCTGCACCCCGAACCGGGAGAACAGCTCCGCCGGAATGGTCATGATCTTCATGTCTCCCAGATCCCAGTACCGGCAGACCAGATCCAGAACAAAGGGCTTGCATTCCAGCCCGCGCTTTGCCAGGGCAAGGGCGGAGGTATAGACCTTTTTCTCGTCAAAGGTGCGTGCCGCACGGATCTTTGCCTCGATCTCGTCGTACTGCTGCTGTTTGCGGGCCTTGTCAGGATAGTAGGTGTCCTGGTACCGGAAGGTCCGGACCACCGGTTTTGTGAGGTTCAGCTCCTGCGGTTCCGGCCCGGCAAACACCTGGTCCATCATCTCCTTGCCCACCCGTTCCAGCTCGGCAAGGTCGTTGCCCTGGCGGTAAAGGCGGTTGCTCATGTCGCCGGCGGCGCCGATCATGATGACCGGGTAAACGCCCCAGCGGCGTTCCAGCGCCCGGGCCACATACCCGGCCAGATCGCTGCTGACCAGGTGATTCTGGGGCCCCAGGACCGTGGAGTGGCAGGTGAAATGCCCGGCCCCCGCCACGACCCGGTCCCCGCTGCGGAATTCCAGCGTGGTGACCGACTTGTCGCAGGGCTTGTCCAGGCCGTTGCGGTTGCCGTAGCAGCCTTCCAGCCGGATGGTGCGGGCAAACAGCCGCACCGGCTCAAGGGGAGCGGCAAAGCAGCCGTCCACCGCAGCCAGGATCTGCTCCGCCACAAAATCCATGTAGCCGGGCAAGCGGGAGTCCGGCGTTCTGCCCATGCAGGGCGGAACGCTCCCCCGACTGTGCCCCGCCGGCGGGACGCGGCGGTCTTTTCAAGGTATTTGTCCGGTGCCCGGCGTTGTGCGGATCAGCCGCAGATGCCCAGAGCGCCCAGAACGATGGCGACGATGATAACGATCCAGATCAGACGTCCGGAGGTCATCTTCTTGCGGCCCAGCGCCCAGTAAAGAATGGC
This sequence comes from Candidatus Gemmiger faecavium, assembly GCA_019114415.1. Lineage (GTDB taxonomy): Bacteria > Bacillota > Clostridia > Oscillospirales > Ruminococcaceae > Gemmiger > Gemmiger faecavium. Next base: position 3,248 of record DXFO01000019.1, on the reverse strand, counting down.
GGTGGTCACAACATTGCCGAAGCAGGGAATGATGGTGTTGAGCAGGTCGCCCAGGTTCTGGGTCAGGTCGCCGACCGTCCAGGAGTAGGTGATGTTGACGTTGACGGTGGAAGCCACCATGGCGCCCAGCACGATGATGCCCAGGATGGAGCAGACCTCAGTGAGGTTGTGCAGCGAGGCGCTGCGGTCGGTGATGAAGGAGACGCCCTTCTGGTAGACGGGCCATGCCAGTTTCCAGAAAACCATCCACAGGGCGATGTTGACGGCCATAGCCAGGATCATGCCGAAGACGCTGCCGTTCTGTGCCTGATAACCGGCGATGGCGCCCAGAACGGTGGGCAGCAGCACCCAGACGATGGCGTCGCCCAGACCGGCCAGGGAGCCCATCAAAGAGGTACGGACATCCAGAGCGGTCTCGGTGCAGTATTCTTCCTTGGTGGACTCAATGGCCAGGTTGGCCATCATGATGAGCTGGCCGAACCAGGGGTGGCAGTTGAAGAACTTGAAGTAGCTCTTGTACTTTTCGGCCAGGACGTCGTCGTCCTGGTAGATCTTTTTCATGGCCGGATGCATGGACCAGACCCACGGGCCGGACTGCATGGTCTCGTAGTTGAAGCAGGTCTGACGGGAAATGACATAGCGAGTCAGGACCTGATTAATGTCTTTTTTGGTCAGAACAGTCTTCTCACTCATCTTCGTTGTCTCATCCCATCATGGCGACGCTTGCGGCGGCACGCTTATCGTTTTCTTCCTTGGTTTCCCCGACCTCAAGTCCTTCAACAACCGCTTCACCGAGACCTTCGGAAGCCGCCCGGCGGAGTACCGCTCCCAGGTCTCGCCCCATCAGACGGTAAAGAACATCCGCCAGATGAATTACCTGGACCCCTCCCAGCCTCTGGTCCGGGCCAAGCTGGACGCCTACACCCGCCTGGCCGCCGACGGCATGGGTGTGTGAAGCCATACTATAAATAAGAAACCGGCCCCGGGGAGGTGTTCTCTCCCAGGGCCGGTCTTTTGTTTCAGAAGTTGTTCAGGCCGTAGTCCGCCAGACAGCGGCGGATGCCCTGCGCCGTGTCGTCAAACAGGATACCCGCCCGGCGGATCCTGCCGCAGTCCATGGCCAGGCTGCGCACCCGGTCCCCCTGCACCAGGGGCGGGTCGATGCCCAGAGCGGCGCAGAAGGACCGGGCGGTGGCGTACATGTCCAGCGGGTTCTCGCTGCCGAAGTTGTAGCACCCGCCGGGCAGCTCCATGGCGGGGATGAGGTTCTCGATGACCTGACGGACGTAGGTCACGCCCCGGTATTCATTGGAGGAAAATACCACGGACTCCCCGGTCAGTGCCGACCGCAGCAGGTTGAGGGGCAGGTTGCCCCGGATGGGCAGGCCGTAGCCGGGCAGGTCGTACATCCAGGTGGCCCGCAGCATGACGGCGTCGGGCAGCAGGTCCAGCACCCGCTGCTCCGCTTCCAGCTTGTGGCGGCCATAGACGTTTGCCGGGATGCGGACGTCCTCCTCCGCAAAGGGCCCCTTCCCCGGCAGGCCCAGATACACCTGGTCGGAGCTGAAGCATACCAGCTTTGCCCCCGCCTCCCGGGCGGCCTCCGCCATCCAGAGGGTCAGGTCCACGTTGGCCCGGCGGGATTCCTCGGGGTGGGCTTCGCTGTAACCCGTGTCGGACACTGCCGCCGTGTGCAGGATCATATCGGGCGCCGCGCCCCGCACAAACTCGGTGATCTCCTTCCGGTCCGCCGTCGAGGCCATCCCGCGGGGCAGGGCTGCCATCTCATACCGGTCCGCCAGCTGCCGCATGGAGCGGGCGCCCACAAAGCCGCCCGCTCCCGTTACCAGGATCTTTTTCATCCGTACCGCCTTTCCGCCCCCGGAGGGACGCCTGTTTTCCTGTCTGTATTATACACGCCCCGGCCGCCCGCGCCCAGCCCGGGGAGAGATTTTTTCTCCGGGGGCTGTTCAATCTCCATTCACAGTGTTACAATAGGAAAAGAAAGAGGGCGTCCGATCATAATGAGAGGGACGCTTTTTTGTTCGGTTTCATCAGAAAACCAGACCGCCCGGGACCTTCCTTTTCCCGGGTTATGACCTTTGCCGCCGCGGCTGCCGCGGCCCGAAGCTGCTTTCGGCCGCCCGGCCGGGCGGATGCCCCACATCAGAGCAAGGGAGCTTTGCTTATGAAAAACATTCGCACCATCGTCATTGACCAGCTGTACAATCTGGTTGCCGGTATTCTGTACGCGGTCAGTATCTGCTATTTTGCCAAGAACGCGGACTTTGCTCCCGGCGGTCTGTCCGGTCTGGCCCTGATCGGCAACTATCTGTGGGGACTGCCCATCGGCACCACCACGCTGGTACTCAACATCCCCCTGATTTTGCTCAGCCTGAAATTTTTGGGCAAGACCTTCCTGGCAAAAACGCTCGTCACCATGCTGTGGTGCACCTTCTTCCAGGACGTGGTCTTTACCCGCATTCCCGGCTATACCGGCGACCCCCTGCTGGCCGCCATCTTTGCGGGCATCACCCTGGGCGGCTCGCTGGCTTTGATGTATATGCGCGGCACCTCCAGCGGCGGCACCGATTTCCTCACCATGTCCATTAAGATGCTGCGGCCCCATCTGTCAGTGGGCGCTTTGACCGGCCTCATCGACCTGGTCATCATCCTGCTGGGCTGGCCGGTGTTCGGCTCGGTGGACGCGGTGCTGTACGGCCTCATCACCACGGTGGGGACCTCCCTTGTCATTGATAAGGTCATGTACGGCAGCAGTTCCAGCAAAATGCTGACCATCATCACCACCAAAGGCCAGGAGATCGCCGACTGCATCGCCCGGGAGGCGGACCGCGGCTCCACCATGCTGCGGGCGCTGGGCACCTACACCGGCACCGAGCGCCAGATGCTCCTTTGCGTCTGTGCCCGGCCCCAGGTCTACACCATCCGCACCGCCGCCTACCGCATCGACCCCAGCTGCATGGTCATGATCTCCGACACCAGCGAGGTCTACGGCGAGGGCTTCATCGACCCCGAAAAGCCCACCGCCTTCCTGTGACGGCCTCGGCTTTTGTCATCTATCATATGGTATCTCGGGCGGGACCTTCGGGTCTCGCTTTTTTGTATAACGAAAACCACTCGCTAGGCGAGTGGTTCAAAAGAAGACTATAGTCGATGCTGCAGAAAGAAAAACTCCCTTTGCTATAATGGAAATGCGGTCTGCCAACTGCACAAGCCAAGCAAAGGGA
>DXFO01000018.1 GCA_019114415.1 Candidatus Gemmiger faecavium | reverse complement strand
CGCTGGGCGTCATTGAAGTAGGCCGGCACGGTGATGACGGCCTCGGTGACGGGTTCGCCCAGGTAGGCTTCGGCGTCGGTTTTGAGCTTTTGCAGGATCAGGGCGCTGATCTCCTGCGGGGAATAGGGCCGCCCGTCAATGGTAAAGCGGGTATCCTCGCCCATATTGCGCTTGACGCTGCTCAGGGTCCGGCAGGCATTGGTCACCGCCTGACGTTTGGCAGGCTCACCCACCAGACGCTCGCCGTTTTTGGCAAATGCCACTACCGACGGCGTGGTGCGCTGACCTTCCGCGTTGGGGATGACCACGGGCTTGCCGCCCTCAATGACCGCGACACAGCTGTTTGTTGTGCCCAGGTCGATTCCGATGATTTTGCTCATACCTGCATGTCCTTTCAAACAGGAAAACGCGCCCGCGCTTATGCCGGGGCGCGCAGCAAAGATTTTTTTGCCTTTGCATCAAATATTGTACCGCGCACGGAAACAAAAGTTGTTGCGAATTCGTAAACTCTATTGGAAAAATCCGTGTCGGAACCTCCCTGTCCGCCGCCCGGGGCCACTCATTCGCAAAAGGCCGCTTTTTGCAGCTGTTACGGCAAAAACGGAGGGGAAAAGTGCGGTTGACGCCAGGGGTTTTGGGGTGGTATAGTTAAACCGTACATTTCTATGGCGGCCCGGGGATTCCGGTGCGCCGGAAAGGGGACTGACATGTCACGCAAAGCCACCGTCACGCGCAAAACGCGGGAGACCGACATCACCATGACGCTGGAGCTGGACGGCTCCGGCAAGACCGATATCCAGACCGGTATCGGCTTTTTTGACCATATGCTCAACGGCTTTGCGCGCCATGGCCTGTTTGACCTGACCCTGCACTGTGAGGGCGATTTGGATGTGGACTGCCACCACACCATCGAGGATGTGGGCATCGTGCTGGGCACGGCGCTGCGGCAGGCCCTGGGCGACAAGGCGGGCATTGCCCGCTACGGCAGCAGCCTTCTGCCCATGGACGAGACCCTGGCGCTGTGTGCGGTGGACCTGGGCGGGCGTCCCTACTTTGTATATGATGCCGCCTTTGACACCCCCGCCTGCGGCGGCATGGACACCCAGATGGCCCGGGAGTTCTTTTACGCGGTGAGCTATTCCGCTGCCATGAACCTGCACATCAAGGTGTTGTACGGCGCCAACGACCACCACAAGCTGGAGGCCATGTTCAAGGCCTTTGCCAAGGCGCTGGACGCCGCCACCAGCCCCGACCCCCGCATCCAGGGGGTGCTTTCCACCAAGGGCGTGCTGTAAAACGGTTGTTTCCCCGCGGGGCGAGGCCCCGCTTTTGAATTTTTATCCCCCTACATGAGAGGAGCGTCGAAAGTATGTATCAGGACATGATGGACACCATCGGCTTTGTCAGCCACAGCGACCCCGAGGTCGCGGCGGCCATGGACCGTGAGCTGGCCCGCCAGCGCCAGAACATCGAGCTGATCGCCAGCGAGAACATTGTCTCCCCGGCGGTCATGGCGGCCATGGGCAGCGTTTTGACCAACAAGTATGCCGAGGGCTACCCCGGACACCGCTATTACGGCGGCTGCAGCTATGTGGACGAGGTGGAGAACATCGCCATCGCCCGTGCCTGCGAGCTGTTCGGCGCCAAGTACGCCAACGTCCAGCCCCATTCGGGTGCCCAGGCTAATCTGGCCGTCTACTTTGCCCTGCTCAACGTGGGCGATACCGTCATGGGCATGGACCTGTCCCAGGGCGGCCACCTGACCCATGGCTCTCCCGTCAACATGAGCGGCAAGAACTATAACTTTGTGGCCTACGGTGTGGACGAGAACGGCTACATCGATTACGATGCCCTGGCCAAGCAGGTCAACAAGGTCCGTCCCAAGCTGCTGGTGGCGGGCGCGTCCGCCTATCCCCGCGCCATCGACTTTGCCCGCCTGGCAGAGATCGCCCACGGCTACGGCGCCATGCTCATGGTGGATATGGCCCACATCGCCGGCTTGGTGGCGGGCGGCCAGCACCAGAACCCGGTGCCTTACGCCGACGTGGTCACCACCACCACCCACAAGACGCTGCGCGGACCCCGGGGCGGCCTGATCCTGACCAACAACGAGTACCTGATCAAGCGCATCAACTCCGCCATCTTCCCCGGCACCCAGGGCGGCCCGCTGGAGCACATCATCGCCGCCAAGGCCGTCTGCTTCGGCGAGGCCCTCAAGCCGGAGTTCAAGGACTACGCCCGCCGCATTGTGGAAAACGCCCAGGCTCTGGCCGAGGCGCTGAACGCCCGGGGCGTCAAGCTGGTTTCCGGCGGCACCGACAACCACCTGATGCTCATTGACCTGTCCGACGTTGACTGCACCGGCAAGGAGCTGGAGCACAACCTGGACGAGGTGCACATCACCGCCAACAAGAACACCGTCCCCGGCGAAAAGCGCAGCCCCTTTGTCACCAGCGGCGTCCGCGTGGGCACCCCCGCCGTGACCACCCGCGGCATGGGCCCCGACGAGATGAAGGTCATTGCCGACTGCATCGCCGACTGCATCTTTGATTTTGAGGGCAAGAAGGCCGAGGTCGCCGCCCGTGTGGCCGACCTGGTGGAGCGCTTCCCCCTGTATCAGTAAGGACCCTTTGCGCATAGACTGTGCTGGAATGGCACGGCGGCGGACCCGTACCGGGCCGCTGCCGTGCCATCTTTTATATGGGGAAAGGAGCTGACTTTTCATGCCCAGCACAGCGCAGCCTCCGTATTGGGGCAAACTTTTACGCAGCGGTTCCCGGGGGCCGGACGTGGCCCTGGTCCAGACCTGGCTCAACAGCGCCCGCCGCCGCTGGACGGCCATCCGCCCGGTGACGGTGGACGGCCGCTACGGCAGCGCCACCGCCATGGCGGTCAAGACCTTCCAGATGGTGGCGGGGCTCCACAGCGACGGCGAGGTGGGGCGGGAGACCTGGGACGGACTGTACCAGGCCGCTGCCGGACAATCCATGCCGGACAACGTCTATCCGGGCATCCCTCTCCGCATGGGGCAGAGCGGCGCCACCGTCAAGAGCGCCCAGCAGAAGCTGCAGGCGTTGGTGACCTCCCTCAAGGCGGACGGTGAGTTCGGGAAAAAGACCAGGGAGGCGGTGCGCGCCTACCAGACCGTTGAGGGCCTGCCCGATGACGGTGTGATCGGCCGCAAGACCTGGAACGACCTTTTCGGGCTGTGAGGCGGAACGGACAAAAAATGACGTTTTCATGACGATATCTGCCCGCCGGTGCAGATGAGGCGGACGCCGCGGCTCCCGCAGAACAGGGGCTGCGGCGTCCGTTGCTGCGGGACGGGGGAGGACAGGCTCTGCCGGGATACAAATGTGAAATTTGCCCCGCGGTGCCGGTGCGCATGGTGTGGGAAAATGGTCGGTCCGCCGCAAGATGTTGGCCGGACACCAAAATTTGGACGCGGAAAACGGCAGTCTGTCGAATTGACAGCACTGTAAATAAGTTGTAAACTATAAACTACGTTGACTTGAAGATATTTGGAAGCGGCAGTCTGGCCGCACAGCAACAGTTCTTAAGAAAGGAAGTACCGCCGCCCATGCACAAACGACTGCTTGCATTGTTTCTGGCCTTGTGCCTGATGTTTGCCGCAGTACCGGCCACCTTTGCTGAAGACCTGCGTTCGATCACTGAATTTTACGCAAAGCAGCAGACAAGTTCCACCTGCACGCTGGCGTCGGCAGCCATGATGATGCGCCGCCGTGCTTACTTAGATGGTCTTGATAACTGGGATTCCATCACCGAGTCCAGCCTGCGCCGCGTGGCGTGGAGCTATGTGGGACTCTCTCACGACTTCTCCATGCTGGGCATCGAGGTCCAGCACGCCTACTTTGACGAGGATGAGAGCGTTGAAAATCAGCTCATCTCTCTGCTGAAAGAGCATCCCGAAGGCATCGTCGTCTACAACCGCAGCGTACCCCACGCCATTCTGGTCACCGATTACACCGGCGGAGTGTTCTACTGCTCCGATCCCTCCACGGCAGCGCCCTCCGGACGCATCCCGGTGTCCTCGGCAACCATTTCCATCTCCAATGCCGCATCCTACTGGTTTGTGGCCAGCGACATCAACCGCTCCAGCGGCCTTGGCCCGGCCCTGACCGCCACGGCGGCGTCCTATCCGTCCCGGCTGCATACCGGCGACAGCTTCACTCCCTCGGGTACCATCACCTCGCCGGGCAACATCACCCGCGTCAACCTGACCGTCATGACCGACAGCGGCACGGTGGTCCAGAGCGCCACGGTCCAGCCCGATTCTCCCACCTATGACCTGTCCGGTCTGGTGGACCAGCTCTCCTTCGATACGCTGCCTGCCGGCCAGTATACCTTCCTGCTGACGGCCGACGACGATTTCGGCGGACGCCTCAACATCAAAAAGACGATGCTGGTCTCCAGCGGTGAGACCACTCTGGCCAGCTATTCCGGCACGGTGCCCACCCTGTCCAACATCAACGCCATCAACCTGACCGAACAGGGCTTTGACATTGAGTCCACCGCCAAGGACCCGGACGATCAGGTCACCATGGTCACCTACTCGGCCTGGGCCGACGGCGAGCAGTTCGCACAGAGCATGCTGGGCGAGCTGGGTGAGAACGATACCTACACCGTCCACATCGACGCCGAGTCGGTGGAGCTGGGCATCGACAGCTTCCTCATCAACATCACCGCCATGGACCGCGACGGCAACTCCGCCCGCGGCACTCTGATGGTCAAGGTGAGCGCCGAGGATTCCTCCAACGAGGATGAACTCAACCTGACCGCCGATCAGCGCCTGATGATGTGATCGGTCTCTTACAAACACAAAACCGGTCCGGCAATCTGCCGGACCGGTTTTTCTTTGTTGTGTTGATTAGGCCGCAGTGCCTTTGAAAGACCTCAGACCAGAACGTCCTTGATGAGCAGGGACAGGCCCCCGGTGGCGGTGTGGATGAACTCCACTGCCTCGTCGCTGCTGCACAGTTCCGCGGGGATCTTGATCTCGATGCCGCTCTCGGTGCGGAAGCTGCGGCTGGACATTTTGCGCATCCGGGCGGGGGAGACGGTGACGTGGTCGTCCTCGGCCACGCCGGTCTCAGCCAGGGCCTGCTCAAATTTGGGGGCAGCCAGGGGATAGCATTCCCGCATCCGGGCGCGGACGTCCTCCACCGCGATGGTGTTGTCCACTGCCTGGTTGCAGACCATCAGGTCCACCGCAGTTTCGGTGCCGCCGTCAAAGGGCGGTACATCGTCCAGGCTCTCCGGCTCGGGGTAGGCTTCCCGCACGGCGGCGGCTGCCGTCTCGCAGACGGCCTTGAGCTTGGCCTTTTCCGGCATGGCCTGGGCGCAGCCGAACACCCGGCCGGACAGGTAGCTGTCCTTTTTGCCGTCCATGTCATAACGCTTTTCGATCAGGCGGATGCGCATACCGGCCAGATCAATGAGGGCGGCCTCGTCGGCTTTGGGGTTGCCGGGCAGCAGGGTGCGCTGGGGCGTCATGCCGGAATACTGGGCATTGCCCAGGGTGCGGGTCTGGTGGGTGTAGCCGGGGCGGTAGTTGAGCTTGAGCACGCCCAGATAGGGCACGCCGCTCACGCTGAAATCCACCACCGCCAGGTCGCCCGCAGGGATGGAAGGGTATTGCAGCATCTGCTCAAAGATCACGCCGGCAATGCGGCGGGACAGGTCGATGAAGTCCTGATTGGAGGAAAGCTCCTGGGCAAAGGCGGAGTCGGGCAGAAACTCACACATGCGGCCGTCGTCGGCGGCAAAGGCCTTTTCCAGGCAGGACATGAAATATTCGGTCAGGTCGGCGTCCAGATCGGTCTCCCGGTCGGACAGCAGCGGCTCGGAAGCGCCGGTGTCCAGAATATGATAGATGACACGTTTGATGTTCAGTTCCATGATGCAGTTCTCCTTTGGCGGCAGCCGGGTCCGCCCGGCAGGCGTGTTTTACAGTATATCACATTTGGGCGGATTTTGGTATAATGCCGCCGTCCCTGCGCACACTGAACCCAAAGGGAGGTATGCGCAATGAAAAGACCCGGTGACCATGGCGGGCAGAATCCGCCGCTGCAAAGTGAAAACAGTACCGGGGGACGGTATCTTCACCGGACGGTGCCTTCCCGCCAGTCGGCGGCGAAAGCCTACCTGAAAGGCCAGGTGCCGGGGGTGCAGCAGAGCTACGCCCCCAATGCCCGCCCCAGCGAACAAGAAGGCTGGGTGGAGGATGACGAGACGGTGGAGCGCCTTGCCCGCTGGCGGGAGGAAGCCCCCTACGGCTGATGCGCCTTCACAAAACACTCCGCACCGCAGAGACGGGGGACCGTCCGCGGGGCGGAGTGTTGTTTTTGGGGGAGCGGCTCAACAGGGGCGGCGCCGCAGAGCAAAAGCAACTTTTTATGATTTGTTTCAGGCACCGGGGAACACAGGAACCGCCCTGAAAATGACGGCTGCCGGGACCTTCCGCCTGTTTCAAGTCCTCCGATAGTCCGGCTGCGGCGCAAAAAAAGCGCGCAAGACGAAAAATGAAGGCAATAAATATGCGGAAGCCAGCCGCTTTACATAGATTTTACAAATACTTTACTGCGTTTTGGTGTCCGCGCGGTGTGGCATCCATTATAATAGATAACGGTATCTTGCGGTTTTTCTGCCGCACATCGCCGCACGGCGGCGTCGAAAATTGGAAAATAAGAGAGAATGGAAGTGTACCCAGGTATGAGCGTGTTCAACGTCTTTACACTGCTGGGCGGCCTTGCCTTGTTTTTGTACGGCATGGACGTCATGGGCAAATCCCTCGAGCAGATTGCCGGCGGCAAGCTGCAGGGCATCCTGAGCAAAATGACCGCGTCTCCTGTGCGCGGCCTTCTGCTGGGCCTGGCGGTGACGGCTGTCATCCAGTCGTCCAGCGCCACCACCGTCATGGCGGTAGGCTTTGTCAACTCCGGCCTCATGCAGCTGCATCAGGCCATCGGCGTCATCATGGGCGCCAACATCGGCACCACCGTCACCTCCTGGCTGCTGTCCCTCACCGGCCTGCAGGGAGACAGCTTCTTCATCCAGATGCTCAGCCCCAACGCCTGGGCCCCTCTGCTGGGCTTTGTGGGCGCGGCCATGTATCTCTTCGGCAATGAGCGTAAAAAGTCCATCGGCACCATCTTCCTGGGCTTTGCCGTCCTCATGACCGGCATGGACCTCATGTCCAACTCCATGTCCCCCCTGGCCGAGGAACCCTGGTTCGCGGATCTGTTCCTCGCCTTCTCCAACCCGGTGCTGGGCGTGCTGGTGGGCGCGCTGCTCACTGCCGTCATCCAGTCCAGCTCTGCTTCGGTGGGTATCCTGCAGGCACTGTGCATGACGGGCGCCGTCTCTTACAGCTCGGCTCTGCCCATCATCATGGGCCAGAACATCGGCACCACCGTCACCGCCATGATCGCCTCGGCCGGCGCCAACAAGAACGCCCGCCGTACCGCTTTCGTGCACCTGTATTTCAACGTCATCGGCACTGTCATCTTCCTGACCGGGTTCTATCTGCTCAACGCTATCTTCCAGTTCCCGTTCTACCATGAGACGGCCACCACTTTCGGCATTGCCATCATCCACACCACCTTCAACGTGGTCACCACGGCGGTTCTGCTGCCCTTCAACCGTGTGCTGGAGCGGCTGGCCATCCTCACCGTCCCCGACGGCAAGGATGCCTCCCCCGAGCAGACCACGTTGCTGGACGAGCGTCTGCTCTCCACCCCGTCTGTGGCGGTGGGCCGTGCCGTCCTGACCGGCGGCGATATGGCCGAGATCTGCCGCACCTCGCTGCTGCAGGCCATGTCCACCACCCGTGAATGGAACGACGCCATTGCCGACGAGGTCCTGCGCAAGGAGGAAGCCGTCGACCATTACGAGGACGTGCTGGGCACCTACCTGGTCAAGCTGTCGGGCAAGGCCCTCTCCCGGGAGGACAACCGTGCCATCAATACACTGCTGCACACCATCGGTGACTTTGAGCGCATCTCCGACCACTCGGTCAATCTGATCGAGACGGCCCGGGAGATCCGTGACAAGAACGTGCAGTTCAGCAATGAAGCCATCGAGGACCTGAACGTTCTGGAAGCCGCCGTGCAGGATATCGTCAACCGCACGGTGGACGATTTCCAGAAAGGCGACTGCTATGCCGCGGCCAAGATCGAGCCGCTGGAGCAGGTGGTGGACGGCCTTGTGCGCGAGGTCAAGACCCGTCACATTGCCCGCCTGCAGGCGGGTGTCTGCACCATCGAGTACGGCTTTGTGCTGGATGACCTGCTGACCAACTACGAGCGTATCGCCGACCATTGCTCCAACATCGCGGTCGCCATGATCGAGGTGGCGGAGGACAAGTTCGATACGCACGAGTATCTGAATTATGTCAAGAGCGGCGCCAGCGAGAAATTTGAGCATCGCTATGAGCGCTACCGCGACCGTTACACCTTCCCGGAGGAAGCTGCTTCCGTCCCGACGGGTGCGGCCGCCAAAAACACTGCGGACTGACTTTCCCCGTGCAGTCTGCAGGAAGGGGGAAATCGGGAATGATTTATATTGTGGAGGACGACGCCAGCATACGGGAGCTGGAACAGTATGCCCTGCAGACCAATGATTTTGAGGTGCAGGGCTTTGAGGACGGCAAAAGTTTCTGGAACGCGGTCCACACCCGCCTGCCGGAACTGGTGATTCTGGACGTCATGCTGCCCGACGAGGACGGCTACGCCATTTTGTCCCGCCTGCGGGAAGATGCGGCAACCCGTACCATCCCGGTCATCATGGTGACCGCCAAGACCAGCGAGATCGACGTGGTGCGCGGACTGGACCACGGCGCCGACGACTATATCAGCAAACCCTTCGGCGTGCTGGAGTTCATCAGCCGCGTCAAGGCGGTACTGCGCCGTGCGGCGGCGGATGCACCGTCGGCGGCAGGGGTGCTGCGCTTTGAGCAGATCGTCATGAACGATCTGTCCCGCACCGTGACCTCGGCAGGGGTCCCGGTGGAGCTGACCTTCAAGGAATACTCTCTGCTGCATTATTTCCTCGAACATCCGGGCGAGGTCCTTGCCCGTGAGCGCATCATGAAGGCGGTCTGGGATACCGACGACCTGCTGGAATCGCGCACCATCGATATGCACGTGCGTACGCTGCGCCAGAAACTGGGCGACGCGGGCGACGTGATCCGCACGGTACGCAAGGTGGGTTACAAGCTGTCCAGCCGCGACGCGGAGGCCGGTGATGAAACAACCTGAGAGCATGGCCAAGCGCATCCGCCGCGCCATTGTTCTGGTGGGTGTGATCTGCGTCACGCTGACCGCGCTGGGAACGGCGGTGCTGTTCCAGCGGGCCTTCGGCCACCAGCTGGACCGGGACCTGCAGCGCACGGCGGCAGCCATCGCCGCCGGATATGAGGCAGGGCAGGGGGATTCTCTGGACGGCTACCTGGACGAGGGAGACTCCCTGCGTCTGACCCTCATTGACCCGGAAGGCAACGTACTGTACGACAGCACCGGCACGGCGGACATGGAAAACCATCTCGACCGTCCCGAGGTGCGTCAGGCTCTGGAAAGCGGCTCCGGCGCGGACACCCGCCACAGCAAGACGCTGGGGTACGAGACCCACTACTATGCCGTCCTTCTTTCGGACGGCAACGTGCTGCGCCTGGCGGATGAGACCGGCGACCTGTGGTCGGCCTATAACCGCGTCCTGCCCTTTCTGATTCTGGGCGTGGTGCTGGTGCTGGCCCTGGGGGCTCTGCTGGCCTGGCTGCTCACCCGGGCGCTGGTCCGGCCCATCATCCATATGGCGGAGCACCTGGACACCATCGAGGCGGAAGTCCCCTACGAGGAACTGTCCCTCCTGGCCCACACGGTGCAATCCGACCGCAAACTGCGGGAGGATAACGAGGCCATCCGCCGGGAATTCACCGCCAACGTCAGCCACGAGCTCAAGACCCCCCTCACCAGCATTTCGGGCTATGCCGAGCTGATGGAAAACGGCATGGCCAAGAGCGAGGACGTGCCGATGTTTGCCCAGCGCATCCACAAGGAAGCCAGCCGTATGATCACGCTGGTCACCGACATCATCCAGCTGTCCGAGCTGGACGGCATGCGCGACCGCAAGGAGAAAACCTTTGATCCGGAGCCGGTGGATCTCGCCTCCATTGTACGGGACACCTGCGTCAATATGACCATGAATGCCCGCAAGGCGTACGTCACCCTACAGTACAAGGCGGAGCCTGCCTCTCTCATGGGCGGACGGGACCTGCTGTCCGAGCTTGTCACCAACCTGTGCGACAATGCCATCCGGTACAACCGCCCCGGCGGTCATGTCTGCCTGTACAGCGGCACCGACGCCGACGGCTGCCCCTATGTGGCTGTGGAGGATAACGGCATCGGCATCCCCCAGGATGCCCAGGCCCGCGTTTTTGAGCGCTTCTACCGCGTGGACAAGAGCCGCAGCAAAGCCACGGGCGGCACCGGCCTGGGCCTGGCCATCGTCAAGCACATCGCCATGCTTCATGGCGCACGCATTGACCTCAAGAGCCAGGTGGGCACCGGAACCACCATCCGCGTGACCTTCCCCAAAGCATAAACGATAACCGAAAGGCGGTCTGCCCCCGGCGGGGCGGGCCGCCTTTTTTGTGCCGCCTGCCCTTGCGGCGTCCACGGCTGCCAGGGCATGGAATCTCCCCCCGCCGCATAGGCTGTGCAAAAGGGGAGACAGGGGGCGCAGCCATGGAACAAAAGACCACAGCGGCAGGCAGGGCAGGGGCCATCGTGGCCTGCCTGATCGGGGCAGGCTTTGCCAGCGGTCAGGAGGTCGTGCAGTTTTTCACGGCCTACGGCGGGGCGCGGGGCGCGGCGGGGGCCTGCCTTGCCTGCCTGGTCCTGGCGGCGGCCTGTACCTGGATGCTGCAGGATGCACCGGAAGGCCCGGTGTTTGTGCGCTGGTGCGGCCGACCGGCGGGAACGCTGCTGCAAGGGGCTGCGCCGGTGTTTCTGTTCGGGGTGTACGCGGTGATGCTCTCGGGGGCGGGGGCGCTGCTTCATACCGCTGCGGGCCTGCTGCCTTGGGTGGGCCGGACGCTGATGCTGGCCGCCACCCTTGCCACTGTGCTGGCGGGCCTGACCCGCATGACGGAGGTCCTGGGCAGGCTGGGACCCTGGATCGCCGTCTTTGTGGCGGTGACGGGAGCCGCGGCTTTGATCCGGGGGCCGCAGCCCGGGGCGGAGGTGCAGATCCGTCCCTCGGCCCGCAGCTGGTGGATGGCGGCGCTGGTCTACGCAGGGTACAATTTTTACCTGCTGGTACCGTTTTTGCAGGCCATGGGGCAAACTGTAACAGAGCGGACATCGGCCCGGCGCACTGCGTGGGCGGCCTGCGGGATGTTCGGTGCGGCGCTGCTGGTTTTGCACGGGGGGCTGACGGCCAACCCCGCCGTGACCGGCAGTTCCGCCCCGGCGGTGGCCCTGGCCGGAGACCTGTGGCCCTGGGCCGCCTGGGCCGCGCTGCCGGTATTGCTGGCGGGGGTCTACACCACCGCCGCACCGCTGCTGTTCGGCGTGTGCCAGCGGCTGGGCGGCAGCCGGAAAGCCGCCGCGGGGACAGCGCTGGCGGGGTGGTTGTGTTCGGCCCTGCCCTTCCAGACCCTTGTGGGCGGGCTGTTCCCGGTGATCGGCTGGTTCGGCCTTGCCATGATTGCCTGCCGGGCCGCTGCCGCCATAGGGAAATGGGGAAAACAGACAGCGGGACAGAGAAAAAGAACGTGAACAGGCCTTTTGCCTGTACGCGGCGATCTTACACGGTGGAAATGCTTGTAAAAATCCCCGTTTCGGCTTTACAAATCGGCCCAAAGCAAGTAGAATAAAAGAAATAATGACAGCACGGTTACAGGTGCCTCCGGCGTTCGGGGCGCTTAAAAATGTATCCAGAAAGAAGAGAGGACTGTCCATGAAGCGTAAAATCCTTTGTACTGTGGCGGCATTGTCTGCATGCGCCATGCTGTTTGCCGCGTGCAAAAAGACCGATACCACTTCTCAGCCGGAATCCCAGTCGTCCCAGCCGGAGGTCGTGGAACCCACCCCCACGCCGGAACCCTACAACGCCAACGTCCTGACCGGCGAGCCCAAGGGTGAGGATTATCCCGAGGGCCAGCGCATCACTGCGGTCATGGTCAACAACATCACCGTTGCCCGTCCCCAGCGGGGCCTGTCCAAGGCGGAGATGCTGTTCGAGATCAAGGTGGAAGGCGGCATCACCCGCTTTATGCCTTTGTTCGTGGACTATAACGACATTGAGGAGATCGGACCCGTCCGTTCCGGCCGTGACCAGTTCTTCCAGCTGATCCTGCCCTGGCAGGCGCTGTATATCCATGAAGGCGAGAGCGTCTTTATGACCGAGTACGCCAAGAACTACGAGTACGGCCTGCTCAACAACACCGACGCTGCCAACGGCTACCGTGATTACGACCGTGTCAACTGGCAGGGCCTGAGCTACGGCAATGGGCTGGGAAAAGAGCACACCATGTACACCAGCGGTGAAAACATTGCCAAGTATATCTCCGATTTGGACGTGGATATGAACCGCACCTACAACTCCACTTTCTTCAACTTTGTGGACTACCGTGACGAGAACCCTGTCCGTGACCTGACCAACAGCCCGGACAGCGCTTACTCCGACAAGTACGGCCCGGTGGTCCAGGACGGCGAGTATGTTGCCATCACCCACAGTGCCAGCTACAAGACCCGCTTCCTGTACGATGAGTCCACCACCACCTACAAGATGCAGCAGTATTACTCCACCGACGGTTCCTGGCGGGATACCATCGACGAGGAGTATGATGAGCAGCTGGCTTTCACCAACCTGGTCATCCTGTACACCGATTTCGAAGCCTACCCCGGCGACAGCCATGACATCCAGGATGTCGAGTACGGCAACGGCGGCATCGGCTACTACTGCTACGGCGGCAAGATCGAGAAAATCTACTGGCAGAAGGGCACCCCGCTGGAGGCCCTGCGCCTGTACTATCTGACCGAGGATGGCCAGTGCAGCGATGAGCAGCTGCCCGTCAACATCGGCAAGAGCTACGTCACCATCGTGGACGTGGACGAGGCGGTCAACCTGCAGACCGGCACCCTGGCTGAGTACGACCTGAACAAGAGCGACGCAGCTACCACCGAGCAGGTCGTCGACGAGGAAGCGGTGGAAGCCGGCGAAGGCGCTTCCGGTTCCGTCAGCGATTACGTCGACTGATCACGAACACAAAAAAGGGAACCGCCACGGGCCGCATGACCCATGGCGGATTTCCCTTTTTGCATTTTCCGGGCGGGTGCGAAACCGGTCGAAACGGAGCCCGGCCCAGAACCAAGCGAGGTATTTTGGCATGAAACGATTCCCGGCCGCTGTGCTGGCGGCATCAATGGCAATCACTCTGGCGGGATGCAGCTTTTTTGGAGGGACGCCCTCCGCGACGCCCACCCCCACCCCCGCGCCTACGGTCACCCCGGAGCCGACCCCCACGCCGGAACCCGGCATCAATATGCTGACGGGTGAGGATGACCCCGAAGGCACCCTGCGGGGCAAGCGTCCGGTGGCGGTGCAGATCCGCACCGGCGACGGGACCTTGCCCCAGTGGGGCATTGCCCGGGCCGATCTGGTCATCGAGGGCGTGACCGAAGGCAGCACTGCGGGCATGCTGGCGGTGTTTTCCAGCGTGGACCAGATCAGCAAGGCAGGCCCGGTCTCGGCCGGGCGGGACCTGATGCTGCAGTTTGCGCTGCCCCTCAACGCCATCCCGGTGCATATCGACAAAAACGTCTATGCGTATAACCTGCTCAATGTGCTGAACTACCAGGACGTTGACGGCTACCACACCGGCACGGCAGCCTTTGCCTTTGACGCCGACCGTCAGGCCAGTGGCTACCGGGAGGAAAACTGCTGGTACACCACCAGCGATCTCATCAAGGCCGGGCTGGACCTGTACGGCACCTCTGCCGAGGGGGATACCATCCAGCTGTTCGACTTCGGTGAGCGCCCCGACCCCGAGACCCGCAACGCCACGGAACTGCACATCACCTTCTCGGAAGGCGACAGCGAGGGCTTCTACTACTCGGTGGATGACGGGGTCTATTTCAAGACCAACGCCGACGGATCCGAGGCCATGGACGTGGATGCCGGGGAACAGGCAGCCTTTACCAACGTGTTTGTTCTGTATGCCTCCTCCGGCGTCAAGGACGACGGCTATACCCGCCAGTATGACCTGTCGGGCGGCACCGGCCTGTACCTGACCAAGGGCGGCTGGCAGGAGATCCGCTGGACCAAGGGCGACGCCACGGCTCCCCTGGTGCTCACCGACCTGGATGGCAACAGCCTGACGGTGAACCGCGGCAAGAGCTTTATCGGCATCTGGGGCGGCTACTACGGTCAGGCCCTGCGGGTCGTGGCCGAGGACGGCACCGAGCAGACCCTGCCTGAAAAGCCCGCCCTGCTGGAGTCCGGCATCAGCGATGAAGCCGCCGCCCAGGCCAAGCAGGATTACGACAACTACCAGGCCGAGCTGGCCGCACAGATGAACCCGGAAGGGGACGCCGCCACCGACGGAGAGGATACCTCCTCGGAAGGCTGACCGAAGTTCCGGGCAGGCCGAAGGAAATGAACTATGAAAGACAGGCTTTCGCGGGGACTTGAACTTGCCGTTCAGTCGGTAAACTATGTCCTGATCACCTACGCGTTGTCCAATCTGGCTATGCTGATGCGCCGGAACTGGCTGTATATCCTGTTCTTCGCGTCGGAGATCTGGCTGACGCAGCAGTACTGGACAAAGGCGCGGGAACTGACCGGAAGCAAAATCCTGTCCGGTTTGCTGCTGATCCTTTGCCTTGCGGCCCAGGGAGCCATGCTCTGGTGGGTCGGGCGGGTAGTCGGTACCGTGGTGCCCTTCGCGGCAGAAGCCTGAAAGAAAACTTCCGTATCGGTTCGCCATATCAGATAAACAAAAGTTCCCCCTGCCGGAAACCCCGGCAGGGGGACTTTTTTGTTTGCAGCTTTGAGGAAACAGCAGGGCAGGGGAGCGTCAGCTCTCCTCCTCCACACCATCCAGATAGCCCACCGGCACAATGTCGAAGGCTTCCGCCAGCTTGTCGCGCATCCACATTTCCGCGTCGCAGCGCACCGAGTAGCCCGCGCCCGGGTCGGTCATCCACTCCTCCGGCTTGCGCTGGGGCAGGGCGTGCTGGGCCAGCATGCTCATGATGACGCCGCCGTGGGAGATGCAGGCTGCTTCCTCGGTGTGGGTCTTGAACATATACTCAAACATTTTCATCAGCATCTCGCCGGTGCGGCGGTAGAAAGCTACGCGGTCCTCAGCGCCCTCGGGAATATCGTGGCTGGTGGGGTCCATCCAGCGGGAAAAGGCCGGGTCCTTGACCAGCTCGTTGAGGGGACGGTTCTCAAATACGCCGAAAGCCATCTCCCGCAGGTCCTGCAGCTCAATCACCTTGGCGTCGGGGAAGAGAATCTCTGACGTCTCCAACGCCCGGCGCAGGGGGGACGAGAAAACCAGCGGCACCTGGGGATAGGTGAACTGCTGCTTCAGGTCCAGCAGCTGGGCACGGCCCTCCTCACACAAGGGCAGGTTGGTGCCGCTGCCGATGTAGCGGCCGTCCAGATTGCCGGCCGTCAGGCCGTGGCGGATCAAATGCAGTTTGTAGTATTTCAAAAGGTGTCTCCTCCTTTGATAAAACTCATATAAAATCTTGCCGTGCTCTTGCCCGGATTATCCCGCGGCCGGCCCGGCAGTTTTGGCAAAAGTCTTTGCCGGGACCCGGGGCCTGCAGCCTTCCGGAAACGTGCCTTGCCCGGTATCGGAGAATTTTCTTGGACGTGGATTTTTGCTGACCATACGGTAAAATCCGGTGCCGCGCAGCCGTTTGGCAGAGGCCGGAAAAGCCGTTCCGGCACGTCACAGGCAGACAAGAAAGGGCGATTTGTTCAAAATAAATATTACAATTTGATTACAATTTTACAGGGCGTTTTACTGGATAATTTTTCCGGGTACAATATTTGCACACGCAGCGCCACACATGTGTCTATATCTTGTCCCGCTTTTGACATGACCATCAAAATGTCAAAAAACGCCGTCAAAACTTGGCGGATTTTGTATTTACAAAATGTTTTTGCAAAGATATAATGTACAGCACGTAGAACAATTTCGGGCATGGCCATACTGCGCCCCTGCGGAGGGCGCATCACACGAAACGCCCGGGCAAGGACGGCAGGAAATCATGGCGATGGAATTCAATCGCATTATCACGTTGCTGCGGAAAGAGCGCGGAATTACGCAGAAACAGGCGGCGCAGGACCTGGGGATCTCTCAGGCCCAGCTTTCCCATTATGAAAAAGGCATCCGCGAATGCGGTCTGGAATTTGTCGTGCAGGTGGCGGATTATTACGGCGTATCCTGCGATTATCTGCTGGGGCGCAGTGCGGAGCGCAGCGGTCAGACCATCAGCGTGGAGGATCTGCCTGACACGGCATCCGCCGCGGACAGTGTTTACCGCGGCAGCGTTCTGCCCGTCATGTATAAAAAGCTCATCGAGAACTCGCTGGACATTTTGTTTGACAAGCTGGCTGCCTGCAAGGACAAGGCTCTGGTCACTTCGGTCAGCAATTACCTGATGCTCTCCGTTTACCGGATGTTCCGGCACCTGTACCAGGCGTCGCCGAAAAATGTGGCCAGCATGTTCCGGGTCAGCCGTGCCCGCTGGGAGGGCTATACCGACGCCGCCATGCACGCTGCGGAAGGCGACCTGCTGGCGCTTTTGTCCGGGGAGGACGGAGCCCAGGCAGCCCGGGCCGCATCCCAGCTGGACATGACCACCACCAGCCTGACCACCGATTACCCGCGTCATGCCACCAGCCTGCTCAACCTCATCAAAAACAGCGAGGAAGTTGTCCGCAGCCTGCAGCGCTGACTGATGGCCGCAACAAAACAGATCCCGCACGGCAGCCCGCCTTTTCCGGTGGCTGCCGTGCGGTTTTTTGTTACAGCTGGCTGATGGCCCGGCGGCAGGCCGCGCAGATGTGCTGGCCGCGGAACTCCACGGTGTCGGTGGTGACCTCACCGCAGAAATCGCAGCTGCCCGCGGGACGGTACTTGCGCAGGATGATGGCGTTGCCCTCGGTGAAGATCTCAAGGGGAGTGTCGGTGCCGATGCCGAAGCTCTTGCGGAGCTCCTTGGGCAGGACAATGCGCCCCAGGTTGTCGGTGTTGCGGATAATGCCGGTAGATTTCATGATTGCGGCCTTCCTTTCCCTCTAAGCGGCGGATTGGGCTTTCGATGCATCGCCAAATATGCAGGTGTTTCGACGTAAAAGGCCCAACTTCTTGTGGATAGTATACGATTTCTTGACAAAAATGTCAATATTTGGAAGATGTGGATTTTTTGAACATTTTGTGACAGTTTTGAAAACAGAGTGCATGGGGGAAAAGCTTTCCTACTTTGCATTTTGCTCTTTTTGCGCTATACTGAAAGAAAAGCTCTGCCGGCAAAACGGCTGCCCGCGGACAGGCCGCGGCGGCGATCTGTGACGCCCTGCAAAAATCACCGCCGGGGCGCCATGCCGGGGGAAACAAACGAGCTGAGGAGGTAATCCCATGCAGTATTCCATTGAAAACGAATTTATCCGCCTGACTGTTGAGAGCAAGGGCGCTGAGGTGTACAGCGTCGTCAATAAGCGCACCGGCGCCGAGATGCTCTGGAACGGTGACCCGTCCGTCTGGCCGCGCCGCGCGCCCATTCTGTTTCCCTATACCGGCAAACTGACCGGGGGGAAAATGATTGCCAAGGGCCTGGAGTATCAGGCACCGCAGCACGGATTTGCCCGTGACGTGGAGCACACCCTGGTGCGCCAGACCGACGACGTGCTGGAGTTCGAGCTTCATGCCAACAACGAGACGCTGAAATTCTGGCCCTATGCCTTTGTGCTGCGCTCCACCTTTACGCTGGAGGAGCGCACCGTCCACCACAAGCTGACGGTGGAAAACCCCGTGGAGCCGACTCTGCGCTTCGGTATCGGCTTCCATCCCGGCTTTGTCATTCCCTTTGACGACAAGCACACCACCGAGGATTACGAGTTCCGTTTTGATGAGATCGAGTCCCCCCTGTGCGTCAGCGCCCTGCCCAACGGCCTGCTGGAGGGCAACAACTACTATTACCTGGCCCGCAATACCCGCCGCATCCCGCTGACCGACGACCTGTTCGACCATGACAGCCACTGCATGGTCAACCTGCGCAGCAAGTCCCTGGCCATCGTGGAAAAGGACACCGGCCGCCGCATCAGCTGTGACATCGAGGGCTATCCCTATGTGCTGATCTGGGCGACCCCGGTCAAGCCCCTGCGCTTTGTCTGCATCGAGCCGTGGCAGAGCCTGACCGGCGAGGCCAACGGCCCCCTGGAATGGGAGTCCCGCCCCTGCGCCGCCAGCCTGAAGCAGGGTGAGAGCTGGTCCACCACCATGTCCACCACCTTTGACCGGTAATATGGAGCTGAAAAAACAAAATATCAGCAGCCATGCGGCCAACGCGGCCACTGTCGGGAACTTCTGGTACCGGCAGCGGTATGCGCTGGCCGCGGCGCTGCTGGGGGCAGTCTTTTTTATTCTTCTGTATGGAGTCCGGGTGCTGGACCCAACCAATACGGCCTGGATCCTGAACAGCGGCACCGATCCGTCGCAGCACTATTTCGGATGGGCGCTTTATCGCCAAAGTGAGGTCCGCCTGCCTTTTCTGGGCATGTCCTACGCTACGGTATATCCCTACCGTACCAGCATCATCTATACCGATTCCATCCCGCTGCTGGCAGTGATTTTCAAGGCATTGAGTCCGTTGCTGCCGCAGAATTTCCAGTATTTCGGCATCTGGGGTCTGTTCTGCTTTATGGCCCAGGGATTTTTTGCCCAGAAAATCGTATGGCGCATCAGCGGTGCGGAGACCCGCGGCCCCTGGGGGCGCTGGGGGACAGTATTGAGCGCGCTGCTGTTTTTGCTGTATCCCGTTCTGACCATCCGTATGTTTGCTCATACTGCTTTGGCCGGAAACTGGCTGATCCTTATGGGCATCTGGCTGTGGCTGTGCTGCCCCGATTTCCTGCCCAAAGCCTGTGCCTGGTGGGGCCTGATGGGGATCCTTTGCGTTGGTGTCCATCAGTATTACCTGCCTATGCTGGGTATCCTGGCAGTGGGATATGCGGTCTCCCGCCTGATGCGGGGCAGGGGACCGGCACTGGCGCTGCTGCCCATTGTTTCCTATTGCCTCTGTGCCCTGGCAGAGCTGGTGGTTCTGGGAGCATTTTCAGGCAATTTTGCGGACACCGCACCCTCCGGGTGGTTTACCGGTGCCGATCCGCTGAATCTGGTGGTGCCGGGGCTGTATTCCGGCTGGGAAGTAGATGTCTACATAGGTGCGGGCGCGGTCCTGGCCTGCGTGCTCGCCGTGGTGGCTTTCATCTGTTTGCTGCGCGGCAAAGGGAGCGGCGAACAAGCCAAGCTTTCCCCGTGGGTCGTGTCCGCGGTGGTGATCGCGGTGCTGGGAATGTTTGCCGCGGCATCCAATTCCATCACCATCGGCGGCATTTCCCTCGGGGAACTGCCTGTGCCGGAACCCATTTTGACACTGTGGCGCACATTTGCCTGCTGCGGGCGCATTGACTGGATGGTGGGCTATCTGCTGGTTTCCGTCGCCTGCGGCCTGCTGCTGCGTGCCGGCCGCCGTGCGGGACTGGCCGCTCTGGCTGTCTGCATTGTGGTGCAGGGGGTATGGCGGGGAGACTATCTGCTGACAAAGGCGGAACACTTCCATGATGATGCCTTGTATGAGCAGGAGACTGTCCTGCAGGACGATGCGTGGCAGGTCATTGCGGAGGACGGACGTTTCCGCCATATGGCGTTTGCCTCCTATGACATCGGCACACAGGATTACTGGCAGCTGGTCTCCTACGCTGCGGACAACGGATGGACGCTCAACTGCTTCTATCTTGCCCATATTCAGTACGACCTTATGGTCCGTACTGTTCAGGGCGAGCTGAATGAACTTTCACCGGATACGCTGTATATCTTCCGGGAAGGCGACGAACTCAACCGGGAACGCCTGGACGGGCAGCTTCATTTTTATCGGATCGACGGTATCCTGGTGGGCAGTGTTGACCCGCTGCCGCTGACGGAGGCTGGATTCGAACCCGTGGAGGTGGAACTTTCCCGCTGCTCGGCCACCGAGGGCGGTTCCACCCAAGTCTCCGGAGAACAAGTCGTCATTCAGCCGGGAGAAATGATCTCCACCAATACCTGGCAGCTGTATCCGGGAACCTATGAAGTCACCATCCATGGTGCGGATCTGGATCACAGTTATATCCACAGCGGCTATCAGGATGCGGACGCCGGGTGGACGGAACAGGAGATCGTCTTTTTGACCGGGGAACCGGATGAGATGGTGTTCCAGTTCACCATTTATGAGCCTGTCATCGGCTGGAGCGTGCAGATCCACACTCTGGATGAAACACCGCTGACCGTGACCGGCATTGAAGTATCGTATACCGCCTGACGGCCGCCGGTCTATCAAATAAGCCCCGCCTTCCTCCGTGCATGAGAGGAAGGCGGGGCCTTTTGCAATTATACGGCAGCTGTCACGCACCCGCCAGCGGGGCAAACAGCACCGCCGCCAGATAACACAGGTAGACGGTCAGGCAGGCAGCGCCCTGCCAGCGGTAAAGCCTGCGTTTGAAAAGGGCAGGCAGCAGCAATAAAAGGGACATGACGATGCAGGCGGGGACCTCGTAGGTACGGAACTGCTCGCCCACGGGCAGACGCTTGCGGTACATCAGGCTGGCAAGGGGCAGGACCAGCGTGATGTTCAGGATGGCTGCGTTGAGGACCTGCATGGGGAACGTCCAGGCGGGATAGATGCGGCAGCGCTCGGCAAAGCGCTTCCAGGCCGAGCCGAAGGGGTGGTGGAAGGCCTCCGCCAGCAGCGGCAGGCAGAAACCCAGGGAGAGCAGGGTGGCCGCCCACAGGGCCTGGATGGTGCCGGTCAGGTTGGCAAACACCACCGATGCATACAATAGGGCGTAGGCCCCCAGCACCAGCACACCGCCGCCGCACAGCACGCCGGCCAGGTTCCGCAGAGAGTTTTTGACGTTCATGGCGGGGAAGCGCACGGTGCCGTCATCCCGGGCGGAAAAGTTCGTCAGGTCAGGATGGCCCTGCACGGTGATAAGGTCCATCTCCTCCTCGTAGACGGTGTGGTGCTGATAGACGATGTTCTCCATCACGAACAGCACAAAAAGCCCCATCAGCAGTCCCACGCCGGTGTAGCTCAGAAGGCCGTCCCGCACAAAAAGCAGCAGGACCACGCAGGCGGTTACCAGGATCAGGCATTTGCGGATCAGCTCGCCCCGGTCCACGGTGACGTCCTTGCGCACCAGGCAGACCGCCAGGACCAGCCCCACGTCGGTGACGGCGCCTGCCAGGGCCGTGCCCACTGCCAGGGCGGTGATGGAAAGCCCCGACGCCAGAAAGGCCAGCATCAGCTGGGGCAGGGCAATGCACAGGCTTGCCACCGTTGCGCCCACCACCCACATGGGAAAACCGCACAGGGCAAAGCACCAGGTGGCGCAGCGCCCGGCCAGGCGGCTGCCCACGGCGGCCAGTATCATGCCCAGCAGATACAGCACAAACGACAGTAAGACGATCATGACGTTCCATCCTTTTGGCGTAGACGTTGTGTAAAAAAGGCGCACCGGAAAGGGGACTCCCTTGCCGGTGCGCCGAAACGGTCCTTTTGGAATTCCGCCCTTCACGGCCATTCAGGCAGCCGGGCAGCGGAAAAACCGGCTTTGATCAGTATGCGATGCCCCAGACGACCATGGACTTGGCGGGCTTGCCGCAGACGGGGCAGACATCGGACAGCTGCTCCTGGGCGAAGGGCATGCAGCGGCTGGACAGACCGGCCTTTTCCTTCATGGTTTCCTCGCAGGCGACGTCGCCGCACCACATGGTCTTGATGAAACCGGACTTGGTCTTGACCAGCTCCTGCACCTCATCCATGGTGGTGGCGGCGTAGGTGCGGGCTTCGCGGTTTTCCAGGGCGCGGTCGTACAGCGCCTTGGCCAGAGCCTCCAGTGCGGCGGGGATGGCGGTGGGCAGGTCCTCCAGCTTGACGAACTGCTTCTCACGGTTGTCGCGGCGGACCAGCACGCACTGACCCTGCTCCAGGTCACGGGGGCCGACCTCAATGCGCAGAGGCACGCCCTTCATCTCCCACTGGCTGAACTTCCAGCCGGGGGCCTTGTCGCTGTCGTCCAGCTTGACGCGGGCCACGGTCTTGAGGCTCTCCGCCAGCTCGCGGGCCTTCTCCATGACGCCGGGCTTGTGGGCGGCAACGGGAACGATCACCACCTGGTAGGGGGCGATGGCCGGGGGCAGGATCAGGCCGTCGTCGTCGCCGTGGGTCATGATGATGGCGCCGATCAGGCGGGTGGTGCAGCCCCAGGAAGTCTGGTACGGATACTGCAGGGTGTTGTCTCGGCCGGTGAAGGTCACGTCATAGGCGCGGCTGAACTTGTCGCCGAAAAAGTGGCTGGTGGCACTCTGCAGTGCCTTGCCGTCCTTCATCATGGCCTCGACGGTGTAGGTGGCCTCGGCGCCAGCAAACTTCTCCTTGTCGGTCTTGCGGCCCCGGATGACGGGGATGCACAGGTCGTGCTCGCAGAAATCGGCGTAGCAGTTCAGCTGCTGCTCGGTCTCGGCCTCGGCCTCGGCCTTGGTCTCGTGGATGGTATGGCCTTCCTGCCACCAGAACTCACGGGTGCGCAGGAAAGGACGGGTGGTCTTTTCCCAGCGGACGACGCTGCACCACTGGTTGTACAGCATGGGCAGGTCACGGTAGCTCTGCAGCACACGGGCAAAGTGGTCGCAGAACATGGTCTCGCTGGTGGGACGCACGGCAAGGCGCTCCTCCAGCGGCTCGGAGCCGCCGGTGGTGACCCAGGCGACCTCGGGGGCAAAGCCGTTGACCAGCTCGCCCTCCTTCTTGAGCAGGCTCTCGGGGATCAGCATGGGCATGGCCACGTTCTCGTGACCGGTGGCCTTGAAACGGCGGTCCAGATCCTGCTGGATGTTCTCCCAGATGGCATAGCCGTAGGGGCGCAGCACCGTAAAGCCTTTGACGCTGGAATACTCCACCAGCTCAGCCTTTTTGCAGATGTCGGTGTACCACTGGGCAAAGTCGACCTCCTGCGCGGTGATCGCCTCGACCATTTTTTTCTTGTCGTTTGCCATGATTCAAAACTCCTCACACATTGCACAGTGCCCGGCGGGGCGAACTGTGCAGATATAACAAAAAAGGCCCCTGCAAGCGTCTTACGCCGCAGGGGAATCCGTTTCAGATCCGATCCTCAACGTACTGCACGACGTCGCCCACGGTGTGGAAATTCTCGATCTCCTCATCGGGGATGTCAACGCCGAACTCATCGGACAGGGTGGTGATCATGTCCACGACGTCCAGACTGTCGGCACCGAAATCCTCCACAATGTCACTGTCGGGAGTGATCTTTTCGGGGTCGACGTCGAGCTGGTCGGCCAGATACTCGCGGATGCGCTCAAAAACCTCGGATTCCATTCGTGCATTCTCCTTTTGTCCGTCCGCCACGCCGCGGGCGCGGCATAATCTCGCCTTATTTACAAGACGATTGCTACTAAATTTTATAGCGTATCCATACCCTCTTGTCAAGGGCTGTCCGGGCGGGGCAGGGAACTTTTTCTGCACCCGGGGGCAAAAACGGTTTTTTCTTGTCTCGGTGCCGGTCACAGGGTATAATAAGGTAAACATCAGATAACGACCCGAGCGCCTGTCCGGGCGCTCACAACGATACAGGAGGCAACCCTCATGCGTATTTCCTTTACCAAAATGCACGGCTGCGGCAATGACTATATTTATCTCGACTGCCGTCAGACCGGTCTGCCCGAACATGTGGCGGACTGGTCGGTGAAACTGTCCCGGCGGCATCTGTCGGTAGGGGCGGACGGCATCATCTGCATCTGCCCGCCCTCCACCCCCGGCGCCGACGCCACCATGCGGATGTTCAACGCCGACGGCTCGGAAGGCAAAATGTGCGGCAACGGCGTTCGCTGTGTGGCGGAATTCCTCTACACCCACGGCGTTCCCCGGGATACCCTGGAGATCGATACCCTGGCCGGCCGCAAGACGCTGCGCCGCCTGGGGGAGGGTCAGTGGCAGGCCGAGATGGGCTGCTTTTCCGCCATGGCGGCGGACCTGCCCGCCGTGGATGTGGGGGAGGGGCCCCTTGTCCATATGACGGTGGAGGCCGCGGGCCGCAGCTGGGACGCTGTGGGCGTCAGCATGGGCAACCCCCACTGCGTGGTGGAATGGCCGGATGAAAACCTGCCCACCGGTATGGACCTGGCAGCCATCGGCCCCGACTTTGAAAAGAACAAAATCTTCCCCGAGGGCGTTAACACCGAGTTTATTTATGTCCGGGACGCCACCCACCTGAAAATGCGGGTGTGGGAGCGGGGCAGCGGCGAGACCATGGCCTGCGGCACCGGCGCCTGCGCTTCCGCCGTGGCCATGGTACTGCGGGGTGTCAGCCCGCGGGATGTCCCCATCCAGATCGACCTGCTGGGCGGCACGCTGAGCGTCACCGTCCGCAGCGACGACCATGTGCTGCTGTCCGGCCCTGCCGAGACGGCCTTTACCGGTGAGGCGGAAGTGGAATGACCCCGCCCATTCCTGACATATTACGGGAGTAATCCATGAGTTTTTCCTCGGTCCAGTTTCTCTTTGCCTTTCTGCCGCTCGCCTGGGCGGCCTACTACATATTGCCCGCCCGGGGGCGAAACGCTGTGCTGGCACTGTTCAGCCTGGTCTTTGTCATCTGGGCAGGCTGGAGCGGCGCGGCGATCCTGCTGGCCTTTACCGCCTTCAACTGGGCGGCGGGGCTGGCCATCGGCCGGGCGCCTGAAAACCGTCTGCTGCTTGGGGCGGCGGTGGTCTGCAACCTGGCTGCCCTGGGCTTTTTCAAGTATGCGGACTTTGTGGCCGAAAACGTCAACGCCCTGCTGCCCGGCACCCTGCCGGTCCTCTCCATCGCCATGCCGCTGGGCATCAGCTTTTATACCTTCCAGGGCATCAGCTACTGCGTGGACGTCGCCCGGGGGGACATCGTCC
This sequence comes from Candidatus Gemmiger faecavium, assembly GCA_019114415.1. Lineage (GTDB taxonomy): Bacteria > Bacillota > Clostridia > Oscillospirales > Ruminococcaceae > Gemmiger > Gemmiger faecavium. Next base: position 25,634 of record DXFO01000018.1, on the reverse strand, counting down.
CCACCAAAAATCCCCTGCGGTTCTTTGTGTACATGGCGTTCTTTGCCCATGTCAGCTCGGGGCCCATCCTTCGCTGGAGCGACCAGGAAAACGCTCTGGACCCCCGTGCACCCGGACGCCGGGTGGATGCCTCCCGGTTCTGCAACGGCATCCAGCGTTTTGTTCTGGGCCTTGCCAAAAAGACGCTGCTGGCCGACCCGCTGGGCTCGGTCTATGCGGCGGTGACTTCGGTCCCGGCCCAGACACTGCCCGCACCGGTATTGTTTGCCGGGGCAACAGCTTTTTTCTTTCAGCTCTATTATGATTTCTCCGGATACAGCGACATGGCCATCGGTCTGGGAGAAATGTTCGGCTTATCCATGCCGGAAAACTTCGACTATCCCTATCTCTCCCGCACGGTGGGCGAGTTCTGGCGCCGCTGGCACATGACGCTGGGAGCCTGGTTCCGCCGGTATCTCTACTTTCCCATGGGCGGCAGCCGCTGCAGCCTGGGCCGCACCTGCCTGAACCTGTTTGTGGTATTTCTCTGCACCGGCATCTGGCACGGGGCGGCATGGCGGTATGTGGCCTTCGGCATCTGGCACGGCCTGCTTGCCTGTGTCGAGCGCCTCGGCCTTGCCCGGCTGCTGGAAAAACTGCCCCGCTGGGTCAGCCATGTCTACCTGGTGGCGGCGGTGTGGATCGGCTTTGTCTTTTTCGGCGCGCCGGGGCTCAGCCAGGCGCTGGCCGCATTGTGGGGCATGGTCACGCTGCAGGCCGGTGCGCCCGGCATGACGCTGGCCGCCTTTGTGGGCGGCAAGGAACTGCTGCTCTTCCTTGTGGCGGCGCTGCTGTGCGGCCCGGTCCAGGCGGTGTTTCCCCGCCTGCGCAGCTGGGCCAGGGACGGCCGGGAACCCCGCCCTCTCACTATGGTTTTGCTGGCCGTGCTGTTGTTTTTCAGCATCGTCCAGGTGACGGCGGGCAACTACCAGGCCTTCATCTACACCCAATTCTAAGGAGGGCGGCATGCTCAAAAAAATATGGATCGCCCTTTTCTGCGGGGTGCTGGGGCTGAGCTTCCTCATCTTCAACATTTTCAGCAAGCAGCTTTCCCGGGATAACCACGAAAACCGCCTGCTCACCGGCCTGCCGCAGGTGCTGCAAAGCCCGTTGTCCCAGATGCCGGAACAACTGGACAACTTTCTGGCGGACAATTCCCCCTTCCGGTATCAGCTGGTTTCCCTCAATGCCAACCTGAACTATCTGCTCTTCGGCAAAAGCGAGAGCGACCAGGTGCTGGCCGGCAGCGACGGCTGGCTGTTCTATAAGGACGGCCCCGACGCTGCCCGTCCGGTGGCCAACTATCAGGGCCTGCCCGACACCTTTGACAGCGAGGAGACCCTGGCCGCGGCGGCTGCTTCTCTCGACCGGCTGGCGGCCACCCTGGCGGAAAACGGCTGCACCCTGATTCTGGACATCACGCCCTCCAAGGACCGGGTCTACCAGGAGTACATGCCCGACGCCTATCCCATCGTCAACGCCGAAAACCGCACCGACCGCTTTGTGGCTTACCTGCGGGAACATTCCTCCACGCCGGTCAGCTGGCAGTATGACGCCATCCGGGCCGAGGCCCTGGCCGACCCCGACCGGCTTCTCTATTACAGGACCGACACCCACTGGAACGGCATGGGCGCGGTGCTGGGGCTGGACGGGGTGCTCTCCGCCGCCGGGATGGACGCGGTGGACTTTGATGCCTATGAATTCACCGCCACCGGCGTGACCACCGGCGATCTGGCCAACGTGTCGGCGCTGTACACCCTGCTGCCGGAGGAAAACACCTGGACGGTCTCCAATTACAGCGAGCTGTATTCCATGGACCCGCGCACCGTGGGAGTGCTGGGAGACAGCTTCAGCGAATATTACATGCCCTATTTGCAGCAGCGCTTTGACCAGTGCTGGCGTCTGACCGCCGAGACCGACCTGACCCCGGAAAAGGCGGCCGATCCCGGCTGCGATCTGATGATCCTGGAAGTGACCGAGCGCAATCTGGACCTGCTGCTGGAACTGCTGGCACAGTTTTGAGCCTGCGGGACTTTTCCCGGCGGTATAACTGTGTTATAATCAGACAAGAACTGCTTACGTTTACGGCGGCAGCTGCCGCCGGGAGGGGAGAACCAAAGTATGCGACTGAACAAGCATTATTCCGAGCTGAACGAGAGCTATCTGTTCAGCACCATTTCACACAAGATAGCGGATTATGAGGCCGCCCATCCCGGAAAGGACGTCATCCGTCTGGGCATCGGCGACGTGACGCTGCCCCTGGCTAAGCCGGTCATCGAGGCACTGCACAAGGCTGTGGACGAGATGGGCAGCCAGGCGACTTTCCGCGGCTACGGCCCCGAGCAGGGCTATGATTTCCTGCGGGAAGCCATCCGCAAGTATTACGCCGACCGGGGCGTCCAGCTGGAACTGGGCGAGATCTTTATCTCGGACGGCGCCAAGAGCGACCTGGGCAACCTGCTGGACCTGTTTGACGTGAACAACACCGTCCTGGTGCCCGACCCGGTCTACCCGGTCTACGTGGACGACAACGTCATGGCGGGCCGCACCATTCATTACATGGCCGCCAACGCCGACAACAACTTCCTGCCCATGCCGGACGAAGCCGCCGATGCGGACATCGTCTACCTGTGCAGCCCCAACAACCCCACCGGCGCGGCCTACACCACCGCCCAGCTGGCGGAGTGGGTCAAGTGGGCCAAAGCGCACCATGCGGTCATCCTGTACGATGCCGCCTATGAGTGCTTTGTCAGCGAGGAAGGCTGCGCCCGCAGCATCTACGAGGTGGAAGGCGCCAAGGAAGTGGCGGTGGAAGTTTGCAGCTTCTCCAAGATCGCAGGCTTTACCGGCACCCGCTGCGGCTACACCATCGTGCCTTTCGGCATTGAGGCCGAGGGCCAGAGCCTGAACAAAATGTGGCTGCGCCGTCAGACCACCAAGTTCAACGGCGTCCCCTACATCGTGCAGCGCGGCGCCGAGGCTGTCTTTACCGAGGAAGGCATGAAGGAGATCCAGGCCAACCTGGACTACTACCGCAAGAACGCGGCGGTCATTGCTTCCGCTCTGGATGAAGCGGGCGTCTGGTACTGCGGCGGCAAAAACAGTCCCTATGTCTGGCTGCGCTGCCCCGCCGGCATGAAGAGCTGGGATTTCTTTGACTGGCTGCTGGAAAACGCCAATGTTGTGGGTACGCCGGGCTCCGGTTTTGGACCCTGCGGCGAAGGCTATTTCCGTCTGACTGCCTTCGGCGACGCGGCAAGGACCGTGGAAGCCGCCGACCGCATCAAGAAGGCGCTGGCCACACTGAAGTGATCGGGCGCGGAGTTTCCGGTATACAAAGGGGGTACTTAGCATGAATGAGATCATGAGTTTTCTGAAGGAAAATCCGGTGTTTTATCTGGCGACGGTGGACGGCTACCTGCCCAGAGTCCGCCCGCTGGGATTTGCCATGTGGTATAACGGCTATCTCTGCCTGGCCATCGGCAAGCACAAGGCTGCGTACAAGCAGCTTTTGGACAACACCAACCTGGAGATCTGCGCTGCCAACGACCGCGGCGAATGGCTGCGGGTACAGGGCACCGCAAACTTCGACAACACCCCCGAGGCACAGGCTGCCGCTTTCCGTGAAATGCCCCAGCTGGCCGATCTGTACAACGAGGAGACCGGCAATAAACTGGGCATTGTATATCTGGACCATCTGTCGGCAAAACTGTTTTCCATGTCCGGCACGGTCAAGGATCTGATGGATTACTGAGACTGTTCTGTCTCCATGGGAGACCGGCGGTCCCGTAATAAATAAACAATAAAGTGAGGTAACATACCATGAAGCGTTATGTCTGCGATATCTGTGGCTACATTTACGACGAGGCCGCCGGCGATCCCGATAACGGCGTCGCTGCCGGCACCAAGTGGGAAGACGTTCCCGAGACCTGGGTCTGCCCGCTGTGCGGCGTTGGCAAGGATCAGTTCTCCGAGGCCGAATAAGCCCGGGCTGAGTTTGCCGTAACGGTACAACCACAGAACGGCTCCGCTGCGATGTTTTTGCGGCGGGGCCGCTTTTTTTGAAAAAACACGGATTTTTTTGTAACGAAACGGTCAGGCTGTCCGTCTGTTGGGTGAAAGCGGCTTTCCCGCCGGCAGTCCCGGCGGAGAACATTCCAGGAAACGAGGTGGATGCGTGGAGGATTTCGAGAGCATTTATACCCGCTATTACCGCGCGGTATATGCCTATCTGATCTCGCTGTGCCGCGATGAGCACCTGGCCGCCGAGCTGACCCAGGAGACCTTTTTCAAGGCGCTCAAGGCGCTGGACGGTTTTGACGGCAAATGCCCGGTGAATGTCTGGCTGTGCCGCATCGCCAAAAACGCACTGATCGACGCCCGGCGCAAGACTGCCCGGGAACTGCCCCCCGATGCGGCCCCCGAGCCGCCCGACCCGGCCCAGGCCGTGGGCGCGGCGCTGGAGGACCGGGACGCGGCTTTGCGGATACACCGGGCCTTGCACCGGCTGCCCGACCCCTACCGGGAGGTATTCTGGCTGCGGGTGTACGGCGAGCTCAGCTTTGCCGAGATCGCGGGGTTGTTTGGCAAGACCGAAAGCTGGGCGCGGGTGACCTACCATCGCGTCCGGGCAAAACTGAAGGAGGACCTGACATGAAAATGCCGTGTTATCTGGTACGCGACCTGCTGCCCCTGTATCACGACGGGGTATGCGGCAAAGAGACCGCCGCCGACGTGCGGGAACATCTGGACGGCTGCGAAAGCTGCCGGGCAGCCCTGAATGCCCTGGACGGCGACACCGGGGCGGAGGGCCAGCTCCGGGCCGAGAGGGAACAGGCGTCCGCCGACGCGCTGCGCAAAGTCCGCAGTGATCTGCGCCGCAAGCGCCTGCTGCCCGCCCTGCTGGTGGGGCTGGCGGCGGTGGCTCTGGTGATCGGGCTGGTGCTGGGGTTCCGGAACTATGCCAGGGGCGTGCAGCTGACCATCGCGCCGGAAGATATTGCCTCCGTGACCCTGACGGAGGACAACGCCCTCCATGTCACCATGCAGGACGGCAAAAGCTGGACCGCGTTCAACGCAAGTTACCGCACCCTGCGGGTGGACGGGCAGGAAAAAGAGATCGTCCTGTTCACCATGTATGTGGACCTGTGGTCCAGTCTGTTCCAGGACGGCTGGACCGACGGGGAAGAGGCCATGCTGTTCAACGATCTGCTGGATGAGACGGAGGCGGTCTGCTACGTCCGCTGGGATGAGTGGGATCAGGTGAGCGCCGCCACAAAGACCGAGGGCGAGGGCGCCGATGCCCGGGACGTCATTGACGGGGATGCGGTTTCCGGTCTGCTCCATACCATGTGGGAGCGGTGACGACCGCCCCTTGCCGACGCGGACGGGGTGTTGTACAATACAAGAAACGCAAAGGCCCCGGCGCTGCGGCGAACCGGCCCGGGGCCATATCAGGGATAAGGCGGTGGAGGATATGATCGTTACGGTGACGGTAAACCCGGCCATGGACAAGACGGCGGAGATCGACCGTCTGTGTCCCCGGGCGCTGAACCGGCTGGACGGTGTGGTCAGTGACGTGGGCGGCAAGGGCATCAATGTCTCCAAGACCATCGCGGCGCTGGGGCGGCAGAGCGTGGCCTGTGGCTTTCTGGCCGGACAGACGGGGCAGAGCATCCGTCAGACGCTGCTGGACTGGCCCGGCGGGGGCATCCGTCCGGATTTCCTCACCGTTCCCGGCGAGACCCGCACCAACCTCAAACTGGTGGAGCCGGGCGGGGAACTGACCGAACTCAACGAGCGGGGACCCCATATCTCTCAGGAGTCGCTGGACGCCCTGACCGCTAAACTGGAAGGCTATGCTGCTCCCGGCACGCTGTTTGTGCTGGCGGGCAGCGTGGGGCCCGGCGTGCCGCCGGAATTTTACCGGGACCTGACCCTGCGCCTGAAACAAAAAGGAGCCAAGGTCTTTGTGGATGCCGACGGTCCGCTGTTTGCCCATGCGCTGGAAGCCGTGCCTGACATCATCAAGCCCAATGCCTTTGAACTGACGCAGTATTTCGGGCTGGACCATACCCCCGATGAGAAGGAGCTCATCGGCCTGGGCCGTACCCTGGCCGGGCGGGGCGTGGGACTGGTCTGCATCTCCCGGGGCGGGCAGGGCGCCTGCTTTATCCAGGGAGATCGTGTCTGGAATGCCCCGGTCATCCAGGTGGCGGCGCGCTCCACCGTGGGAGCAGGGGACGCCATGGTGGCGGCCATCGTCTGCGGTGTGGATGAGGGTCTGCCCATGGAGGACTGCCTGCGTCTTGCCATGGCGGTGTCCGCCGGTGCCGTGACCACCCGGGGGACCTGCCCGCCGGATCTGGAGACGGTACATGCCCTGGAGGCCCGTGTCCGACTGAGCGAACTTGCGACTTGACAAGTAATAAAAAACCGGCGACGGAATTTCCGCCGCCGGTTTTTGCTGTGTAAGGATCTGGGCAGACGTCCGCGCAGGGGAGAGGGTGGGGTCTCTGTCCCTCGAAAGCGGCTACGGCCGTACGGGCGCAGTTCTGCCATAGGGATGTGGCACCGGAACAAAACGGTGCTCAGTGGTTCTGCGGATTGAGGATGGTACGCCAGTCCAGGTCGCCGTTTTCCAGACCGTGAATCAGGACCTCAGCGGTGGCGATGTTGGTTGCCACGGGAATGTTGTGCACGTCGCAGATGCGCAGCAGATTCATCTCGTTGGGCTCGGTGGGCTTGGCCGAGATGGGATCGCGGAAGAACAGCAGCATGTCCACCTCGTCGCAGGCAATGCGGGAGATGATCTGCTGGTCACCGCCGTGTCCGCCGGGCAGGAACCGCTGGATGTTCAGGCCGGTGGCCTCCGCTACCAGACGGCCCGTGGTGCTGGTGGCGATCAGGTGATGATGGCTGAGGATCTGGCAGTATGCAATGCAAAACTGGATCATCAGTTCCTTTTTGGTATCGTGTGCGACCAACGCAATCGTCATTTAGGACCCCACTTCCTCCGGGCGGCTGCATCCGCCCGGCGATATATGTTAATGTTGCGAGTTTCTCAAAAATATGGTTGTGCCGTAAAAGGCAGTCAGAACAGCAGCGGGATACGCTGCCCCAAAAGCCGGCCCGCCATGGCAGCGCCCGCCATGGACGCCAGACAATCCTCCGGCAGGGCCTCGCCCAGCATGGCGCAGCGCTGAAGCTCCTTGCTTTCGGGGACGACGCCCAGCAGCTGAATGCCCACGGTGTCGATGCATTCATCCAGATCGAACACGGGGGCGTGCTTGCCGAAACACTCCGGCGTAAAGCGGTTGATGACCAGGCGTAGCATCTCCTGGGGATGGCCGTCGGCAATCAGGCGGTCGGCCACAATGCGCCCGTCCCGCAAAGCAACGGGGTCGGGCGTCAGCACCAGCAGCGCGCGGGAACAGACAGCGGCGCCCGCTTCAAAAGCGGGACCCATCCCTGCGGCGGTGTCAAAGAGGATAAAATCAAAATAGGGCGTCATGGCTGCGGACAGCCGGGACAGCGGCGCGGTCCGCACAATGCCGCCTTCATACGGGGCGCTGATGACGGAAAGCCCCGGATACAGCGGGCTTTGCACCACGGCCTTGTCGCCGTCGCAGCGCCCGCACAAAACGTCTTCAATGTCGTAGACGGTCTTCCCGTATACGCCGGCAATGATGTCCACGCTGCGCAGGCCGGAGTCCAGTTCGATCAGCAGGACCCGTTTGCCCAGCGCAGCCAGCCGGGCGCCAACCAAAACCGACACCGTGCTTTTGCCGGTGCCGCCCTTGCCGGAACAGACCATAATGGTTTGTGCCTTCACTTGATGCTCCTTAGAAAAGCGGAACAGACAAAATTACCGCCGGGAAGCAACTCAAATGCGGCTAAACTGTCCCATTTATTATTTTAGCACAGTATTCCGGGTGGGGCAACAGATTTTTCTATAAAAAACACACAGTTTTACAATGGCGCGGCATGGCGTGAGAACGGCAAAAAATGGGGAAACGGGCAAAAATTGTAAAATATTTCCTTTGCGGATTTGCCGAAGTTACAGGGCGGCCCAGGCCTCCAGCACGGTGCGCAGCAGGGGAGAGGCGTTGGCGCCGCCTCCGCCGTACTCCAGCACAATGGCCACAGCGATCTGGGGATCGTCGGCGGGGGCATAGGCGATCAGCACCGAGTTGGTGTAATGGGTGCCTCCGGGCATGGTGTCCGGCCGCTGGGGACTGCCGGTCTTGCAGGCCACCGTCATGTTCAGGCCCCGCAGGGCGCCCAGCGTCTGGGACATCTGGATCATGCCTTCCCGGATGGGACCGAACACTTCCTCACCCCCGGGCATGGTGTCCAGCACTTCCGGTTCCGCCTGCCAGAGGATTTCCCCCGTGGTACTGTCCAGCGCCCGGTCGGCATAGTGCAGGCGCAGGCGCACCCCGTTGTTGGCCAGCGACGCCGCATAGGACGCCAGCTGCAGCGGTGTGACGGCGGTGTTGCCCTGGCCGATGGCCGCCTGCAAAGTCAGGCCTTCCCGGTAATTGTCGTCGGTGGTCCAGGTCAGGCTGCCCCCGGTCTGGGCGGTCTCCACGCCGGTGTCCGCCGCCAGGCCCAGGTGCTGGGCGGCCTGAGAAAAGGCATCCACCCCCAGACGCCGGCCCACATCGTAAAAATAGATGTTGCAGCTGTATTTCAGTGCCTGCACCAGATCAATGGAACCGCCGTGGCCGATCTGCAGGCAGCCCGGCTGGTAATCGGAGTAATAGCGATAGGTGCCGGTGCAGCGCACCGTGTCCGAGGTGGTGATAAGCCCGGAGGACAGCGCGGCTGCGGCGACTGCGGGCTTGAAGGCGGAGCCGGGGGCATACAGCCCCTGGGCCACCCGGTCCAGCAGCGGGGCCGAGGCATCGGCAGCCAGGGCGGCGTAGTTGCTGCGGTAGGTGGACAGGTCGTAGGAGGGGGAGTTGGCCGCGGCCAGGATGCCGCCGGTCTCCACATCCACCACGACCACCGCCCCGGCGTTGGCCTCCCGGCCGGACCCGGCGGCCTTGGTGGTCTGCAGGGTGTGCAGATAGTCGGTGAGGGCGGTCTGGACGCTGCGCTGGAAACCGGCATCCAGGGAAAGCACCAGCGTCGCCCCGGGCTGGGGTTCCCGGGTCTCTTCCTCGGCAATGACGCCCGCGTCCCCGGTGGTAACGCGCACCCGCCCGTCGGTGCCGTGGAGCAGCGATTCATAGGCGGCTTCCAGCCCGCTCTGACCGATGTCGGCGTCCATGGCGATGCCGGTGCCTTCCAGCGTTTCCCACTGCTCGGCGGTGATGGGGCCTACCGTGCCCAGGGCATGGGGCAGCAGCGTCCCGTCCGGCCAGATGCGCTCCCCCCGCGGGGCAAGGCGCAGAGCGCCGCTCTGGACCAGACCCGCGTCATACAAAAGGGCCGCCTGCGCCGCGCCGATGCCCGACGCCAGCTTGAACTCCCCGGCGGAAATTTCAGAACAAAAAGCGGCGAGTTGTGTTTCCACATCCTCGCCGCCTGAAAGCTCCAGTAATTCCAACGTCCGTTTTGCTGTATCTGTCATGTCGCTGCCCGGTGGGGCCGGGTACCGCAGATAGACATCCCACACGGGGGTGTCCTGCGCCAGCACCACGCCGTCCCGGTCCACAATGTCACCCCGGGCTGCGGGTACGGTGTAGGTGTACCGCGTGGTGGATGCCTCGGCCACCCGCTGGGCATAGTAATCGGCCTGGACGAACTGCATCCAGGCCAGCCGGACCAGGAAAATGCCGAACACCACAGCGCACAATACCAGCAAAGCCGTCACCCTGCCTTTTCCGCCGCGCTTTTTCATGACTGGTACCCTCCCGGTTGAATTTCTGTCTATCAGTATACGACGCAGCCCCCGCTTTGTAAAGCAAGCCCACGGAAGAAACTGAAAAAACAATCACTGCATCGCAAAATAGACGCTGCTGCTTCCGTCCGAGGTATCGCACAGCGGGGCGCGGGCGCAAAGCCCGGTCTCGTCCTCCACGGGGGCGGCGGCCAGGCGCCCCACCCAGTAACCGTCCGCCGTCGTGACGATGGCATCCTCGGTCAGGGGACAGTGCCGGGGCAGTTCGTCCAGATACCAGATGCCGTCCTCGATGTCCAGCACGCCGCAGTAGCCTTCCGCCAGACAGGGGATCCCCGCGGCACTGTCGACCTGCAGGATGCCGGGGGAGGCCTGCTCCCCGCTGTCGGCAATGCGCCCTACAAACCGGCCGTAGGGGTCCAGCACCGCACTGCCGGGCTCGGCGCTGCCTGCCAGGGCAAAACCGTCCAGCCAGCGCTCCGCCACCTGCAAGGGCTGGGCGCCGTGCAGGGCATCGGCGGCGGGGCTTTGCAGCAGGGTGCGCAGGGCTTCGTTTTCCGCCTGCAGGCCGCTGGTTTCGGCCAGCTCGGCGCGCAGTTGGGCGTTTTCCTCTTGCAGTTCCTCCAGCTTGCCGGAATAGTACGGCAGCAGGTGAGAACCGATCAGCCCGTCCGCCCGCTGGGGCAGGGCGGCAAGCCATGCCACTGCCTCGGGGCCGTAGCGCAGCGTGGCAGCGGCGGCCAGGGCGGCGCACACCAGCGCCACCCAAATGACCAGGATTTTTTTGCGGTGAATGCTCCGCCTGCCGGGATATCGCACCGAAAGATCCAGACTGTCCCGCATACTGCAACGCCCCTTTCCCCAAAAAACACCCACAGGCCAGCATATGCCGCCCTGCGCGCCGCCATGACTGCCCCCGGCACAGGCCCTACGGCTTTTATTTTGGGCCGGGCTTTGTTATAATACTCCCATCGGCGCCGCAACAGGCGCAGCATTCATACGGGGAATACTTTAACCATACAGGGGGACAGCAATATGCAGTATCGCCTTTTGACTTTGGATATTGACGGCACGCTGCGTCCGGGAGGCGAGAGCGTCGTCCCGCGGGAGAATGTGGAGGCCGTGTGCGCGGTGCAGAAAGCGGGGGTCAAGGTGGCCATTGCCACCGGCCGCTGCCGCATGGGCATCCCGCCCAAAATGCTGGGGCGCATCCGCCCCGATTACTGGATCTGTGCCGCCGGTGCGCAGGTGCTGGACAAGGCGGGGACGGTGCTGAGCACGCGGACCATGACCAATGAGCAGATGTACGCCCTGGTGGACTTCTTTGAGGATTACGAGTACATGCTGGGCTTCAATTTTGACGACGGGCCGTATGTCTATGTCAACTATGAGCTTCAGCATCAGCGGGAGGTCCAGCTGGGAGGCGTGGTGTACGCCATCGACGGCGAGGACCAGGACCGGCATCTGGAAAACATGCCTTTTTCGGCTTTCGGGCGGATGCCCCATGAAGCGGTGGAGGAATTCCAGAAACGGTACGGATACCTGGGCCTGCGCTTCCTCTTTTACGGGGATGACGACGGCTGTGATATCCTGACCCCCGACCAGGACAAGGCCCTGGGGCTGGAAAGCATCTGCGCCGCCTCGGGCATCGACCCGGCAGAGGTGGTGTCGGTGGGGGATGGCTCCAACGACCGTGACATCCTGGCCCGGGCAGGGCTGGGGGTCTGCGTCCAGGGCGGCGACGAGCTGGCCATGCAGGCCGCCGACCGCAGCTGTCCGCCCGCCGCCGAATGCGGGGTCGCCCAGCTTTGCCGCGAAGTGTGGCCGGAGGCGTTTTCCCATGAAAAGCACTGAGCCGCGCCCGGCAGGCCCCGGCCTGCCGCCGCTGTGCGGGGAGAAAGCCCGGGTGCTGATTTTGGGCAGCTTCCCCAGCCCCAAAAGCCGGGAACAGGGCTTTTACTACGGCCATCCGCAGAACCGTTTCTGGCCGCTCATGGCTGCTTTGACCCACAGCCCGGTGCCTGCCTGGCAGGATCTGGACGCCAAGCGGGCCATCATCGTGGAACACGGACTGGCCGTGTGGGACGTGGTGTGCAAGTGCACCATCGTGGGGGCGTCGGATGCCTCCATCCGGGATGTACAGCCCAACGCCGTCCCGGAACTGGCCCGGCGGCTGGGAGTGGAACAGATCGTCTGCAACGGTTCCACCTCCGCCCGGCTGTATGCCCGCTGGCTGGAACGGGACACCGGCATGCCCGCCCTGTGTATGCCGTCCACCAGCCCGGCCAATGCGTCCTGGTCGCTGCCCCGGCTCACCGAGGCATGGGGCAATGCCCTTTCCCCCTGGCTTTGAAGAAATTTTGGCAAAAAAGTGCCAAATCCGGCGGAAAAACGCCAAGGCGGGCGGTTACGGACCCCCCGCGGCGGGGCGGCAGCCCCATGGAGTTTTGTTTTGACGGTTTTGACGCCGTTTTTGTATTTGCATGGTACAACGTCATGTTATATAATGTAGGAAATAAGCGTTTGCATGGAGGATACCAATGAGCAAACTGCAGGAGATCCGCAAAAAGCCGGTGCTTCCCCTGTGGCTGGCCGCCCTGGCCTGGCCGGTGGGAGCGCTGGTGCTTCCCGTATATTCCCTTTGGGGGCTGGCAGCCACGGCGGTCTTGAGCCTGGCGGTGTATCTGGTGTCGGCCCGGCTTTGCCCCGACCGCATCCAGTATAAGGAAATTCCTTACGCCACCGGCAGCGAGGACGTGGACGCCATGCTGGCGGGCATCGAGAAAAATCTCGACGCCCTGCATGCCCTCAACGATGCCATCCCCGACGCCCGGCTGTCCGCCGAGATGGACCGCATGGAGCGGGCGGGCCGGGGCATTATCAAAGCGGTGGAGGCTTCCCCCGACAAGGCGCCCCAGATCGACCGTTTTGCCCGGTATTACCTGCCCGAGGTCATCAAGATCATTGGAATGTATGCCCGGATTGAAAAGGAGTTTGACAAAATCGGCTTTGAAAATAAGAGCCGGCGAGCTCCTTTTGATACGGTGGTACAAAGCGGTATCCAGGGGAAGAATTCGCAGCAGATTATGGAAGAAGTCCGCGCCAATGCCGCCACCATGGCCACCGCCTTTGAAAACCAGCTGGATGGCCTTTACTCCGCCGAAGCAATGGATATCAGCACCGACATCGAGGTGCTCGATCATATTTTGAAAAGCCAGAATCTCGCCCAATGAACCGGTCGATACCGGCAGTCTGAATACAGGAAAGGACGGACCACAGCATGAACGACAAGGATTTTGATTTGAATGCCCCCGCCGCGCCCAGCCTGACGCTGGATGCCGCGCCCGCCACTCCCACCCTGACTCTGGACCCCGCCGCCGATGCAGCGGTGGTGGAGGAGGCCAAAAAGCCCACTCCCGTCAAGGTGGAGGATACCCCCCTCTCTCCCGAAGAGCAGCAGATGGTGAACGACTTTGCCGAGAAGATCGACATCACCAACAGCCAGATGGTTCTGCAGTACGGCGCAGCCAGCCAGAAAAAGCTGAGCGACTTCTCCGACAATGCCCTCTCCCGGGTCAAGACCAAGGACATGGGGGAGACTGGCGAACTCATCACCAACCTTATCACCGAGCTCAAGGGCTTTGACGCCAATGAGCAGAAGGACAAGGGCTTTTTCAGCAACCTGTTCCGCAAGACCAGCTACAACATCGAGTCCATGAAGACCCGCTATGAGAAGGCCGACGTCAACGTGGAGCGCATCAAGGCCCAGCTGGAGGACCACCAGGTCGTCCTGATGAAGGACATCACCATGCTGGACAAGATGTATCAGCTCAACCTGGTCTACTTCAAGGAACTGACCATGTATATCCTGGCCGGCAAGAAAAAGCTGGAGCAGGTGCGCAGCACCGAGCTGAAAGAGGCCAACGAGAAGGCCCAGCGCACCCAGCTGCCGGAGGACGCCCAGGCGGCCCGCGACCTGGCCGATCTGTGCGACCGGTTTGAGAAAAAGCTGTACGATCTGCAGCTGACCCGCAACATCAGCATCCAGATGGGCCCGCAGATCCGTCTGATCCAGGCCAATGACACCATGATGGCCGAGAAGATCCAGACCACCATCGTAAACACCATTCCTCTGTGGAAAAACCAGATGGTCCTGGCCCTGGGCATGGCCCACAGCCAGGAGGCGATGGCCGCCGAGCGCGCCGTCACCGACGCCACCAACGAACTGCTGCGCAAAAACGCCGCCGCCCTCAAGCAGGGCACCATCGACATTGCCAAGGAATCCGAGCGCGGTGTCGTGGATATGGAGACGCTGCAGCAGACCAACCGCGAGCTGATCAGCACGCTGGATGAGCTCAACAAGATCCGCGCCGACGGCAAAGCCAAGCGCGCTGCGGCTGAGCAGGAGCTGGGCCGCATCGAGGGCGAGCTGCGCGCCAAACTGATGGAGCAGACGAAGTAAATGCAGTTGGAACAACAGGAGACTTTCCGCATCGAGGGTCCCCAGCTGGAAGTGTTCGGCCAGGTGGAAAGCAAATTGCCCGCCCCGGCCAAAAAACGCCCCGCCGCCGCCCTGGCCCTGGTGGTGCTGGCCGCGGTGTCGGTGTTCGGCATCGGCGGGGCAAAGCTCAACACAAAATACAATCAGGTGCAGGCCATCTATGCCTCTGCCAATGAGCACGGCCAGAGCATGCAGAACGACCTTTCCCTGCGTGCCGACGCGGCAGCCAACCTGATCCGCCTCTGCGGGCAGGTGCTGGGGGAGGACGCGGCCTCGGTCCAGGCGGCGCAGCAGGCGCTGGACGACTGGAACGCCACCGACAGCAGCCATCCCGCCGACCAGTTTGCCGCCAACACGGCCCTGGGCAGCGCGGTGGAGATCATGTACGGCGAAGTGGCCGACGCGGGCAAAAGCACCGAGTCCATTGAGACCCAGCATACGGAATTTTTGTCCCGGCAGGACATCATCCTGCGCACGGCGGGCAATGAGTATAACCCCGCCGTGGAGGAATACAACAACACCCTTTCGGCGTTCCCGGCCAATGTGATCGGGATGCTGTGGGGCATCGGGGAGGTGGAAGCATTTCAATGAGGACCGGGATGTTCAAACGGCTGGCAGCACCGCTGCTGGCAGTGACCTTTGCGGTGGCGGCGGCATTGCCCGCGGCTGCCGCACCGGAAGTAGACAAGGATAAGGCTGTCATTGACAACGCCGGTATCCTCTCTTCGGAAACAGAGCAGGTCATCACCAATCTGTCGGAGGCGCTCAGCGATACCTGCGGCGCGCAGATCGGCGTCTATACCGTGGACCAGGTGGGCAACACCACCATGGAAGGTTACGCCTACGAGGTGTTCAACGCCTGGGGCCTGGGCGACGATGACAAGGACAACGGCGTGCTGCTTCTGCTGGCTTCCGGCGATGACGATTACTGGGCGGTGCAGGGTTCCGGACTGGAAACGCTGCTGCCCACCACCACCCTCAGCCGTATCCTGTACGACGAACTGGAACCCAGCTGGGTGAATAAAGATTACGATACCGGCACGCAGCAGACCGTCAAGGCTCTGGCAGAGGAGCTGGCCAAGATCTACGGCGTGTCCATGGATGTCTCGGCAGTGGCCAAAGGGGATTTCAGTTCAGTGGGCGGCACTGCCGCTCCGCAGAAAGGGGGCTTTCCTGTGGGAGCAGTCGTTCTCATTGTGGTGCTGATCCTGGCGGTGGTGCTGCTTTTGGCTACGCCGCGCTTTGGCGGTCCCCGTTACCGTGGTCCCCGCTACGGCGGTCCCCGGGCATTCTTCTTCTTTGGCCCGCCCCGTCCCCCGCGCCCGCCCCGTCCGCCCAGACCCCCGCGCGGACCTTACTATGGCGGACCCAGACCGCCCCGCGGCGGCTTTGGCGGCCCGGGACCCCGTCCCGGCGGTCGGCGCCCGGGCGGCGGACCCAGACCCGGCGGCGGTTCCCGCCCCGGTGGATTCCGTACGGGCGGCGGCTCGACACGGGGCGGCGGAGCCGGACGCCGCGGATAATTGAACGGCGGGAAATTGCCCGCTGTGGAGGTTTTGCAAATGTTGGATCAGGCATTCAATACCGTTTATACCAAATTCAAGCTGCATTTTTACCAGAAAGTGTTCAGCCGCTTTGAAAACCGTGAAGCGACCCTGACCACGGTGGAGTCCTTCTGCATGGAGGGCATCATGGCGCTGGGCAGCCCCACGGTGGCGCAGTTTGCCCAGGCAATGCACATTTCCACGCCGAATGCCTCCTACAAGATCAACAGTCTGATCCAGAAAGGCTATGTTGAAAAGGTGCGCTCCGAGACGGACCGGCGGGAATATCACCTCTGCCCCACGCAGAAGTATCTGGATTACTATAACATCAGCTATGCCTACTTACAGACGGTGGTGGACCGGGTCAAGGCGCGGTTCTCCCCGGAGGATGTGGCCAAGCTGGATGAAATGCTCACCGTCGTCGGCAATGAACTGATGCCGGAGATCCCCACCCCCGAGTCCAGGGACTGACCGAGCCGCCCCGCAGGCAGGCCTGCAATTTCATACAAAAACAAAGCGCCGCCGGGCGCGCAGGAACCTACGGGTTTTGTGCGCGTTCCGGCGGCTTTTTGCGTTGCGTACCGGCGGGGCGGGGAACCCTGCACGCGATGTATGAATTTTCACAAGCGATTGCCTTTTTTGCAGCCAACCGTTATAATACTGTTTATGCGGCTCTGTTGCGGCGGGGCCGCATTTTTGGTGGAATCGTTTTGTAAAAGGAGAGTTTTGGAGTGAAGAGAGAAAATTTCAATTCCCGGCTGGGCTTCCTGCTCGTCAGTGCCGGGTGCGCCATCGGCATCGGCAATGTCTGGCGTTTCCCCACCGTCACCGGTGAAAATGGCGGTGGCGTCTTTGTTTTGTTCTATCTGCTGTTTTTGATCACCATGGGCATCCCTGTCCTGACCATGGAGCTGGCAGTGGGCCGTGCAGGCCGCGCCAGCGCCGGGGCTGCCTACCGCAGCCTGGAACCCGCCGGCAGCAAATGGCATCTGCATGGCTGGGCCTGCCTGATCGGCTGCGTGGTGCTGATGATGTATTACACCACCGTCACCGGCTGGATGATGAGCTACTTTGTCAAGTTCATCACCGGCGCTTTCAACGGCCTGTCCGCCGAGGCTGTCCCCAACGTCTTTGTGGACCTGCTGGGCGACCCCTTTGAGATGGGCTTCTGGATGGCGGTGGCCGTCGTCCTGGGCTTTGTGGTGTGCAGCTTCGGTTTGCAGAAAGGTCTGGAGCGCATCAGCAAATGGATGATGGTCGCTCTGTTTCTGCTCATCGTGGTGCTGGCAGTCCACAGCTTTACCATGCCCGGTGCGGCCGACGGCCTTGCCTTCTTCCTGCTGCCGGACTGGAGCCGTGCCATGGAGCAGGGCCTGGGCAGCGTTATTGTCGCCGCCATGAACCAGTCTTTCTTCACCCTCAGCCTGGGCATCGGCGCCATGGAGATCTTCGGCAGCTACATGAAGCGCGACCACTCCCTTGCCGGTGAGGCCGCCCGCATCTGCGTGCTGGATACCTTTGTGGCGGTGTCCTCCGGCCTGATCATCTTCCCGGCCTGCTTCACCTTCGGCATCTCGCCGGACTCCGGCCCCAGCCTGATCTTCCAGACCCTGCCCAACGTCTTTACCAATATGTCGGGCGGCCGCCTGTGGGGCGCGCTGTTCTTCCTGTTCATGACCTTCGCCAGCTTCTCCACCGTGCTGGCCGTGTTTGAGAACATCATCGCCTGCGTCATGGATATGTTCCACCTGTCCCGCAAAAAGGTCTGCGTGCTGGGCTGCATCTTTATCCTCCTTGCCAGCCTGCCCTGCGTGCTGGGCTACAACGTCTGGGGCGCCTTTGCTCCTCTGGGCGACGGCACCACCGTCCTGGATCTGGAGGACTTCATCGTCTCCAACCTGCTTCTGCCCCTGGGCAGCCTGGTCTACCTGCTGTTCTGCGTCAGCCGCTGGGGCTGGGGCTTCGACAACTACATCAAGGAGGCCAACGACGGCCAGGGCCTGCGTATGCCCCGGGCATTCAAGCCTTACTTCCAGTTTGTGCTGCCCATCCTGATCCTGGTCATTCTGATCCAGGGCCTGATCCCCACCATCACCAAGCTTATCGGATGATCACAGCCTTTCGCGCCCGCCCTGCCGCCCGGCAGGGCGGGCGCTTTGCGTGGGGCAGGCATCTTGCCCGGAACCCCGCAAATGCGGTATAATAAAAAAAGAGGGTGCCGCCGGGCAGCCGGGCAAAGGACCCGGCCGGGCGGCAGGAAAGTTTGATACAGACCAAAAGGAGGGTCTATGCAGCCGAATCTGACGGAAGAGGAACTCAAGTGCCTGGCCGCCTATCTGGATGGCTGGGCGGACACGGCCGACGCACTGCGCATGCGGCAGTATATCCAGCATGGCTGCGTCACCACCTACGAGCACTGCATGCGGGTGGCGGCCATCAGCTTTTGGCTCAACCGCAGGCTGAACCTGGGCTGTGACGAGGCCAGCCTGGTGCGCGGAGCCTTTCTCCATGACTTTTACCTCTATGACTGGCATGAACCCCACCCCGAAGCCGGGCTGCACGGGTTCAGCCATCCGGCCATTGCCCTGGCAAATGCCGAGCAGCGCTACACCCTGAACGACCGGGAGCGCAACGTCATCCGCAGCCATATGTGGCCGCTGACCCTGCTCACCCCGCCCCGCTGCCGGGAAGCCGCCGTGGTGTGCGTGGCAGACAAGATGTCCTCCGCCACCGAGACGCTGTTTGAGCGGCAGCGCATGATCCCCGCCGCCCAGACGTCAGGCCGGAACTGACTTTTTGGCCCCGGCGCCGCAAGATCTGATCCATCCGAAAGACCGCCCGACAGGCTGACATGGCCTGCCGGGCGGCTTTTTGCGTCTTTGGGCCGGGGAATATGGATGGATATATCGCAAATCAAAAATAAATTATCGAAAAACAATAAAAAGCACTTGAAAAACGATATACTCTGTGGTATGCTGTTGCCATACCGGAAGGAGGACTGACCCTATGTCCAGACAAACCGAAACCAAACCGTCCTTTTGGGACGACCGCAAAAGCATTGCCCTGACCCGCATTGTCACGGTGGCCATCTTTTTTGTCTGCATCGCCGTGACGGTGATGGGCCCCGGCATCGTGGACTGGCTCATCGCCCGGGGCAGGGTAGGGGTGCAGGGCCCGGCCGTGCGCTGGGTCATGCTGGGGCTGGGCTACCTGCTGGCCGCCCTGGCTTTGTGGATGCTGTACAATCTCTTCCGCTTTCTGACCCGGCTGGAACAGGGCCAGGTGTTTGTGCCCCAGACGGTGGAGGCCCTGCGCCGCATCAGCCGGTGCTGTGCCGCCGCGGCGGTCATCTGCATTCCCGCGGGATCGGTTCTGTACTTTCCCTTTGCCTGCATGGGCATTGCGGCGGGGTTCATGGCCCTGATCGTGCAGGTGGTCAAACACGCCTTTGAGCAGGCCCTCAAAATGAAAGATGAACTGGACTTTACCGTATAAAGGAGCTGCTGTCATGTCCATCACTGTCAATCTGGACGTCATGATGGCCAGGCGGCACATCGGCGCGGGAGAACTTGCCGAGAAAATCGGCATCACGCCGGCAAACCTGTCCATCCTCAAAAACAACAAAGCCAAGGCGGTGCGCTTTTCCACCCTGGAAGCCCTCTGCCGGGAACTGGACTGCCAGCCGGGGGACCTGCTGGAATACCGCCCCGACGACCCCGAATGATCCGCCTGACCTTATCCGCTGAACCTTCCGCCGCAGCCTGAAGCGGCGTTTCAAAAAGGAGAATTTCATATGGATTCCATGCCCAAAGAGGGCGCTGAGCGTCCCCTCTATTCAAGTGCACCCGATTACACCCAGAACTACCTTACCGCAAAGCCGAAAGAACGCTGGACTCCGCCCCGGGGCTTTGTGCTGACGGCGGTGTGCAGCTATCTGCCCGCCTACCTGTATACCCGGTATATCCTGTTCGGCGCCACAAAGGACCGCTGGACCATGCTGCTGTTTGCGGTGGTGTATCTCATCGGGGTGGAGCTGCTCTCCCGCAGCCAAAAGCGCCCCGATTCCGCCGAGAGCGGCTTCTGGATGGTCTGCTGGCTGGTCCAGAGCGCTGCCCTGATGATTTTCCCCGATCATGCGGGATCGATCTATCTGCTGCAATGGCTGGCCTGGCATGCCACCGCCGTCTACTGGACCATGTGCCGCACCGGAATGCTCTGCGCGGGGCAGAGCGGTCTCTGGACGCCGGTGGACCTGCTCATGGGCGTGACGGTGCTGCCCTGGCGGGACTTCCTGCTGCGGGCGCGCACCCTGGCCCACGGCGGGAGCAATGTCCTGCGCCGGGTGGGCGGTGACCGCCGCAGGGCGCTGGGCGGTGTATTCAGCGCAGTGATGGCTCTGGCCGTCTGCGTGTTTGCCTGGGAGCAGCTGGCGGGGGTGGATGAGACCTTTGCCCGCCTGGGCCAGGGGCTGTTCGGCTGGCTGGACGGCCTGCTGTCCCCGGATACCGTGCTGATCTTTGTGCTGTCCCTTCCGGTGGGAGCATGGCTGTTCGGGCTGATCGGCGGCGGCCTGCGCCGCAGGGAAGCGCCCCTCACGGCACAGGCCCTGGACAGGGGACTGGCTTCGCTGCCCCGCCTGCCCGTGTCCACCGGCTACCTGGTGCCCGGTGCGCTGTGCGGTGTGTACGGTCTGTTCTTTGCCGTGCAGGCCTATGAATTTTTCACGGCGGCAGGGCAGGGCCTGACTGCCCAGGCAGCCTCCGACTTTGCCGTTACCGGTTTCTGGGAGCTTTGCCGCATTCTGCTGCTGGACTTTGTGGTGTTTGTCGCTCTGCGGCTGTTCGGCGCCCGTCCTCTGCGCCAGCCGGGCAGCCAGCGCCGCCTGATGCTGGTGTTCGGCGGGTTCGGCTTTCTGTTTGCCGCGCTGGCAGCCGCCAAGCTGGGAACGTATATCCTCCTTTACGGCCCCACGCCCCAGCGGGTGCTGTCCGGGTGGTTTTTGGCCGTGCTGCTGGTGTGGTGCGTGCTGGCGGTTCTGTGGCTGATGCGCCCCGTCCCGGCCGCCCGCATCGCGGTGCTGGTTCTGGCGGGCAGTTTCAGTATGCTGTGCTGCGCCGACATCGAGGGCTTCTGCGTCCGGGAAAACATCGACCGTTATCAGGCCGGGGTCATCGATACGGTGGATACCGACCTGCTGGTCCAGTGCGGCGTGCCGTATAACGACCGCATTTCCGCCTTTGCCGCCCGGGCCCTGGACGAGGCTGGCTGGTTTGACGGCCGTACCGGGGAGGAAATCGCCCGCGTGTACGGCGACGCCTACTGGATCACCGACGGGACTTTTTCCATCGATCTGGACGACGGACAGCTGGAACTGACGTTTTCCCACGGTGTCTGTACCGGCACGGAAATGCTTTCGGAGGAATAATGCCATGACCAAAAGGAATGCTGTTTTTGCGGGCCTTTTTCTGGCCGTTACTTTGGCGGGGCTGTGGCTGGTGTTTTCCCAGGTGGAGAGCTTCCGCAACGCCCGGCGGCTGAAAAGTGCCCTCACCGCCCTGCCCGAGGGCTCCACCACCCTGGAACAGGCAGTCCCCTTTGACTGGGAGGCGGTGTACAGCTTTGAACCCTACACCAGCCGGGAGGAGATCGCCCGGACCATCGGCTTTGACAGCCCGGAAATTTCTGAGACCATGGGGGAGGGCATGACCCAGCTGATCTTTGTGGAGGAAGGTCGGGTGGTGCTGTGCATCTGTGCCTACCCGGAAAATCTGGGCTATGATGTTGACTTTGCCGGGTGTGTGCGGTATGGTGAACATACCCGCTTTGCCGTCCGCCAGGGGGACGTGGTGCGTCTTGCCCCGGAACCGGCATAAAGCGGTTGCTTACAACAACACAGATCACACTCGCGCTTTTGGAGGAAACCACCATGCAGGAACAATACAACCGTACCCGGCGGCTGCTGGGCCAGCCCGCCCTGGACACGCTGCGGGGCGCCCACGCGGCAGTATTCGGGATCGGCGGAGTAGGCGGCCATGCCGCCGAAGTCCTGGCCCGCAGCGGAGTGGGGGAGCTGACTTTTGTGGATAACGACACCGTCGCTCCCTCCAACCTGAACCGGCAGCTGGTGGCCCTCCATTCCACGCTGGGGCAGTATAAGGTGGACGTGATGGCGGCCCGCACGGCGGACATCGACCCGGACATCCGGGTCCATCCCCTGCGGATGTTCTACGGCCCCGACACGGCGGACCAGATCGACCTGACGCAGTTTGACTATGTGCTGGACTGTATCGACACTGTGTCCTCCAAACTGATGCTCATTGAGCGCTGCAAACAGGCGGGGGTGCCGGTGCTTTCCAGCATGGGGGCGGCTAACAAGATGGACCCCACAGCCTTCCGTGTGGCGGACATCTCCCAGACCAGCGTCTGCCCTCTGGCCCGCATCGTCCGTCTGGAATGCCGCAAGCGCCGTCTGGGCAAGCTCAAGGTGGTCTTTTCCGCCGAGCCGCCCCTGCCTCCCCTGACGGAGGACGACGACGGTGAGCAGGCGGCTCCCGGTCGCCGCACGGTGCCGGCCTCCAATGCCTTTGTACCGGCTGCCTGCGGCCTGGTCATGGGCAGCGAGGCCGTCAAGGACCTGCTGCGTGCGGCGGGAACGTTGCGCCCGGACCTCTGATTTCCCATACAAAAACAGCTCCCGCTCCAAAGGACCGGCTATCCGGCCCTGGAGCGGGAGCTTTCTGTTTGTCTTTGGGTCATGCCATGCTGCGGTACTGCCGGGGCGTGACGCCGTACCGGGCCTTGAACCGGCGGTTGAAGTTGGACAGGTTTTCAAATCCCGCCTGCTCGGCAATACTCAGTACCGTGTCGTCGGTGGTGCGCAGCAGTTCGGCGGCGGTGGCCAGACGCCGCTCATTGAGATAAACACCGAAGGTGGTGCCGGTCATTTTCTTGAACCACCGCATAAAATGGCTGGCGCTGCATCCGCATTCGGCGGCGGCCTGCTCCACCGACAGGGGGGCGGCGCAGTCGTCCTCCACCCGCTGAAGCAGCTTTTTCAGCCGGGCGGCTCCCACGCTGTCCGGCGGCGCGGGCGGAAGGTTCTGCTCTGCCAGCAGCAGTGCCACAAAACGCAGCATGGCCCCCTTGACCCCCAGCTCAAACCCGCTGCGCCGGGTACGGCAGAATTCCTCGGCATCGGCCAGGCAGGCGGCCGCCGCGGCATAGCCGGGGTCCTCCAGGGACAGGCGGGCAGGCAACGTCTGCCGCCCTGACTGCAAAGGCATCAGATATTGCTGGGCGCAGACGTCGTCTGCCCCGCCCAGCAGAGTCAGGGAAAAGATGAAATTCTCATACTCCATCCGCTTGCCGGGGGACTGGCGCAGACCGTGCAGTGTCCCCGGAGGCAGTACAAAAATATCCCCGGCGCGGGCCTCCATAACGTTCAGCGCCACCTGGGCAAGACCCGCGCCCCGCTTGATATAGATCAGCTCCATGCTGTTTTGCCAGTGCAGCGGCACCGAGTCAAAGTCGTCCGGGATGGTGCAGGGATAGATGTTGAAGGGAAACAATGCGCTGCCGTGCAGTTTTTCTTCCTTGTAAATGCGCGGCCCGGCCGGGGTGACCTGCTGCGGCATGGGGCGTGCCTCCTTTCGGCAGTGTGGGACAGTTTGTGCGGCGCGGGAATGCGGTTATGATAGGATAGTATCATAAAATGCAAGGATTGTGCAAGATACAGGCTGTGAATTGTGATAATACTACATGATAAGGGGCAGCCCGCAGGGCGCCCCGCCGCAGCCCCCGGCCCGCAGCAACGTTTGCGGCGCCGGCCTGTTTCCGGGCGCGGCCTGACAGAACGTCTGTCCACTGCAATGAAGGAGTTGATCTGCATGAAAGGGACCATCCAGCAAAATCTGATTGAACTGACCGGCAAGCCTGTTGCGGATTGCGCCGATCAGGAACTGTATCTCGCCCTTCTTACTCTTGTCCGCCGCGAAAGCGAAGCACGCCGCAAGCCGGTATCGGGCAAGAAGCTGTATTATATTTCCGCCGAGTTTTTGATCGGCAAACTGCTGTCCAATAACCTCATCAACCTGGGTCTGTATGACGAGGTCAATGCCTGCCTGAAACAGGCGGGCAAGAGCCTTGCCGCCATCGAGGAAGTGGAGCCGGAACCCAGCCTGGGCAACGGCGGCCTGGGACGCCTGGCCTCCTGCTTCCTGGATTCGCTGGCAACGCTGGACCTGCCGGGGGACGGCATTGGCCTGCGCTACCACTTCGGACTGTTCCGGCAGGACCTGTCCCAGGGCGTCCAGCAGGAACAGCCCGACCCCTGGCTGAACGACCACTGCTGGGCCGAACCCACCGACACCGTTTACCCCGTCAGCCTGGGGGATCACACGGTCAATGCCCGGCTTTACCGCCTGGCCGTGACCGGCTACGAGGGCCGTACCAACACCCTGAACCTCTTTGACCTGGATACCATCGACGAAGCCATGGTCACCGACGGCATCCGCTTTGACAAGACCGATATTGAAAAATGCCTGACCCTGTTCCTCTACCCCGATGATTCCGACGAGGCGGGCCGCCTGCTGCGCATCTACCAGCAGTACCTGATGGTCTCGGCGGGAGCGCAGCTCATTCTGGACGAGTGCGTGGCCCGGGGCAGCGATCTGCATGACCTGGCAGACTATGCCGCCATCCAGATCAACGACACCCATCCCAGCATGGTCATCCCCGAGCTCATCCGCCTGCTGGGGGAGAAGGGCATCGAATTTGACGAGGCGGTGCAGATCGTCACCGATACCTGCGCCTACACCAACCACACTATCCTGGCCGAGGCGCTGGAGACCTGGCCCCGGAGCTATCTGGAAAAGGTGGTCCCCCAGCTCATGCCCATCATGGAGCAGCTGGACGCCCTGGCCCGCACCCGCACCGACGACGGCCGCCTTGCCGTCATCGACGAGGGCGGCAGCGTCCATATGGCCCATATGGACATCCATTTCACCCACTCCACCAACGGCGTGGCGGCGCTGCACACCGAGATTCTGAAGAACACCGAACTCAACGGTTTCTATCGCCTCTACCCGGAAAAGTTCAACAACAAGACCAACGGTATCACCTTCCGCCGCTGGCTGCTGGAGTGCAACCCGGCCCTGGCCGCTCAGATCGAATCCCTCATCGGCCCCGGCTTCAAAAAGGATGCCGCCCGGCTGGAACAGCTGATGCAGTACACCGACGCTTCCGACAGCGACGTGGTGGTGCTCCAGCAGTTCGCCCAGATCAAGGCCGACAACAAAAAGGCTCTGGCCGCCTGGCTGGGAGAAAAGGGCATCAAGGTCGACCCCGATGCCATGTTCGACATCCAGATCAAGCGCCTGCATGAGTACAAGCGCCAGCAGCTCAACCTGCTCTACCTGATCCACCAGTATTTCGAGATCAAGGCAGGCCACACCCCGGCGGTGCCGCTGGTCAGCATCTTCGGCGCCAAGGCTGCCCCCGCCTACACCATCGCCAAGGACATTATCCATGCCATCCTGACCCTGGGCAAGGTCATTGCCGCCGACCCCGAGGTCTCCCGCTGGCTGCAGGTGGTGTTTGTGCCCAACTACAACGTCACCGCGGCGGAAAAACTCATCCCCGCCTGCGACCTGTCCGAGCAGATCAGCCTGGCTTCCAAGGAGGCTTCCGGCACCGGCAACAT
>DXFO01000017.1 GCA_019114415.1 Candidatus Gemmiger faecavium | reverse complement strand
ACCACGAGGACAAATCAATGAGCATGTGGGTGCCGCCGGAGATCAGGGTGCTGTTTCCGGCGGACAGCTTTTCCATGAGCTGAGCATAGCGCCGGGTGCCGCTGACGCTGTCCAGACTGCGCAGCCCCGCCAGAATAGCCTGCATCTCCGGGGCGGTGAGCACCGTTCGGTCTACCCGGTATCCCTCCATGATGGAGATCCCGCCGCCGGCGCCCTGTGCGGTGGTGACGGGGATACCTGCCCGGCAGAGGGCTTCAATGTCCCGCTGGATGGTACGGCGGGACACTTCGAACTGCTCCGCCAGTTCCGGCGCGGTGATCCGCTCCTGCTGGAGAAGGATGGACAATATGCCGATCAGCCGATCCATTTTCATGGCAATCACCGCCCTTCTGTCATTGTCTGTATTATACCATAGAAAGCGGACACCTGTCTGTCATGTTTGGCTTTGCGCGGCCGGCTTTTTTGTTGCAGGGCAGGGGACCCGGACGAAAAATAAGGGCCGCATGTTGGAAAGAAGCGGGAAAAAGCAGGCAGGCAACGGATTTTCTGTAAACTGCCAGTCAAAATCACGTAAACTTCGTTGTAAAATGTCGGCGTTTCTGTTATGATAGTGACCGTGGGGCCGGACCCCACCGACGCAGCGCCGTGCGCTGCACCCACCTTTACAATCAAAGAATAGGAAAAAGAGAAAAGAGAAGAATACAAGGGAGACTCGTACATGGATGTAACGCTGTCGCATTTTCTCCAGCAGATGGCCTCCAACCCCATTTTGTTGATGACCGTGGCGCTCACGCTGGGCGTCATCTTCGTCAACGGATGGACCGACGCCCCCAACGCCATCGCTACCTGCATCAGCACCCGCTGCATGCGGGTCCGTCCGGCCATCCTGCTCAGCGCCGGGTTCAACTTTCTCGGTGTGCTGGTCATGACCCGCATCAACTCCTCCGTCGCTTCCACCATCTCCAACATGGTGGACTTCGGCGGCAACACCAACGAAGCCCTCATCGCGCTGTGCGCGGCGCTGTTTTCCATCGTGGTATACAGCGTCACGGCTTCCTGGTTCGGCATCCCCACCAGCGAGAGCCACAGCCTGATCGCCGGCCTGACCGGCGCGGCCATCGCCATCAACAACGGTCTGGGCGGCGTCAACGGGGCCGAGTGGGTCAAGGTCCTCTACGGTCTTGTCATGAGCCTGCTGCTGGGCTTCGGCTCCGGCTGGCTCATCTGCAAGCTGCTGACCTGGGTGTGCGCCGGGCTGGACCGCCGCAAGGCAAACGGCTTCTTCCGCTACGCGCAGATCTTCGGCGCGGCGGCCATGAGCTTTATGCACGGCGCGCAGGATGGCCAGAAATTCATCGGCGTACTGTTCCTGGGCGTGGCCTTCTGCAACGGGCAGTCCAGCGTCAGCGGGGTGGTCATCCCGGTCTGGCTGATGCTGTTGTGCAGTACTGTCATGGGTCTGGGCACCAGCGTCGGCGGCGAGAAGATCATCAAGTCCGTGGGGATGGACATGGTCCGGCTGGAAAAATACCAGGGTTTTGCAGCGGACCTCTCGGCGGCGTTCTGCCTGCTGCTGTCCAGCCTGTTTGGCATCCCGGTATCCACCACGCATACCAAGACCAGCGCCATCATGGGCGTGGGGGCTGTCAAGCGGCTTTCCGCCATCAACTACGGCGTCGTCAAGGATATGATGCTCACCTGGGTGTTCACGTTCCCCGGTTGTGGCCTGATCAGCTTCGCCATGGCCAAGCTGTTCATGTTCCTCATCTGAGTATGGCGGCGGGGAAATGCCCCGCAGCAGGGTACCGTTCCGTTACCGCAACACAAAAAGCAAGGAGAAACGATCATGGCGAAAGTTCAGGATTCCTACTATTTTGATACCTTCTCGGCCTGCGCCGAAGATGCCTGCCGTGCCGCCCATCTGCTGGAAGCGATGATGCAGAATTTCCAGCCCGCCAACATCCGGCAGGAACTGGACGAGATCCACAAGATCGAGCACAGCGCCGACGAAAAAAAGCATGAACTGCAGAGCGTGCTGGTCAAAGCGTTCATCACCCCCATCGAGCGGGAGGATATCGCCACGCTGTCCGGCAACATCGACGATGTGATCGACAAGATCGAGGATGTGCTCCAGCGTATCTATTGCAACAACATCCAGAGCATCCGCCCCAACGCGCTGGAAATGGTCCAGAAAGTCATCCAGTGCTGTGAGGAAGTCAAACTGCTGGTGAAGGAACTGGCGGACTTCAAGCACTCCAAGACGCTGCATGACCATGTGGTACGCATCAACGATCTGGAGGAGCAGGGCGACCGGCTGTTCCTGGCCAGTATGCGCAAGCTGCACAAGAACTGCACCGACCCCATCGAAGTCATCGCCTGGCGCGAGGTATACCACTACCTGGAAAGCTGCATGGACGCCTGCGAACATGTGGCCGACACAGTGGAGCGCGTCGTAATGAACAACACCTGAGCACACAGCGACCGGGACCGCAGCCCGCCGTAAGGCGGCAGCGGTCCCGGTTTTTGTCTGCGCAGTTATTGCACGGTGAGGGTTTCCAAGATGGGCAACGCCCGCAGCCGTCTGACAGGGCCGCGCACCGAGAGAGCGGTGGTCAGCAGGATGACCCCGGCGATGAGCGCCAGTTCCGGCCAGGGGACCGACCAGGGAACGCCAAAGGTACGCGTGACCAGGCTGGAATACAAAAACCAGTGCAGCGCCAGCCCCAGCGCGCAGCCCAGCAGCACACCCCCGGCGGCGTAGGCGACCGCTTCGGCCGCCACCATGCGGGTCAGCTGGCGGCCGCTCATGCCGATGGCGCGCAGCGCGCCGTACTGGCAGGTGCGGGCGGCTACCCCCAGGCGGACAGTATTCATGATATGGAACATCGTGATCGCCACGATCACCGAGAGGAACCCGTAAACCAGCACCGAGAAGGCATAATACAGCCCCGCTGTTTGTCAATCCCTCTATATTTTATCATGTTGCACTTGTATCTAGATGGTGAGGTAAATCTCCCACTACAACTATCTGGTCTTGATCGTCCCAAAGGAAATAAATTCTAAGGCAATAGCGGCAATCCTTATTACTTCCTTTAGCTAAGTGCCGCTCTAACTTTCTTTTTTTTCCGTGATATTGCACATAATATGTATCGCCCTGCATACCGGCGGCAGTATCAGTAATTGCTCCCCTTTCATCTAATGCAGGATCTACTTCCTTGCACATATCCAAAAAGTTAGAATATGTAATAGCCCCTGTTTGATAATCATAATAAGCTGTCGCCAGTAATTTCAAACACTTATATGCAAGCTTTGAATCTTCGTAGACAGCTGTTTTTAAACTTCGGATAGCTCGTGGGTGAAGATATATCCTGTCAGGATAGTATTTGCTGATCCATTCACTTATATCAGAATATGTGCAATCATCTGGGATATTTTCTCTCACAGATTCCCCGGCACCATTTTGTAATTGAAAGCGAAAAGTTGCAATCTGCGCCTTTAATTGCGAAATCAATTTGCGCTGTTGGCTATTTTCCTCTTGACATGCCTCCAAATCTTTTGCATACGAATCGGCTAATGCAAAATTTTCATCGCTCTGCTTTTGCAACTGCTTTAGTTGCTCTTCATATGAAAAGATCTATTGTTTTTATTATATCACTTCATATCTGTCTAGACAATTAGAACAAATACGTCAATTTGAGAATATTCCTTTTCCAATAAATAAGGTGGTAGACTTTTTCACCGTATAACAGATTCATTTTACATTTTTCTTATGCGCAGCAGTACTCTTTTGCTTGATTCTCTCCTTCTTCACTTCCTCCTGCCTGATTGTATCAAAAATCGCACATAGTTCTTTATCAAAAGCCTCTGGGTCAAAGGTTTCGGGATGCTCCGATGCCTGCGACACCAGGGGCTTTGCTTCTGCCCTCCACCGGGTAATGGTAGCTTTGCGGCAGGCATCGGACATGTACAAAAAGCGGCTGAGCCTGCCGTTCAGCTTGTTGCCGATCTTGGTGTAGAGTGCCACCGCGGGGTCCACCGTGCGGCTTTTTGCCACTTCCTCGGCGGCCACTTCCTTGCAGGTGCGCTGCCCGCCGTTTGGCGATTTGCGGTCACAATACTTTGCAGCTGAACTGAATGGTACAAACAGCATTCCACATTGCTTGCATCTGCGGGCGGTTTTATGCTGACCGCACATTTGCAGAAAATCCACCATGAAAACCTCGGCCAGATTGTCCGCTACATAGTAACTCCGGCTGGCAATATCCGGATGTTTCCGGGCTTTCGGAGATTCCTCCGGCAAAGACAATCGGCTGAGCATTTTCATGTGGAGGCGCTCATACAGCTTTTCCCCGGCCTTTATGCCGGAATACCGCAGCAGTATAGCGTCGCCCAAAAACTGGGTGGCATCCTTTTCAGGATGGTTGTCGGCAGCCACCAGAGTGAACTCCACCAGATCTGCAAGACCGGACTGGAAATCAGACAGTCCTTTCAGCTGCTCCCACAACCGGTTGAGAATCGTATAGGCGGCAGCGGAATACTCCCAATCATCGGAATCCCCATAGCACACCAACACCGCATCGGGGTCCGGCCAGGAATCCAGATACCGCTCGATACACTCGGAGGCACTTTCCAGAGCAAAGGCTCTGTTCAGCTCCCGCAGTGCCATGTTTACGAATTTGTTTTCTCTCATGATGTCCTGGTCTTCCTGAGAGAGGGCCATAAAGTTCAGCTTCCGCACCGCCTGATAGTAAAAGTCAGAAGCGGCTTGGGTGCAGTAATCTTTCAGCAGACTCTGCATGGCCGGGTAATCCTGCAAGGCATCCTGCACCTTATTGTAGAGTGCTGCCGCCTGACAGTAGAGTGTCTTTTCCGGGTGGGCCAGCCCCTCAGCCACGGTGTGCAGCTCCCTTTCAGGGGCCGCTGGCGAAGAAGCCGGCGCCACATAATGCCGCCAGGCAGAGGTGGTAAACAAATCCGGATTGATGGGCATTTCGGCATCCCGGTTTGCGTCCAGCAGTGCGTTCGCTTCCTGTGCCAGCTCCGCCCAGGGAAGATCCAGTGCAGCAAATACCAGCATTCCGATCGGGTAACTCTCTTCCATCCAGATGTTTTTCTGATGTTCTCGGAGATAGTCTATGTATTCCTGAGGGCTCATACTGCACAGGCGTTCCAACAGCTCGTACCGATGGATTACACCGGTACGCTGTCTGCGCACATGGGCAGGCCGAGGAGGCTGCTCTGCCGGGGCAGAGAGTGGTTCCTCCGCCTCCAAAGGTTCCTCCGACATTGGTTCAGGGGTATTCTTATCGGCAAAGAACTTGTTACCCCACCGCTTCAACCGGGCCAACAAGGTTCCCTCGTCAGGCTCAAAATCCGGCTCCTTTTCAAACTCGGCATCCAGCGGCCCGGGTTCAGGGGCTTTATCCAGCGACACTCTGGCTTTCTCGATATTCTCCAGCAGCATATGGTTAGCTTCCAATTCCTGCTGGCGGCGCAGTTCCCGGGCGGCGGGATCACCCTGAAGCTGGGGTGTGAACAAAGATTGGGGAATTAAAAAGGGCTGCAGCAGTTTATCGCCCTCAAAACGGAAGATAAAACCTGTAGACATAATGGATTTTCCTCAAATGCAGAGCATCACAAATACAACGCTTTATCGCTATATATTTGTGTAATGACTCTAAAACTAACGTGTAATTTCATCTTTACATGAAAACATCGTAACATGTATAGCTTTTAACATCAAGGCGTGATATTCTGTTGCCACGGAACCTTGAAAACCGAATACCCGACCGCTGAAAGAGATACGATCTTGCCATGACCTGCAAAGCGAGCGAGACGACATTGGGGAGACACCCGGACAGGAACGGATTCGGCGGACCGGCCTTTTATTTGAACTTCATGAAGGAGGCACTTTTGTGAATGAACAAGAGATCCTCTGTTTTGCGGATATCCAGGCAGAGGAAGTGAAATGGCTTTGGTATCCTTACATCCCATACGGGAAGATCACCATATTACAGGGCGACCCCGGATGCGGCAAGACCATGGCGGTTCTGTCACTGGCAGCGCTGCTTTCAAAGGGAGAAAGCCTTCCCTTTGAAGAAGCCACCCGGGAGCCCATCAACATCCTGTATCAGACCTCGGAGGACGGCATTGCCGACACCATCAAGCCGAGGCTGGAAAGTGCAGGAGCCAACTGCACCCGTATCAAAATCATCAATGAAGAAAAGCGGGCGCTGACCTTCGACGATCCGCGCCTGGAGCAAAGCATCCTGCAGGAGAATGCCCGGCTGCTGATCCTCGACCCGCTTTCGGCCTACATCGGTCCTACGGTGAGTATGAATCAGGCCAACGAGGTGCGGGGTGCTTTCCGCAATCTGTACGCCATGGCCCAGCGCACCAGATGCGCCGTGCTCATCGTGGCGCACATGAACAAGATGAGCGGCATCAGCGCCCTGTACCGAACCAGCGGTTCCATCGACATTGCCGGTGCTGTGCGGTCCATTCTGACTGTGACACGATACCAGCGTTCGCCCACACAGCGGGTACTGGTGCCGGTGAAAAGCAATCTGGCCGCTGCCGGTCCGGCGCTGCTCTTTGAGCTGAGCGACCATGTGGAGTGGCTACGGCAACTGGACGAGGATGCCGAATCTCTTTTGAACGGCTGCGACAGTCTGACGGAAGCCCCCACCAAGCAACAGCAGGTGGAGGAAGAACTGCCCCGGCTGCTGGAAAAAGGCCCTGTACCCAATCAGGAGATCATCCAACATTTCAAGAACAAAGGCATCCAGGACCGGACAGTAAATCTGGTCAAAGGCAGGCTGAACATCCGCAGCGTGCGCAAGGGCGACAAGTGGTACTGGCAGCTGAATGTATGAACCGAGGCAACCATGCAAAAGGGCGCGCCGCCGCTGTCCCTTGCGTTGTTGCATACTTACCCAAATTGACGAACCAAAAGGAGAACCCATGAAAAACAAAACCAAACAGCGGACCAAAGAAGTGAAGGTCCGCCTGACCGAGGGAGAGCTGGCACGGCTCAACGACAACGTGGCCCTCACCGGGCTATCCCGGGAGCAGTATCTTCGTCTGCTCATCATCCACAAGACACCCACGGCGCTGCCGCCCGCCGATTATCGGTTGTTGCTGCGGCAGATGCAGTGGATGGAAACCCAGCTGAAAGAGCTGGCAGGCAACCAGTCCACCGACGAAAACCGGGAGCAGCTGGACTACACCCTCCAGCTGCTGAGCAGTACGGTACTGCTCATGCAGGGGGCCATGCTGCCCCGGACGTTTTCGCCCTTTACACCCAACACACCCAACGGAGAGGAGGTAAATCCCTATGGAGGGTTTGCAGATTGATTCCCGCTACATTGCCCACAAGCTGATTCAGCGCCTGTACGAGCAGGGCAAGATCAACAAGGCCACCTACGACAATGTGCTGGCCACTTATCCGCCGGTCCCGGCAGTGCCGCTTGCTGCCCCGGCCAAAAAGAAGCGGCATTGAAGAATACCCGTTTGTACATTTCTCAAACAAAAACCAATACGCTACAATGAGCGTACACCAAAGGAGGTTGATCCTATGAGCTTTTTACAGGAATACCGGAACCGTCCCCGCCGCGTGGTGTTTTACG
>DXFO01000016.1 GCA_019114415.1 Candidatus Gemmiger faecavium | reverse complement strand
ACGCCGGCAATGATGAGGGCCAGGGACTGGTTGACGTTAAAGACCTTGGCGGCGTTGGCGGCGATCAGGAAGGGCATGAAGTAGAAGGCGGCGTCGCCGATGAAGTTGATGACCTGGTAGGTGCTGGAGGTGTCGCTGACGAGGTGGAAGGTGGTCAGCAGGGTCAGCACCACCTTGATCATACCGGCGGCAGTCAGGGCGGGGATCATGGGGGTCATGCAGCCGGTGATGGAGTCCACAATGCGGGAGCCGATGCTCTTGTTGGCATTGGAGACGGGAGCGGCAGCGCCCTCATCGGTAGGCAGGCCTTTCTGGGCCAGGGCGTCGTACAGTTCGTTGACCTCGTTGCCGGCAATGACCTGGAACTGATCCTGATACCAGTTCACACCGGAGACTTCGGGCAGTTTCTTGATGTCGGCCTCATTGACCAGCTTGCGGTTTTTGACGTAAAAACGAAGTCTGGTCATGCAGTGGAACATGCGGGTGACGTTGCTCTTGCCGCCCAGGGCAATGACCAGCTTTTCAGCTGACTGGGAATAATCCTTTTTCATGGAAGGTTTCCTCCTCAAAAAAATCGCGGTATTTCTATGGAAAGGAGTGCCGGTGTTGTCGGCCGTACAAAACCGGCGGGCCCCTGTGCCAACAAAAGAAGATCAGGTCTGCGCGTCCTTGCGGCGCGCGTGCTCGGCGTTTGTCTGGATGTGGATGGTCAGGTACATCATTTCTTCCTTGCTCAGCTGGTAGCCGTAGCGCTCTTCCATCATCAGGAAGATCATTTTCACGCAGCCGTAGGCTTCGCGGTACTGCTGGCTGACCAGCTGGAACAGGCTGTCGTCCTGCTCCGCCTGCAGTTCCTGATGCAGGTAACGCTGGGCAAAATATTTCAAATGGGTGAGAAAACGCTGATAATACAGGCTGTTGTCGTCAAAGTCCAGGTCGGAATAGTAGGTCTTGACCGTCTGCTGGATGTCGCTGACGATGGCGGCGATCTTGTAGCTGTCGTTGCCGCTCTGGTTTTCCTCGGCGTTGACAAAGTGCAGGGCAATGAAACCCGCCTCGTCCGGGGGCAGTTCCACGCCGAAAACCTCTTTCACGCGCAGGAGCATCTGCTCGCCCCAGGTGTATTCTTTTTTATACAGGCGCTTGATGTCCAGAAGCAGGACGTTTTCCAGGGAAATACCCTCCTGGTAGCGCTTGATGGTGCCCAGAAGATGGTCGCTCAAAGACAGGTAGATGCTGCTGTTGAAGCTGACATCCTCGGCAGCCTTGATGCCGTCCACGAACTCCTGCACGAAGTTCAGGTATTCGGCGGGGATGGAAAGCAAAAATTCCTGGATCTGCTGGATATTCTGTTTTTCCTGGGGGTAAAAGACCTGGCCGATGCGGCTTTCGTCCACCGTATCGCCCCGGCTGGCATGGAAGCCGATGCCCAGTCCCTTGACGATGACTTCCCGCCCGGCGTCGTCCCGGGCGAATACCAGATTGTTATTCAGGATCTTGACGACCTTCATGATCCAGCCTCCCAAAAGAAAAGGGTGTTTTCCGCAGAACCCTGGGTGCAGTCCAACCGGCAACAAAAAAAGACAAAACCTATAGTTACAGCAATGCCCTTGCTGTGACCACAGGTCTTGCCTGAACGATACATATGTACTCCAGTAACAAGCCGGCTGAATTGTCTACAAAGAATTATACCTGCTTCGTTATTTTTTGTCTATGTACCATGTTGCAGAAAAGCCGCGCCCGTTTTTGTCGGTTTTGCACAAGAAGTTCCCGTTATCCCGGTCTTTGCCCGCTCCGCCGGGGCGAAGGGCGTGCGGGGGCCTCTCGGTCTGCGTGCCGGTTTTGGCCCCGGCCCCGGTCCGCTGCAAAAAAAATCCCCGGCCGGGGGATGGTCCCTGGGCCGGGGGTCTGCTGTTTTATGCCAGTGTATGCCGGGCAATGTCCACCCGGGCCGCACCGTCGCTGTGGAGGGAGATGCCCTCCGCCTGAAGCGGCGTGTCCAGCAGGGCGGTGATCGTCCGCTCGCCGTCATTGACGAACAGCTCGGCACATTCACCGTCCAGGATCAGCCGCAGGGTCAGCTTGCCGTTCCGGGGCTGTGCGGGGATGCGCCGGATATGCGGGATGTCCCGCCGGGTGCCGCAGCGGCTGCGGTCAAAGACCAGCTCGCCCCGGTCCGCCTCCCAGCGCACCTGGGTGAACAGACCGCCGCCGCAGGCAAAGCGCAGCGTCAGGGCGCGGCAATCGGGGCTCTGGGCGGCATCCAGCACCAGGTCCAGGTCCAGATAGCGCCCGGCCAGCCGGGGCAGATCGGCGTCGCCGTCCACCGTCAGGCCGCGGAGCAAGACCTCGTCCTGCCACAGGCTTTCGAGTTCCCGCACCGGGCGCTGGCAGAGCCTGCCGTCCCGGACGAACAGTTCCCGGGGCAGCGTCATGCCGCCGAACCAGGAGTGCCTGCGGGGCGCGTCGTTGCTGGTCTCCCAGTTCTGCATCCAGGCGATCATGACCCGGCGTCCGTCCGGGGTCAGGACGGTCTGGGGCGCGTAGAACTCCATGCCGTGGTCCAGCATCTGAACGCTGCGGCGTTCAAAGCGGTGTGTCCCGGCGTCGTAGTCCCCCAGCAGGGCCAGGGTGCCGTATCCGGGGCGGATCTCCGGGTCCTCCACCGGGCCGATGCTCTGGGGACTGACCACCAGAACCTGGCTGCCGTCCAGCGGGAAAAAGTCCGGGCATTCCCAGATCGCACCCAGTGTATCCCGGCTGGCGTCCAAAACGGTCACGAACTCCCAGTGCAGGGCGTCCCGGCTCTCGAACAGTTCGATGCTGCCGCCGTTTTCCTTGTGACGTCCGGCGGCCACGCAGTAATAGCGGTCGCCCTCCCGCCAGATCCTGGGGTCGCGGAAATCGGCTTCACAAAAGCCTTCCGGCTGCTGTCTGGACGGTATCACCGGGTTGTGGGGCAGCTTTTCAAAGTCAAGCCCGTCCCCCAGCGCCACGCACTGCGCCTGGACCGGGGACTCGTTGGTGCCGCTGACGCCGGTGTACAAGAGTTCCAGCCGGCCGTCGGGCAGTTCGATGGCGCTGCCCGAAAAGCAGCCCAGCGCGTCGGCGGGGGTGTCGGGAGCCAGTGCACAGGGCAGGTAGTCCCAGTGCAGCAGATCGCGGGTGACTGCATGGCCCCAGTGCATTGGCCCCCACTTGGTGTCATAGGGGTGATACTGATAAAACAGATGGTAGGCGCCCCGGTAGTAACAGAACCCGTTGGGGTCGTTCATCCAGCCGACCCACGGCGTCAGATGCAGCCGCGGGCGGTCGGATGCGGGGATGGCCGCCCCCTCCCGCGCCTCGTAGGCGCGGGCTTGTTCCAGTTTGGTTTTATCGTGCGGCATAAGAGAAGTTCCTCTCTTCTTCGCGGTTCCACCGAAAGCCAAAGCCGCGTTTTGGCATGGCTTTGGCTTTTGGATGGCATCCGCGCGTTTCCGTTGATGGGATGGATAAGCAGTGCTTATTCCGCGGTCTCGGCGGTGGCGGGAACGGTGGTGTCGGCCTCGCCGGCGGTCTCCACATAGCGGTCATAGGCCGCCTGGTAGACGTCCAGCAGTTCCTGCATGCCGTAGCTGTTCAGATTTTCCTTGTAGGCGTTCCAGGTGTCGTCGGTGATGCCGCCGTCGCGCAGCCAGGCGGCCTCCTGTTCGGCCACGAAGCCCTCAAAGTCCACGCGGTAGCGGTCGATGGTGTCCAGTTCCTCCTGGGTAAAGACGCAGTCCACGGGGTAGCAGGTGGTGTCGTCCACAAACTGCATCCAGTAGTCATACAGGTCGTTCAGGCGGTCCTGCGCGCGGGGCTCCATCTCAAAGACGTTGGCGTAGTAATCGGACAGGATCAGCTTGGGGCCGGCCACTTCCATCTCACTCTTCAGTTCGCCGGCGCTCTTGCCGAATTTCTCCTGCGCTTCCGCGTCGGTCACGCTCTGCCACAGGCCGTTCTCATCCTGGCCGGTAAAGTAGGTGCCGATGGGGCCGTACTGCAGCTGCATGGTGTTTTCAGGGATGTGCCACTGGTCATAGAACTTCAGCAGGTTGATGGGGCTTTCGCAGGCCGAGGTGATGCTCAGGCTGCCCGAGTTGATGCCGCCGCCGTCACGGACGGTGACATTGTGGGTGCCGTCGGGGCCGTCCAGCACGGGCAGGAACACGTAATCGTCCGAATGGTCGGCCATCAGTTCCTCAATGTACCACCAGGTGGCCACGCCCACGCGGCCCTGGCTGCACTTGGC
The DNA here is from genome assembly GCA_019114415.1 of Candidatus Gemmiger faecavium. GTDB lineage: Bacteria > Bacillota > Clostridia > Oscillospirales > Ruminococcaceae > Gemmiger > Gemmiger faecavium. Next base: position 5,309 of record DXFO01000016.1, on the reverse strand, counting down.
CATGTACTGGGTGTCGTCCTGGCTGAACACCTCCTGGTCGATCAGCCCCTCGGTGAACCAGTCATGGAAGTATTCCAGCGCGGCGCGGTAGTTGTCGTCATCGCTGACGAAGTTGACGGTGCCGTCAGGCTGCAGGATCAGGTCCATGCAGACGTCGTTGGTCCAGTTGGTGAAGCCGAAGCCGGCATAGAAGATGTTCTGGCCCCAGCACCACTGGTCGATGCCGAAGGACATGGGGATGGTCTGCCCGGCATCGTTGCCGTACATGGTGGCCATGTCATTTTCTTTGAAGGCCACCAGCACTTCATGCAGTTCGTCCAGCGTCGTGGGTACTTCCAGGCCCAGCTCGTCCAGCCAGGTCTTGTTGATCATCGAATACTGGGGGATGGTATAGATGTTGTAATCCTCGGCCTTGCCGACGCCGGCGGTGCCCATCTGCTCGCCCGCGGGCAGGCCGTAGATGCAGCCGTCGTCCATGGTGATGGCGGCGCGGATGTCGGGGTGCTCGTCGAGGATTTTGGTCAGGTTGGGCATGTACTCTTCATTGATGTAGGGCGTCAGGTCGATGAAGGTGCCGTCCTGGCCGTAGTTGGTCAGATCATAGTTGGAGAAGCCGACGGCGTTGAAGGCGTCGGGCAGGTCGTTGCCCGCGATGCGGATGTTGACCTGCTCGGAGAGGGAGTCGCTCATCGTCTCCCAGGTGATGGAGATACCGGCGTTCTCGGCCATCTCGTTGAGCACGGGGTTGTCGTCGTAGCCGCTGGACAGGGCCGAGATGCCGCTGATGATGTTGAACTCGGTCTGGTCGGTGTTGGTGTTGGCGACGCCGGGTTCCACCTGGTTGGTGTTTCCTCCGCCCCCGCAGCCCGCCAGGCTGACGGCGACGCCGGCCGAAAGCGCGAAAGCGCCGATCCGTTTGGCAAGTGTTTTCATAGGTGTTTTCTCCTTTTTGTAAATGTGGCGTGGAAAGCCTTGCAACTGTGTTATCCTTTTACTGCGCCCGCCATGAAGCCCTGCTCAAAGTACTTCTGCACGAAGGGGTAGATGATGAGCATGGGCGCGGCGGCCACGATGATGGAACCGAACTTGATGGACTCGGTCAGCTTGTTCAGCGCGGCGTAGCCGCCCGAGATCATGCTGGCCTGGCTGGCGGAGGTCTCGCTGGCGATCAGGATGTTGCGCAGCACCAGCGGCAGCGGGGCGCGGCCTTCGCCGGTCATGTAGATCAATGCGGTGAACCAGTCGTTCCAGTAGGCCACCATGCTGAACACCACCATGACCGCCATGATCGGGCGGGACAGCGGGATGATGATGTCCCAGAAGATGCGCAGTTTGGACGCGCCGTCGATCTCGGCGGCTTCTTTCAGTTCCTTGGGGATGCTCGTCTCAAAGTAGTTGCGCGCGATGATCATGTTGGACACCGCGACGCCGCCGGGCAGAAACATCGCCCAGATCGTGTTGATAAGCCCGGTGTCGCGCACGACCAAATAGGTGGGGATCAGCCCGCCGCCGAAGTACATCGTGATGACGAAGAAGATGTTGAAAAACTTGCGGCCCGGCAGGTCGGGGTTGGAAAGCGGGTAGGCCGTGATGTAGATCATGACCACCGAGAAGATCGTGCCCACGACGGTGTACTTGATGCTGTTCCAGTAGCCGACGAGGATGCTGTCGTCCGAGAACACCGCCTTGTAGCCGTCCAGGGTGAACTGGCTGGGCAGCAGGAAGGTCTTGCCCGCGTAGACGTCGTAGGGGTCGGAGAAGGACGCCACGAGGATGTAATACAGCGGGTAGGCCACCAGCAGCATGATGACCACGCTGAGCACGACCAGCACCACATCGCTGGCGCGGTCGGACAGGCCGCCCGGCTTTTTGCCGATGGTTTTTGTTTTTGCCGACATGTCTGTCCCTCCTTTACACGAACTGGACGTCGCTTGCCTTTTTGGCAATGCGGCTGACGACGATCAGCAAAACGATGTTGACCGCCGTGTTGAACAAACCGATGGCCGTCGAGTAGCTGTACTCGGCCCCGAGAATGCCCTGTTCGTACACATAGACGGCGATGGTGTCGCTGACCGGCTTGTTGAGGTCGGTTTGCAGCAGGTAGATCTTTTCAAAGCCGACGTTCATGAGGTTGGACGCGCTGAGGATCAGCTGCAGCACGGCCATCGGCACCAGTGCGGGCAGGTCGATGTGCAGAATGCGCTGGAACACCGACGCGCCGTCGACCTTGGCGGCCTCGTACAGCGAGGTGTCGACGCTGGACAGCGTGGCCAGGTAGATGATCGTGCCCCAGCCGGCTTCCTGCCAGATGCCGCTGATAATATAAATGGAGCGGAACATGGAGCTCTGGTTGATGAAGTCGATGCTCGTGCCCAGCAGCAGGTTGATGAGGCCGCCGGACGGGCTTAAAAAGATGCGCAGCATGCCGCAGATGATCATCGTCGAAATGAAGTGCGGCGCGTAGAGCACCGTCTGCACGACCCGCTTCAATTTGTGGAAGCGCAGCTGGTTGAGCGCCAGCGCCAGGATGATCGGCACCGGGAAGCTCCACAGCAAGCTGTACAGGCTGATGAGCACGGTGTTGACGATCATGCGGCCGCAGTTGGGCGAGGAGAAAAAGCGTTCAAACCATTCAAACGCCACCCATTCGCTGCCCCAGATGCCGCGGCTGGCCTTGAAATCGCGGAAGGCGATCTGGATGCCGTACATGGGGCCGTATTTGTAGACGATGGTAATGATGACCGGGATCAGCAGCAGAAGATACAGCTGCCAGTTTTCGATCAGGCGCTGTTTCAGCGGTTTGCGGTGCGCAACAGCGCCCGCCGCTGCCGAGGCGCGGGATGGTCCGGCACGCAGTTTGCTCATAAGAAATTCCTCCTTCGTGTACCCAAAATAGTGAATCGATTCACGCTTTCTGTAGCTCAAAAATACCACTGCCCGCGTCAAAAGTCTATGCGTTCGCCAAAAAAAATGCTTTATAATCGACATTTTAGCGTTTTGTACAACGAGCCACGTCGAACGTTGTGTAAAACGCCATAGTCGGAACTTTGTTCAATTCGTGAACGAAATTTTTGTTCATGAACACCATTTACATTGCCTGGAATGCGCTGTATAATAAGGCCAAAAGCCAGCAACTGAGGTGAACTGCTGTGAAACAAACCAAACGTAGCGCTACAGTCAGCGATGTCGCCCGGGAGGCCGGTGTGGCAATGGGCACCGTGTCCAAGGTCATCAACGGTCTGCCGGTGGGCGAAAGTTATCGCCTGAAGGTGGAGGCTGCCATAAAAAAGCTGAACTACCAGGTCAACCCCAGCGCCAAAGCGCTGAAAACCAACCGCACCTATACCATCGCCCTGATCATCCCCAATACCATCACCCCGTTTTTCGCGCTGCTGACCCACCATGTGAACATGGCGCTGGAAAAGCAGGGCTATAAGATGATGCTCTGCTTTACCCAGTACGACCGGGACCGGGAGCAGGAATTCATCAGTATGGTGCTGAACAAGCGGGTGGACGGGATCATTGCGCTGACCTACAACCCCACCCTGCAGATCCCCACCGGCATTCCCTTTGTGACCATCGATCGCTTTTTCAGTGTATCGGTGCCCTGCGTGGCGTCGGACAATTTTGGCGGCGGCCAGCTGGCCGCCCAAAAGCTGGCCGAACTGGGCTGCCGCCGGGTGGCCTGCCTGCGCATCGGTTCTTCCCTGACCAACGAGCCCAGCAAGCGCAAGGACGGCTTCATCAACGGCTGCATGGAAGCCGGGCTTTCTCTGGAAATGTGCAATCTGCCGGACGGCTCCCCCCTGTCTGCCTTTGAGGTCTTTCTGCGCCATAATCTGCTGGAGACCGACACGCCCCTGGACGGCCTCTTCTGCGGCACCGACCTGATGGCCTGGCAGGCCGCCAAAATGGTGCGCGCCCTGGGACTGCGGGTGCCGGAAGACGTCCAGATCATCGGGTTTGACGGCATCCGCATGTTCGGGGACCAGGATTACATCTGTTCCACTATCGTGCAGCCGGTCCCCGACATGGCCGAGACTGCCGTGAACATGGTCCTGGCCAAAGATTTCACCGGGCTGCCGCCGCTGGTCTGCCTGCCGGTGCGCTACCAGCCCGGCGGCACCACCAAGGATTCGCTGTAAAGCGGAAGGAGTCTCTGCCATGAATCTGTTTCGTCCCTATGGCTCCGGTGAACCGCGGCGGGATGCCCGCGGTCGCCTGATCGGCATCGACCGCTATCAGGATGTGCTGGGCCGCAACTGGAAACGCTTTTTCCTGACCGGGCTGGTGACCATCGCGGGCTGTCTGCCCCTGACCGCGGGGGTGGCCTACGCCGTGCTGAGCAGCAGCCTGCTGGTCCTTTTGCCCGCCAGCCTGATCGGCGGGGCCATTGCCGGGCCGTTCATCGCCTGCCTGTACGACGCCGTGCTGCGGGCCCTGCGGGACGCTCCCGGTTCCTGGGCGCAGAACTATCGCCGCAGCCTGGCCCAGAACTGGCGGGCCGCCCTGCTGCCCGGGGCGCTGACCGGCCTGTTCCTCGGTTCCGCCGTGTTTGCCGGTATGCTGTTCTTTGCCTGGAGCACCGCGGCGCCCTCCGGTATGACCATTGCGGTGTTTCTGTTCAGCTGCCTGATCTTTCTGGTGCTGTCCACCCTTTACTGGCCGCAGCTGGTGCTGTTTGACCAGCGGGCGGCGGTCCGGCTGCGCAATTCCCTGCTGTTTATCGTGAAAAATTTCTGGTCCACCCTGGGCGTCTGCCTGCTGCAGCTGGCCTGGTGGCTTCTGATGGTATTGTTCGCCCCCTGGACCCTGATCCTTCTGCCCCTGGCCGCGGTATGGTTCGATCTGTTTGCCGCGCTGTTTTTGTTGTACGACCGTCTGGATGAGGCATTCGCCATTGAAAAAAGCCTGGCCCAGGCCTTTCCCGAGCAGGTCCCCCGTCGTGACTGCTGATGAATGGAGGTTTTTGTATGAAAGATGTTGTTGCCCTGGGCGAGCTGCTGATCGACTTTGCCCCCGTATCCACCGATGAGGGCGGGTATCCCACCCTCAAGGCACAGCCGGGCGGCGCGCCGGGCAATTTCCTGGCCGCATTGCAGAAATACGGCTGCTCCACCGCCCTGCTGGGCAAGGTGGGCGACGATACCTTCGGCCGTCTGCTGGTGGGTACCCTCAACGAGCGCGGCATCGAGACCCGGGGCATCGTGATGGACCCCGCCGTGTTCACCACCCTGGCTTTCGTCACCCTGGATGCCACCGGCAACCGGTCCTTCAGCTTTGCCCGCAAGCCCGGCGCCGACACCTGC
>DXFO01000015.1 GCA_019114415.1 Candidatus Gemmiger faecavium | reverse complement strand
GCCGGCGATGCAGGCCTTGACGCTCTCCAGCGTCTTGCCGTGGTCCAGATGCAGGGCGATGGGGATGGGGCTGTCGGCGCCGTACTTCTTGACGGTGTCGCCGATGTTCTTTGCACCGACGGCCTTCTGCTCGGGGGTGCCGTGCATGAAGTCCAGCTCGCCGCTCATGTAGGCGTTGGACGCCTCTGCACCCTGCAGGATCGCGCCGGAGCGCAGCAGCTCATGGATGCGGATAGCAGCCTCGATCTGGCCGACGCTGTTCATGTTGAAAGCGGCCTGACCGTAGCGATACTTGTCGGCAGCTTCCAGAATGGCTCTCATAGGTACCAGCATGATGTGTTCCTCCTGCTTGTGAATTATATTGATAAAATTAATAAACTAATTAACTGTGGATATTATAGTCCGCTTTTTGGTGGATTGCAAGCAAACCGCAGGCAAAAAAGCGAACGGGTCCAAAGATTGTAGGAAACGACAAATTTTTGCCCTGTTTTTTGTCGTCTACGCAAAATAAAACCGCATCGCGGCCGGAAAGACTGCCCGGTGCGGGCAGCTTCCCGGCCCGGATGCGGCAAGGATTTAACTGACGCTGACAGTGCAGGCGTAGCTGCGGTGGCCCATCAGGTCCACCGTCTCGCCGGTCAGGCGGATGGTGCGGGTATCGCAGAGGTCGGCGCTGCTGGTGCCGATGCTCAGCTCTGCGGGGCCGGGCTCGACCACAAAGGCCATGTCCTCATTGTAGTAGCCCAGCTGTGCGGCTTTGAGGTCGAACTCCACGGTCTTGCTCTCGCCGGGAGCCAGGCTGACGCGGCAGAAGCCCACAAGCTGCTGGATGGGGCGGATGACGTGTGCACCCGAGAAGTGGTAGTACAGCTGTACCACCTGGTCGCCGGCACGGTCGCCGGTGTTGGTCACGGAGCAGCGGGCACGGATGGAGCCGTCGGTGGGCAGTTCCTCGGTGTCCAGCTCCAGCTTGCTCAGCTCGAAGGTGGTGTAGCTCAGGCCGTGGCCGAAGGGGAAGAGGGGACGGTCGGTATTGTCCACATAGCCGCCGCTGAAAATGACGCTCATGGCGTCGGAATCGCCGCCATAGCCGCTGCCTACGCGATGATTGTAGGTGATGGGGATCTGACCGATGTGGTGCGGTACCGTGAAGGTCAGGTGTCCGCCCGGGTTGACGGTGCCGTCCAGCACGTCGGCCAGGACGCGGCCCGCCTCGGCGCCGGGCATGAAGGCCTGCACCATGGCGGCGGTGTGCTCGGCAGCCCAGGGCAGAGCAAAGACGCCGGGCCCGTACAGGATCAGCACCACCGGTTTGCCGGTGGCGCACAGGGCTTCCAGAAGCTGCTGCTGCACGCCGGGCAGGTCCAGGCTGCTGCGGTCCTTGCCCTCGCCGCCGGTGACGTTGATCCAGCCGCAGTTGCCGCCCATGGCAGCGATGATGACATCGCTTTCCTCGGCGGCGGCGACGGCCTCGGCAATGCCGGAGGTGTCGTCTCCGATGATCTTGCAGCCCTCGGCGTAGCGGACCTCAAACCGGTCGCTAAGTACGGCATTCAGGCTACGGGCGCCCATCTGGCGCAGCACGGTGGGCAGGTCATTGAGTCGGGCCTGATCCTCGGGGGAGAACATGGCAAGGGTGGCGGCAAAGGGATTGGCGGCTCCGAAGCCGTTCTCGGATTGTTTCTGCTTGTTGGCGGCAGCCTCGTCGGCGATGCCGTTGAAGGTGACGGAAGAGCTGTCCTCGGCGCCGGCCTTCATCATCTCGATGTAGGCGGGGTAGGTGTAGCCGCTGATGGGGTAGCGCAGATTGTCGGCATGGGGGCCGACGACCGCCAGCTTGAGACCCTTCTTCAGGGGCAGAGTGCCGTCATTTTTCAGCAGAGTGATGGACTTTTCCGCAATGCGGCGGCTGAGATCAGCCTTGTCCTGATTGGTCATGGAAGCGCGGACCTTGTCCACATCCACATAGGGGTGCTCAAACAGGCCGTACTCAAACTTGATGGTCAGGATGCGGCGTACGGACTCGTCGATGAGAGCCTCGTCCAGCTTGCCTTCCCGGACGTAGTCGGGGAGCTGGCGGAAGGCGTTACCGATGGGGATCTCGGTGTCCAGACCGCCTTTTTTGGCCAGCAGGCCGGCTTCCTTATAAGTGGGGGCGATGTGGAAGTAGTTGTACATCTTCATGATCGCCGCGCCGTCGGAAGTCAGCATGCCGCGGAACTTCATGGTGTCGCGCAGCAGGGTGCGGGCGATCTTTTTGTTGGCGCCCACACACATGCCGTCGATCTCGCCGTAGTTGGCCATCATGCCGGAGACGTCTGCCTCGTTGGCAGCGGCCTCAAAGGGAGTGGCGAAGGTCTCGTACAGTTCCCGGTCGTTGATGCGGGCCACGGCGCAGTTCAGGCCGGACTGGCTCTCCGCGTAGCCCAGGAAATGCTTGGCGATGCAGGCCACGCCTTCCTTGTCCTTGCCCTGCATGCCCTTGACGTACTCCACGCCCATGCGGCTGATGAGGTAAGGATCTTCGCCGTAGGTCTCGTAGGTGCGGCCCCAGCGGGGATCACGAGAGACGTCGATGACGGGGCTCATGGCCGAGTTGATGCCCACCGAGCGGCTTTCCTGCCCGATGACCGCGGCCATCTCACCGGCCAGTTCCGGCTCCCAGGTGCAGCCCACGTTGATCTGGGCGGGGAACAGAGTGCCGCCCGCTGCCGGGTAGCCGCAGAGGTTCTCGGTCTGGAGGGCAACAGGGATGCCCAGACGGGTCTCCTCCACAAAATAATGCTGCAGTTCGTTGGAAATCTCGGCGATCTGGACGGGGTCCACAATGCCGACCATAGAATACTGGGTAAAGCGGCCGTGGCCGTTGGGGAACTTTTCCCGCAGGGTTTCGACGCTTACTTTACCGTCCACAATGAAGGACGCGGGCAGGTCGCCGCAGAGCTGAGCGGCTTTTTCCTCCAGCGTCATGCGGGAGAGCAGGTCCTCCACACGTTCGGGGACGGGACGGGTACTGTCCTTATAAATCTCCATGGAAAGACTCCTTTCATGGGCTCGTAAAAAATGTGACGGACAGAAGGCAGAAAAAAACATTTATTTATTAAATAAAATAACAAGAAAACGAGTGAAAGTCAATTATAATTCTCGAGAAAATAGAAAAAAATTGTGGGAAGTCACATGAAATCGGAGGGCGCGGTTTGTTTTGGCCGGATGGGCGGGAACAAAAAACGAGAGAAAATATTACAAAATGGTTAAACGACCCGGGGCTACACAAGAAAAAATAGGAGGAAAAGCAAAATCTATATACCTATTATAAATAATAAGCGCTTCAAAGGCGGAAAAAAGGCCCCCAAAAGTCAATTTGTTAAAACGTAAAAAAATGCCCTTTTTTTTGGTGATTATCCCGTCTTGAATAGTTCTGAAAAAGGAATATAATTAATTCAATAAATAAATAAA
>DXFO01000014.1 GCA_019114415.1 Candidatus Gemmiger faecavium | reverse complement strand
TCGCGGTTGATCTCGCCGGCGTAGATGTCGGTGGCCTCAGCCTCGATGCCGAAGACGTCCTTGGCGTCCTCCTCGTTGGAGATGCAGACGTCAACGTACTGGCACAGGTCGGTCATGGCAGCGCGGGCCTGCTCACGGGTCCACAGCTTGCCGCGGTAGTTCAGGTCGCAGCTGATCTTGACGCCATGAGCCTTGGCAGCCTTGCAGGCTTCGCGGCAGATGTCGACGACGTTGGGGCCCAGGGCCGGAGTGATGCCGGTGAAGTGGAACCAGTCCACGCCCTCGAAAATGGAATCCCAGTCGAAGTCAGCGGTGGAAGCTTCCTGGATGGCAGAGTGGGCACGGTCGTAGATGCAGACAGAGCCGCGCTGGGAAGCGCCCTTCTCGTTGAAGTAGATGCCCACACGGTCACCGCCGCGGACGATCTTGGAGGTGTCGACGCCGTAGCGGCGCAGGCTGTTGACAGCCGCCTGGCCGATGGCATGGGCGGGCAGCTTGGTCACGTAGACGGCGTCAGCGCCGTAGTTGGCCAGAGAAACAGCAACGTTGGCCTCGCCGCCGCCGAAGCTGAACTCCAGGTGGTCAGCCTGAACAAAACGCTCGTAGTTGTAGGGCTGCAGACGGATCATCAGTTCGCCAAAAGTAACGACTTTCATGAAGATGTCTCCTTATCGTATAAGTTTAGTATTCCAACACAGTGGGTAAAAATTCCCGCGTGATTATTTCTGGACCAGGTGGATGGCAAAGCCGGCGATCTCGTCCGCCATGTAGATGGCAGTGGTCTTGCCGTTCTTGACGACCTTGGAATCCATGTCGAACTTGACGCCGCGGTTGCTCAGGTGATAGATGGCGCGGTCGACGTTGTTGGTCTTGATGGCAATGTGGCCGTGGGTGCCGCGGCCGGGCTTTTTCATGATCTCGAACTCTTTGCTGCCAACAAAGACGCTGGAGTTGCCGGGCTTGACGGCCATGCTCAGCAGGCTGCCCAGGGTCTCGGCGGTCTTCATGGCCTCGGCGTCGTCGGCGCAGTTGATGCCGATGTGGCCCAGCTCCAGGCCCAGCATGGTGTCGACGGCTTCCTTGCACATGGCGGTGATCTCGTCCCATGCGCCGGCCTTGATCTTGTCGCTCTTGCACATCCAGGTGCCGCCCACAGCGAAGATCTGGTCATAGCCCAGGTAGTCGTTGACGTTCTTGGCATTGATGCCGCCGGTGCACATCCACTTGGCGGTCTTCAGGGCCGCGCCGATGTTCTTCAGCATGGGAACGCCGCCGTTGGCCTCGGCGGGGAAGAATTTCAGGGCCTCGCAGCCCAGGTTCATGGCCTGCTGCATCTCACCGGGGGTGGAGGTGCCGGGCATCATGACGCCGCCCTTGTCGATGACGTGCTTGGTGACGTTGGGGTCGAAGCCGGGCGCAACGATGAAGGAAGCGCCGGCGGCCATGGCACGGTCCGCCTGATCGATGGTCAGGACAGTGCCGGCGCCCAGCAGCATTTCGGGAACTTCGGCGTGGATTTTCTTGATGCATTCCTCAGCACAGGCGGTGCGGAAGGTGACCTCCGCAGCGGGCAGGCCGCCCGCGACCAGCGCCTTGCAAAGAGGCACTGCCTCGTCAACGCTGTTGAACGCGATGACCGGGATGATACCGATTTCGTAAACGCGCTCTACTACAGGATTCATACCACATTCTCCTTTTTGCCATACTTGGTTTACCATTCCATACAGCGGAACCGCGTTCCGCTTTTGGATTGAACTTATTATATCAAAGGCCGCGCGGCCCCGTCAATCGGCCTGTTTTGGCGCTGAAATGGCGGATTTTACCCCCGTGGGGGACCATGTTCCGCAGGGTGGTATGACGGGTTGCCAAAAGTCGCATTTGCTGGTATACTTGTTCCATCATACGGAACCGCCGGACCTGCCGGAGGTTCCGACGGGAAATTATGAATTTTTTGTTAATTTTTTGAAGGAGGAGCTCTTACATGGCGAACGCCGCGGAGAAAACCGAACAGGGCGGTGTGCAGAGCGTAGCGCGGATCTTTGGCATCATTGAGGTGCTGGCGGCCCATCCCACGGGGGTGGGCCTGCAGAAGCTGGCCGCCGAGGCGGGCCTGGCCAAAAGCACGACCCATCGTCTGTTGTCAAGCCTTTTGCAGCTGGGATACGCCCGCCAGGACAGCGTCACCGGCAAGTACCGCCTGACGCTGAAAATGTTTGAGCTTTCCTCCGGGATCGTCAACAGCATGGATATCATGGGCGTGGCAAAGCTGCATCTGGAGCGGCTGGCCCAGCGCACGGGGGAAGCGGTGCATCTGGTCATCCGGGATGCCCGGGACATTGTCTACATTTATAAGACGGAGAGCGGCCCCATGCGCATGTCCAGCCGGGTGGGACTGCGCAGCCCGCTGTACTGCACCGGCGTGGGCAAGGCCATTCTGGCCACGCTGCCCACTTCCGAGGTGGAGGACATCTGGAAGCAGAGCAAGCCCCGCAAGCTCACCGATCATACCATCACCGAGCTGCCCGCCCTGCTGACCCAGCTGGAGGAGGTCCGTGCCCGGGGCTATGCCATCGACGACGAGGAGAACGAGCTGGGCATCCGCTGTGTGGCGCTGTCCATCCCGGGGCCGGGAGGCCGTGCCGACAGTGCCTTCTCCATCAGCGGCCTGGCACCTTACATGACACCGGAACGGGTGCGCCGCATTGCCGCCCTGGCGCTGGAGACGCGGACCGATATTCTGCACGACCTGGGCCTTGTGAATCTGTAACGAAGGATCAAAGAGGTATCTTGTATGCGTGAGATCACCATTTTCGGCGTGCGGTACTGCGCGGCCTCCCGGCAGGAACTGCTGGGGGAGCTGACCGCTCCTCTGGCGGCGGACCAGTGCCGGACGGCGGCCTTTGCCCCGGTGACCAGCCTGTCCCAGGCGGCCCGGGACGCCGACTACCGCGGGGTGCTCAACGGCATGACCATCTGCGCCATGGACGGGATGCCGGTGGTCCGCCGCGCCCGCAAACTGGACCCGTCCCTCACCGATATTGAGCGATGCAGCGGTCCCGATATGATGCGCCTGGTGCTGGATGCCACCCGCAATACCGGGGCATGCCACTATTTTTACGGAACGACCCGGGAAAACCTGGACCTTTTGTGCCAGGCCCTGGAACGGGACTGGCCGGGATTGTGCGTGGCCGGCACCCATGCGCCGCCCTTCCGCCCCCTGACCGAGGAGGAGGAACAGGAGGACATCCGCCGCATCCGGGAGGCAAAGCCCGATTACCTGTGGGTGGCGCTGGGCGCGCCCCGGCAGGACTACTGGGTCATGCGGCATGCCGATGAACTGAAAGGCATCCGGGTGCTGGCGGTGGGCGCCGCCATGAATTTCCTCACCGGCCAGGTCCGCCGCGCCCCCGAATGGATGCGCCGGGCCGGGCTGGAATGGGTCTACCGCATCTGGCGGGAACCCAAACAGTTCTGGCGCTATGCCAAAAACGGCGCGTATTATTATTGGCGCTGTGCGGGGCAGGATCTCCTGCACCGCTGATCGCTGCCGGTCCGGCAGCCGAAAGGTCCTGATGGGATATGACACAGGAAACGACCGGAATTCTGCTGGCGTTTGCCGGCGCTTTGTTTGCGGGGGCCGTGGCGGTCCTGGCCAAGCTGGGTTATACCGGAGTGGACTCCACCCTGGCCACCGCCCTGCGCACCGTGGTGGTGCTGGTATTTGCCTGGGGTATCGCCGCCCTGGGCGGACTGCTGCCCGGGCTGGCGGAGGTGCCCCTCAAAAGCTGGATCTTCCTTACCTTGTCCGGCCTTGCCACGGGGGCAAGCTGGCTGTGCTACTTTGCCGCCCTGCAAAAGGGCGATGTGGCCCGGGTAGCCCCCATTGACAAGAGCAGCACCATCCTGACCATGCTGCTGGCCATCCCCATCCTGGGGGAGGTCCCCACGCCCTGGGGCGTTGTGTGCATGGTAGTCATGGCAGCCGGCACGCTGATGATGGTGGACCTGCCGGGACATGGCGCCGGCGGAAAGTCGGAGCGGGGCTGGCTGCTTGCCGCCTGGGCCAGCGCGGTGTTTGCGGCGCTGACCTCCATCCTGACCAAGCTGGGCGTTACCGGCATCGACTCCACCCTGGGAACGGCGGTGCGCACCACCGTGGTGCTGGTCGTGGCCTGGGGCATGGTGCTGGTCCGCACCGGCGCGGCGGGGGCTGCGCGGGGCATCCGGGGCATCGGGGCCAGCGGCTGGGTGTTCCTGGTCTTGTCCGGCATCGCCACCGGGGCAAGCTGGCTGTGCCAGAACGCCGCCCTGCAAAGGATCAACGCCTCGCTGGCGGCGCCCATTGATAAACTTTCGATCGTGGTGACGATCGTATTTTCCCATGTGATCCTGAAAGAAAAACTTCCCCGTGCTGCCCGCATCGGCCTGGTGCTGCTGGTGGCGGGCACGCTGGGACTGCTGGTTTGAGACGACAGGGGGATTTATAGATGGAAAACCTGATTTTCGGAGCCTTCGCCACGCTGGAAGGCCACCGGGAGGGGGACGCTGCCAACCTGGGCAGCGATGCCTATTACCGGTGCATCGTGGTGGCGCTGTGCAGCGCCAAGGCCTGCAACCCCGACTGCGAGGTGGCGCTGGTGACCAACGCCGCCGTGCCCGAGCCCTACGCGGGGCAGCTGGCTGCCGGGGGCGTCAGGGTGATGGACTGCCCCTTCGACCGCTTCCGGGTGGACGCGGCGCTGGAATGGTCCCTGGCCTTTTATAAACTGTGCGCCATGGACTGGGTGGTGCACAATACCGATTACCGCCGCTGCCTGATGTTGGACGTGGATACCTATACCCAGTATCCTTACACCGACCTCTGGCGGGAAGCCGATGAGGCGGTCATGCTTTATCAGGTGCCCCACGCGGCGGGACAGCCCATGGCGGCGGCCATCAGCCGCAACTACGGCATATTGTACGGCGGGGAGCCGGTGCTGACCCATTTCGGCGGCGAGCTGATCTGCGGCAGCCGGGAACGCCTGACCGATTTCATGGCGGAATGCTCCGCCGTCTACGACAAAATGAACGAGAAGGAACTCCGCCCCCACGAGGGTGACGAGTTCATCACCTGTGCCGCGGCCTACCGCAGCCTGCTGGCAGGCCGCCCGGTGCGCGCCGCCAACGCCTACATCTTCCGCTACTGGGTGGGGGCGCGGTTCTATTTTGTCAGCACCAACTACTGCAACGACCCGGTGTGCATTTTCCACCTGCCGGGAGGCAAAAACCGGCAGCTGCCGGTGCTCTACCGCTGGTACACAAAGCGCGGAGCCTTCCCCGCCAGGGAAAAGGTCTACCGCCTGTGCTGCTTCCCGGCGGCCCATCCGCCCATCCTGCGCAGCATCTGGGTCCGGATTCTGGCGCGGCTGTGACCCGGCCCGCCCCGAGACAGTTTCTCCGTAACCGGAAGAAAGGAAACGACCATGGCAGAAGAAAAGCAGCGCGACACGGCGTCCCGCCTGGGAGCGGCTCTCCGTCAGCTCATCCCTCAGCGGGGACAGGACGATGATTCTCTCGGCCCCATGATGCGGGCCATCAAAGCGGTGCACTCGGCCACCAGCAGCGGCTCCACCGAACCCGAGGACCTGGAACGCCAGCGGGCCGGACAGGAACTGTTTGCCAAGCTGGTGACGCCTTCCATCGGGGTCAAGGCATCGCCGTTCCATATCGGCGCCATCCCTGCCGAGTGGGTCCGCATCGAGCAGGGCCATGACCGCCGCCATGTGGTACTGTACTGCCACGGGGGCGGCTATACCTGCGGCCAGCTGGGCTATGCCCGCATCCTGGCAAGCAAGCTGGCCCTGGCCAGCGGCTGCGACGTGCTGTCCTTTGAATACCGCCTTGCCCCGGAGCATCCCTATCCCGCGGCCATCCAGGACGCCCTGGAGGTGTGGGACCATCTGATGCATATGGGCGTGGGCGCCCGGGACGTGATTCTGGCGGGAGATTCGGCCGGCGGCAACCTTGCTTTGGAACTTTGCCTGAAACTGAAGGAACAGGGACGGCGTCAGCCGCGTATGCTGATTCTGATGAGCCCCTGGACCGACATGACCTGTTCGGGGCTGTCCCACACCGACTGCGCCGACATCGACCCCATGCTGTCGGCGGAGTATATCTCCTCGGTGCGGGCGGCATACACCGGTCCCGACGCCGACTGGAGCGACCCCTGCTACTCGCCGCTGTTCGGGGACCTGCGGGGATTCCCCCCGGCCCTGATCCAGGTGGGCACCAACGAGATCTTGCGCTCCGACTCGGAGCTTCTGCATCATAAATTCCAGGAAAGCAACGTCTATTCCGTGTTGGAAGTGTACGACGAATGCTGGCACGTGTTCCAGCAGATGCCCATCCGCCGCGCCGCGCAGGCCATGGAGAGCGTGGGGCGGTTCGTACAGCGGATTCTGTAACGGCACAAGGCCGCGCAGCCTGCGGGCTGTGAGAAGGAGGAACGACAGATGGCCCATACATGGTACCGGGTCGACAATGTGGCAAAAGTGTTCATTGCGACCAACTCCCGGCGGGACCCCCGCGTATTCCGGGTAAGCTGCACCCTGAACGCCGACATTGACGGCGAACGTCTGGACGAAGCGCTGCGGATGACGGCGCGGCAGTTTCCCAGTTTTCAGGTCACGCTGCACCGGGGGCTGTTCTGGAATTATCTGGAGTCCACATCCAAGGAACCCCACGCCGTGCCGGAACAGCTGGCCCCCTGTGCGCCGGTCTACGGGCCGGAACTGCAAAACGAGCTGCTGTACCGGGTCAGCTACTACGGCCCGCGCATCAACGTGGAGATGTTCCACGCCCTCAGCGACGGCAACGGCGGCCTGATCTTCCTCAAGGCGCTGGTTTTCCATTACCTGAAACTCACCGAGCCGGAAGCCCTGGCCCACATGGTGCCCGAGAGCGTTGCCCCCGAGGCAGACCTGGCTCAGGACAGCTTCCGCCAGTTTTACGGGGCCAGGCGCAGCCCGGGCGGGAAAGCACCCCGGGCGTACCGGATGCGCTCCATCAAACTGCCCTACGACCAGACCCAGTATTTTGAGGCCCATCTGGACGTCAAGCAGCTGCTGCCCCGGGCCCGGGCGGACGGCGTCACCCTGACCAGCTGGCTGGGTGCCCGGCTGATGCTGGCCATCCATGCGGAGGCGCCCCTGCTGGAACACAAACGCCCGGTGGTCATCAGCCTGCCGGTCAACCTGCGCAACTACTATCCCTCGGAAACGGCGCGGAACTTTTTCAACAGCATCCGGGTAGGCCACGTCTTTGACGGCACCGAGACCCCCGAAAGCCTGGCTGCCGACTTTGACGCCACCCTCAAATATGAACTGTCCGATGAGCGGGTCAAGGCCCGGATGGACAGCTTTGAACAGCTGGAACAGATGCCCGGCATCAAGCCGGTGCCGCTGTTCATCAAGAACAAGACGGTGGAACTGTTCACCTGGCGGGAAAACCAGTGCGTGACCGCCACCCTGTCCAATCTGGGGGCCATCAAGACCCCGGCGGAACTGGACTCCTGGCTGCGGGGCTTTACCGCCATGTCCAGCACCTCCACCATGTTCGTCTGCGTCAGTTCCTGGCACGATGATCTGGTGCTGGGGATCTCGTCGGCTTACCGCGGCACCGGCGTGCTGCGCCGCTTTTTGGGCGGCATGGCACAGGACGGCCTGGATCTCACTCTCTATGCGACCGAGGTGGAAAACGGATGAAAACTTGTCCCAACTGCAAAATCCGGGTGGGCGGATCGCCGGAATACTGCCCTCTGTGCCAGAGCCAGCTCCTGGGGGAGGGAGAGCCCGCCCGCTATCCCCATGTGGAACCGGAACTGCGGCGGTATTCCCTGGCCTATAAGATCATCGCCTTTGTGCTGTTGACCATTACCATTATCTGCATGGCGGTGGATTTCCTTGTACTGGACAGCGCCATGCACTGGAGCCTTCCGGTGCTCATCGGCGTGGCCGGTACGCTGATCTTGCTGCGCACCCTGATGAAACGCCGCCGCAACGCACCCAAGCTGCTGTTCCAGACGCTGATCCTTGTGTCGGCGGTGCTGCTTTTGTGCGACGTGGTCACTGGCTGGCACCGGTTCAGCATCGACCTCATCATCCCGGTAATGTGCACCGTGGCGCTGGCTCTCAACTTTATCTTTGCCTTTGTCAACCGCCGCTTTACCGAGAACAGTCTGGTCTATCTGCTGCTCAATATCGTCATCGGTGTGCTGCCCTACGTGGCGCTGCTCATCAGTCCCAGCCATACGCCGGGGCTGTGGCTCATCTGCCTGATCGTCAGCATCATCACCTTTTTGGGATTGGCTATCTTCAAGGCCCGGGATCTCTGGGCCGAACTGCAAAAACGCCTGCATCTGTGACCTGTGACCGGGAGGAATGTGAAAATGTCCAAGGATCTGCTCGTCGTTGTGGATATGCAAAAAGATTTTGTCACCGGCGCCCTGGGGACCGCCGAGGCCCAGGCCATCCTGCCGGAAGTGTCGGCCCTGGCCTACGGCTGGCAGGGACCCGTGGTCTTTACCCGGGACACCCACGGCCCCGATTACATGAACACCCAGGAGGGCCGCAACCTGCCTGTGCCTCACTGCATCAAGGGCAGCGAGGGCTGGCAGATCGTGGAGGAACTGCAGGACCTGGCGGCGGAAGCTCCCGTCTTTGACAAGCCGACCTTCGGCTCCACCGCCCTGGCCCACTATCTGGCCGCGGAAAAGCCCGACAGCATCACTTTCTGCGGCGTCTGCACCGGCATCTGCGTCATCAGCAACGCCCTGCTGGCGAAGGCCGTGCTGCCCGAGACGCCCGTCCGGGTGGCGGCGTCCTGCTGCGCCTGCGTGACCCCGGAAAGCCACCGGACCGCCCTGGACGCCATGAAACTGTGCCAGATCGAGATGGTCTGACGCCCGGCACCAATACCCAACAAAACAGACAAAGGCCCGGGGCCTGTCTCAGCGGACAGGCCCCGGGCCTTTGTGCAAAATTTCCCGGAAGGACAAAACTTACAGGTTCAGTTCCCGGCGGGCTTGCTGCTCGGCAAAGGAACGAAACTGCCGGAGGAGGGATTCCGGCCGGCTGCTGTTCCCCTCAAAACGGCCGAAGGACTGGTCGGGCCGGCGGTATTTCACGGCGTGGGAATCGGGCAGCAGCGTATAGGAAAAATAGCTGCGGCGGTCAAGGGAGCGCAGATATCCGCTGCCGTCCTCGCGGCAGATCCACTCCCAGCCGGGGAGGGTTTCGGCGGGGTACGCCCGGGACATTCTCTTCCGGTCCTGTCCTGCCGCTGTGATGCAGAGGGACAGCCAGCCCGGTTCGTAGGAAAAGGCGGCATTGGCGGTGCCCACTGTGCGGATATCGCCCCCGCGCTCGCTGTCGCTGAGCCACAGCTCGCCTCCGCCGGGGTGCTGGTGGACCTCCAGCGATTCCAGCTCCCGTATGCCGGGCCTGAGGTTGTACTCAGCCAGCAGCGGGGCACGGTCCCGGCTGACCACAAGGTTGCGGCCGGCATTGACCAGCACCTGATAAAACCGGCCTTTTTCATCCTGCAAAAGGGCGATGGTGTTTTTGTTTCCGATGTAATACAGCATGGATGGTCCCCTTTTCCTCGCAACAGAGAATTGCGCAAACCGCGGCATACAGGAAAGCCGCCGCCCGAACCCGCGGGCGGCGGCTTTCTTCAGTCCGGTCCGGCCGGATGCATTTTCAGATCACAGATGCAGCACGCGGTCCTTGATCTCGGCGGTACGGCCCTGGTTCCAGAACTGGGTGCCGATGTAGCCGCAGGTCCGGCGGGCGACGTTCAGCTTGCTCTGGTCACGGTTGCCGCACTTGGGGCATTCCCAAACCAGCTTGCCGTCGTCCTCTACGATGCTGATCTCGCCGTCGTAGCCGCAGCACTGGCAGTAGTCGCTCTTGGTGTTCAGCTCGGCGTACATAATGTTGTCGTAGATGAACTGCATCACCTGCATGACAGCTTCCAGGTTGTCCTGCATGTTGGGGACTTCCACGTAGCTGATGGCGCCGCCCGGGGAGAGCTTCTGGAAATCGCTCTCGAACTTGAGCTTGGTAAAGGCGTCGATCTCCTCGCTGACATGGACGTGGTAGGAGTTGGTGATGTAGTTGCGGTCGGTGATGCCCGGCACGATGCCGAAACGCTTCTGCAGGCACTTGGCGAACTTGTAGGTGGTGGACTCCAGCGGGGTGCCGTACAGGCTGAAATCAATGTTGGACTCAGCCTTCCAGCGGGCGCAGGCGTCGTTCATGTGCTGCATGACTTCCAGCGCAAAGGGCTTGGCGGCGGGGTCGGTGTGGGAGCGGCCGGTCATATACTTGCAGCACTCGTAAAGGCCCGCATAGCCCAGGCTGATGGTGGAGTAACCGCCGTACAGCAGCTTGTCGATGGTCTCGCCCTTCTTCAGGCGGGCCAGAGCGCCGTACTGCCACAGGATGGGCGCGGCGTCGGACAGGGTGCCCTTCAGACGCTCGTGACGGCACATGAGGGCGCGGTGGCACAGGTCCAGGCGCTCGTCGAAGATCTTCCAGAAGTCATCGTAATCCCCGTGGGAGGACAGGGCAACGTCCACCAGGTTGATGGTGACGACGCCCTGGTTGAAGCGGCCGTAGTACTTGGGTTTGCCGTCGTAGTTCAGGGCGTTGGCCACGTTGTCCCAGCCGTTGCCGGAACGGTCGGGGGTCAGGAAGCTGCGGCAGCCCATGCAGGTGTAGACGTCGCCGTTGCCCTCGGTCTCGCCCTTGGACAACTTGTACTCCTTCATCTTCTTTTCGCTGATATAGTCGGGAACCATGCGCTTGGCGGTGCACTTGGCGGCCAGCTTGGTCAGGTAGTAGTAGGGGGTGCCCTCGCGGATGTTGTCCTCCTCCAGCACGTAAATTAGCTTGGGGAAGGCGGGGGTGATCCAGACGCCGGCCTCGTTCTTGACGCCCTGGTAGCGCTGGCGGAGCATCTCCTCAATGATGATGGCCAGGTCGGACTTCAGGCGCTGATTGTCACCGGCCTCGCCAAGGTACATGAACACCGTGATGAACGGCGCCTGACCGTTGGTGGTCATAAGGGTGACCACCTGATACTGGATGGTCTGCACGCCGCGCTTGATCTCCTCGCGCAGGCGGTCCTCCACGATCTGGGAGATCTTTTCCTCGCTGGGGCTGACGTTCAGCTCCTTGAGCTCCCGCTCCACATCCTTGCGGATCTTTTTGCGGCTGATGTCCACAAAGGGAGCCAGGTGGGTCAGGCTGATGCTCTGGCCGCCGTACTGGCTGGACGCCACCTGAGCGATGATCTGGGTGGCAATGTTGCAGGCGGTGGAGAAGGAATGGGGCTTTTCAATGAGAGTACCGGAGATGACAGTGCCGTTCTGCAGCATGTCGTCCAGGTTGACCAGGTCGCAGTTGTGCATGTGCTGGGCAAAGTAGTCGGCGTCGTGGAAGTGGATGATGCCTTCCTCGTGGGCCTTGACGATGTCCTGGGGCAGCAGCATGCGCATGGTCAGGTCCTTGGAGACCTCGCCCGCCATGTAGTCACGCTGGACCGAGTTGACGGTGGGGTTCTTGTTGGAGTTCTCCTGCTTGACTTCCTCATTGTTGCACTCGATCAGGCTGAGGATGCGGTCGTCGGTGGTGTTGTGGGTGCGGCGCAGGCCCTGCACGTAACGGTAGGTGATGTAGTGGCGGGCGACCTCGTAGGCGCCGGCGCTCATGATGCCGTCCTCCACCAGGTCCTGGATCTCCTCCACGCCCATGGCATGGCTGCGGGCCTCGCAGGTTTTCTGGACGGTGTCGGCAATGGAAAGGATCTGCTCCTTGGTCAGACGCATCCCTTCCTCAACCACATTGTTCGCCTTGGTGACGGCGGCAATGATCTTGGAAATGTCAAATACGGCCTCACTGCCGTTGCGCTTGATGATCTTCATGGGGCTCCTCCTCTAATACTGGTACCCGCGGTGGACCGCAGCCACGCCGGTACAATGCGCTGTGATACTGTATATAAATTATACAGAACGTATAACTTTGCGTTTGCGAGCACATTTATCTTACCGCGGGAGGTGGGGAAAGTCAATAGCAAACACCACAATATATTGTGCCGAAAAGGGCGAAAATGACTAAATAGCCGGGCATTTCACGTCCGAACGATAAAAATAGAAAGTGCCGAAAAAACGGCCGGAATTTTGGCTGTTTTGAGTAAAAAGGACAAAAACACGATGGTGCGCACAAAAATGGCTGTTTGGGAAGGCTGGCATCTTGCATGGCGGGCGGGTGTCTGCTATACTGCCAAGTGTGAAAACCCTCCGGACAGGCACAGGATATGGTTTTTTGCCTGTGACGGAAACAAGATATTGTATTCTGGGAAAGGGGATACGGCGTTGAATTACGCAAACATCAAATACTGTGATATATCCAACGGCACGGGGGTGCGCACTAGCCTGTTTGTATCCGGCTGCCGCCGCCACTGTGAAAACTGCTTCAATAAAATTGCATGGGATTTTAACTACGGCAAGCCTTTTGACAAGGAGGTCCGCAACCAGATCCTTGCCAGCCTCAAACCGGACTACATCGGCGGGCTGTCCCTGTTGGGGGGCGAACCCTTTGAGCCGGAAAACCAGCGGGCGCTGGTGAGCTTTCTCCACGACGTCAAGATCCTGTACCCCCACAAGACCATCTGGTGCTATACCGGCAACGTCTACGAGACCGAGCTGCTGCAGCCCTCTGCCTCCCGGTGTGAAGTCACCGACGAGATGCTGGGGTATATCGACATTCTGGTGGACGGCGCTTTTGTGCAGGACCTGTACGATATTTCCCTGCGGTTCCGCGGTTCCTCCAACCAGCGGATCATCGACATGAACGCTACTCGCGCCGCGGGCCATGTGGTACTGTGGCAGGACGACCCCATTTTTGCCGACCACAAAATGTGAGGGCAAGAAAATTCAATAAGCAAAGGACCGCCGTCCCTCCGGCTGAATTGCCGGGGACGGCGGTCCTTTTGTGTGCGGGAAAAAGGTTACAGCCAGAACTGCACCAGACGGCTGACGGTGTTGAAGAGGCCGGGGGAGTTCCGGTAAATATAGGGGGCTGCGCTGAAAAACAGCAAAAACTGAAAGACCATTCCTGCGGCGGCAGACAACGGCATGGCAATGCGGTAAATGCGCTGTACTTTGGGCATCAAGGCCTCATCGGAGTGTTCGGCAAGTGCCTGCCCGGCAGCCAGCCAGCAGAGAGCAGCAGCAAAGAGCAGCGGCAGCGTGAAGTCCATGAGATAGCGGTAAAGGATACCGGCCATCTCGGCGTCGAGAATGGCAAGGGCAAGGCCGCTGAAAAGACACCATCCAACCACGCCCCACAATTTCTGCCATGCCAGGCGGCGGCGCAAAAGAGGCAGCCCGGCAAAGATCCAGAGGAAGGGGGTCATGGTCAGGATGCCGCCGTAGCAGGCCTCGTAGATCATGTTGCCCAAGGCATTGGTGGTGATGATCGTTGCGCCGATATAAGGGAAGGTCGCCGATAGAGGAGAGGGGGCCAGCAGATAAATGAACAGGGCGGGACCGATCCGTGCGGCGCTGAATCCCCGTTTGGTCATGTCGTTGGAGGTCAGGTTGTAGTTGGCACCGAAGTCAAAGGGGGAACCGAACCGGGCATAATTGTACCACATGAGTCCGGCGGCTACGATGACAAAAGGCAGGGCGAAAAGGACAAACTCCACTGCGCCCTTGCGGGTGAACAATCGCCGTTCTGTAATGTATCGTTTCCAGAAAATAGGCAGGGCAAGGAAGGCAAAAATCTCCATTTGGGGGCGGCACCCGGCCACAAAAGCCATAAACAAACTGCCAAGCATCATGTGGGCAATCATGGTTTTCCGCTTTTCCACCGGGGTGTTGGCGGCGGTCATCCATTGCCACAATCCCAGCATGACAAAGGAAGCCCCGCACAGGATGACGTACTCGTAAACCACGGGTCTCAACAGCAGATAATAGAGCTGGGAACAGCCCACTACTGCCGCGGAGGCAATCAGATAGGCAGCGGCGGAGATTTTTGGGAACCATCGCTTGGCTGCCTGTTTGACCAGCCCAAACGCTGCAAATATTGCCGTGATGGACATGAGAATCATGGGGAAACAGGCAGGCAAATCCTGGATTCCGGTAATGACCTCAAAAGGCAGCTGGAATAAGAGGCAAGGGATGATGCCGAAGTAGACGTAGTAGCGTTCGTTATAGTAGGCTATATCCCATACCGGTTTGGCTCCGGCGGCATCCCTGGCGTGGGGGTCGTAGGGATTGTCCATTTCGGCAAGCTCGGCGGGGGGATCGGGAATCAAGTCCAGCCGCCCGTTGAGCAAGGAATGGGCAAGAGAACCGAGCTGCTGGTATCCGGTTCCGTTTTCCACATGCATGGTAAAGGTGACAGGAGATGTTCCGTCCCACTGCGCGGCATTGTATTGTTCCGTAGCGATGCCGGAGAAGGAGGGCACGGCAAACGGTGCCAGACAGGCCAGAATGCTGAAACACAGGATCAGCCCGGCCACACAGGGGCGGAAGCGTTTGGGCGCATCAAAGTATCGCGTTTTCCAGAGCATCCCGGAAGGCCGCAGCGCCCACCCGATGCACAAAACCGCAAACAGCGCAGCAAAGCGTGCAATGGAAAAGTCCAGCGGACGAGGCGTGTTGGCGGTGATACCCCGGATGGTCCAGAGAAAGCTGGCCCACTCATTCTGCTCAAAGTTGTAACATTCCAGCGTTAAAGAAGAAAGACTTCCCGAAAAGTCTAGTGTCAGCCAACGGGTACGGGGAGCTTCGGCGGCATACCACCAGCGGCCGCCGGTGATTTCAGAAACATTGGCTTCATCGGAAGCAGAAACATTGAACTGCAGGCAGGGATCGGGATTGGCGTAATCACCGTCGGTATTGATGTAAGTGACCTGATCAAGCTGCAGGTTATATACCGGTTGGTTGATCCCTTCAAAGTACAGGAAAGGATTGTCGCCGGTCAGGATCACACCATCTTCGGTTTGAATCCGCCCTTCGTCCGGAACCAGATAGTCAAACAGCTGAAAGGGCCGGTAGCCGTGGGTGGAAAAATAGTTGACATTACAGACGAAAACCTCTCCGCCCAGGGCAGTCAGCAAAAACACGGCCAGCACGGCGGGACGGTACAGCTTGCCGCGGACAAGGGGCAGCAGCCGGAAGCAGCAGACGCAGACCGAAAGCCAGCCCGCCGCGGCACAGAAGATGATGAAACGGAACCCGTCAAAGTTTACCATCAGGCCGGGCTTGGAGAAAAAACAGATGCCCCACAGCCAGACTGCGGCAAAGACGGCGATACCCGGGACAAAGTCCCGGCGCTCCAGCCCGCGCCGAAACAAATAGGCCGGTACCGCGGCAAAAAACAGACACACCAGGGCGGTCAATACCAGCGCGGCAGCAAATATCATAGCTCAGAAAACCTCTTTCCTTGGGAGTAGGGCTGCATCACAGCCAGAACTGCACCAGACGGCTGACCGTCTGATACAAAGCCGGGCTCTGGCTGTGCAGCCAGGGTTCCGCGGCAAACACAAGGCAGAACCCGAACACCATGCCCGCGGCAACGGTCACCGGCATGGCGGTGCGGAAAAATCGCTGCAGCTGCTTGGCGGCGGGTTCGGTGCCATGGTCGTCCAGCGCATGTTCCAGCGCCAGCCAGCACAGGGCAGCGGCAAAGGTGAGCGGCAGGGCAAAATCCATGAGATACCGGTACAGAATGCCGGCCATCATGGCGTCCAGGGCGCACAGTGCCACCGTGGACAACAGGCACCAGCCCACAATGCCCCACAGCCGCAGCCGGGAAAGCCGGCGGCGCAGAGCGGGCAGCAAGGCAAACACCCACAGGAAGGGAGTGGTGGCGATGATGCCGCCGTACAGAAGTTCCGAAATAGTCTGCCCCATATAGTTGGTGGAAGCGCGGATGTCGCAGATATAAGGGAACACAGCCTTGAGGCTGGGCGATGCGAAGAGA
Organism: Candidatus Gemmiger faecavium; assembly: GCA_019114415.1. Taxonomy (GTDB): domain Bacteria; phylum Bacillota; class Clostridia; order Oscillospirales; family Ruminococcaceae; genus Gemmiger; species Gemmiger faecavium. The sequence goes on along the minus strand of DXFO01000014.1, from coordinate 35,167 downwards.
TAATAGTACAGCGCCGGCGCCACCCGGCCCAGGCTCAGACCCCGCTTGGTCATGTCGTTGGAAGTCAGGTTGTAGTTGGCGCCGAAATCAAAGGGCGAGCCAAAGCGGGCGTAGTTGTACCACATCAGCCCGGCGGCCACAAAGAGGACGGGCAGTAAAAACAGGGCAAATTCCACCGCACCCTTGCGGGTGAACAGCCGCCGCCGGGTGACATAGCGGTTCCAGAAGATGGGCAGGGCCAGGAAGGCAAAGATCTCCATCTGGGGGCGGCACCCGGCCACCAGCGCCATGCACAGACTGCCCAGCATCAGGTGGGCGATCATGGTTTTGCGGTGTTCCACCGGGGTGTTGGCAGCGGCCATCCACTGCCACAGCCCCAGCATGACAAAGGAAGCACCGCACAAAATCACATACTCGTACACCGACGGCCGCAGCAGCAGGTAGTACAGCTGACCGCAGCCCGCCACGGCGGAGGAAGCGATCAGGTAAGCGGCCGCGGATATGCGGGGGAACCACCGCCGGGCCGCCTGCTTGACCAGACCGAAAGCCGCAAACACCGCGGCGATGGTCATGACGATCATGCCAATGCAGGGCGGCAGGTCCTGAACGCCGGTGATGGCCTCAAAGGGAAGCTGGAACAACAGGCAGGGGACCACGCCGAAGTAGACATAATACCGGCCGTTGTAATAGGCCACGTCCCACAGGGCATCGGGGGCCTGGGCGGCGCGGGCGGCAGTGTCGTAGGGGTTCTCCATGGCAACAAGGGCTTCGGGCGGGTCGATCTCAAGATCCAGCCGCCCATTCAGCAGCGAATGGGCCAGGGCCCCCAGCTGGCTGGAAGCGTCCTTCTGCCAGTCGTTGATGTGCTTGGTGAAGTAGACGGTGCTGACGCCGTCCCAGTTGTTTACATTATAAAAGGAAGTGGAAACCCCGGAATTGATGGGGTCGGCAAAGGGGACCAGACAGGCCGCAAGGCTGAAACACAGGATCAGTCCGGCCACACAGGGGCGGAAGCGCCTGGGGGCGTCCAGATAGCGGCTGTTCCACAGGGTGCCCGACGGCCGCAGAGCCCACCCCGCCAGCAGGACAAGGGCCACCACGGCAAAACGCAGCAGGGAAAAGCTGAACGGCTGGGGAGCGTTGGCCGCGATGCCGGTGAGGGAATAGCGGAAGGAATGCCAGATGTACTCCCCGTCATACGGGGCGGCGGACAGGGTCAGCCAACTGATCTTGCCGGAGAAATCCAGCGCCCGGGACCAGCTGCGGGAGGACTTCCAGGCCACGTCCCAGCTGCCTCCGGCCAGGCCGTTGGCATTGGCCTCGTCGGCGGCTGTCACCGAGATGGTGAACAGAGGGTCCTGCCGGTCGGGGTATTCCCCGTCATAAAGGAAGCTGAGGCCTTCCAGCTGCAGATTGTACAGCGGCTGATCGATGCCGGAAAAGTGCAGCTCGGCACTGTCTCCCGACAGGATGACCTCGCCGTTTTCGCCCCGTTCCACCTCGCAGTCCAGATAGTCGAACAGCTGGATGGGGACATAATCGTGGGTGACGAAATAATTGACGTTGCCCAGAAAGATCTCAAAGCCCAGCGCCGCGAAGACCAGCAGGGCGGCCGGGGCGAACCGGCGCAGTCGTCCGGACAGGATGTCGGTCAGGCGGAACCCGCACACACAGGCGGAGACCCAGCCGCAGGCCGCGCACAGCGCACAGAGACGGAACAGGCCGAAATCGGTAAACAGACCGGCTTTCCCGAAAAACAGAAACGCCCATGCCCAGACCCCGGCAAACACCGCGCCCGCAGTGGCAAAGTCCCGGCGGGCGGGACGGCGCTTTTGAACACGACAGGGCAGCAGAGCAAATTCCAGGCAGAGCGCGGCGCTTGCAAGCAGCGCAAGTAACGGCATGGCAGAAGCCTCCTCCAGTAACCGGCGCAGGGGTCGAAAACCATCGTGCCGCCGGACAAATCTCTGGATATTATACCACGCCCTTTATAATGGCGTCAAAAAACGGAAAAACTATTCACTTTAGAGCACGAAATTGCAAAAGTACACTTGTATTTGGAATAGTACAGCGCTATAATGACAAATAAGGTCCGTATCAGACAGGCCCCGGGCAAAACGGGGGTATCGGGAGCGCGGCGGGCAGGTACACGGGGGTGTGCCGGACCCGGGCCGCGCCGCTTTGCCGGAGACCTTTTACAAAACGGATCAAACAAACCCGACGAGTCTGCCGCACCTGCTTTTGGGTGGGAAAAGCGGCGTTGCTCCGGCTGGGGTCAATGACCCGGCCGCCGCCTGCCGTTTGTGTGCGTTTTTGCGGCACCGCCCGCCGGACAAAGGAGAGAATGAGAATGTTGGATATCAAGGTCACCCGTACCGCCACCCCCAAAGCCAAGCCTGCTGATGAGAATCATCTGGGCTTCGGCAAGATTTTCACCGACCATATGTTCCTCATGGATTACACCGAGGGCGAAGGCTGGCATGACCCGCGCATCGTACCCTATGCGCCGCTGCCCCTGGACCCCGCCACCGTGGTGTTCCATTACGCCCAGGAAATTTTTGAGGGCATGAAAGCTTACCGCACCGCCGACGGCACAGTGCAGCTGTTCCGTCCCGACTGCAATGCCAACCGCTTCCAGGATTCCGCCGACCGGCTGTGCATCCCCAAGATCCCGGCCGAAGATTTCGTCCAGGCCGTTGAGGCTCTGGTGGACGTGGACCGCGACTGGGTGCCCTACTCCGACGGCGCTTCGCTGTACATCCGCCCCTTCTGCTTTGCCAATGACGTGGGTCTGGGTGTGCATGCTTCCAAGCATTACATTTTCTGTGTCATCTGCTCTCCCTCCGGCGCTTACTATGCCGAGGGCCTTGACCCTGTGCGCATCTACGTCGAGGATGAATACATCCGTGCCGCCCCGGGCCTGACCGGCTTTACCAAGTGCGGCGGCAACTACGCTGCTTCCATCAAGGCCGGCGAGCTGGCCGAGGAGCAGGGCTTCAGCCAGGTTTTGTGGCTGGACGGCGTGGAAAAGAAGTACGTCGAGGAAGTCGGCAGCATGAACATCATGTTTAAGATCGACGGCAAGATCTACACCGCCGCCTGCACCGGCACGGTGCTGCCCGGCGTCACCCGCCGCAGCATCATCGAGCTGCTGCGCGACTGGGGCTATGAGGTCGTCGAGGGCAAGCTGGCCATCGAGGATGTCATGCAGGCTGCCCGCGAAGGCAAGCTGGAGGAAGTCTTCGGCACCGGCACCGCCGCGGTCGTCAGCCCCGTCAAGGAGCTGGACTGGAAGGGCGAGCAGGCCCTCATCGGCGACGGCAAGATCGGCACCCTGACCCAGAAGCTGTACGATACCCTCACCGGTATCCAGTGGGGCAAGCTGCCCGACACCAAGGGCTGGACCGTCCCTGTCAAAAAGGTGTATTGATCCTTTGAGCTGACAGAAAGACTTTTGCAAAGACACACCGGGAGGTTCCCCCACGGGGGCGGGCCTTCCGGTGCTTTTTTTATACGGTATTCGCCGAAAAGACCGTCCGGCAGCGTGCGGCCCGGCAGGATTCTGACGTCCCGGACGGTCTGCCCGTCATTGCATTCACTTTGCCTTCCCATCAGCGAAGTACTTCTGTTTTTTGAGCGAATACACTTGCACGCGCTAAAGCAGAGTGGTATAATAACCGACATAAGGCCCCCGAGGGGCGTTATGGATGTTTGAAAAAGGAGGAACAGGCATGGCCGGGAAACACCGTTTGCTGAAAGCCGCCGTTTTGGCGGCAGCCGCGGGCGCAGCGCTGCTTTGGCTGCGCAGCCGCGAGCAGGAGCACGAACATACCAAGGGCCCGGAGGCTGACATGGAAGCCGCCGAGGCCCCGAAACCCGCGCCTGCCTGCGATGATACCGAGGCCCCGGCCCAGACGCCGGAAGCCCCGCAGCCCGCGCCCGCCCAACCGGCGGAGACGCCTGCTCCGGCCCAACCGGCCCCCGAGCAGGAGCAGCCGGCCGCCCGGCCCGTGACCTATCGACCGGTCCGGCCCCAGGACGGCGGTCCCAATGTGAATCCCGTGGAAAGCCATGCCGAAAAGCCGCCCGTGGTGGACGGCAAGGTGGACCCGACAAAGATCGCTTTGCCGGAGGATTTCGCGGATTGGGACGACCTTGGCTGCCAGGGATGACATGCTTGCAAACAGGCGCAGCTTTGTACCAAACCGGTGCAAAGCGCGCCTGCTTTTTTATTTTCAGCGCCGGATGCAGCGGGAATGTGCGGCCCCCCGGCGCACGATGAATCAACAGAGAGGGGATCGAATGATATGGAACTGGATCTGACCGCATTTCGCCCGGCGGAGCGCAGCACCCTGCGCCTGCGGGTCTTGTATGAGCAGGCGGGCTACCGCAAATACCGCATGGCCCGCTTTGAGGAGTACGCCCTCTACCAGCAGTACGAGAGCTTTCTGCCTGACGCCCAGGTGGTGACCTTCACCGACCTGGACGGCAAACTGCGGGCCATCAAGCCGGACGTGACGCTGTCCATCGCCAAAAACGCCCAGCCCGCGCCGGGAACCTGCAAAAAGTACTATTACACCGAGCAGGTCTGCCGTCCCAGCCGGGAAAGCCACACCTTCACCGAGATCAGCCAGATGGGCCTGGAATGTCTGGGCGCGGTGGGTTCGGCAGAACAGGCGGAGGTGGTCCGTCTGGCGGCACAAAGCCTGGCAGCACTGGGGGCTCCCGGTGTTATGGAACTGGGCCACATGGGTTTTGTGACGGCGCTGCTGGACGGCATCGGCGCGGCCAAGGCTGACCGCCCCGCCCTGCTGGCTCTTTTGCAGGAGAAAAACCCCCACGGTCTGCGGGAGACCGCCCAAAAAGCCGGCCTGCCGGAGGAGGGCATCGACGCCCTGGCTGAACTGCTGACCCTGAACGGTCCTTTCTCCCAGACCCTCGCCGCCGCCCGGAACTGCTGCCGCTATCCCGGCCAGCGGGAGGCCCTGGATGAGCTTACCGCCCTGCAGAACGACCTGGGCGAAACGGCAAGGGGCGCCCGGCTGGACCTGAGCCTGGCCGGCGACATGGAATACTACAACGGTCTGGTGTTCAGCGGGTATCTGTCCGGTATCCCCCGGGCGGTGCTCAAGGGCGGCCAGTATGACCTGCTCATCCGCCGCTTCACCCCGGGGGCCTGTGCCCTGGGTTTTGCCCTCTATCTGGACGAACTGGAACGGCTGGAAGCCCCCCTGCCTCCCGTGCGGGAAGGGGAGACCGACGGCGAGCGGTGGCTGAACATCGCTCTGCCCAAAGGCCGTCTGGGCGACAAGGCCTACGCCCTGCTGGCCGGGGCGGGCTACGGCGCGGGGGACTACAACGACACCCGCAAGCTGGTCATTGAAAACCCCGACGTCCGGGTGCGGTATTTCCTGGTCAAGCCCAGCGACGTTGCCATCTACGTGGAGCACGGCGCGGCGGACGTGGGCATTGTGGGCAAGGACATCCTGGCCGAGAGCGGTGCCGACGTCTATGAGCTGATGGACACCGGCATGGGCCGCTGCCGCATGTGCGTGGCGGGACCCAAGAATTTCTCCGACGACGAAAGCCGGGCCCTGCGGGTGGCCACCAAGTTTGTCAACATCGCCCGGGCCCATTATGAGCAGACCGGCCGGGACATCGATATCATCAAGCTCAACGGTTCCATCGAGCTGGCCCCCATCCTGGGCCTGTCCGACGTCATTGTGGATATCGTGGAGACCGGCACTACCTTAAAGGAAAACGATCTTGCCGTGCTGGAGGAATTCATGCCCATCTCGGCGCGGTTCATCGCCAACAAAGCGAGCTATCAGTTCAAGCGGGCGGCCATCGACGCTCTGCTGGGCAGCATGAAGGAGGCACTGGAACAATGATCCGTATTTTTGAATTTGACGCCCTCAAACCGGAGGAGATCCTCAACCGGGACATCCGGGCCGAGGCCGACGTGGAAGCCACGGTGGACGCCATCATCGCCGACGTCCGCGCCCGGGGCGACGAAGCCCTGAAAGAATACGCCCTCAAGTTCGACCATGCCCAGCTGGACGACCTGCGGGTCAGCCAGCAGGAGATCGACGAGGCCTTTGCCGCCATGGAGCCGGACTTCCTCAAGACGCTGGAGATGGCCGCCGACAACATCCGGGACTTCCACCGCCAGCAGGTGCACAAGGATTTCATGCTGGAGCGCGGCCCCGGCATCACCCTGGGCCAGAAATACACCCCCATCGAGAAAGCGGGGGTCTACGTGCCCGGCGGCACGGCGGCCTACCCCTCCACCGTGCTCATGGACGTCATTCCTGCCAAGGTGGCGGGCGTGTCCGAGATCGTCATGACCACCCCGGCGGGCAAGGACGGCAAGGTCAACCCCGCCATTCTGGCCGCGGCGGTGACGGCAGGCATTGACAAGATCTTCAAGACCGGCGGCGCCCAGGCCGTGGCCGCTCTGGCCTACGGCACCGAGAGCATCCCCGCCGTGGACAAGATCGTCGGCCCCGGCAACATCTACGTTGCCACCGCCAAGCGCAAGGTGTTCGGCAAGGTGGGCATTGATATGATCGCGGGCCCCTCGGAAATCCTGGTCCTGGCCGACGGCAAGAGCAACCCCGCCTGGGTGGCCGCCGACCTGCTCAGCCAGGCCGAGCACGACAAGCTGGCCAGCCCGGTGCTGGTCACCGACAGCATGGACCTGGCCAAGGCGGTGCAGGCGGAGCTGGAAGTGCAGATCCCCAAACTGCCCCGGGCCGCCATCGCCCGGGAGAGCGTGGACACCAACGGCAAGATCGTGGTGGCCGCCGACCTGGACCGGGCCATCGACGCAGCCAACATCATCGCGCCGGAACATCTGGAAGTCTGCCTGGACGATCCCTTTGCCGTGCTGGGCCGCATCAAGAATGCGGGCAGCATCTTCCTGGGCCGCAACGTGCCGGAAGCCCTGGGAGACTACTTCGCCGGGCCCAACCACACCCTGCCCACCAGCGGCACGGCCCGGTTCTCCAGCCCGCTGGGAGTGGACGACTTCGTCAAGAAGTCCAGCTTCATCTACTACACCCGGGACGCCCTGGGCAAGGTGCAGGGGCGCATCGCCGACTTTGCCGAGCACGAGGGCCTGCACGCCCACGCCAAGAGCGTGACCATCCGCTTTGAGGAGGACAACTGACATGGAATACCGCTACGACACCCAGCTCCTCATCGAGGGTCACGGCCTGGACGAGGACGACATCCACGACCATATCACCAGCCATTTCAAGGGCGACTGCCTGCTGGTGGTGGGGGACGAGGACCTCATCAAGCTGCACTACCACACCAACGAGCCGTGGCTGGTGCTGGAATACTGCGCCTCCCTGGGGGAGATCTTCGACATCGTGGTCGAGGACATGGACCGCCAGGCCCGGGGGCTGAAGGGCTGAACCCGCCCGGAAAGGAATTCCCATGACCGAAAAAGAAAAGATGCTGGCCGGGGAGCTGTACGACTGCGGCGACCCCGAACTGCTGGCCCTGTGGCACAAGGCCAAAGATCTGGCCCGGGACTATAACCGCACCGACTCGGCGGACGCCGAGACCAAGGACCGCATCCTCAACGAAATGCTGGGCAGCCGGGGCAAAAACCTCTGGATCACCGCCCCCTTTTATGTGGATTACGGCGTTAACATCCATTTCGGCAACAACTGCGAAGTCAACATGAACTGCACGTTTTTGGATGACAACCGCATCACCATCGGGGATAATGCCCTCATTGCGCCGAACGTTCAGATTTATACCGCCTTTCACCCCACCAACGCAAAAGACCGTTTCGGGGAACCCCGCGCCGATGGTTCCTTTGCCTTCTGCAAGACCCAGACCGCCCCGGTCACCATCGGGGACAACGTCTGGATCGGGGGCGGAGCTATCATTCTGCCCGGGGTGACCATCGGGGATAATGTGGTCATCGGTGCGGGCAGCGTCGTCACCAAAGATATCCCCTCCGATTCCGTCGCCTGCGGCAATCCCTGCCGCGTGGTGCGCAAAAACATCTGACATTTATTTTAATCAGGAAGAAGGCCGTCTGCCATGAGCCGTTATTTTACCGCCGAGCTGGAACGCCTGGAACCCTACACCCCCGGTGAGCAGCCCCAGGACCAGCAGTACATCAAGCTCAACACCAATGAAAGCCCTTACCCGCCCGCTCCCGGCGTGATCCAGGTGGTCGCCGCCGCCAGCGAGGCCCTGCGCCTTTACCCCGACCCGGAAAACGGCCGCCTGGCCAAGGCCGCCGCCCTGTATCACGGGGTGGAGCCGGACAACATTCTGTGCGGCAACGGCAGCGACGAAAACCTGATGCTGGCCATCCGCGCCTTCTGCGGTGCGGGGCGCGGCCTTGCCTTTGCCGATGTGACCTACGGTTTTTATCCCGTCTGGTGCGACCTGTTCGGCATCCCCCAAAAGGTGCTGCCCCTGAAAGAGGATTTCACTCTGGACCCGGCGGACTACTACGGGCTGGATGAAAAAGAAAAGGTGGGGGCCATCGTCATTGCCAACCCCAACGCCCCCACCGGCCTGACCCTGCCTGCCGACGCTCTGGCCGGGATCGCCCGCCGCAACCCCGGCGCGGTGGTCATTGTGGACGAGGCCTATGTGGATTTCGGCGGGGAGAGCTGCGTCCGGTTTGTGCGGGAGGGCACCCCCGAAAACCTGCTGGTGGTGCAGACTTTCTCCAAGTCCCGCAGCATGGCGGGTGCCCGGCTGGGCCTGTGCATCGGACCCAAGGCGCTCATCGACGATCTCAAGCGCATCAAGTACAGCATGAACCCCTATAACGTGGATCGCATGACCGAGGCCGCGGGCATCGCCGCCCTGGCCGACCGTGCCTATTTTGACAAAAACTGCGCCGCCATCCGGGACACCCGGGCCAAAACCACCGACACCCTGCGGAAAATGGGCTTCACCGTGCTGGATTCCAGCACCAACTTTGTCTTTGCCAAAACGCCCAAAATGCCCGGCGGTGAACTGTACAAAGCGCTGAAACAGCGGGGCGTGCTGGTGCGGCATTTCGCCACGCCCCGCCTGCAGGACTGGGTGCGCATCACCATCGGCTCGCCGGAGCAGATGCAGGGATTTTTTGCCGCCCTGCGGGAGATTCTGGCCTGACAAAAACAACGAGGAGGGGACAGCAGATGATCGCCATTGTGGATTACGGGGTCGGCAACCTGTTCAGCCTGGCCTCCAGCCTGAAAAGCCTCGGCCTGGAGACCGAGGTCACCCGGGACGCCGCGCGGCTGCGCGCCGCATCCCATATCATCCTGCCGGGGGTGGGAGCCTTCGGCGACGCCATGCAGAAACTCACCGATACGGGGCTTGTGCCGGTCATCAAGGAGGAAGCCGCCAGAAAGCCGCTTTTGGGCATCTGCCTGGGCATGCAGCTTCTCTTTGAGGAAAGCTACGAGTACGGCCGCCACGCCGGGCTGGGTCTGGTGCCGGGCAAGGTTTGCCCCCTGGCAGACGATCTGGCCGACCCCGCCCTCAAGGTGCCGCACATCGGCTGGAACGCCATGGACATCGTGCCGGGCCGGGAGGATGACCCCCTCTTCCGCTATGTGAAAAACGGGGAGTACGTCTACTACGTCCACAGCTTCTACGCAAAGGACTGTGCCGCCAGCACTCTTGTTACCAGCGAGTACAGCATCCCCGTGACCGGGGCGGTGCGCAGCGGTCATGTCTACGGTACCCAGTTCCACCCCGAAAAATCCGGCGACACCGGCCTGCGTTTGCTGCGGGCCTTCGCTGAACTGTAAGGAGGGGCACACCATGAAACTGTTTCCTGCCATTGACCTGCGCGGCGGACAGGCCGTGCGGCTCTATCAGGGCGACTACGACCAGATGACCGTCTACAATCCCGAGCCCGCCGACCAGGCCCGGGCCTTCGCCGCGGCGGGGGCGAAATACCTCCACGTGGTGGACCTGGACGGCGCCAAGGACGACACCACCGCCAACCTGCCCGCCATCGCCCGCATCGCTGCCGAAAGCGACCTCTATATCGAGGTGGGCGGCGGCATCCGGGACGAGGAGCGCATCCTCCGTTACCTGGACCTGGGGGTCTCCCGCTGTATCCTGGGCACTGTGGCGGTGCGGGACTTCGATTTTACCGCCCGCATGGCCCAAAAGTACGGCGACAAGATCGCCGTGGGCGTGGACATGAAGGACGGTCTGGTGGCCGTGGCCGGCTGGAAGGAAGTCACCCCCGAGCCGGGCGTGGCCTTCTGCCGCCGCCTGGCCGAAGCGGGGGTCAAAGCAGTCATCGCCACCGACATCTCCCGGGACGGCACCATGCAGGGGACCAACATGGATCTCTACCGGGAACTGTTGACCATCCCCGGGCTGGAGATCACTGCCTCCGGCGGCATCGCAAAAATGGAGGAACTGGACACCCTGCAGACCATGGGCTGTCACGCCGCCATTCTGGGCAAATCGGTCTACACCGGCGCCATCGACCTGGCCGAGGCCGTGCGCCGCTTCGGCTGAGAGAAGGAGGGAACTACCATGATTACAAAGCGCATCATTCCCTGCCTGGATGTCAAGGACGGCCGCGTGGTCAAGGGCGTCAACTTTGAAGGGCTGAAAGATATGGCCGACCCCGTGGAGATGGCCCGCTGGTACAACCAGTCGGGGGCGGACGAGCTGGTTTTTTACGACATCACCGCCAGCGTGGAGGGCCGCACCCTCTTTACCGATATCCTGCGCCGGGTGGCGTCGGAGATTTTCATCCCCCTGACGGTGGGCGGCGGCATCCGCACCCTGGACGACTTTGACCGGGTGCTCAAGTGCGGCGCCGACAAGGTCAGCGTCAACTCGGGGGCCATTGCCAACCCCGATATCATCCCGGCGGCCGCCCAGAAATACGGCGACCAGTGCGTTGTTCTGTCGGCGGACATCAAGCGGGTAGACGGCAAATTCATGCTGTTTGCCAAGGGCGGCCGGGAAAACACCGGCATCGACGCCCTGGACTGGCTGGAACAGGGCGTGAAAAACGGCGCCGGGGAGCTGGTGGTCAACTCCATCGACACCGACGGCGTCAAGAACGGCTTTGACCTGGAGCTGCTGGACGCGGTGGCAAAGCGCTGCGCCGTACCCATCATTGCGTCGGGCGGCGCGGGCTGCATGGAGGACTTCAAGACCCTGTTTCTGGAGCATCCCGCCGTGGACGCCGGCCTGGCGGCCAGCATCTTCCACACCCGGCAGGTGGATATCCGGAACCTGAAACAATACCTGCGGCAAAACGGCGTGGAAATGCGCCTGTGACCTCACATTTTTATGCCTTGCAAAATAACGCAAGGCAAGGTAAACTATATGTATCACATGACAGGAGCGAAAACTATGCAATATCCTGACACTGAAAAGACCCTCAAGTTTGACGCAAACGGGCTGATCCCCGTTATCGTTCAGGACCATTATTCCCGCGAGGTCCTTACCCTCGCCTACATGAACGCCGAGACCCTGGCCCTCACCATCGCGGAAGGCCGCACCGTCTTTTACAGCCGCAGCCGCCAGGAGATCTGGCGCAAGGGTGAAACGTCGGGCAACGTGCAGCGGGTGGTGTCCATCACCGCCGACTGCGACAAGGACGCCCTGGTGGTGGACGTGGTCAAGTCCGGCCCGGCCTGCCATACCGGCGCGGACAGCTGCTTCTTCAACCCGGTCTACGTGTCGGAGGAGCTGAAGCAGTTCACCTGGCAGGGTCTGTATGACCTCATTGAAGGCCGCAAGACCGACCCCAAGGAGGGCAGCTACACCACCTACCTCTTTGACAAAGGCATCGAGAAGATCCTGAAAAAGGTGGGCGAGGAAAGCACCGAAGTCATCATCGCCGGGGCGAAAAAGGACAAGGAAGAGACGATCTATGAGATCAGCGACCTTGCCTACCATGTGATGGTTTTGATGATCGAACTGGGTATCTCGGTGGAGGATATCACCAAAGAACTGGAAAAACGTCATGTGATCGACCATAAAGTAAAGCAGGAGAGGATGCAGTAATGGCAGGCGAATACATGCTCAGCTCGGTACATGTCCACACCAAGCTGTGTGACGGCAAAAACACAATGGACGAACTGGCGGTCACCGCCTGGCGCGCGGGGCTCAAGACCCTGGGCTTCTCGGGCCACAGCCACACCCCGTGCGATCTGGAATACTGCATGAGCCCGGCCCGCACCGCCCAGTACAAGGGTGAGGCCGCCCGGCTGAAAAAGCAGTACCAGGGCAAGATGGATATTCTCTACGGGCTGGAATGGGATCTGTATTCCGACGATGATCCGTCGAAATACGATTACTGGATCGGCTCCACCCACTATGTCCAGGGCCCCAAGACCGGCAAATACTACGAGATCGACTGGCGCGAGTCCGACCTGGCCGCCTGCATCCGTGACGATTTTGACGGCGACGGTCTGGCGGTGGCGGAAGCCTACTTTGCCAACGTGGCCAAGGTGGCGGAAAAGCACCCCACCATTCTGGGCCATTTCGACCTCATCAAAAAGATCAACCGGGACGGCAAGTTCTTTGACGAGAACGATCCCCGCTACAAAAAGGCTGCGGCGGACGCCCTGGCCGCGGCGGCGCGCAACCGCTGCGTGCTGGAAGTCAACACCAGCGCGGTGCACCGCGGCTTCCGGGATGAATTCTTCCCCTCCGATGCCATTCTGAAGGACTGGCTGGCTCTGAGCGGCAACGTGATCATCACCGCTGACGCTCACTCCGCCAACGCCCTGACCGCAGGCTATGAGCAGGCTGCCGCCGGCCTCAAGGCCCTGGGCTATGACAAGGTCCTGGTGCTGGGCAAGGACGGCTTTACCCCATGCGCCCTGTAAGCGGGTATTTACAGCAAAACAAAGTCCCCGGCCGGGAAAATTCCGGTCGGGGACTTTTTGCGGCACACCTGCCGACGGCAGGTGTGCCCTTGTTTTGGTGCCGTTTCAAAAGTAGAACAGGTCTTCAAATTTTTTGTCCAGTGCAATGCAGAGCACCAGCGCCAGTTTTGCGGTGGGGTTGAATTGCCCGGTTTCAATGGAACTGATGGTGTTCCGGGAAACACCGACCATCTCCGCCAGCTGGCTTTGGGACAATTTCAATTCTGCCCGTGCTTCTTTCAGGCGATTTTTCAAAATCAGTTTGTCATCCATAGTTCCGCCGCCTTACAGGGTTGTGGAAGAAGCGAGCAGGCTGTAGATGTGATACCCGGACATGACGGATACAACGATCGTATAGATGATTGCAATGGCAAGTTCCGGTTTGCGCCGGAGTTTGACATATTTCACCCAGGAGAGCGTCATATCCGCACTGACCACAAGGGCCCACAACCCCCAGTTGATCCCGCCGCCGGTGATTGCCTGTACCGCAAAAAAAGACAGCCGCCAGAATCATCTGAACCACGACGGCGGTTTTGCCGGCCAGTTTCAGGATCTCTTGCTCATATACGTCCTGGTTTTTGTTTTCCGCTCTGCTTTTGGCTAAAATTTCGTCTCTGTCCATTCCGGCGACCTCCCATCAAAATGCAAAGTTTACTTGGCGTATTTATAGTATAAATCTGCCAAGTAAACTTGTCAATACGCCTTGCGGAGGGACGCAGGATAAAAGCTGTGGGGAGGCCGAAAGAGAAAGGCCGGGAAATCAGCTGCCGTCAAAATCAGGCTGCCCCGCCCGCTTTGCATCCCGGTGCGGATATGGTATAATGAAAAAACACATAGATATCCCCGGGATATTCCCGGAATGCATAAAATTTTGAGGAGGCACAGCCATGCGGATCATGCCCAACGATCTGGGGCGGCAGTACGGCCTGCACGCGGCCGAATATGAGGCGAAAGCCATCGAGGTACTACGCAGCGGATGGTACATTCTGGGCCGCGAGGTGGAAGCCTTTGAGAAGGAATGGGCCGCCATGGTGGGGGCAAAGCATTGCGTGGGCCTGGCGTCGGGACTGGATGCTTTGTGGATCGCTTTCCGCCTGCTGAATGTCGGGGCGGGGGACGAGGTCATCGTCAGCGCCAACGCCTACATTGCCTGCGTCATGGGCATCACCATCAACGGGGCCACGCCGGTGTTCGTGGAGCCGGACGAGTATGACAACATCGACGCCGACAGGATCGAAGCTGCCATCACCCCCCGCACCAAAGCCATTCTGGCGGTGCATCTCTATGGCCAGAGCTGCGACATGGACAAGATCATGGACATTGCCCGCCGCCACGGCCTGAAAGTGGTGGAGGACTGCGCCCAGAGCCACGGCAACCACTGGAAAGACCAGGTCACCGGCTCCATCGGTGACATCGGCTGCTTCAGCTTCTATCCCACCAAGGGCTGCGGCGCTTTTGGGGATGCGGGCTGCATCACCACCAACGACGACGACATCGCCGCCCGCTGCCGGGTGTTCCGCAATTACGGCAGTGACCGCCGCTATCATAATAAGGTGGTGGGCGCCAACAGCCGCCTGGATGAACTGCAGGCGGGCCTTTTGCGGGTGAAGCTCCAGTATTTGGAGGACTTCAACGCTGAGCGCTGCCGCATTGCCGCCCGCTACGACGCCGAACTCGATTTGCCCGGCCTTATCAAGCCCCGCATCCGTCCGGGAGCGGACAGCTCCTGGCACCAGTACGTGGTGCATCTGCCCGGCTTCCGGGATGAACTGGCTGCCTGGCTGGACAAAAACGACATCGGCACCATCATCCACTATCCCATCCCGCCCCATCTCAGCGAGGCCTATGCAAACCTGGGCCATCACAAGGGAGATTTCCCCATCGCCGAGCGCTATGCCGGGGAGGTCCTGAGCCTGCCCATGTACAACGGCATGACGGAGGAGGAACAGGAGACCGTCATCCGCACCATCAACGCCTACCGTCCGGGCTGTGTCTGACCGCCCGCGCCACAGAAAGGAGAAGCACGCCATGGAAATCGCCAAGAGCGCCTGCTTTATCGAGTTTGCCGAACACGGGGACGAGCGGGGCAACCTGGTCGTTGTGGAGGGGGAAAAGGATATTCCCTTTGCCATCCAGCGTGTCTTTTATATTTACGGCTCCGACCCTGACATCGTCCGGGGCAGCCATGCCAACCGCCGCAGCGAGTTCGTGCTGGTGAACGTGGCGGGCAAGAGCAAGGTCAAGGTCATGGACGGCCTGGGCAATGAGGTGGTATTCTGCCTCAACCGCCCCCGCACCGGCGTGTACATTCCCCGCATGGCGTGGAAGGAGATGTACGATTTCAGCCCCGATTCAGTGCTGCTCTGCCTGGCAAGCGAGCACTATGACGAGAGCGAGTACATCCGCGAGTATGCTGATTTTGAGGCGGAGATCCGCGCCGCCCGCACCGACGCCGAGTAACGCACATCGTATGGAATACCGTCCCTTCCCGCGGGAAGGGACGACAAAAGGGAAGGCCCGGATGCTTTTGGCATCCGGGCCTTCCCCTGTATGAGCTGCAGAAATCCCTCTGCCGGTATCAGACTGCCGGATCAGGCGGGCTCACGGGAAAATCACTCGATGACGATGGTGCGGGCATCGGGCTGCTTCGAGGCCTGCTTGGGCAGGTGGATGCGCAGCACGCCGTCGTTGTAGCTGGCCGAGATCTGGCTGACATCCACGCCGGTCACATCAAAGCTGCGGCTGTAGGAACCGTAGCTCCGCTCGCAGCGCAGATAGCCGGACTTCTTGTCCTGATCCTCAAAGTCGCTGTGACGCTCCGCCTTGATGGTCAGCGTGTCACCGTTCAGGGACAGATTGATGTCCTCTTTCTTGAAGCCGGGCAGGTCGGCCTCCAGCACAAAGCCGTCGCCCACGTCCCGGATATCGGTCTTGAATTCCGCCAGGGAATTGTCACCGAAGAACGCGCGGTTGATGTCCTCAAAATCACGGAAGGGATTGTAACGACGATCCATCAGAAGTGCCATAAGTCATATCTCCTTTTTTCAAACGGCGTTTTGCGCCGGTCACGTGTAAGTGGTTTTGTTTTTGTCTTGGGGGCTTTTCCCTTTCGACAACTATAGGATACCGCTGGAATATGAACAAATTGTTATATAAATGTGAAAAATTAGCAATCAAGAGCAGAGAGCGCTAAAATATAAAATAAATAACGAAATGTCGATAAAAATATTTTGAGCTCTGCGGGAAAATATTGGTTTCCTGTTTGGCAGACGGTGCGCTCTGCCTGGAAAAACGCCGCCCCATGGCGGAAAAACAGCCAGGCAGGGTGGGGAACAGCCCCTCCGGGAAGTGAACAGACCGCCCCGGGGGCTCGCTTTTCGACGACGTCTTGCAATTTCTGCCGCATAGTGATACAGTAGGGATATTATTTGCGGCCCGCCCGGGAGCCGGGATTCCCGATATCGGCGGTGCCGACCTGAACGGGAAAGGAGCATTCCTTGCGCAAGATCAATCGTATCCTGAAACGTATTTACAGCGCAGTGTTCAGCCGCGTTGTGCTGACCGGTCTTTTGATCCTCAGCCAGGTGGTGTGGATGGCGTTTCTGTTTCTGCGCCTTACCGACTACATGCCCTGGATCAACGGCGTATGTACGGCGTTCAGTGTGATAATGTGCCTGCTGCTCATCCGCGTGGATTCGATTGAACCGGAATTCAAGATCAGCTGGATGGTGCTGTTTCTGGTCATGCCGGTGCAGGGCGGTATTTTGTACCTTTTGTGGGGCAACAAGCGGCCGGCCTTCCGGCTGCGGCGCAAACTGGACCGGGCTGCGGCGCGCATCCATCCGCTGCTGACCCAGGAAGCGGAACCGATGGAGCGCCTCAAGCAAAACGATCCCCGGGGTGTGCTGACGGCCCGCTATCTCAGCCGCAAAGGGCGGTATCCGGTCTTTTCCGACACCGAGGTCAAGTATTATCCCCTGGGCGACGATATGTTCGCCGATATGCTCCCCGCCCTGGAAAGCGCCGAGCACTTCATCTTTATTGAATACTTTATCATCGGCCTGGGCACCATGTGGGACCAGATCCACGAGATCCTCAAGCGCAAGGCGGCGCAGGGTGTGGACGTGCGGGTCATTTATGACGACGTGGGCAGCGTCAGCGTGCTGCCCATGGGATACTGGAGCAAACTGGAGGAGGAAGGCATCCACAGCCTGCCTTTCAACCCCTTTGTCCCGGCCATCAACCTTGTCATGAACAACCGCGACCACCGCAAGATCATGGTCATCGACGGCTACACCGCCTTTACCGGCGGGGTCAACCTTGCGGACGAGTACATCAACAAGCTGGAACGCTTCGGCCACTGGCGGGACACGGCCATCCGCCTGCGGGGGGACGCAGCCTGGAGCTTTACCATCATGTTCCTGGAATTCTGGAACGCCAACCGCCCCACCGACCGGGACTTTGAGCATTTCCGCCCCGAGCGTCACCGTCCCGCGCCTTTTGTGGCGGACGGCCTGGTCCAGCCCTTTGCCGACAGCCCGGTGGACCGGGAGAACGTCTCCCAGAACGTCTATCTGGAGCTCATCAATCAGGCGCGGTACAGCCTGTTCATCACTACGCCCTACCTGATCCTCAGCAACGAGCTTTTGACCGCGCTTCGCCTGGCGGCCAAGCGCGGTGTGGATGTGCGCATCTACACCCCCGGCATCCCGGACAAAAAGATGACTTATCAGCTGACCCGCAGCTACTTCCAGCCGCTGCTCCAGGCGGGTGTGCGGATCTTCAGCTATACGCCGGGTTTTCTGCACAGCAAGACCTGGCTGTGTGACGACCGCATTGCCGCGGTGGGCACTGTCAACCTGGACTACCGCAGTCTCTACCTGCATTTTGAGTGCAGCACTCTGCTGTACGGCTGCCGCGCCCTGGCGGATATCCGCGCCGACATGATCGAGCTGGAATCCCACTGCCGCGCCGTCACCCTCAACGAGTGCCGCAACAGCTTTTTCGGCACGCTGCTCTCGGCTGTGCTGCGCACCATGGCCCCGCTGTTCTGACAGCGGCCGGCTTTTCTTGTCCAAGGCTTGCGCAAGGCCCGACCTTTTCCCGACATCGAACTTTCGACCGACCTAAAAGGAGACCTTATGCTGCAAAAAGAACTTTTGTACGCGGCGCTGGGGACCGGGTTTACCTGCCTGGCCACCGTTCTGGGCGCCGCCATGGTATTTTTCTTCAAAAAAGAGATGGGCCAGCTGACCCAAAAGCTGTTTCTCGGCTTTGCGGCGGGCGTTATGGTGGCGGCTTCGGTATGGAGCCTGCTCATCCCCGCCATGGAAATGGCCGAACAGCAGGCCGCGCCCGGCATGCCCAAGGCGTTTTCGGTGGGGCTGCCCGTCTGCGGCGGCTTTGTGGCCGGGGCGGCCTTCCTCTGGCTGCTGGACCGGCTCATGCCCCACCTGCATGTGGGCAGTGAAGAGCCGGAAGGCCTGCCTGCCCGGCTCAAACGCACCACCATGATCGTGCTGGCCGTCACGCTGCACAATATCCCGGAAGGCATGGCCGTGGGCCTGACCTTCTCGGTGGCGGCGGCAGACCCCTCCCAGGGGGCGCTGGCCGGGGCCATAGCTCTGGCCCTCGGCATGGCGCTGCAAAACTTCCCCGAGGGCGCGGCGGTGTCCCTGCCCCTCAAGGCCCAGGGCGTGAGCAACGGCAAGGCCTTTGTCTGCGGCGCCCTGTCCGGCGTGGTGGAACCGGTGTTCGGCCTGCTCATCGTGCTGGTGGCGGGGCAGGCGCTGGCCGTTATGCCCTGGCTGCTGGCCTTTGCCGCCGGTGCCATGCTCTACGTGGTGGTGGAGGAACTCATCCCCGAAGCCCGTCTTGGCGAACACTCCAACGCCGGGACCATCAGCGTGCTGCTGGGCTTCCTGGTCATGATGATGCTGGACGTCTTTTTGGGCTGAACCATTGCAAAAACAAAAGCTCCCTTTTCCGGGTACGGAAAGGGGAGCTTTTTGCTGTTGTGACAGGGAAATCGCTCAGGCGGATTCGCGGGTGTCGTCCCAGCGCTGCCAGGCCCACACCGCGAACAGGATGCCCGCGCACAGGAACATGAGCCGGGTCTCCATCAGGTAGGTCAGGTAGACCCCACCCAGAATACCACCGAAAAAGGCGATGAACACCGCAATGTAGATCAGCGAGATGCGGCGTTCCTGCCGGGCTTCCTCCTGGGAGGCCGGGGTCAGACCCCGGGCTTTCTGCCGCCAGATGGTGGCGTGGAGGGTCAGCTGGCGGATGTTGTTGGTGGTGAACAGGGTGGACACCGGCACGCCGTGCAGCGCCGTGAAGGTGTTGTACTGCAATGCCGAGGCAAAGAACACCGGCCACAGGTACATGGCCGGGGAGATGCCCGCCAGGAGCTCAAAAGGCAAAAGTCCCTGCAAAATAAAGCAGGCAGTCTCGATGAGCAGGCAGCAGCGCTTCCAGCGCCGCTGGTCGCCGCCGAACCAGAGGTAGGGCAGGCGGATGGATAAGTAGATCCCCAGGACAAACAGTCCCACCGCCACCGTGCGGGAGGCAACACCTGCCCACTCGCCGCTGTGGATCTCGGCGGCCAGGCTGATGATGTTGCCGGTCTGTGCGTTGGCGAACACGTGGGAACAATACACACTGCCGAAAGCGCCTGCAAATCCGGCGTTGACGGCCAGCGCGGCAAACCGCGCTTCCTCCCGCCGTTGGGCGGGCAGAGAGATGGAATAGCCGTTCATAATGAACCCCCTCCTTGTTTTGCGGCTCCGCACAAGGATACCCGGGCTTGAATGCTTCAACGGCAAAGCCCTGGTTTTCCCGTGCTGTTCCGCTTTTGCGGAGGAAAAACGGCCTCCGCTCCCGCGCGGCTGTGTCCCAATGACAGCCGCATACTTTCCCGGCAAACAGTATACAGCAGCCCTTTTGCGATGTCAAAGGCTGTCGAACTGCAGCATACCGGCCCGCAAAAATCCCCGGGCCTGAAAACAGGTCCGGGGAAACTTGTCTGAACAACCGGATCAGGCGGTGACGTCCTCAAACTGGCTGTTGTACAGGTCGGCATAGAAACCGCCCTGGGCCAGCAGTTCGTCGTGGGTGCCCTGCTCCACGATGTCGCCGTCCCGCATGACCAGAATGAGGTCGGCGTCCTTGATGGTGGACAGCCGGTGGGCGATGACAAAGCTGGTGCGGCCCCGCATCAGGTTGTCCATGGCTTTCTGGATGCGCTGCTCGGTACGGGTATCCACCGAGCTGGTGGCTTCGTCCAGGATCAGGATGCGGTTGTCGGCCAGGATGGCCCGGGCAATGGTCAACAGCTGCTTCTGGCCCTGGCTCACGTTGGAAGCATCCTCGTTCAGTTCCATCTGGTAGCCGCCCGGCAGGGTGCGGATAAAGTGGTCGGCGTGGGCAGCCTTGGCCGCGGCGATGACCTCCTCGTCGGTGGCGTCCAGACGGCCATAGCGGATGTTCTCCATGATGGTGCCCTTGAACAGCCAGGTGTCCTGCAATACCATGCCGAAGCCTTCCCGCAGGGCGCTGCGGTCAAAGTCCCTGACGTTGTGGCCGTTGAGCAGGATGGCGCCGGAATCCACGTCGTAGAAGCGCATGAGCAGCTTGACCATGGTGGTCTTGCCTGCGCCGGTGGGACCCACGATGGCCACCTTCTGGCCGGGCTTCACGTCGCAGGTAAAGTCGTGGATGATGGTCTTGTCGGGGGTGTAGCCGAACTTGACATGATCGAAGCGGACATGGCCGTCGATGATGGCAGGGTCGGCACGGCGGGCGGGATCGGCCTGCTGGTCTTCCTCCTCCTCGCCCAGGAATTCAAAGACGCGCTCGGCTACGGCGGCCATGCTCTGGAGCATGTTGGACACCTGGGCCAGCTGCTGGATGGGCTGGGTGAAGTTCTTGACGTACTGGATGAACGCCTGGATCTCGCCGATGGTGATGGTCCCCGCGGCGGCCAGGATGCTGCCCGCCACGGCCACGGCCACGTAGCCCAGGTTGCCCACAAAGGTCATGACGGGCATCATCAGGCCGGAGAGGAACTGGCTCTTCCAGGCGGAGTCAAACAGCTTGTTGTTGGCCTTGGAAAAGTCCTGAAGCACGGCCTGCTCCCGGTTGAAAGCCTTGACCACGTTGTGGCCGGAATAGATCTCCTCCACCTGGCCGTTGACCACGCCCAGGTAGTTCTGCTGGTCCTTGAAGTACCGCTGGCTGAAGCGGACCACCAAAAGCACCAGAATGACGGACACCGGCAGGATGAGCAGGGCGATGAGGGTCATCTGGGGGCTGATGGACAGCATCATGATGAGCACGCCGATCATGGTGGTGATGCTGGTGATGAGCTGGGTGACGCTCTGGTTCAGGCTCTGGCCCAGGGTGTCGATGTCGTTGGTGATACGGCTCAGAACCTCGCCCACGGTGCGCTTTTCAAAGTAGGAGAGGGGCAGGCGGTTGATCTTTTCCGAGATCTGGCGGCGGAAGTCATAGCACAGCCGCTGGGACATGCCGCTCATCAGCCAGCCCTGGATAAAGCTGAACCCGGCGGACAAAAGATACATCCCCAGCAAAATCAGCAAAATCCTGCCGATATAGGCAAAGTCGATGCTGCCGGTGCCGGTGATCATGGCGTACCAGCCGGTGGCCAGGGCGGTGGTGGCCTTGGCCAGGATCTTGGGGCCTGCAATGTTGAAAATGGTAGACAGCGCCGCAAACACCAGAACGGCAAAGAAAGCCGTGCGGTATTTGCCCAGCGCGTTCAAAAGACGGCGCAGAGTGCCGGTCAGGTCCTTGGGCTTTTCCACGGCGCCGGGGCCGTGGCCCATAGGACCGCGTCTTACAGGTTGTGCCATCAGGATTCACCGCCTTCCGTATGGTTGATGCCCAGCTCTTTCTGGCTCAGCTGGCTCTTTGCGATCTCCTGGTACTCGGGACAGGTCTCCATCAGCTCGCTGTGGCGGCCCCGGCCGACGATGCGGCCTTCGTCCAGCACCAGGATCTGGTCGGCGTGCAGCACCGTGGAGATGCGCTGCGCCACGATGATAACGGTGGAGTCGCCGGTCTTTTCCCGCAGGGCCCGGCGCAGGGCCACGTCGGTCTTGTAGTCGAGGGCGGAGAAACTATCGTCGAACAGATAGACCTTGGGGGCCTTGGCGATGGCCCGGGCGATGGACAGGCGCTGCTTCTGGCCGCCGGACACGTTGGTGCCGCCCTGGGCGATGGGGCTTTCAAAGCCCTCGGTCTTGGCGGTGATGAAGTCGGTGGCCTGGGCAATGTCGGCAGCCTGATGCATGTCGTCGTCGGTGATGAAGCTGCCGCCGAATTTCAGGTTACTCTCAATGGTGCCGGAGAAGAGCACGCCTTTCTGGGGCACATAGCCCAGCTGGGCGCGCAGCGTCTGCTGGGGAATGTCCCGGATGTCCACGCCGTCCAGTGTCACGCTGCCCTGGGTGGCATCGTAGAAGCGGGGGATCAGGTTGAGCAGGGTGGACTTGCCACAGCCGGTGGCACCGATGATGGCGGTGGTCTTGCCCGGCTCGGCGGTAAAGTCGATGTCGGTCAGGGCGTCCTCGTCGGCGCCGGGGTAGCGGAAGTGGACATGGTCGAAGCGGACGACGCCCTTCCAGTCCTTGCGGTCCAGCCCGGCGGGCAGGGCTGCGGGTTTGGGGTCCTCAATGACCGGCTCGGTGTCCAGCACTTCCTGGATACGGTCGGCGGCCACGCCCGCACGGGGTAGCATGATGGAAATGACCGTCAGCATGAGGAAGGACATGACGATCTGCATGGTGTAGGTGATGAAAGCGATGAGGTCGCCGATCTGCATGCCGCTTTCCGCCATGGCATGCCCGCCGAACCAGACGATGAGCAGGGTGGTGCCGTTCATGATGAGCATCATGGTGGGCATCATGAAGGTCATGACCCGGTTGGTGAACAGCTGGGTGCGCATGAGGTCCTTGCTGGCGGCGTCAAAGCGCTCTTCCTCGTACTTTTCGCGGGAGAACGCCCGGATGGGCATGATGCCGGTCAGAATTTCCCGGCTGACCAGGTTCAGGCGGTCCACCAGGGTCTGCATCAGCTTGAACTTGGGCAGGGCCACCTGCATCAGCACAAAGACGATGCCCATAAGCAGCACCACAGCCAGCACGATGATCCAGGACAGCCCGGTGGCGGTACCGGCCACCCGGATGATGCCGCCGATGCCCAGGATGGGGGCGTAGGCCACGATGCGCAGCAGCATGACGGAGGTCTGCTGCACCTGCTGGATGTCGTTGGTGGTGCGGGTGATGAGGGAGGCGGTGGAGAAGCGGTCGGTCTCTGCATTGGAGAAGGAGACGACCTTGCTGAACACCTGGCGGCGCAGATCGCGGCCGATGGCCGCCGACACCCGGGAGGCGATGAAGCCCACCGATACGGCGGCAGCTACCATGAGCAGGCTGTACAGAAGCATCTGGCCGCCGGTGGAGAGCAGGTAGGACATCTGCACGTCACCGTCGATGCCCTGGGCCTGGTATTCCAGCCGGACCAGCTGCACCGCCTGGGAGGCCAGGGTGTTCTCGGTATCGGGGGCCAGGTTTTCCTGGGCGGAAGCCATCTGGTCCAGCATGGCCTGGTGGTCAAAACCGGGCTGCGCCGCCGCGGCGCTGACCATGGCGGCAGCGGTGTCCAGGTCCTGAGGCTCGGGCAGGGCGGTGTCCACCCCCTGACGCTGGGCCGACTGGGCCGCAGCAGCCATATACAGGGCTACATCGGGCATGGTCAGGCTGGAAGCCAGAGCTTCGGTGTCGGCGGTGTCCAGCAGGGCGCGGACGCCGTTTTCGTCGGCGGGGGCGTAGGCGGCTTCCAGGGCCGCAGCCTCCTCGTCGGACATCAGGATCTTCAAAGCCTGCAGCGTGGTATCGCGCAGGGTGTCGGGCAGGGCACTGTCTACGCCGCCCTGCTGGATGCCCACGTCGACGATGTCCGACGTGTATCCCGGCAGAGCCAGGTCACAGCTTGCCTGTACGATCAGCAGCGCGACCACAGCCAGGCAGGCGGCCCAATGTTTGCCCAGGTTGCGGAAAATATTGAGCATGAGACATTCCTCCTTACAAATCAGATTTCGTGAGCGCGGGAATGTTTGGACTGCGCGCTCTCCGGGGCCGGGGTGTCAGGCGTCTGGTCCAGCTCGGCCTGCATGGCCTGTTCCCAGGTGGTCAGGTCGGCCAGCATGCGGGTAAAGGTTTCCTCCCCCACACGGTCGATGACCCGGTGCATGTAGTCCCGCATCCGGTCCTCGGCCTGAAGGCGGATCTGTTCGCCTTTTTCCGTCAGACGCACCAGTGCCCGGCGGTGATCGGCGGGGTCGTGGATGCGCTCCACCAGGCCGTTGTCCTCCAGCTGACGCAGGGTGCGGGAGACTGCCGGCGGCAGCATGCGCAGACGCTCTGCCAGAGCCGACACCGGCACCGCGCCGTCCTGCCCGCTCTGCCGGATGACATAGTGCAGCCGCTCCAGCATGGCGATATCCCCCCGGGGATTGCCCGGGTCGGCCTGCTGGATGCTGCGCTGTACCGTCTTGCGGATCTGCCAGAACAGCTGCAAAAGGTCGCTCAGCGCGTGATCGTTTTCCATCGTCTCACCAACTTTCCGTGGAATACTTAACTGTTGATAAAATTTAACGTGCGTTAAGTATCTCTCGTATGCAACATTATATCCCGCCCGCGCCCGGATGCAAGAGGTGGGACCAAGAATTTCAAAAATGTTCACAAATTTTATGCGGCAGTTTTGGGCAAGATGCAAAAAAACACTCCCGCCGGAGACTCCGGCAGGAGTGTTGGATGTTTATGAAGGATTCAATACCTCAGCCCAGGATGCCGCTCTTGGCGATGGCCTGGACGGCGGCCTGGATGCGCTCCACCGGCATGGTCAGGGCGAAGCGTACGTAGCCTTCCCCGGAAGGTCCGAAGCTGGAGCCGGGGGTGCAGATGACCCCGGCCTTGTCGATCAGGTCCATGCAGAAGGCCATGCTGTTGGTATAGCCGGCGGGCAGGGGCGCCCAGACGAACATGCTGCCGTGGCTGTCGGGAACGTTCCAGCCGATGCCCCGCAGGCCGCCGCACAGAGCGTCCCGGCGGCGCTGGTACTCGGCGCACTGGGCCTTGACGCTGTCCAGCGGGCCGGTCAGAGCGGCGATGGCAGCCTTCTGGATGGGCAGGAACATACCGAAGTCGATCTGGGTGCGCAGCTTTTTGCAGGCGGCCACCACATCCCGGCGTCCCACCAGGAAGCTGACGCGGGCGCCGGTGACGTTGAAGCTCTTGCTCAGGCTGAAGAACTCCACGGCGACCTCCTCGGCCCCGGGAGTGTTGAAAACACTGCCGCCCACCTTGCCGTCAAAGATGATGTCGCTGTATGCGTTGTCATGGACGAGAAGAATGTCGTGCTTGCGGCAGAAATCCACGATCTCCTGATAGAGTTCGGGGCTGCCCACGCTGCCCACCGGGTTGGCGGGCAGGGAGACCAGCATGTACTTGGCCCGGTCGGCCACCTCGTCGGGGATGGTGGAGACGTCGGGCAGGAAGTTGTTCTCTTTGGTCAGGTGATAGTACCAGGGTTCGGCGCCGCCCAGCATGGAGCCGGTCATAAAGACAGGGTAGCAGGGGTCGGGCAGAAGCACCAGGTCGCCGTCGTTGCACAGGGCCATGCCAAGGTGGCCGATGCCGTCCTGACTGCCGGAAAAGCTCATGACCTGGTCGGGGGTCAGCCCCTCCACGCCGAAGCGGCGCTGGTAGTAGGCGCAGACCGCCTCCAGCAGTTCGGGGATGTCCCGCAGGCTGTACTTCCAGTTCTCGTCCGACTGGGCGGCGTCAATGAGCGCCTGCTTGATGTGCGGTGCGGGCGGAAAGTCGGGCGTGCCCACCGAAAGATTGTACAAAGCCTTGCCCTGCTGTTCCAGCTCGACCTTTTTGTCGTTGAGCGCGGCGAAGATCTCGGGCCCGAACAGGTCCAGACGTTTGGAAAACTGCATATTCATAACCCCCTCACAAGCTGCAAATGCCCGATTTATGCCGCTGCGCGGTCAGGCATACTGCATAAATTTCATTGTAGCAGTCCGGCCGCCCGGATGCAAGATGAAATTCGCACAGTATTGCAGCGCGCTGTTAGGCATGTTACAATCACAAAAGACCGATGATGCACGGAGGATAAGATTTATGGATAAAAACAACCGTCCTGCGCTGGGCTTTCTTTTGCTGGGAGTGGCGGCCATCGGCCGTGCGCTGCTGGGGGTGCAGGGGACCAGTTCCACTGCTGAAGTCACCCTGACCGTGCTGGCGGGCCTGGGGGCGGCGGTGCTGGGGGCACGGTGCCGCCTGGCTCTTGTGGCGTACTGCGGCCAGTTTGTGCTGGAACTGCTGCTCTGCGGCATGGAGGACGGCGGTTGGCTGCGCCCGGTGCTGCGCTCCGCCGACCTGTGGCTGGTGCTGGCCGGGGTCTGGGTCACACTGACCGCCGCGGAACAGCTTTTGAACGATGAAGCCTACACCGCAAAACACCGCCTGCTGCGTCCCGCTCTGGCGGTATTGCTGGCCGCCCAGACGGTTCTGCTGTTTGCCCAGACGGCGCTGCCCGATCTTGTGCCGCTGAACACGGCAGGGGCGGTGGTGTTCGTGGTGTTTTCCCTGGGGCTGATCTGGTATGGAGTCCATCTGCTGCAGGCGTACAACACCCTGCGGGTCAAAAACCACCGCAAGATCCTGTAAACCCGTAAAAAGAAACGGCGGACGCCGGGAGAACTTTCTCCTGCGTCCGCCGTTTTTTGATTGATTGCTTGGTTCCTTTGGTCATTCCGCCGCCGGATGTTCGTCCACCCAGGTGCAGGCAGCCAGGGCCGCCACGGTGCCGTCGGCGGCAGCGGTGGTCAGCTGGCGCACCGACTTGACGCGGCAGTCGCCCGCGGCAAACAGGCCGGGAACGTTGGTGCGGCAGTCCTCACCTGCCAGCACGTAGCCGGAAGCATCCAGCTCCACCGGCGGGGCAAACCGCTCGTTGGCGGGCTGCTGGCCCACTGCAAGGAACAGGCCGTCCACCGCCACTTCGGTGCGGACGCCGGTCTTTTTGTTCTCCACCACAATGCCGGTCAGCTTGTCGTCGCCCAGGTACTCCACCACGTTGCTGTCCAGCATGAGGGTCAGGTTGGGGTTGGCACAGACCCGCTTGGCCAGGGCGGCCTCGCCCCGGAACTCGTCCCGGCGGTGGATCAGCACCACTTCCTTGCAGACGCCGCACAGATACTCGGCGCTCTGCAAAGCCGCGCTGCCGCCGCCCACCACGGCGGTCTTGCCGTCGCGGTAAAAGGCGCCGTCGCACACCGCGCAGTAGGCCACGCCGCGGCCCGTCAGTTCCTTCTCTTTGGGCAGGCCCAGGCCCCGGTGATGGGCGCCGGTGGCCAGGATGGCACTGCGGCAGGCGTAGGTGCCCGCGTCGCTCTCCACCACAAAGCCGCCGTCGGCCTGGGGAGCAACGGACTGGGCCTGGGCAAAGGCGAATTCCACGCCCAGGTCGGAAGCCTGCTTGTACATGGCGTCGGACAGGTCCGCGCCGGAAATGCCCGCAATGCCGGGGTAGTTTTCTACCCGGGGGGAGGAGGCGATCTGGCCGCCGAAGCCCTCGCACTCCAGCACCGTCACGCGCTTGCCCGCGCGCACGGCGTAAACAGCTGCCGTCATGCCCGCGATGCCCGCGCCGATGACGACGATATCAGTGTTTTGAACCATAAGAGTTTTCCTCCGCAGAAGGTAAAATTGTTGAATGTTGGCCGCACGGAAACGCGGTGCTCATCTCAAAAGAGTCTGCCCCAATGCGGCCGCCGGCAGACGGGTCAGTCCCGGGAATAGATATCACGGGTGTAGACCTTGTCCGCCACGTCGGCCAGCTCCGGTGCGGCGCGGTTGGTCAGGATGATGTCGCATTCTTTCTTGAATGCGTCCAGGTCGTGCTCCACCCGGCTGCCGTAGAACTCCCCGGCGTCCAGGGTGGGCTCGTACACCACCACGGGGACGCCCTTGCCCTTGATGCGCTTCATGACGCCCTGGATGCTGGACTGGCGGAAGTTGTCGCTGCCCGCTTTCATGGTCAGACGGTAGACGCCCACCACCTTGGGATGGCGGGAGAGCACATCCTCGGCGATAAAGTCCTTGCGGGTGCGGTTGGAGTCCACAATGGCCTGGATCAGGTTCTGGGGAACGTCCCGGTAGTTGGCCAGCAGCTGCTTGGTGTCCTTGGGCAGGCAGTAACCGCCGTAGCCGAAGCTGGGGTTGTTGTAGTGGCTGCCGATGCGCGGGTCCAGGCAGACGCCCTCGATGATACCCTTGGTATCCAGCCCCCGAGCCGCCGCGTAGGTGTCCAGCTCGTTGAAGAAGGCTACCCGCAGAGCCAGGTAGGTGTTGGCGAACAGCTTGATGGCCTCCGCCTCGGTCAGGCTGGGGAAGAGGGTGGGAATGTCCTCCTTGATGGCCCCCTCCGCCAGCAGACCGGCAAACTGTTTGGCCTTTGCCAGGGCGGCGTCGTCCCCGGCGGGAGCGCCCACCACGATGCGGCTGGGGTAGAGGTTATCGTACAGGGCATGGCCCTCCCGCAGAAATTCCGGGCTGAACAGGATCTGCCGGCCGGGATAGCGGTTGCGGATCTGGGCTGTGTAGCCTACCGGCACGGTGGATTTGATGATGACGGTGGCCTCCGGGGCATACTGCCCGGCCAGGTCCAGCACCGCCTCCACGCTGGAGGTGTCAAAATAGTTTTTGTCCGGGTCGTAGTTGGTGGGGGTGGCCACCACGATGAAATCCGCCCCGGGATAGGCCGCCGCGGCGTCGGTGGTGGCCCGCAGGTTCAGGTCCCGGCTGGCCAGATACTCCTCGATCTCGGTGTCCGCGATGGGGGAGCGGCGGGCGTTGATGGCCTCGGCCTTGGCGGGCAGAATGTCCATGGCCCACACCTCGTTGTGCTGGGCCAGCAGCACGCTGATGGACAAGCCCACATACCCGGTGCCGGCAACGGTGATCTTCATGCCAAAAACCTGCCTTTCCTTTTATGCCGTGCGTGCAAAAGACCTTGTGACGTAAAATTTATCCCCGCCATAAACATGCTTGTGACGGTGGAACTTACGATGCTGCGCCATTCCCCGCAGGGGAAAAGCGGGCCTTATGCCGCCGGCGCCTCCCCGGCGCTTGCCGCCGCAGGAGGCTTCCGTTATACTAAAGCTGGAACGCGGGCAGACCTGCCCGCATACAGTGACGTTCATCCGGTACAAATGCTGTACCGATGTTGATTATATCGTATCCGGGGCCGCTTTGCAACGCCGCCCCGGCAGGGAGGTCATGGGATGGAGATCGCGGTTTCGGCGGCGGTGTATCTGGTGCTGGCAGGGACGGTCCTCGCCCTGCGGGGACGCCCCTCTTACCCGGCGGCAAAGGCTGCGGCGGGACTTGCTTTTATCGTGCTGGCGGTGCTGTGCGCCCTGGAGGGGAACATCACCCCCGGGGTGCGCACCTTTACGGCGGGCTTTGTCCTGTGCGCGGCGGGGGATGTGGCCCTGGGCGTGTACAACCTTTCCCGCCGCACGGCATGGATGGCAGGAGGCATCGGCGTCTTCTTCTGCGGGCATCTCTGCTTTCTGGGCGGGCTGTGGAAGCTGCACACCGCCGCCCCGGCCTGGCTTTTGCTGCCTGCGGTTTCGGCGGGCGTTCTGGTGGTGCTGCTGCGCCGGGGTGTCGTGAACATGGGCAGGCTGGCGCCTTTCGGGGTATGCTACTGCTTTGCGGTGAGTACCCTGCTGGCCCAGAGCCTTTCGGTGGCATTTGCTCTGGCGACCCCTGCGGCGGTCCTGCTCTGCGCAGGGGCGGCGCTGTTCTGGACGTCGGATTTCATTTTGCTGTTTCTCTATTTCGGGCGGCAGGGCCGCAGTGCCGGGCTGCACATTGCCAACCTTGTCACCTACTACGGCGGTATCCTGCTTTTGGCCCTGAGCCTGTGCGGTCTGTTTTGAGACAAAAGCCCGGAACCGTCCATGGACATCCTTCGGAACACTGGGGTATACTGATACTGGGAGTATGCCCGGAATCGGCGCAGCCTGCCGGGCAAAAGTTTATAAACAATTCAGCTTTTGTTCACAGGAAGTTCGTATTCCGTCTGGTATCATACCCTTCAAAAGTGAGACTGCAATGCGGATTTGCCGCATGGTCAGGCTTTTTTCGCTTAGACGAGGAGGATGTCTTATGCAGGAGATTCAGGATAAGGATCGCAAGCCCCCCAAAAAACCATTAATTTATTATTACGTTATCGCCATGGTGGTGGTACTGCTGCTCAACGCCCTGTTTTTCCCTTCGGTGCTTGAGACCAAGGTGGTGGAGGTCGCATACAGCGATTTCCTGACCATGGTGGACGACGGCCTTGTGCAGGAGGTCGCCCTGGAGGAAAGCTCCGGGCAGCTGGTGTTCACGGCGGAACAGCCGGACAACAATAACAAGGTCGGCGTGTACAAGACCGGCATCTGGCCCGACGACGGCCAGCGCCTGCTGGAGCAGCTGCGCTCCGACCCGGAGATTTCCTTCAGTGCCGAGATCCCCACCCAGGCCAACCCCATTCTGAGCTTTATCGTGTCCTGGGTGATGCCCATTCTGTTCTTCCTGGTCATCGGTGAGCTGCTCTCCCGCTGGATGACCAAGCGCATAGGCAACATGGGCGGTATGGGCAACGCCATGGCCTTCGGCAAATCGGGGGCCAAGATCTACGTGGAACAGGCGGAGACCGGCGTCACCTTTGCCGATGTGGCCGGACAGGACGAAGCCAAGGAGTCCCTGCTGGAAGTGGTGGACTTCCTCCATGATCCCGAAAAATACGCGGGCATCGGCGCCAAGCTGCCCAAGGGCGTGCTGCTGGTGGGCCCTCCCGGTACCGGCAAGACCCTGCTGGCCAAGGCCGTCGCCGGCGAGGCCAAAGTCCCCTTCTTCTCCATGTCCGGCTCGGAATTCGTGGAGATGTTCGTGGGCATGGGCGCGGCCAAGGTCCGCGACCTGTTCAAACAGGCCAATGAAAAAGCACCCTGCATCGTCTTTATTGATGAGATCGATGCCATCGGCAAAAAGCGCGATACCGGCGGTGTCGGCGGCAACGACGAGCGGGAACAGACCCTCAACCAGCTGCTGGCCGAGATGGACGGCTTCGACGCCCGCAAGGGCGTGGTGCTTCTGGCTGCCACCAACCGCCCCGAAAGCCTGGACCCGGCGCTGCTGCGTCCCGGCCGGTTTGACCGCCGCGTTCCGGTGGAACTGCCCGACCTGCCCGGCCGCCGCGCCATTTTGAAGGTCCACGCCGCCAAGGTCAAACTCAGCGGCGATATTGACTGGGATCTCATTGCCCGGTCCACGGCAGGGGCTTCCGGCGCCGAGCTGGCGAACATCGTCAACGAGGCCGCCCTGCGCGCCATCCGCCAGAACCGCACGGCGGTGGAACAGTCCGACCTGGAGGAAAGCGTGGAGACGGTCATCGCGGGCGCACAGCGCAAGAGCGCCGTTGTCTCGCCCAAGGAAAAGCGCATCGTCGCTTACCACGAGATCGGCCATGCCCTGGTGGCGGCACTGCAGAACCACTCCGCCCCGGTCACCAAGATCACCATCATTCCCCGCACTTCCGGCGCATTGGGCTATACCATGCAGGTGGATGAAGGGGAAAAGATGCTCATGAGCCGTGTGGAGCTGAACAATAAGCTGGCTACCCTGACCGGCGGCCGCTGCGCCGAGGAACTGGTCTTTGGCGAGGACCAGATGACCACGGGGGCTTCCAACGATATTGAACAGGCCACCAAGCTGGCCCGCGCCATGATCACCCGCTACGGCATGACCGAGGAGTTTGGCATGATGGCCCTGGAGACGGTGCAGAACCAGTACCTGGGCGGCGATACCTCCCTGACCTGTGCCGGTGAGACGGCAGGCAAGGTGGACGAGATGGTCTGCGCCACCATCAAGGCGGCCCATGACAAGGCCTACAAGATCCTGAGTGAAAACCGTGCGGCGCTGGATCGCCTGGCCTCCTACCTGCTGGAAAAGGAGACCATCACCGGTGAGGAATTCATGCACCTGCTCAACCAGACCCAGCAGGCGTAAGGCGGCGGGAAGCATCGATTTCTTTTCAAAACTGCACAAACCCGAGCCCGCAGAAAAGGTGGAACATTGGACAAAACACATGATTTTGTGAAAAACGCTTGACGCGGGCGGGTCACACGCATATACTGTCGCCAAGGCAAAGGCGCCGGGGAATTTCCCCGGCGCCTTTGCTGTTGCGGTACAGCCTTTCTCCTCGGTTGTGCCGCTGTGGGGAGTATGCAGAGAGGAGAGATCGTGTATGTACAATTCTGCTGACGTGATCTGGACGCTGGTTGCGGCGTTCCTGGTGTTCTTCATGCAGGCGGGCTTTGCTTTGTGCGAAGCGGGCCTGACCCGTGCCAAAAATACCGGCAACATCCTCATGAAGAATATGATGGATTTTTGTATCGGCACCCCCTGCTTCTGGCTGGTGGGCTTCGGCGTGATGTTTGCGGGGTACGGCGCGCTGATCGGCGGTTTTGACCCCCTCATCCGCGGCGATTATGACTTCGGCACGCTGCCGGTGTGGGTGTATGTGGTGTTCCAGACGGTGTTCTGTGCCACCGCCGCCACCATCGTGTCCGGTTCCATGGCCGAGCGTACCAAGTTCAGCGCCTACTGCCTGTACTCGGCGGCCATCAGCCTTATCGTTTACCCCATCTCCGGCCACTGGATCTGGGGCGGCGGCTGGCTCAGCCAGCTGGGCTTCCATGACTTCGCCGGTTCCACTGCGGTCCATTTTGTGGGCGGCGTTACCGCCTGCCTGGGCGCGGCCATGCTTGGCCCCCGGATTGGTAAGTACGGTAGGGACGGCAAGGCCCGGGCTATCCCCGGCCATAACCTTACCGCCATGGCGCTGGGCGTCTTTATCCTGTGGTTCTGCTGGTTCGGTTTCAACGGCGGTTCCACCGTCTCCATGACCGGTGACGACACCATGGTCTCCGCCGGCTTGATCTGCTTCAACACCAACCTGGCCGCGGCACTGGCTACCTGCGCCGCCCTCATCACCACCTGGCTGCGCTACGGCAAGCCCGATGTCTCGCTGACCTTCAACGGCGCTCTGGCCGGCCTGGTCGCCATCACCGCAGGCTGTGATGAGGTGGACCCCGTGGGCGCGGCGATCATCGGTATCGTGGCCGGTGTGCTGTGCGTCTTCTCGGTGGAGTTCTTCGATAATGTGGCCAAGATCGACGACCCCGTGGGCGCTGTCTCGGTCCACTGTGCAAACGGTGCGTGGGGCACTCTGGCGGTCGGTCTTTTCGCCACCGACGGCGGCCTGTTTTACGGCGGCGGCTTTACCCGGCTGGGCATTCAGGCTCTGGGCCTGGTGTGCGTGGCCGCGTGGGTGCTGGTGTCCATGACCATCATCTTCACCATTATCAAAAAGACGGTGGGCCTGCGGGTCACCGAACAGGAAGAGATCGACGGCCTGGATATCCACGAGCATGGCCTGGCCAGCGCCTACGCAGGCTTTGCCATCACCGATGCGACCTATGCCGAACTGGACGCCAATGAAAACACCGATCTGGGCGAAGGAGATCTGGAGAAGGCCAGCCCCGCCCAGGTGGCCGCGGCGGTCAAGGTTCAGAGGGAAGAACCTCTGCCTGCCGAACTGGATTCCGGTATGCACAAAGTGGTCATCATTTTGCAGCTTGCCAAGTTTGACGCCCTCAAGAGGGCGCTCAACGGCATCGGCGTTACCGGCATGACGGTGACGCAAGTCATGGGCTGCGGCCTGCAGAAGGGCAGCGGTGAGAAATACCGCGGTGCTGAAGTCGATATGACCCTGATGCCCAAGGTCAAGGTCGAGGTCGTCGTCAGCAAGATCCCGGTGGAGAAGATCATCGACACCGCCACCCGCACGCTGTACACCGGCCATATCGGCGACGGCAAGATCTTTGTATATAATGTAGTCCGCGTGGTCAAAGTCCGCACCGGCGAGCAGGATTATGCCGCCCTGCAGGATGTGGAATGACCTGAGAAAACGATCCTTGCTGAGGATTTCCGCCCGGAAGAACGGGTCTGCCCGCAAGCTCTGACCTGTTATAGAGGGTAAAATCCCGGCAAATAAAATTTGTCCAAAATAAAAGCCGCTCCAACCCGGAAATCAACCGGGAAGGGGCGGCTTTTTTCTGTGCTTTTCAAAAAAATCATGGGAGGACGGCAGAAACAAATAAAACAACATGCAAAGTATTATGAACACATAGGGGAGGACAAAAACGAGAGAAAGAGGCGGCATAAAACGATGCTGTATTTTGCGGGGAAAGGGGAGATACATGGTTGCGTTTTACAATGGCAGATTAAGCGACAAATAAAAATTTACGCTTGGAATTTTTTAAGGACGTAAAAAGAGTATGGATGATAAACTGGTATTAAAAAATCGCTTGAAAGAAGCAAGAGCAGAGCGCAAACTTTCCCAAACTCAACTTGCCGAAATGGTAGGTGTTTCCCGCAATACCATTAGTTCGATTGAAACAGGTCAGTTTAACCCTACCGCCAAACTTGCACTTGTTTTATGTATTGCTCTTGACAAGAAGTTTGAAGAGTTATTCTATTTTGATTAACGGAACAGCAGCTGTTCGCTGGTGACACGCAAGCAGGAAATCAGAAGTGGTTTCCTGCTTTTCTTTTGGCGCCGAATAGGCATGATAAAACCCCCAGTTCAACTGGGGGTGGATAAAAAATACTTTAGTGAAGAGAAAGAACCTCCTGTGCTAGAATAAAGCTGGTCTGGCAACCAAGCAAAAGCACAGGAGGTTCTTGTCAATGGATGACATAAAGAGTTTATCACATAGCAAATACAGATGCAAA
The DNA here is from genome assembly GCA_019114415.1 of Candidatus Gemmiger faecavium. Taxonomy (GTDB): domain Bacteria; phylum Bacillota; class Clostridia; order Oscillospirales; family Ruminococcaceae; genus Gemmiger; species Gemmiger faecavium. The sequence goes on along the minus strand of DXFO01000014.1, from coordinate 333 downwards.
TATCACATAGTATTTGCGCCGAAGTACCGCCGTCAGATCATTTACAAAAAGATAAAAGCGGACGTAGGAAAAATACTAAGAGAGCTGAGCGAAAGAAAAGGAGTAAGGATCATAGAGGCGGAATGCTGCCCGGATCATATCCATATGCTAGTGGAAATACCGCCGCACTTAAGCGTAGCAAGTTTCATGGGATACCTGAAAAGTAAAAGCAGCCTGATGATCTTCGATAAACATGCGAACCTAAAGTATAAATACGGGAACCGACACTTCTGGTGCAGAGGGTATTATGTAGATACGGTAGGCAAGTATGAAGGAGCGATAAAAGACTACATC
>DXFO01000013.1 GCA_019114415.1 Candidatus Gemmiger faecavium | reverse complement strand
TTGCGCAGGTAATGGGGCAGCACAAACAGGTTGTAGCAGTACCGCACCGAGTGCAGCGGCACCACCTGAATGTTTTTCAGTCCCGTCAGGTGCAGGGGGCGGCCGTCGTCCCGGTAGGCCAGGCGCACGTCCAGGCCGGTGCCTTCCAGCAGCTTGTCCAGGCGGGAGACCACCTCATACACATAGCGGGGGATGCCGGTGATGTTATCGCACAAAACCGTGCCGTTGATCACGATTGGCCTCAATTTGTTTCTCCTCCGTTCGATTTGGCGGCAAGCACGTCCCGGCGGGAACAGGCGTACAGCTCGTCGGCCCAGTCCTTGCAGCGGCGGGCGCAGTAGTCCCGCAGCTGGTTTTCAAACCGTTCCTCCGAGAAGCCGCGGCTGTGTTCCCGGATCTCTTCCGGCGAGAAGGAGATCCCCTCCCGCTCAAACCGTTCAATGCACTCGGCCAGGGATTCCACCGTCTGCTCCCCGAAGAACAGACCGGTCTTGCCGTCCAGCACCGTCTCGCAGACGCCGCCGCGGCCATAAGCCAGCACCGGCGTGCCGGCGCTCTGGGCTTCCACCGGGGTGATGCCGAAGTCCTCCTCCCCGGGGAAGATGAAGGCCTTGGCCCGCAGGTAGTAGCTGCGGACTTCCTCGTCGCTCAGGCCGCCGCCCAGGAATTCCACGGTCGGACCGGCCAGGGCATGCAGGCGGGATGCCTCCCCGCCGCCGCCGATGACCACCAGCCGCTTGCCCAGCTTGGTGCAGGCGGCCACCGCCAGGTCGATGCGCTTGTACCAGGTAAAGCGGCCCACCACCAGGTAGAAATCCTCCTTGGGGCAAAGGGGCTGCTCATTGATATGGACGCAGGGGTAAATGACATCGGCGTCCCGGCGGTAATATTTTTTGATGCGGTTGGCGATGTAGTGGGAGTTGGCAATGAAGTAATCCACCCGGTCGGCGGCGCACTTGTCCCACACACGCAGCTTGTGCATCTGGTGGGGCATGACATGGCGCACCAGCCAGTTGGCGTTGTCCCGGTAGGTGTAGTAGAAGTCCCACAAATAGCGGGTGGGGGTATGGCAGTAGCAGATATGCACGGCGTCCGGACGGGTGATGACCCCCTTGCTGCAGGAGGAACTGGAGGAAAGCACCAGGTCGTACTCCGAAAGATCCAGCGCCTCAAAGGCGGCGGGCATCCAGGGCAGCAGGGAGCGGTAGATCTTGGTGGCAAAGGGCAGTTTCTGGATGTAGGTGGTGCGGATGTCGTAGTCCTTGAACCAGGAGGGCATCTTTTCCTTGTCGTACACAAGGGTGTAGATCACCGCGTCAGGGAACACGTGATGCATACAGTCCACCACCCGGTCGGCGCCCGCATAGGCCACCAGCCAGTCGTGTACAATGGCGACTTTCGGTTTTTTGTTCTGCATACAGGGTCCCTGCCTTTCAGCATCAGGGCGGCAAGTCTGCCGCTCAGTTCAGCTTTTCGTCGTTGACCATCTTTCCGCCGAACACCGTGCGGAAAATGATCTTGATATCCAGCGCAACCGTCCAGTTTTCGATATACCAGATATCGTAACGGATGCGCTCGGCAATGTCGGTGTCTCCCCGCAGGCCGTTGACCTGCGCCCAGCCGGTGCAGCCGGGGCGGACCTGCTGGCGCACCAGGTAACGGGGGATTTCCTCCTTGAAGTGTTCCACATGGAAGGGGATCTCCGGCCGGGGTCCCACCAGGCTCATGTCCCCTTTCAGGACATTGAAGAACTGGGGCAGCTCGTCCAGGCTGAATTTGCGGATAAAGCTGCCAAATTTTGTCTTTCTGGGATCGGCATTGGTGCTCCAGGCGGTGTCCTGCTGGGTATTGACCCGCATGGAGCGGAATTTGTACATCATAAAGGGCTTTTTGTTCAGGCCCACCCGCTCCTGCCGGAACAGGACCGGTCCGGGGCTGGACAGCTTGACGCCGATGGCCACCGCCAGCATGACCGGGCTGGTGAGCACAATGAGGATCAGACTGCCCACAATGTCCAGCAGCCGCTTGACAAAGGCGTTGGCCAGATTGTCAAAGGGGGTCTGCCGGATGTTGATGAGCTTGCACTCGCCCAACACGTCGATGGTGGGGCGGGCAGGCAGATAGTCATTATAAAAAGGTACCATGGTCACCCGGGTGCCGTGCTTGTCGCAGGCGGCCAGGGCGCCGGTCAGGCGGTCCATATGGTCGGCGTCCAGGGCAATGACCGCTTCCTCAATGGCGGGATCGTCCAGGCAGCGGTCCAGGGCCTCATATCCGCCCAGATAGGGGCAGGAAAATTCCGGGTTTTCCTGGTCGGACAGGTAGCCGTCCACCGCAAAGCCGTAGTAGGGGTTGTGCTCCAGGGCCAGCAGGTACTGGGCGGCGATCTTTCCCCCGCCGATGAGCAGCACATGGCGCAGCCCTTCCCCTTTGTCCCGGCGTCGGCGGCGGAACCACCGCATGACCAGCCGCTTGAGGATGAGCAGCAGGGTGGCCAGCAGGTAGAACAGCACCAGCACCATGCGGGAGAAGTTGGTCACACGCATCTGGTACAGGACTGCCTGGAAGACCACGATGCCGATCAGGTTGACCAGCACGATGATCCGGCTTTTGCGCCACAGTCCATAGAGCCGGGTATCGTCGTACAGGCGCAGGAACCACAGCACGGCGGCATCCGCCACGGCGAACACCGCACCGGCAGCCAGGGTGCGGGCATCCTGGGCAATGTCCAGGGCAGGACCCGCGCCGCCTACCTGGAAAAACCGGATATAATTGAAACGCAGATAGTTTGCCAGCAGGTAGGATGCGAAAATCAGCACCATATCCACAAGGCAGCTGCAGACCGCTTTGATCCTGCGGTTTTTTTCGATCATTCCGGCCTCTCCTTTTCCTTAACGTCCGTATGGCAGATCTGCCGCCTGCCGATACATAGAATAAGGATACCACATTCCGTGTTCTCTTTCAACGTTGGCAGGTCTCCTTACTCGTAAAAATACTCCCAGTCGAAGAAGGTGCCCGTGACCTCGGCAGAGGAAACGGTCAGGTGCGCGGCATCCCCGGGCAGGGATGTCAGGGTCACGGTGCCCACGCCGTTTTCCATGGTGACGGGGATAGAATAGGTATCCTTGTCCGTGGGGATGAAGAATTCACAGTTGAGGCTGTCCCGGCCCGATTCCTCGCACAGGCGCTTTTCGGTATCCGGCGAGACATGGAGGTAGCTGCCCACCCCGCCCCGCAGCAAAAAGTCGGCATCCGCCGTATGGGAATAGTGCAGGGTCAGGTCCGCCACGCCGCAGAAGGTGGGATCGTCGGCAGTGATGGTGATGGTCACCACGTTTTCCGCTGTCTGGTCAATGTCCACGGTGGTGGCCACACCCATGTCGTTGTCCACGCCGTTTCTCTGCCAGAAAATGTGCATGCCGCCGCAGACAAAGGTGTTGCCCACCGGCACCCAGTACCGGTAGAGTTCCCGGTAGAACCACCAGTTTGCATTGCGGCTCCACCGTTCATAGGATGTCACCTTATAGCTGGGGGTCTGCACCAGGTCAAAGCCGCCGGCCTGGAACTGCTGCAGGTAGGCGACCCGCTGGCTGTCCCCCAGGACATGGATGATATAGTCGGTGCCGGAAGGCTGCAGCTGGCCTTCCATGGCTTCCAGGGCGCTGGCGTAGGTGCTCCAGACGGTGCGCCCGGCCAGAATGCTCTGCTCGGTGGCCAGTTTCGCGGCATTGTCCCCCAGCCATCCGCCCAGGGAATCCACACGGGTATAGCCTTCCTCCCGGCCCTGGATGCGGGCGTCGATCTGCTGCCAGGTCCCCAGTGCCAGAACCGCGCAGCCAAACAGAGCGGCCACGGGGGGCAGCCCGCGGCGCAGAAGGGCGAAGACCCGTTCCTTATGCCCGGCCAGCCACGCCAGCCCGGCCGCCGCGAACACGGGGACCAGTATGGCCAGGAGAGCCTTTGCCCCGCCGTCCGGACCGTTCTGGGCGGAGGACAGCAGGCAGTAAAGGATGTTCCAGAACGCCATGCCCAGGCACAGGGCAAACAGACCCGCCGCACGCACGGCATTTTCCTGGCTGCGGGCGCGGAAGATCACCACCGCAAAGACCACGGCCAGGGCCAGCATGACCCAGAAACTCCAGTTCAGGTCCAGCTCACTGAGATAGTAGAGCTTTTCCCCCTGGCCGGAGGAGTAATACCAGGACTGGTAGACCGAGGCCCCCCGGGTCTGGCGCAGCCAGGACAGAGGATGTCCCCAGCTGATGAGGGTGACGGAAATGCCCAGCCCCAGCACGCTGACGACGATATACTGTCCCACCTGCAGGGCCACGGTCCTGATTTTTGTGCCGTACTGCCGCAGCAGGAACAGCCCGTAAGCCAGAGATACAGCCAGGTACATGGATGCACCCATGTCGTTGCTCCAGGGGACCATGGCCCCGGCGATGAAGGGCACCGCCAAGGTGGGGCCGAGGGGCAGATATTTCCGCAGGCCCTTTGCGTCGGCTTTGGGCGGGAAAGCCCGCCACAGGCAGAGAGCCACCCCGCACAGCAAAACCGCGATGGGCAGCGCCCCCGAACGGATCATGCGGGCGCTGTTGCCGCTGGACGACGCATAGCCCAGCAGGTTCCGCAGCCAGTTCATGCCGGGCAGGTTCGTCCCCTGCACCGCCAGCAGGCAGTAGGCGCTCAGGGCGGCGGTCATGGCCCGGGCGGCGCGTCCGGTGCGGAACACCGCCCGGCAGACGGCCAGCACCAGCAGTTCAAAGCAGAACCAGGTCAGGAACTCGGCGGCAAACATACTGCGGGCAAAGGTGTTGCCCACCAGCAGCAGAATGGCCGCCATGCCGTACAGTTCCCCCGCCCCCAGATAGACGGTGAAATCCGCATAGGGAGCCTGCCCGGCCAGCAGATGCCGCACCGGGTTATAGTTCTGGAAATCGCCGTTGGTGATGTTATAGTCGATGACAAAACAGTCCTCGAGCCCCCGCACTGCGGCAAATCCCGCCAGCAATATCAAAAGCGCCGCCCAGGGCGCCAGGCGGCGCAAGATGTTTTTTGTGGTATCTTTCAACTGAACTTCCCCTTTTCCCCGCCGGTCAGCGGTAACGCTCCTGCAACAGGTCCAGCACCTTTTTCATCTCGGCGCGGACGTCCGCCGGGCCGACGATCTCCACGCCGCCGGCAAAGCCTGCCACCCAGCCGAAAAACTGCGGGCTGACCTGCACCGTGACGGTCAGGTCGAACCGTTCCCCGCCGGGGCAGGGCACCAGCGTCGGCTCGGTGCCGAAGCGGTCGATCATGGCCCCGGCCAGCCGGTTTTCACACCGCAGAGTCACCCGCTTGGCCGGGCCGTTGAACATGCCGAACAGCTGCTGGGTGTAGGTGTTGACGTCAAAGCCTGCGTAGGCGTCGGCGCCTTCCCGGGGGGCGTCGGGCAGTTCCTCCGCCCGGGCCATCTTGTCCACGCGGAAATGCTTGAGCTGGCCCTCGGTGTAGGCGATGAGGTAATAGTTGCCGTTCTCCCACACAAGGGTCCAGGGGCTGACCTGATAGGACTTGCCGTCATGGCGGGGCGCCATGCGCTTTTCCAGCGTCCAGTCGCAGTATTTGAACCGCACCTGCACCCCCGCCGTGATGGCCCGATGCAAAGTGTCCACGGTATACAAAATCTTTTCGTCCTGGCTCTTGATGCGGCCCGACACCAAAACCGTGCGGGCCAATTCCTCCTGCTGCCAGCGGCTGGTGAACTGCCCCAGCTTTTCAATGAGGGCCTTGCTCTTGCGGGCGGTGATGAACTTGCTGGTATACACCGCGTCCACCAAAAGTTTCAGTTCCGCCAGCTCAAAGGGGGTGTCGGCCATGTAATAGCCGCCGCCCCGGCCCCGGCGCTGCAAAATTTCAAACTTGCCGCCGGGCAGGTCGTTGAGGGTATCAATATCGGCATAGATGCTCTTGCGCTCGGCCTCGATGCCGCGCTGGGCCAGCAGTTCCACCAGCCGCGGCACACTGAGGGGATGTTTTTCGTCGGTCTCCCTTGCCAGGATCTCGATCAAAGCCAGAAGTTTCAGCTTCTGCCCTTCTTTGCGGGACATATCGCGCCCCCTCCTTTCCTTGCTGCGGCCGGTTCAGCGGCCGGTGCCGGGCTGTTTTGCACCGGGCTTTTTGTCAAAGGCGGCGCGGCGGGTGGTGGACAGGCGGAACATCTCCTCCAGTCCTTCCCGGTCGCCCTCTGCCAGGCAGGTGCGCAGCTTTTGCAGCGCCGCGTCAAACATGTCGATCTCTCCGATCAGGTTATCCCGGTTCCACAAGAACAGTTCCGCCCACAATTTTTCGTTGATGCGGGCAATGCGGGTCAGGTCCCGGAAAGAGTCGCCGGTGTACTCGGCCAGGCGGCTGTTGTCGCTGGCACACATCAGGCTGACGGCAATGGCGTGGCAGAGCTGGCTGACGTAGCCGATCATGCGGTCATGCTCGGCCACGCTCAGGGTGGTGATGTGGGCAAAGCCCAGGGTCTCTGCCAGGTCCCGGCACCAGGCGATGGCCTCCGGGGTGTTTCTGGCCGTGGGGGTCACGATGAAGTTGGCGGGGGCAAAGTCCACCTCGGCGCTGTGGGTGATGCCGCTGGACTCCCGCCCGGCCATGGGGTGGCTGGCGATGAACTCAACACCTTCGGGCAGCAGTTCCTGCACCGGGTCCACCACGCCCCGCTTGACGCCGGACACATCGGTGATGAGGGTGCCGGGCCGGATCAGATGCCCGTACTGTTTCACCCATTCCAGAAAGGCGGTGGGATACAGAGCAAAGACGATGCGCTGTGCCCCCTCCACCAGTTCCTCAAAACTTTCGGCGGCGCCCCGGGCAATATAGGCCCGTTCCAGCGCCCAGCGCACCGCTTCGGGGTCGCGGTCGATGCCCCAGACGGGGTAACCCTTGCCCGAAAGCACCTGCGCATATTTGCCGCCCAGCAAGCCCAGGCCGACGATCAGGATGGTCTTGTCACGTTCCATCGCTCAACTCCACCTTTGCACCCAGTTTTTGTATGGCATCGAAAAATCCCGGCCAGCTCTTGGCCACCGCCTGTGCGCCGCGGATGGTGGCCGGCAGCCCGGCTCCCAGCGCCGCCACCGCCAGACTCATGACGATGCGGTGGTCGTTGTGGCCGTCCAGCGGCTCTTCCGGCGCGTGCAGGGCGCAGCCCTCCACCGTGACGGTGTCGCCGTCGGCTTCCACCCGGCCGCCCATCTTGGCCAGCTCGGCGCGCATGGCCTCGATGCGGTCGGATTCCTTGATGCGCAGGCGGCCCGCATTGCGGATGACGGTCTTGCCGCTGCAAAAGCAGGCCATGGCGATGAGCACCGGCCCCAGGTCGGGGCAGTCGGCCAGGTCGATCTCCACGGCACGGAGCAGGCTGCGTTCAAAATGCAGGGTGCCCCCGGCGTCCGCCGAGAACTTGGCCCCGCACCGGCGCAGGATGTCCAGGATCACTTTATCTCCCTGGCGGCTGTCGGGACGCAGTCCGGTGACGGCCACGCCCCCGGTGAGGGAACCCAGCACCGCCGGGAAGGCCGCCTGGCTGTAATCGCCCTCCACCGCCAGGTCGCAGGCCCGGTAACACTGGGGGGCCGCCACCTTGAAAAGGGTCTTGCCCTCTGGGCCGGCCGTCTCCTCCACCCTGACGCCAAAACGGCCCAGGGCGTCGATGGTCAGCCCCACATAGCTTTTGCTCTCAAAGGGGGGCAGCACCTGGATGGTGCTGTCCGACTCCAGCAGCGGCGCGGCAAACAGCAGACCGCTGATGAACTGGCTGGACACATCCCCCGGCAGGGTGAAGATGCCCGGCAGAAGCCGCCCGAAAATGGTGATACCCTCCGGCCCCTGCTCAAAGCGGAGATGCTGCTTTTCAAACAGGGCGCGGTAGATCTCCTGGGGGCGGGCGAACAGCCGGGGCGCGCCGGTGAAGCGGATCTTCTGGGCCGTCAGGCTGAACACCGGGATGAGGAACCGCAGGGTGCTGCCACTCTCCTTGCAAAAGACGGGGCGGGTCACGGTGGCAAAGCCTTCGCCGCAGCCCTGCACCGTCAGGCTGTGTTCTTCCCGGGTGATCTTCGCCCCCAGCTGGGACACCGCGTCGATGGTGGCGCGGATGTCGTCGCTGTATTCAATGTTGTCGATATGGCTGGTCCCGGTGGCCAGGGCCGCGCTCAGTACCGCCCGGTGGGCGGCGCTTTTGCTGGGCGGCGCCGCAATGCTGCCGCCCACATGGCTGACATAGAGTTTTGCGTCCAAGAAAAAGCTCCTTTCCCCCGCCGGGCAGGGTCATCCGGCTTACTCAGTTGCCGGGATCGAAGGTCTGTTCAAAGGCCTCCACGGCGTCGCGCACCGTGTCGGACAGACGGCCGAAGTTATCCACCGCCGCGTCGGAACCGGCGCGGTAAAGAGGAGTGCGCTCGGCTTCCATTTTTTTCAGGCTGTGGCCTCCCATGGACAGAGGACGGCCGGTGGTGGGCAGTTTTTCCACCGGACGGCGGATCCACAATACCGGGCCGTTCTGGCGCAGCAGCCGCGCGTTGCCCGGCGTCTTGATGACGCCGCCCCCGCAGGCGATGACCTGGCCGTGCTGTTTGGCACATTCCCGCACGGCGTCGGCCTCGTATTTGCGGAAGACTTTCTCACCCCGCTGGGCAAAGATATCGGGGATGGGCATTTTCACCACCTGCTCGATGACGTCGTCCAGGTCCACATAGGTCTTGCCCAGGGCACGGGACAGCGCCCGGCCCACGGTGCTCTTGCCGCTGCCGGGCATGCCGATCAGGGAAACGTTGGATACCTGGCGGCGGATATCCCGGTTGATCTTTTCCACGTGGGAGAGGTCCACCTTGCGGTCCAGAAACCGCGCCGAGGCAAACACCGCCTGGGCCACCAGCATCTCCATGCCGCAGAAGGCCGGGATGCCCAGTTCCTCCGCCCGGAGGATCAGCTCGGTGCGGAAGGGGTTGTACACCACGTCCAGCACTGCTTCCAGATCGGGGAACTTTTTCAGGTCCAGGAGGCACTCGCCGTTATTGGGGTACATGCCTGCCGGGGAGGCGTTGACGATGATCTGTCCCTCCCCCGAGGCCTCGGCCTGGGCGTAGGTGATGCACCCGTCCGCACCGCTGCGGCTGAGGGTGATGACCCGCTCGGCGCCCCGGTCGCGGCAGACCGCCGCCACCGTGTTGCGGGTGCCGCCGCTGCCCAGAATGAGCACCGTCTTGCCCCGGAAGCGCACCCCGTGGCGGCGGGCCAGATATTCCACGCCGTCATAGTCGGTGTTGTAGCCGTAGAGCTTGCCGCCCCGGTTGACCAGGGTGTTCACCGCACCGATGGCCGCCGCACGGGGCTCCACCTCGTCACAGTAAGGGATGACCAGCTTTTTGTAAGGGATGGTCACGTTGACCGCCTTGAACTCCCTTGCCTCCAGAAACGCCTCGGCGTCCGCCCGGGTGGGCAGTTCCTTCAGCTCATAGTTGTATCCGCCGATCTCCTCGTGGATCTGGCGGGAATAGCTGTGGCCCAGCTTTGCTCCGATCAATCCGTATTCCATATTGGGGTTCCTCCTTTCGGCCCGGCAATTTTGTTCCCTCTGCCGGGCGGGTCAGCGGCCGCTCCGGGGCAGGCCGTGCTTCTGGGCGGCGGTACCGTAGCGCACCGTCCAGAGATCCAGAATGCCCAGCGCCGTCAGGGTGTCCTGCACCACTGCCGCACGGGGCACGATGCAGGGATCGTGCCTGCCGTGAATGATGAGCTCGGCATCTTGTTTTGCCATATAATCCACAGTGTCCTGCTGTTTGTAAATGCTGGGGGTGGGTTTGACCACCGTGCGGAACACCACCGGCATGCCGTTGGTGATGCCGCCGTTGACGCCGCCGTTGCGGTTGGTGGCGGTGACCACCCGGTCCCCGTCCATGCGGAAGGCGTCGTTTGCCGTGCTGCCCCGCAGCCCCGCAAAGGCAAACCCGGCGCCGAACTCCACGCCCTTGACCGCCGGGATGGAGAACATCAGATGGGCAAGTTCGCTCTCCACGCTGTCAAAGAAAGGTTCCCCCACACCGGCGGGGATGCCGGTGACAACGGTCTCGAGGATACCGCCCACGCTGTCGCCCTCGGCTCCCGCAGCGCGGATGGCCTGCTGCATGGCAGCTTCCCGTTCCGGGTCCGCCAGGGCGAAATGCCCGGGCTGAGGGTCGGCGGGCAGGGCGTTAAAGTCCAGGGGGGCGTCGTCGATGCCGGCACATTGGGCAATGTGGGTGTAGACCCGGATGCCCAGCCCCGCCAGCACCTGACGGCAGACCGAGCCCGCCGCCACCGATGCCGCCGTGATGCGGCCGGAGAAATGTCCCCCGCCCCGGGCATCCTGGAAGCCCTCGTACTTGGCGAAGGCGGTATAGTCGGCGTGGCCGGGGCGCAGCAGGGCGGCGGTCCTGGCGTAGTCGCCGCTGCGGGTATTTGTGTTGCGGATGACAAAGGTCAGGGGCGTGCCGGTGGTGTGGCCGTCCAGCAGTCCGGACAAAATTTCCACCTCGTCCGGCTCGGTGCGGGCGGTGGAAAGCCCGTCTCCCCGGGCGCGGCGGCGGTCCATGCAGGCGGCGATCTGTGCCGTGTCCACGGGCAGGCCCGCGGCCAGTCCGTCCAGCACAGCCCCCACCGCGGGGCCGTGGCTCTCACCGAAAATGGTCATGGAGACGGCGCTGCCAAAGGTGTTTTTCATGCAAAAGGCTCCTTACCTGCGCTCACTTGCGCTGTAAAACGGCTTATTCTTCCTCAATGCCCAGCAGGGAGGGCAACTCGGACATGGGCAGCTTGTCCGCCCGCCAGCAGCCCAGTCCCGGCACCCGGATGACGGTGATGCTGTCGCCCCGGCCTTTTTTGTCGTGGCGCATCTGTTCCAGCACCTTCTGCTTGTCGTAGACGGCCCGGGTGGGCAGGCCCAGCGCCCGCATGACGGCGCGGGTGCGCTTGACCAGGGAGTTGTCCTCGATCATGGGCAGCATGCCCAGGGCGACGCACTCCCCGTGGTACAGGCCGTTTTTGCGGCGGCCCCGGACGCCCTTGACCGCCTCGATGCCGTGGCCGATGGTGTGGCCGAAGTTCAGAGCCGCACGGGGCCCCTGTTCCCGCTCGTCCTGCTCCACAATGTGCTTTTTGACCAGCAGGCTGCGGTAGATGATCTGCTCGATGTCCTCCTCGGGGGTGTTTTTCTCAAACAGGGCAAAGAGTTCGGGGTCGGCAATGACACCGGCTTTCAAAGCCTCGGCCAGGCCGTTGACATAGTGGCGGCGGGGCAGGGTGTCCAGCACGTCGGGGTCGATGAGCACCACCTGGGGCTGCCAGAAAGCGCCCACGATATTTTTGGTCTCTCCCAGGTCGATGGCCGTCTTGCCGCCGATGGAGGAGTCGATCTGTGCCAGGGTGGAGGTGGGGCAGTTGATGAAGTCGATGCCCCGCATATACGTGGCGGCGCAGAAACCGCCCAGGTCGCCCACAACGCCGCCGCCCACGGCCACCACCACGTCGCTGCGGCTCATACCGAAGGCGAGCATCTCCTCCAGCACGCGGCCGTAGATCTTCAGGCATTTGCTGGCCTCCCCCTGGGGGATGGCATAGATCCTGGCGTCGCTGCACTGGTCGGCAATGGTCCGGGCATAGGCGGCGGGCACCCCGTCGTCGGTGAGGATAAAGACCTTGCGGTTTACCAGGTTGGCAAACTGATGGAGGTTTTTCAGACATCCGCGCTTGAGGATGATATCATAGCTGTTTTTCTTCAGTTGCATCGTCAGTTTCATACGGTTACCCCTTCCTCGTCGCACAGTGTCTCGTGGTCGAATACGCCCAGAAGCCGCACGGTGCGGCAGGGCGCTTCCAGATCATGCAGCAGGGCGCGGCAGCTTTGCCCCGCCGCCTGCTGCGGGCAGATCAGCTGTACATAAAAATAATATTCAAACTGCACATGCGGCAGCGGACGGCTCTTGATGCTTTCCATGTTGAAGCCCAGGCTGCCGATGCGCTCGATGACCTGGGCCAGCTTGCCGGGTTTGTGGTCCACGGTGAACAGCAGGGCGATGCGCTGGCCCTCCCCCACGGGGATGTCCTCGTCCCGGGTGCGGGTGATAACCACAAAGCGGGTGGTGTTGTCCCCGTCCTCGTTGATGCCCTGGGCCAGCACCTGCAGGCCGTACAGGCGGGCCGTCTCGGCGGAGGCCACCGCCCCCACCGTGGGGTCTCCCAGTTCGGAGACATAGCGGGCGGCGTCGGCGGTATTGCCCCAGACCCTGGTCTCCAGGGCATGGGCTTTCAGGAAGGGAGCGCTCTGGCTCAGGGCCTGCTGGTGGCTGACCACCGTGCGCAGCCCCGCCAGCGTGGCCCCCGGCACGCCCAGAAGATCCTGCCGGATGGGCAGGTCGTAGACGCCGCAGACCGACAGGTCGGGATGGGCATACAACAGGTCCAGTACCGCGGAGACATCCCCCGCCGTGGAATTTTCAAAGGGCAGGACGCCGAACTCCGCCTTGCCGGCGGTGACGGCATCGAACACGTCGGCCCAGGTCTTGCAGGCCATCTGCCGGGCAAAGGGGAACACCCGCCGGGAGGCAATGTGCGCCCAGGCGCCCTCTACCCCCTGATAGGCCGCCGTGCCGCGGCCCAACAGTTCCCGCTGGTAGGCGCGGGAGACGGCCATCGCCTGCTGCAGAAAGCGGTTATAGTAAGGGCGCAGCGTTTCGTCGCCAATGCGTGCGGTATTTTTTTCGATCACCGCACGCTCCCGCACCGGGTCAAAGATGGGCTTGCCGGTGTCCGCCTTGCTGCGCGCCACCATTGCCACGGCACGCATCCGCCGCTCAAACAGTTCGGCCATCTGCGCGTCGACGGCGTCGATCTCCGCGCGGGCCTGCTCCAAAAGTTCCATGGCTGTTCCCTCCCATAGATATACAGATTTAATATACCATAAAACGGTCTGTTCCTCAAGGCCGCGGGCGTAAAATACGGGCAAAAAATGCAGCTGCCGCAGCAGCAAAAAACGCTCCGCCGGGGGGCTGCGTGACAAAGCACGGCCCGGGCGAAGCGTCAGGGTCATTTTTTGGTTTTCGGGGGCCGCGGGGCCAGATCCTCCAGTCGGCGGGGACTGGTATAAAAGCGGCGGTAGGGATTTTCCGGCAGAGGAGGCGTTTGGGACGCAGCAGGCGTATCCCGGCGCTTTTTGCCCAAAAGCCGGGCCAGGACCGCAGACAGACGGCGGCTCACTGTGCGCTGCCCGCCGCGGATTTGGCACCTTCGGTCAGAGCCTGCCAGAACGCCTCACACCCGGCGAACTTTTCCGCCTGGGCGTCGTTCCAGGTCCCGCAGCATCCCACGTAGACCGATGCCAGCAGTTCCTGGCTGGAGGCCGAGGTCTCCGCCGTGGCGCCAAGAGGCGTATATCCACCCAGGTCCAGCCCTGCCAGCACCGGGCAGTCGGCCCAGAGATAGACCATGTTTTCCCAGTCGGAAGCGCCCTCCTGCGGCATGGTGCCGTCCAGGTACTGCAGCGCCCCCGCCGTAGCCTGGAAACTGGCGGGGTCTTCCAGGATATAGACATAGTTTGCCCCGTCGGCCAGATCCGCGCTCAGGCGGGTCATGCCGGCCATACGGTTGTAGGCATCCGTGGTCTGGCTGTCCCCGCTGTCGCTCAGGTCCAGAACGTACTGATTGATCTGCACCGTGACCTGACCGTCGCCGTTGCGGTCCTCGCCATACTGAGCCAGGGCGGTCTGCAGGGCGGCGGCCGTCTCATCGGGCAGGCTGTACCCGGCCACCCAGCCCACCTGATAGTCCGCCTCCTCATTGGAGAGGATATCATGCACCAGCCACGCTCCGCACACAATGAGAAGCACAACCACCAGCACCACCCATTTGTAGTAGTGCCACCAGTTTTTTGCTTTTTCGCTGCGGGTATAGACACGCTGAGGTTCTTGGGGAGCGTCGTAATGCTCCTCGCTGCTTTTGGTCACCCAGGCCATGGATCGCACCTCTTTTTTCGGATGTTTTCTTGAATTTTTATCATAGCATATCAGGATATAAAAGTCACCCCGGCGCGATTTCTTTCACAATTTGTCAACACTTTTTGCGCTGCCGCTGCCTCTGTTTTTCAGAATCTCCGGCCATGCTTGCAAGGCGCAGGTAAACCGGATATTATATAAGAAAGATCAAACCGGGGCCGCTGTGCCCCCACAAGGAGACATGGACCATGTTTTTCGACCGTTCCAAATACACCGACGCTCCCAAGCAGGACGCCACCGCCGAACGCAAAAAGGGTGCGGCCCGCTTTTTTGAACTGCTGGGCCGGGATCTGATGCCCTTCTATAAGGCCAGCCTGCTGTGCTGCCTGGGCTGCCTGCCCGGCTTTGTTCTGATGGCCCTGGGCCTGATCGGCAATTCCATTTTATTTGCGCTGCTGGGCGGCGTTGTGGGCGGCGTGCTGGGCGCGCCCTTCCTCTGCGGATTGCTGGACACCATCCTGCGCGCCTTGCGGGACGAGCCCGGTTTCTGGTGGGAGACCTACAAAAAAGCCTGGCGCCAGAACTGGAAGGAAAGCCTGCTGCCCGGTTTCCTGCTGGGCCTTTTGAGCGGCTGCTGGGTATCCATGCTGCTGATCCTGCCGGCCATGAAAGAGATTCCCGGCTCGGTGCTGATCTGCATGGGCGCGGGCATTCTGATCGCCGCGGGACTGTTTACTTACGCCTTTGCCCAGATCCCTCTGGTACAGCTGACCCCCGCGCAGTTCTTCAAAAACTGTGTTTTCTTCTTCCTGGGTTATCTGCCCCGCACGCTGGGGGTGGCGCTGGTCCAGTGCGTATACTGGGTGGCCTTTGTGCTGTTCCTGCCCTTTACCCTGCTGCCCATGCTGGTGACCGGGTTCTGGCTGCCGTGGCTGATCTCGCTGATGATCATTTATCCCACCCTGGACAGCGCCTTCTCGGTGGAAAAGGAGATCCGCCGCCGTCGGGAGGAGGAGCTCAAGGCATCCATGGAACAGGATTCCATGTTCGGACCCGGCCGCGATGACTGACGGCGCTGCGTCCCTTACTTTCAACCGCAAAGGCAGGTGACTTGCCCTATGGAAAAAAAGACCGTGTTTCTGCTGCAGGAGACCGAGGAGTTCATGCGCGGCGAGCTGGACAACGTGACCGTTGCCAACTCCCACATCATGCTGGATGTGGTACAGGGCGGATACGTCCCTTACGGCTGCTACACCAGCCCGGCCATCCCCATGCCGCCCTTTGACGCCCTGCGTCCCAGCTGGAACGCCTTTACCCCGCCGGGTACCGCCGTGGAGGCCCAGGCCCGGGTCATGGTGGACGGCAACTGGACGGCGTGGTCGGCCTTCGGCAAATGGAGTCCCTTCCTCCCCCGGGAGAGCGCGCCGCCCACGGCGCGGGGTGCGCTGGCCCTGAACGGCGACCAGCTGACCCTGGACTCCAAGATCGCCACCCATGTCCAGCTGCGCATCTACCTGTACACCAAGGACGACAAACACACCCCCTCCGTCTCTCTGTTGGGGGCAAGCGTCCGCCGCATTGACGTCATTCCCGGGGGCGGACGGCCGGTCAACGCCCGGCTGCATCTGCCGCCCTACGCGGTGGCCCGGCGCGCCCCCGCCCTGCGCAGCCAGATCGATCTGGCCTGTGCCATCACAGGGCTGACCAACCGCTGGGGCGCGGACATCCTGCCCGAGGAACTGGTCCTTGCCATGCGGGACGGCCGGGGCTGCGGCAACCTGAGTTTCGGCGCCGCCGCCGTGGGCTGCTGGGGCTTCCCCGCCTGGGTGCGCTGGGCGGACCTGGGCGCCCTGCGTGCCGAACTGCGGGCGGGCTTCGGTGTGGTGGTGGAGCTGGACAGTTCCCCCGCCCAGCTGGCCAAGGGGATGCCCGAACGCCGCTATGCCGCCCTGCGGGGCTTCGGCACGGTGAACGGCGAGCTCCACGCTCTGCTCAACGATCCCTGGGCGGCGGAGACCGACTTTGAGACCGAGACCAGCATGCCGCTGGATGATTTCCTGGTAGCCTGGACCAACCTGGCCCTGTGCATGCGCCCCCGCAAACCGGCCCCCGAGCACGGCGGCCCCTGGCGGAGCAGCGTATCCCTGCGGCGGGCGGGCAAGGATCTGCCCGGCATCTACCGCATCCAGCTGGCGGGCGAGGCCCGTCTGCTGCCTGACGATTTCTGCGGCGACGAGGAGCATCCCGGCGGCGTGCTTGCCTGGACGGCCCAGGAGGAACGCCCCCACGCCACCACCGCCCACAAGCTGTTCCACTTTGTCCAGCCCGAGTCCGGAGGCATCCGCCTGCCCGACTCCACCGGGGATCTGACCAAATACACCGTTTATGCCATCGACCCCGCCGGCTGCATGATGGTGGGCGACGTGACCATCTGAGGTTCCAACCAAAACCAAAAGGCCCCCTGCCATAGGGCAGAGGGCCTTTGTGTTTGCATTTTACAGGATCAGCTGGCGGTAGCTCTTGGTGTTGACGGTCTCGTCACGCTCTGCGGCAGCCTGGATGCAGGCATCCATGGAAGCCGCCACGTCGTCCAGGGAGCGCCAGTTTTCCACGCCGCCCCGCAGATACTGCTCCAACAGCGGACCGATCTCGGTATGGGCGCTGGCGCCCTCGATGAGATAGGCCCCCGGCTGGGCGGGACGGATGTCCGGCTCATAGCCGGTATCGCTGCCCAGCGTCGCCATCTGGAAGCCGCCCTTGCGGCCCCGGCCGCCCACCAGGAAACGGACGCCCAGGGGCAGGGCTTCCACTTCTTGGGCGCGGTCGCGCAGGATCTTGAGGATCTTTTCAAAGGTCAGGTACTGGACGTCATACTCGTCCAGAGCATTGACGATGCGCACGGCGGCCAGGGTATCCCCCGCAAAGCCCACGCAGACATTCCGGTTGACTTTGCGCAGCTTGGGCAGCTCCTCGGTGAGAATGTTGGGGCTGCCCGCCTTTGCCGGTTCCTCCACCATGCGCCCGTCGCTGGCCATGGCGCAGAAATTCTCGCCGCATACGGCCAGGATCACGCTCATATCCTTGTTCCTCCCTTATTCCTCGTCAATGGCGTCGCGGTAGGCGCCGTCCATATGTCCGCCGCCGGCGCCGAACATCTCCCGGCCCAGCAGGCCCTTGTCCCGGCGCTCCTGCTCCACCAGGTCGCTGATCAGATCCTTGACCTGCTGGCTGTTCTTGACGTTTTTGATGGTCAGGATGCTGTCCGAGGCATCCTTGGTGCGCAGAATGATGGTCCCCGTGCCGCACAGGCGGTTGAGCAGCGTGCGCTTAAGGGAAATATCCAGCACACGGTAGATCATACATTCGTTTTCTTCACTGCTGAGCAGGCCGCTCTGGGTATAGATGCGGCCGTTGGCAATGCGGTATACATCAAAGGTCCAGGGGAACCACAGGATATGCCGGCGGTCCTTCCACAGGTTTTCCGTAGCCTGGTTTTGTTTCTGTTCCATCTTCTGCCTCCTTGTAACCGCGCCTTGCGGCCGGTCGGGTTTGGTTCTACTATACCATACCGCGCACCGCCCGGCAAGGCAGGGCGGGCAAATCCCCGGGTCGCCCCGGCCCCGCGGGGTGCAAAACAGCGGTGCATCACAAATATTTCCGCCGTTCCCATGGCGGGGCAGCGGACGCACACAAAAGGGCGCGGCCCCCGCATGGTACGGGGGCCGCGCCCTTTTATTTTGACGGAAAGGTATTTTCTTATTTGGTGACCTTGATCATGTCGGCGCCGGGCTCGACCTCACCGGAAGCCACGACCTCAACATCGGCGAATTCGTCGGTGTTGGTGATGACGGTGATGACAACGGCGGGATGGCCTGCAGCCTTGATCTTGTCCAGATCCATGGTCAGCAGCATCTGGCCCTTCTTGATCTTGTCGCCGACCTTGACGTTGGAGCTGAAGCCGTCGCCCTTCATCTCGACGGTATCCACGCCCACGTGGATCAGGACCTCAACGCCGCCTGCGCCCTGGATGCCCAGCGCATGCAGGCTGTCGGGAGCCTGGGTGATCTCGCCGTCAATGGGAGCAAAGACCTTGCCCTCGGCGGGCTCGATGCCGCAGCACTTGCCCAGGATGCCCTGTGCAAACACGTCATCGGGAATGGACTCCATCGGGACGATGGTGCCCTTGGCGTCAGCAGCCACCATCACAGGGCCGGTGGGCGCGGGAGCTGCGGGTTCTTCTTTTTTCTTAAAAATGTCAAAAAATCCCATTGTCATTCTCTCCTTTATTCGTTGGCCGTGCGTTGCGCGCACATCAGGGCGTCGCAGGCGGCTGTTCTGTGCCTATTATACCTTGCCCCGGCACTGAAAATCAATGCCGCAGAAGCCTCTGCCTGCCAAAACGTCAAAAAATTCACGTTTTCGTCATATCTCCCGGGGGTCACTTTGTCTCCTGCCCGCGGGTGGAGGCTGCCATCCGGATGGCGCGCACCGCATCCCACAGCATTGCGGCCATGCGGTCGGGGGATTCCTTCCGGCCATTGAGCAGCCATGCCTCGATGCTGCCCACGCAGCCGTTGACCGCAAAACTGGTCAGGTACAGCTGGCGGGGCGTCTCGCACCCGGGCTCGGCAAAATGTCCGATGCAGCGGCGTTCCAGCATTTCGCGGATCCGGTGCACGAACACCGGGTCGCCGTTGGGGCTCATGAGCGCAGTGCACAAAGCCTTGTTGTCATTGAGATAGTGAAACAGAGTGCGCAGCGCCTCCGGCGGGACATCGCTGTCCAGCCCCGGCAGCAGCACCCCCATCAGGGAATCCAGCCCCTCGAACTGTTCTTTCTCGATCTGGGCCAGCAGGTCATAAATATCGGTGTAATGAAAATAGAAGGTGCCCCGGCTTACTTTGGCAAGGGCGGTCAGTTCCCGTACCGTGATCTCCCGCACGGGTTTCTGGGCAAGCAATGCGATCAGTGCGTCGCACAAGCGACGTTTTGTCATCCGCACACTGCGGTTTGCATCCCCTTTTGCATTCATGGCGTAATCCACCTTTCGCCGCGCCGCCCGCACAAAGCGGCGCTTTGTTTGAAGGCGGCGCCGGACCGTCCCCCTACGGACCCGGCGACAATACCTTACCATAATAGTAGTTTCAACGCCCGCAAAAGTCAAGAATTTGCAAGTGTTTTGCATAGTATTTTTAATTTTTTCATACTATTTTTGTGCACTTTTGTTATCCATCACTCTTTTTTGCGCAATATTCCCATAGCGCGGCAGATCCTGCCGCCTGTCAAATGTGATATAATGCATACAAAACGGCCCGGGCGGAGGGCGCCCCACCCATACGGGGGCTGCCGTCCCTTCCCGGGCCGCAAATGCCATGCAAAAGGAGTTCTTTCCCCATGATCTTTGACCGCCAGAAAGCCCTGGATGCTTTTGCCGCCTATGCGGCCCGGTACAACGACCGTGACCCCAAGGTCCGGCTCAAAATCGACCACACCTACCGGGTGGCAGGGCTTTGCCGCCGCATTGCGCAGTCGCTGGACCTGTCCCCGGAGGATACGGAGCTAGCCTGGCTGTGCGGGCTTCTCCACGACGTGGGCCGCTTTGAGCAGCTGCGGCGGTACGGCACCTTCAACGACGCGGTGTCCATCGACCATGCGGCCTGCGGCGCCCAGGTCCTGTTTGAGGAGGGCCGCATCCGGGATTATCTGGATGCGGCCACCGAGGATGAGCTGCTGCACAAGGCCGTTGCCCTGCACAGCGTCTACCGCCTGCCCGAGCTGGACGAACGCACCGCCCTGTTCTGCAACATTCTGCGGGACGCCGACAAGATCGACATTCTGCGGGTGAACGTAGAGGTCCCCCTGGAGGAGATCTACAACGTTTCCTCCAAGGAACTGCACGCCTCCCCCATCAGCCCGGAGGTGGCGGCTGCCTTTTATGAGCATCACGCGGTGCTGCGTGCGCTCAAACACTGGCCCGCCGACAACGTGGTGGGGCATATGTCCCTGGTGTATGAGCTGGTCTTTCCCGAAAGCCTGCGCATCGTGAAGGAACAGGGCTGGCTGGACCGTCTGATGGCCTTTTCCTCCGAAAACCCCGACACTGCCCGGACACTGGGGGAAATGCGGGATCATATGCACGCCTGGCTGGACGCCCGCCTGCAGGGCTGACGGGATCAGCTCCGGGGCGGTTCCGGGCGGGGCATGGCGGCATAGCCGCGGTCCACGGTGATCTCGCAGCGGCAGCGGGGATAGCGGGTGGCCACCCGCTCTTCCAAACGGCGGCGGATCTCGTCATCGGAGAGTGCCAGATCGGCGGGGGCGGCACAGTCAAAGCTGAACACGGTGCGTTTGTCCCGTCCGCCGGGGATGAGGCAGAGGTCATGGATGGTCAGCGCCGGGTCCACGGCCCGGGCCTGGCCCGCGATCCATTCCCGGAAGCGTCCCGCCGCCGTGTCCACGTCCGCCACCGGGTCCATGTGCACCACCAGGTTCAGGTGCCGGTCCCGCAGGAAGTCCCGCTCGATGGAATCCACCACGGCATGGCTTTGCAGGGGGTCCCCCGTTGCGGACATTTCCACGTGGACGCTGGCAAACTGACGGCCGGGGCCGTAGTCGTGGATGAGCAGGTCATGGGTGCCAATGACGCCGGGATAGGAGAGGATCTTCTGCCGGATGTCCTCCACCTCCTCAGGGGCGGGGGCGCGGCCCAGCAGGGGGTCCAGGGTATCCCGCACCAGGCCGAAGCCGCTGTACAGGATGAACAGCGCCACACCCAGGCCCACAAAGCCGTCCAGCTCAAACTGGCTGATACGGGAGACGATGGCGCCCGCCAGAACGCAGGCAGTGGTCAGGACGTCGTTGCGGCTGTCCGCCGCGGCGGCGATGAGAGTCTGGGAATCGATGCGGCGGCCCACACGGCGGTAGAAGATCATCATGCCCGCCTTGACCGCGATGGAAAGCAGCAAGATCACCGCCGTCAGCAGGGTAAAGTCCACCGGCTCCGGCGTGACGATGCGGGAGGCGCTGCTTTTGAGCAGTTCGATGCCCACCGCCAGAATCAGCACCGACACACACAGCCCGGCCAGATATTCATACCGGCCATGGCCGTAGGGGTGTTCGGGATCGGCGGGCTTTTCCCCCAGTTTGAAACCCAACAGGCTGATCAGGCTGCTGGAGGCGTCGGACATATTGTTGAAGGCATCCGCCGCCACAGACAGAGAACCGGACAAAAGCCCGGCCAGCAATTTGGCCAGAAACAGGCCGAGATTACAGCAGATCCCAATAACGCTGGCGCGTTTTCCCTCTGCTGCGCGGGAGCAAGCCGAAGGCTGTGCTTCCATACAAGGTCGCCTCTCTTTCAAAAAAGCAAAGTGATTTCAAGTTTCTGTATATACTAAAACCACATCCGTCCCGGTCGCCCGGTACGGATGTGGTTTTTCACTTGTTTTCTGTATCTGTTGTGCGCTGGAAAGGTAAGTCTTTGTAGAATATACCTTTTCACTGCATATGTCAAGCCTGGGGCGTGTCCCCCTCCGTGTTGGTATCGCTGCTGTCGGTCTGGCTGCTGTCGCTGCCATCGGAACTGGAGCTGGAACTGGAACCGGAGTCGGTGGATTCCGAGGAGGAGGAGGAGGAAGAGGACGACGAAGAATCATCCGGCGTGGGGGTCGGTGCGGCGGAGATCACGGTGCCGCAAACCGAACAAACCACACTGCCGTCCTCTTTAGTCACCGGCGTGTGCTGCCCTGTCGCCGGGACGTAGTTGTCAATATAATCCCTGTTGGAATCCTCGTTGCAGTGATGGATCGTATAGCCCTGTTCGCTGCAGGTGGGGGCAATGGTTTCATCCCAGTAGGTGTAGGTCTGGGAGGAGGACGACGACTGAGACGACGAGGACTGAGAGGAGGACGACTGGGAAGAGGATTCCTCCTCCTCCGACGAGCTGGAAGCCGCGGGGGTGGGGGTGGCAAGCACCGACGATGCAGTGGAAGCGCTGACGTCCTTATCCTCGGTATGCTTGGGCACATCCTTCAGGGTGGGACGGTCATCCTCGGTAATATAGCTGTGGGTGCGGATATACTCAAACAGAGCATCCAGCGCGGTGCGGGTCAGATGGATACCGTCGGAATCCACATAGCCGCTCTTGGCGTAGCCGTCGGAGCCTTTCAGGACCTCGGCGCTGTTGAGGTACTTCCAGCCGTTTTCCTCGCACATCTGGACGATGGCCTTGTTGTAGGCGTCGATCTGGGACTGGGACATGTCCGAGTTGCTGTGCTGCTTGCCGATGGGCGGGATGGAATTGATGATGATGTCCACACTGGGGTAGGCTTCCTGCACGGCCTTGATGCCGGATTCATAGTTCTCAATGAACTTTTCCGCCGTCAGACTGGAGGAAACGTCGTTGGTGCCGAAGGTGATGAGCACCCGCCGGGGCTGCATCAGGGCCACGGCCTCGGGCATGGTCTTGTAGGAGGAATAGCCCGAGAATTTGGCGCAGGCATAGCTTTCGATGCTGCGGGCCGCCATGCCCACCGACGCCACCGAGTTGTCGTAGGAGATATACCCGTACAGCCGCATGCGGGCGGTGTTGGAGTCACCCAAAAACAGCGTCTCGTCGATATACTCCTCGCCCGCGTCCTCGCTCTCCTCCAGAATGGTGGAGGCGTACTGGGCGGTATCAATGGCGTTTTCATTCTGATCGTAATCGCTCTCGGTGACCACCGAGCTGTCATCCCCGGCAGTTTCCTCTTTCAGGGTGCCGTGCACCGCCAGGAAGGTCCCGACCACCGTCAGCAGGATTGCTCCGCTGCACAGTGCCAGCACGAAAAACATTCTGCTGCGCACATCCATGCGCTGCCAGAAATTCTCCTGGCTCCCCTTCTTTTTCCCTTTTGACATACCGTATCCTTTCCGGGAGGAAGTCTCCTGCCCGTTGATCGCAGAAAATCATACGGTATTTATTCTACACCATTTTGACCTTTCGCGCCAGAGCTTTCCGTTTTTTTCATCTTTTCCGCTTAAAGTCCGGCGTGCGGCAGCGTTTTTTTGTTTCTCTCCGTCAATGGGCGTGCAGGCGGCTGCTCTTTTGCCCCGGCAGCAGGCGGGCCTTTTTCAGGGCGGGGTACAATGCCAGGTACAAAACCACTGCGCAGGCGGTGGACATCAGCGAGTTGACCAGGGTGACGCCGCTGGCCACCTTGGCCACCACCGACGCCAGCTCCACCGTCTGGCCGAACAGGTACCGGTTGCGGAAATACCCCAGGAAGGGATCGGTGAACACATTGACCAGCAGGCCGCTGAAAGAGCTGCACACCACGGCAGTCATGTACCGGGCTTTGCTCTTGCCCGCCCCGTCCAGGTCATGCAGGTGAAAGACCTTGTGGGCCACGGTGCCGCAGACGATGCCGATGATGAACTTTAGGACAAAGGTGGTGATGGCATAACCGGGATCGCCGGCCACGATGTCCGCCAGGGCCAGACCGATGGCGCCCGCCAGGCCGCCGGACACACCGTCCAGCAGCAGAGCCGTCAGGGCAGTGAAGGTATTGCCCAGATGAAAAGACGAACCGCTGGGCGTAGGAATGCGGAAAAACTCATAGGCCACAAAGCTCAGTGCCGCCATGACGCCGATCATGCTGATCTTGCGGGTGGTAAACTCGGTGCGGCTGAGCGCCACGCCCAACACCACGGCAAACACGACCAAAAACAACAAAAGCCACAAAACAGGCGTGGATACGACCATAACAGGGTCCCCTCTCTTTACCATGAACTCCCTGTCCCCGCTTGACAAACCGCTGCGGGGAAGGTATGCTCCCATTATAGTCACATCTGGCTCTGTAAAAATACCCAGTATATATATTTTTTATGGGGCCAGTTTCAGTACAGGGAGGCATGACGCCATGATCGAACTCTATCCTGAAAGCCGGATCCCCTTATATGAACAGCTCTACCTTGCCCTTGCCGGGGAGATCCGCTCCGGTGTGCTGGCCCCGGGGCGGCCTTTGCCCGGGCGGCGCACCATGGCGGAACGGCTGGGGGTCAGCGTCAACACGGTGGACACCGCCTACCAGATGCTGGCCGCCGAGGGTCTGGCCGAGAGCCGCCCCCGCCGGGGATTCTTTGTGCAGGAGACCGGCGGTATGCTGTACGCCGAGGCCCCCGCGCCCCGGCCCGAGCCTGCCCGCCGTCCGGCCCGGCAGGCCCCCATCCCGGCGTCGGGGCCGCGGTACGACCTGTCCACGGTGGGCGTGGACACGGCGCTGTTCCCGGCCCGGAGCTGGGGCAGGCTGCAGCGGGACCTTTTGTACAACAGCCCCGGCCTGCTCCAGCGCGGCGAAGCCCAGGGCGACGCCGACCTGCGGGCAGCCATTGCCCAGTATCTTGCCGCCTACCGTGGCGTCAGCTGCACCCCGGAACAGGTGGTGGTGGGCGCGGGCATCGAGTACCTGCTGGGATGCCTGGCCCATCTGTTTGCGGGGGGCACCGCCGCGGTGGAAAACCCCGGCTATTCCCGGGCGCGGGCGGTGCTGCAGAACAGCGGCATCCCCTGCCTGCCCGCCGACATCGACCGGGGCGGGCTTTCGGTGGAGGGGCTGATCGCCACCGGGGCCAACCTGTGCTACATCACCCCCAGCCACCACTTCCCCACCGGCGTGACCATGCCCGCCCCCCGCCGGGCGCAGCTGCTGGCCTGGGCCCGGGAAGTGCCGGGGCGGTATATCCTGGAGGACGACTACGACTCGGAGTTCCGGTTCGACATTCGTCCCCTGCCCAGTCTGCAGGGCATGGCCGGCCCGGACGGCCCCGTGGTCTATCTGACCACCTTTTCCAAAAGCCTGGCCCCCGGCATCCGCATTGCCTGCATGGTGCTGCCCCTGGCCCTGCTGGACCGCTACCGCCGGGATTTCGCCCTCTATTCCAACACCGTCAGCCGGTTTGAACAGCAGACCCTCTGCCGGTTCATGACCGGCGGCTATTTTACCCGGCACCTGGCCCGGATGCGCCTGGCCTACAAAAAGCGGATGGAACACCTGACCGCCGCCCTATCCGAGGCTTTGGGGCCGGAACTGACCATCCGGGGCCGGCATTCGGGGCTGCATCTGCTGCTCACCCTGCCCGGCGCGGGGGGCGAGGCCGCCATGGTGGAGGCCGCCGGGCGGGAGGGGGTTCTGCTCCACGGGTTGAGCGAATATTACCTGGCCCGGCCGGAACTCTGTCCCTCCGACACCGTGGTGGCAGGCTACGCCGCCCTGGCCGACGAGGACATTCCCGCCGCGGCCCAGGCTCTGGCCCGGGCATGGCTGGGCTGAGCCCTTATCCCAGAAGTTCGGCGGCCTGCTCCCTTCCCTCCCCGTCCAGGGCATAGCCCGCCGACGTCTGGCGGCCGGTGAGCACGGTATATTCAATGGTGGCGGCAGTCTGGCCCGACAGATATTCCAGCGTCTGCTCCAGCTTGAGCAGGTCCTGGGCGGTCAGGCTGGTCAGGGTGCGGGGAGATTCCTCCCGAGCGGCCTCCACCAGCAAGGTCAGCCGGGCGGGGTTCTGGCGCAGAAACACGCACCACACCGCCGCCCGCAGGGACGCCGACGCTTTCAGGTCCATGCCCTCCCGCAGGGTGGCGAGGAACTCCTCGGTCATGCCGGGGGTGAGTTCGGCGGCGTTTTCCTCGCCGTAGCCCAGCTCGGTGCGGCGTTCCAGGTCCAGCACCGACGCCGTGTCAAAACGGGCGGTGGTCTCGGTTCCGATAAGTTCCCCGTAGGTGTCCGGCGTGGCGGCAAAGTAGGCGTCCGGCGCTACCCCCACCGTGTCGGCCAGCAGCTGCGCCGCCCGGGCCGGGCCTGCCGCCAGGTAACAGTCCTCCAGGGTGGTCTGGCCCTCGGGGGCGTCCACCAGGGTCCTGCCCGGCACCCCGCAGAAGGTGATGGTCCGCGCCGGGGCATCCACCCGCAGCAGGAGGAATTCCGGGGTGTCGGTCTGGATGGCCAGCAGCAGGCGGAAGGTGTTGGTGGCCCCCGCATCGATGCCGACATCCCCGCGCCCGGCTGCGGCGGCAAGCTCCACCTCCGCCTGATGCTGGCGCTGTCCCGAAAAGTACAGCACCGCCGCCGACATGGGCACCAGCACCAGCAGCGTCAAAAACAGGCTTTGCCAAAAAAGTCCCCCGCACGAACGCATAAAAACCATCCTTTCGTCCCAATACTGGAAGTGACCGCCTGAAAAAGCTGCCACATCATCCAGTGTGGCCGCAAACAGGTCCGGCTATTCGCGAAAGGAGAAGGCATCTTATGTACCATGAACTGTTTGGCCCCCGCGGGGCCGAGGACGAGCGCGGCGATTTCTGGACCAGCATCCCGGAGGGCGGCGACATGCTGCCCGGCATGCTGCCCGGCGAGGATCACACCGAAGCCCCCGGCGCGGCCCGGAGCCACCGCCATGCCCACCAGGCCGGGGACGTGACGCCCCAGGAGATCGACGAACTGCGCCAGGCCCTTGACCCCCAGGTCGATCCCGCCGTCTTTGGGGAGGACCCGGAGCATCAGCCTCAGGTCCGCGCCCATGACGCCGACAACCAGAACTCCCGGATGCCCGAAGATCCCCAGGTCTGAGGCTCCGCCGCGCACCTTTCCGCCGCAGGGGATGCCCCTCCGGCTGTTGAAAAGGTGTGCGGCAGCATACATGGTCCGCCCGGCGCCGTATGCCCTTCCGGTCTGCGGCGCTTTTTTCCGCCCGTTCCCCGCCCTGCCGTCAGAGCGCCGGGACAGGCGGTATTTTCCCCTGCGTTTTTGTAGGAATTCACAAAGTGTGTCCCACCGGCAAATTTCTATGTAGTTAGCCGTTGACAACACGGGTTAGCCATGTTAAACTATACACATCGAAAGGCTCCACAACAAAGAGCCTTGCCTGATTTCAACAGCTCCCATCTCCTGATGAAAGCATATACAGCAGCACAAAAGGCGCACCGCTTGCCCGCGGCGCGCCTTTTGTGTTTGTGGCAGACAAGGGGCGGCTTGCCTTTCCCCTCCTTGGCCGGGCCCCGCCGGGTCAATCCCGGACGGCACACAGGGAAAAGCCCCGGGCGCACCGCAGGCAGCGGCACGTCCCGGGGCTTTTCTCCGGTTATGCGTATGGAACTTATGGGAAGGGCTTATTTTTCAGGGTGGCAGAGGCAGGAGCCCGGACAGCCGGAGCAGCCTCCGCCGCAGCTGCATCCGCCGCCCTTGCGGTGGACGCGGTTGTAAATGCCTCTGCCAATGACAAAGGCCACGGCTCCAAATACAACAAGAGAAACAATTACGGTCGCCATAGACTAGCTCCTTTCCGGGGCGCCGCCCTCCGGGATCATTTGGCCCGGGGCAGGCGCGTTGTTGGATTTACAGGACAGGCCGAAGGATCAGCGGGCAGCCTCCATGCGGGAAGCCTTGAGGGTCTGCTCCTCCTTGCCGTCGTAGGGATTTTTGCGCACCAGCATCCAGATCATGCCCGCCAGCACGATCAGCGCCGCGATGGTGCCGATGCCGAAGGGGACCTCGCCGGTGATCAGGCCGCCGATCTGGTAGACCATCAGGGATACCGCGTAGGCAAAGACGCACATATACCCGATGGCAAAGGCGGTCCATTTGGGATTGTTCATCTCCCGCTTGATGGCGCCCATGGCGGCAAAGCAGGGGGCGCACAGCAGGTTGAACAGCATGAAGCTGTAAGCGCTCAGGGCGGTGAAGTCCGCGGCAATGTTGCCCCAGATCTCGTCGCCGTTTTCAGCGACCTCGGCAAAGCCGTACGTAACGCCGAAGGTGTTGACCACGTTCTCCTTGGCGATCAGGCCGGTGAAGGTGGCTACCGTGGACTGCCAGGTGCCGAAGCCCAGCGGGGCAAAGACGAAGGAGACCGCGCCGCCGATGGACGCCAGCAGGCTGGTGTTGTTGTCCTCCACCATGCCGAAAACGCCGTCGGTAAAACCGAAGCCCTGCAGGAACCACAGGATGACGCTGGAGGCAAAGATGACGGTACCGGCCCGCTTGATAAAGGACCAGCCGCGCTCCCAGGTGGCGCGCAGCACGTTGCCCCAGGCAGGCACATGGTAGGCGGGCAGCTCCATGACAAAGGGGGAAGGCTCACCCGCGAACATCCGGGTCTTTTTCAGCATGATGCCGGACACTACAATAGCCGCCACGCCGATGAAGTAGGCGGAGGTGGCCACCAGGCCGCTGCCGCCGAACAAAGCGCCCGCAAACAGGCCGATGATGGGCATTTTTGCGCCGCAGGGGATGAAGCAGGTGGTCATGATGGTCATTTTGCGGTCACGGTCGTTCTCGATGGTGCGGGAAGCCATGACGCCGGGAACGCCGCAGCCGGTGCCGATGAGCATGGGGATGAAGCTCTTGCCCGACAGGCCGAACTTGCGGAAAATACGGTCCATGATAAAGGCGATACGGGCCATGTAACCCACATCCTCCAGGATGGAGAGCATGAGGAACAGAACCAGCATCTGGGGCACGAAGCCCAGCACCGCGCCCACACCGGCGATGACACCGTCATTGATGAGGGACACCAGCCAGTCGGCGCAGCCGATGGAGGTCAAAAAGCCTTCCACCGCCGGGGGAACGATCTCACCGAACAGAACGTCGTTGGTCCAGTCGGTGGCCATGGTGCCGAAGGAGATGGGGGTGCCGCCCATGGCGATGGTGTAGACCGCAAACATGATGGCCGCAAAAATGGGCAGGGCCAGGATACGGTTGGTGACGATGCGGTCGATCTTATCGGAAGTGGTCAGCGCATGGGCCGCCCGCTTTTTCACCACTGCCTTGTCCACCACCGAGGAGATGTAGGCGTAGCGCTGGTTGGTGATGATGCTCTCGGCATCGTCGTCCAGTTCCCGCTCGCAGTCGGCGATGTGGGCGTCGATATGGGCGGCCAGGTCGGCGGACAGCTTTAGGTCAGCCTGGACCTTCTCGTCCCGCTCAAACAGCTTGATGGCGTACCACCGCAGCAGGCCCGGGTCCACCTTGTCCGAGATGGATTCCTCGATGTGGGCCACGGCGTGCTCCACGCCGCCGGTGAACACGTGGGGAAGTTCCGCGGTGCGGGGCTGGCCCGCCAGCCGGACGGCGGCATCGGCGGCCTCGATGCAGCCCTCGCCCTTCAGGGCGCTGATGGTGTGCACCTCGCAGCCCAGGGCGGCGCCCAGCTTTTTCACATCGATGCGGTCGCCGTTTTTGCGCACCAAATCGATCATGTTCACCGCCATGACCACCGGGATGCCCAGTTCGATCAGCTGGGTGGTCAGGTAGAGGTTGCGCTCGATGTTGGTGCCGTCGATGATATTGAGGATGACATCCGGCTTTTCATTGACCAGGTAGTTCCGGGCCACCACTTCCTCCAGGGTGTAGGGGGACAGCGAGTAGATGCCCGGCAGGTCCTGGATGATGACATCGTTCCGGCCCTTGAGGCGGCCTTCCTTCTTTTCCACCGTAACGCCGGGCCAGTTGCCCACGTACTGGTTGGAACCGGTCAGATGGTTGAACAGCGTCGTCTTGCCGCAGTTGGGGTTGCCGGCAAGGGCAATTTTGATAGACATGGCAAATTCCTCCCTCGATCTCTGCGGTGTCAGACCAGTTCGATCATTTCGGCGTCGGCCTTGCGCACCGAAAGCTCATATCCCCGGACGGTCAGTTCCATGGGGTCGCCCAGGGGCGCCACCTTCTGCACCTTGATGGCGGTGCCTTTGGTGATGCCCATGTCCATGATCCGCCGCTTGACCGGGCCTTCGCCATGCAGGCGCGCCACCGTTACGGTATCGCCCACCTTGGCGTCTTTGAGTGTTTTCATCACAATCCCTCCTGTCAGATCATCACGCGGTTGGCCATCGTGCGGTCCAGGGCCACGCGGCTGTCCTTGACCTGTATGATCAGGCTGCCGCCCAGCTCGTTCACAACGGTGACCTCGGTATTTACAACAAAGCCCATCTCCGCCAGATGCTGGCGGACATCGTCCTTGCCCGTGATCTTGCGTATGGTGACCGTCTCACCCGGTCTTGCCATGGAAAGTGGCATCATGGAAGCCCCTCCTTCGTCTGTGGGCGCGTCTGCCGCCGGGGCGCCCCGCGCCTGGGCTGTGTTCCCGGCTTTTTCCAATTCGTAGTTTAATATTGCTAACTGTAGTTGTCAAGCACTAATCAAAGATTTGTCAAACCTGCTAAAGCAAGCCGGGAAGGGCGGCGGGTTCTTTGTTGTTAATCACAGCTAACGTAAGTTGTTTTATGCAAATTCCACGCGTTTGGGTTGTCGTTTTGGCGGGTGTGCAAGGCACAAAAAGCCCCGGCACACACCTGCATGTGCCGGGGCTTTTTGAGACTCTGTCAATGGATTTCTGCCATCATTCCACCGGCCGGGGAATGGCCTGCATGGGGCTGCCCGCCCAAAAATCCGCATGGTCCACCAGGGCATAGGCAGGGGACAGCCAGGAGGTCCGCATGGGTTCCTCCCCGCTTTGGGCCGGGTAGGTGACGGCGTCGCTCTGCACGCCGGCCACACAGACAAAGCGGTCCCCTGCCTGGGCCAGGATCTCCCCAAACGCCACAGTGCCATCCTCACGGAAGATATAGGGCAGGTCGGTGCGCTCCCCGGTCTCCACGTCCAGAGCATAACAGAGCGGTTCGCCCTCCCGGGTATAGCCCGACGCCAGCAGTCTGCCGTCAAAGACACCGTACAGGGTCTGGACGCCGGGATTGTCCACCGCCACATCCGACAGTTTGCTGCCGTCGGCCAGGCTGTATCTCTGCAATGTCTGGCCGTCCAGCACATAGTAGGCCCCCTGCCCGCAGACTCCCAGCGCCTCCGCCGGGTAGGAAAACAGAGTGGTCATCTGCATTTGTTCCAGGTCCAGGCGCAGTACCTGTGTCACGTAGTCCTGCCCGCTCAGGTCGGAGGAGCCGGGCATACAGGTCAGGATCAGCGCGCCGCCGTCCCCGCCCGCAATGCGTTCCTCGTCCTCGGGCAGAGCGCACAGGGCAAAGACATTGCCCTCGCCGTCCGCGGCACAGAGGGTCCGGGCATTGGCTCCGGCGCTCTGGTCGGTGACGGTAAAGTAGAGATACCGGTCGTCCCGGGCAAAGCCGCCACGGGGCAGGGTACTCACCCAGCAGCTGGCCGGGAAGGCAAAGGTCTCCTGCCGGTCACTGCCGTCCGGTTCCATGACCTCCACTTTAGGGACGGCCTGCGCTCCCAGCAGGTCGGCATAATTGGGGCTACCGCCCTGCAAAACGATGAGCCTGTCCCCCACCGGCACCGCCCGCAGCCCGTTTGCAAAGGGATACCAGGCCGGGCAGGTGTCGCTGTCATGGGCGCAGTTGGGCTGGCTGCACAGGACGATCTCCCGCCCCGACGCATAGTCCAGGTAGCACAGGCTGGCGGAGGCATCCTCCCGCAGACGGAAGCTGTAATATCCCGTGTCGGAGCCATATCCGCTGATGCCCGAGCGGTCGGCCAGGCCTTCTACCTCCCCGGAGGGCGAGAATCCCGACAGGTCGGCGTAGTCGCCCTCCGGCGGGGTGGGCGCCGGGGCTGCGGTCCCGGAAAGGCCGCTGTTTTCCTCCCCTGTTTCCTGCGCGGGTTCCGCCGGCGTTTTCTCCGGGGATTCCTCCGGGGATTCCGCCCCGGTCGCGGCGGGCGGGGTCTCCTCCCCGGCAGGCACACACCCGGCCAGGGCGGCAGCGGGGACCAGCAGGGCCATCATGAGGGCGGGCAGCACCAGAGCAGCGCTGCGGCGTTGGACAGGTCGTTTCATCTTGCATTCCTCTCCCTTCTTGTTCGGTACCCTCAACATAAAGGCAAATTTCAGCAAAGATGTATCAAAAAAAGGAAACAGCCATCCTGCCCGGCTGTTTCCAAAAAATCTGTATGAGGTAACGGTACTGCCCGGAGAGGGCCACTCAGTCGGCGGCAGGTTCGGCGGGGGCCCGGTATTCCAGCATCAGGGCCAGGGCCACTTCCAGCCCGGTGGGCAGGCTGTCCAGGGCGATCCACTCTTCCCGGGTATGGGCCAGGCCGCCCCGCACGGTGCCGATGGTGTTGGCAGGGATGCCCATAGACAGGGGCACGTTGCTGTCGGTGGAATTGGGCATCCGCACCGGCTCGCTGCCCGTAAAGGCCCGGATAATGTCGCAGCTGCGGGCCGTCATGTGTTCCAGGGCCCGGGGGTCCACCGGGCCGCTGCCCGGGCGCACGCCCAGCAGCTCCACTTCCAGCGTGCCGCCCTTATCCTGCCAGTGAGAGAGGGCGGTGCGGAATTTCTGCTCCATCTCCTCCAGACAGTCCTGGGCGGTGGAACGGAACTCATAGAGCATGGACGCCCGCTGGGCAATGGAGTTGACGGTGGTGCCGCCCTCGATGCATCCCACATTGTAGGTGGTGCGGGCGTGGGTGGGCGGCTGGATGCGGTAGAGTTCCTCCACCAGGCCGCACAGGATGCCCACCGCGCTGGGGCGGCCGAAATCCGCGTAGGAATGCCCGCCCTGGGTCTTGCAGGTCACCCGGTAACGGTAGGACCCCACCGCCGTGTCGCAGCAGAGGGGCAGATACAGGTCAAAGGAGTAAAACGCCCGGATGCGTGTGCCGTACCGTTCAAAAATCGCTTTGGTCCCCCGCAGATTGCCCAGTCCTTCCTCGCAGGAATTGGCCGCGATCAGCACGCCGCAGGTCAGCGGGGCGGGGTGTTGGATCAGATAGCAGGCCGCCAGCAGCAGGTTGACCAGGTTGGCGGTGTCGTCCCCGATGCCGGGGGCATAGAGGTTGCCGTCATGCTCGGACAAAGGCAGCGGGTCCTTATCCGGGAAAACGATGTCGGTATGGGCGGCAAACACCACCAGTTCCCCCTTGCCGTCATCCCCGATGGGGCAGAGCACGTTCTTGGCCTCGTCGATGAACACCTCCCCCGCGCCCTGGGCCACGAGCCAGTCCCGGCAGACCGCCGCGCGGCGGTCCTCCTCCCCCGTGGGGGCGGGCAGGCGTCCCAGGGTGCACAGCAGTTCCTTCTGCTCCTCCCGGCAGGCTTGGGCATAGGCTTCGATACGGGCTTTGGTTTCGGCATTCATGGCGGTTTGCTCCCCTTTGACAATGTGTTCTGTTCCCATTATGGCCGCGCCCCGCGTTCCCGTCAAGACAAAACCGCCCCCGCTGCGGCGCAAAGCACCGAGCGGGGGCGGTCTCAGTTTTCAGCAGGCAGAATTTTTACTTCTGCTTTTTCTCCTCGTCCAGACGGTCGAGCAGATCCCAGACGCCCAGCATGTACTGGATGCCCAGGGCGCGGTCATACTTGCCGTAGCCGGGGCGGCAGTTGCCGGGGCCTTCCTCCCACAGCTGACGGCCGTGGTCGGGGCGGATGTAGCCCTCGAAGCCGCAGTCATGGTAGGCGCGCAGGATCTCGATGATGCCGGTCTCGCCGCAGCAGTCGCGGTGAGCAGCCTCACTGAAGTCGCCGTTGGGGAAGTGATGGATGTTGCGGATGTGGGCAAAGGCAATGCGGTCGCAGTGCTTGCGGACGATCTCGGCAACATTGTTGTCGGGGTTGGCGTTCAGGCTGCCGGAGCAGAGCGTCAGGCAGTTGTACGGATCGTCCACCATGGTCAGGAAGCGCTGGATGCTCTCCTCATCCACCATCAGGCGGGGCAGGCCGAAGATGTCCCACGGGGGATCGTCCATGTGGATGGCCATCTTGATGTCGCACTCACGGCAGGTGGGCATAATGGCTTCCAGGAAGTACTTGAGGTTGTCCCACAGCTTTTCCTTGGTGACGGGGGCGTAAGCCTTGAACAGCTCGTCCAGCTTGGCCATGCGCTCCGGCTCCCAGCCGGGGAAGGTCATGTTGTACTTCTCGGTGAAGTTCAGGATGTACTCGGCCATGGCCTTGTAGTCGTCCTGGATCATGTCCTTCTGGTAGAACAGAGCGGTGGAGCCGTCACCCACGGGGTGGAACAGGTCGGTACGAGTCCAGTCAAAGATGGGCATGAAGTTGTAGCAGATGACCTTGACGCCGAACTTGGACAGGTTGCGGATGCACTGCTTGTAGTTCTCGATCAGGGCATCGCGGGTGGGCAGGCCGATCTTGATGTCGTCATGAACGTTGACGCTCTCGACCACGTCGGCATTGAAGCCGGCAGCCTCGATCTGGTCGACGACCTTCTTGATCTCATCCACTTCCCAGATCTCACCGGGCATTTTGTCGTGCAGCGCCCAGACGATGGTGGAAACGCCGGGAATCTGTTTGATGTCGCCGAGGGTGATGGGGTCGTTGCCCTCACCATACCAGCGCCATCCCATTTGCATAGGCATAGGTTGTCCTCCTTTATATTGGTGTCACGCCTTTTTAAGGCGAAAGATTACTGCAGCGCGTCGTGCAGGGTCTTGCGGACGGCGCCGGGGCCGGCCAGCTCTGCAACGAAGTAGCTCTCGATCTTCTCTGCCAGCGGGGTGGTAGTCAGATCAACGCCGAAGATGGAAGCGTTGGACAGGATCTCCTTCAGCTGGCCGTTGTAGGTCTCGGGCTTGCCGACTTCGATGCCGGCCAGCTTGGCCTGCAGGTCGTCCTTGAGGGGATCGGCGGAAACTTCAAAGGCCTCGCCCTTGTCGTCCACAGCCAGCAGGTAGCGCAGCCAGCCAGCCAGAGCCAGAGGAATGGACACCAGGGTGTTCAGGTCGCGGCCGGTGGCAATGTAGCTCTTGATGGTCTCGCCGAAACGGATGCCGACCTTCTGGGAAGTGTCGGTGGCGATACGCTGGGGAGCGTCGGGCATGAAGGGGTTGGGCAGGCGCTGCTCCACGACCTCGTCGATGAAGGCCTTGGGGTCGAGGATCTTGGGATCGACGACGACGGGCAGGCCTTCCTGGTAGCCCAGGCGCTTGATGAGGGCGACGATGTCGGCGTCCTTCATCTCATCGCAGATCAGGGTGTAGCCCAGCATGCAGCCGTAAACGCTCATGGCGGTGTGCAGGGGGTTCAGGCAGGTGGTGACCTTCATGCGCTCGGTCTTGTTGACGGTGTCGCGGTCGGTCATGTAGACGCCGGCCTTTTCCAGAGCGGGACGGCCGTTGGGGAACTTGTCCTCAACCACCAGGTACTGGGGACGCTCGGCGTTGACGAAGGCGGCAATGAAGGTGTTCTTGCCGGTGACGATGGGAGCCATGTCCTCGATGCCGTCGGCAGCCAGGGCCTCCTCCACGATCTTGTGGGGGCGCGGGGTGATCTTGTCGATCATGGACCAGGGGAAGCTGACCTTGCTCTCATCGGTCAGCCAGGCGATGAAGTCGGCGCCCACGTAGCCCTTTTCGGCCCAGGCCTTGGCCACGGTGGTCACGCTGGCCTGCAGCTTCTCACCGTTGTGGGAGCAGTTGTCCATGCTGACCACAGCCAGAGGAGCTGCGTTGGCCTTGAAGCGCTCGAACAGCAGGGCGGCGACCATGCTCATGGCATGGCGTGCCTTGGCGGGGCCTTCGTCGATGTCGGCCTGGACAACGGGCATCAGGCTGCCGTCGGGACGGTAGAGGGCGTAGCCCTTCTCGGTGATGGTGAAGGAGATCATCTGCAGGCCGGGATCGGTGAAGATCTCCTTGAAGCGGGCCATCATAGCGGCGTCGGAGCTGTCGGCGCGCAGGCCCTCGGCCACGCTGCCCACGATCTCGCGGCTGGTGGTGCCGTCGGGATTGAGGGTGACGTTCATGGTCAGGCAGTCAAAGGGAGTGTAGATCTTGTCAATGATGTCGTAGTCGAAGGTGTCGGCTGCGATGATGCCCTTGTCGGACAGGCCCTGGTTCAGCAGCTTCTGCTGCAGAGCGGCGATAAATCCGCGGAAAATATTGCCCGCGCCGAAGTGGACCCAGATGGGGTGTTCTTTGGTGGCGGCGACCATGGCGGCGTGGTCAAACTGAGGCAGAGCCACATTGACGGCCTGCCAGCCGGCTTTGTCTTGCAGGGATGCAGCATTCATCTTCATGGCAAAATCTCTCCTTATTCAAAATCAAAAGGGCGGCCGCACCGGCATATCCGGACGGCTGTCTGCCCTTGCTTTACCAAAAGGCGGACGCGGGACGGGCTTTTTTCTTTCTCGCCCTGCAAGCACAGTATACGCCATTATTTTTACAATTCAAATTGACTGGATTGCTTGATACCTTGTAAAAATTGCCGCGTCATGCTATATATGTATAGGGGAGGGTTCCCCGACCGCCGGCAAAGGCCGGAAACGGCGGGTATTCTCCGCAGAAAGGACGTTACAACGATGGGCGCACTATTTCAGGACTTCACTTCCCGGCAGGAAATGATCGCACCGGACTTCGAGGTATACCGCTACCGCAGCACCTACCTCAACGAAGTTGCCCTGCATCACCACGATTTTTATGAGATCTACCTGCTTTTGCGGGGCCGGGTCTCCTACACGGTGGAAAACCGCATCTATCAGGTGCGGCCGGGGGACATCATGCTCATCAGCCCGCTGGAGCTGCACCAGGCCCGCATCTCCACCGACGCCGAGCCTTATGAGCGCATTGTTCTGTGGGTGGCCCGCAGTTATCTGGAAGGTCTTTCCAGCGCCAGGACCAGCCTGACCCGGTGCTTTGACGCTTCCCAGCCGGGGCACGGCAATCTGCTGCGGCCTTCCCCCCAGGGCAGCGCGGATTTCCGCCGCCAGTTTGAAACACTGGGCACGCTGCACAGCCAGGATGAGTACGGCAGCGATCTTCTGGCCACGGGCTGCCTGATCTCGCTGCTGGTGGACCTGAACAAAGCCGTCACCGAGGCCGCAGCCCAGCCCCCCGCCTGCACCTGCGACCGGGTGGTGGACGCGGTGGTGGAGTATATCAACGCCCATTACAGCGAATCCCTGACTCTGGACGATCTGGCCGACCGGTTTTTCATCAGCAAATACCACCTGCTGCGCAAGTTTGACCGGCAGGTGGGCAC
This sequence comes from Candidatus Gemmiger faecavium, assembly GCA_019114415.1. GTDB lineage: Bacteria > Bacillota > Clostridia > Oscillospirales > Ruminococcaceae > Gemmiger > Gemmiger faecavium. The sequence continues at coordinate 21,925 of DXFO01000013.1, read as the reverse complement.
CACGGTACACCGCTACATCCTGCAAAAGCGGCTGATGATCGCCAAGCAGCTTCTGGGCAGCGGCGTGGCCCCCAGCGAGGTCTGCCAGTACTGCGGCTTCGGGGATTACGCCAACTTTTACCGGGCCTTCCGGGCGGAATATCACATCACGCCCCGGCAGTACGCCCAGTCTCAGCGGGAGACTCCCACCTACTGACGGCAGCGCCTTTTTACCATTGTACCATATTCTTTCAAGATTTTCGACTATTTTTATCGATTATGAAAATCGCCGCAAATCTTGCCCCGGTTTTGCCCTTACCGGCCGAACAGCCTGGCCAGAGCATTGCCCAGCCAATCCAGCCAGCCTCCGCCGCTGTCCTCCGACGTGTCGGAGCTTTCCCCTGCTGTCTGCTCCGCCCCCGGTGACGAGGTCTCGGGGGTCGTGCTTTCCGGGGTCGCCGTTTCGGCAGTGGCTGTCTCCGGGGTGGCGCTTTCCGGGGTGGCACTCTCCGGGGTGGCCGCCGTTTCCGGGGTCATGGCCGCGGTCTCGGGGGTCGCCGGCAGAGTTTCACCCTCCCCCGGGGCAGCGTTCTCCGGGGTGGAGACCGGTTCCTCCGGGACGGCAGTCTCCGGGGTGGCGGCAGACTCCGGAGTCGCACTTTCCGGGGTTGCTGCGGTCTCGGCAGTAGCCGTCTCAGGGGTAGCGCTCTCCGGGGTAGCCGCGGTTTCCGCCGTGGCGGTCTCGGGGGTGGCGGATTCCGGAGTGGCGCTGCCGGTGACAGTCAGGGTGCAGGCGGCGGTCTTGCCGGACACTTCGGCCACGATCTGTACCGTGCCGGGAGTCAGGGCAGTCACTTTGCCGTCGGCAGACACTTCCGCCACGGTCGGGTCGCTGCTGTACCAGGTGACTTCCGCCCCGTTGTCCGGCCAGACCCGGGCACCCAGCACCATGGTCTGCCCCGCGTCAAGCACGGCTTCCGGGCGGGAGACCTGCACGCCCTGCACCGGGGTCCCCACGACCACCTCGCACCGGGCAGTGAGGGAACTGCCCGCCGCCGTGGCAGTGATGGTGGCAATGCCCTCCGACAGGGCGGTCACGGTGCCGTCGGCGGACACCGACACCACGGCAGGGTCGTCCACCGTATACTGCACCGAGGACAGATCCCCGCCGGGCAGCATGGTGTTGAGACTGCCGGTCTGCCCCGGCTGGAGATCCAGGGCGCTTTCCATGTACAAACCGCCCAGCGGCTCGGTCACGTTGACCGCCACCCGGGCAGAATAACCAAAGGCAGGACATGTAACCGTCACCGTGGTCTCGCCGGCAGCGGCTCCGTAGATGATGCCCTGCTCGTCCACCACCGCCACAGCGGGGTCGGCGCTTTCAAAGGTGATGGTGATGCCGTTGTCCCCCGCTGCGGTCAGCAGCAGGGCGGCGGAAGCGGCGTCGGTCTCCCCGTCCCACTCCACTGCCGAGGCCAGAGGAAAACTGTCCCCCTGAAACAGGTCCACCTGCTCCGGCAGATGCACGTCGGATGCACTGCACCCGCACAGCATCAAAACCAGTGCCGCCAAAAGCCCCAAAAGGCACATCTTGTGTCGTCTTGCCATAGTTACTACCCTCCGTTGTGTTTATCGTCCATTTTCGCACGTTGTAACGCGAATTTTTACAAATTCCGGATACCAATACCATAGCATCCCGCCCCGCATTTTGCAAGTGGAACGCACACTTTTCTCCCTTTGGGCCGGGTGGTATAATGGCAGGGTATCCAAATACAAAAACGCGGCGGCCCGCCGGGATTTTGCAGCGCGGCAGAATTCCGGCCATCCCGCGGGAAAGGAACTCCCCATGCTCACTGCCACATTGCTGGGCTGCGGCGGCACCCAGCCCCTGCCCGACCGGGCGCTTTCCAGCCTGGCGCTGACGGTGGCCGGCCGCAGCCTGATCATCGACTGCGGCGAAGGCACCCAGACCGCCGCGCGGCGGTGGGGCGTCAGCCTGTACAAGGTGGACGCCATCCTGCTGACCCACTACCATGGGGATCACATCTTCGGGCTGCCGGGGCTGTGGCAGACCATGGCCGCTCTGGGCCGCACCGAGCCGGTGCTCATGGCCGGACCGCCGGGGCTTTCCCGGCTGGTACAGGCTTTCCTGGCCGTTGCAGGGCCGCTGCCCTTTGAGCTGCGCCTGGCGGAGGACGCCGCCAAGGCCGGGCCGCTGCCGGTGCTGGGCGGACAGGTCACCGCCTTTCCCCTGCGCCACCGGGCGCCCTGCTGCGGATACGCCTTCGACCTGCCCCGGGCGGGCCGCTTTGACCCCGACCGCGCCAAGGCGCTGGGCATCCCGGTCAGGCTGTGGCGGGAGCTGCAGGCCGGGCGGGAAGCCGGGGGATTTGCCCCCCATCAGGTGCTCGGCCCGCCCCGCCGGGGGCTGCGGGTGGTCTACGGCACCGACAGCCGTCCCTGCGGCGAGCTGGCCGACGCCGCCCAAGATGCCGACCTGCTCTGCATGGACTCCACCTATCCCGGGGACGAGGACCTGGACAAGGCAAAGCTGTACGGCCATGCCACCTGCGCCGAGACCGGCCGCCTGGCCGCCCAGGCCGGGGTGCGCAGGCTGTGGCTGACCCATTACAGCGCCGCCGTCACCGACACTGCCCCCGGCCTTGCGGCTGCCCGGCAGTATTTTGCCGGGGCGGAAGCCGGCTTTGACGGCAAGACGCTGGACCTGAACTATGACCCCGACTGAGCTTTCTCCCCATATTCCGGCCGCCCACGGGGACCGGGATTTTTCCAGGAGGTTTTGATGCACAAGTTTTTTTCCGGCACGCGGCGGACAAACCTGTTGTTTGCCGCCGTGGTGGTGCTGCTGGCTGCTGTGATCTACTTTGCCACCCGGGGCGGCAGCGGCCGCACCGCCGTCATCCAGTACGGCGATCCCCAGCAGACCATGCGCGTTTCCCTGTCCCAGGACGCCGACTACAACCTGGACAGCAACGGCTACACCGTCCATCTCCAGGTGCGGGACGGGACCATCGCCTTTGTGGACAGTCCCTGCCCCGACCATCTGTGCGAGGGCTTCGGCCGCCTTTCCCGGGAGGGAGACTGGGCCGCCTGCATGCCCGCCCACGTTTCGGTGACGGTGGAGTAAACACAAGCCACATCCCGACGCCCGTTTTTTTCATCCATCCATTATAAAGGAGTTTATCTATGAATCCGAGCTACAAACAGGTGACCAAAGCCCGTTACATCGCCCGCGTGGCCGAGCTGGCCCGGGAAATTTTCCCGGGTGTCTACCGCAAGCTGGGGGGCAAAAACGGCCTGCTCCTGGCCGAGGCCTACCAGAACGAGGACCTGACCGAGGACGAGATCCGCGACGGCGTCAACTACTTCCTCATCTACCTGGGCAGCCGGGAGGTGGGCTACTTTGCCCTGGACCTGTCCCCTGTGGGAGCCATGTGCATTTCCCGGCTGTATCTGTGCGAGGATGTGCGCGGCCGGGGCATCGGGCGGGGGGTGCTGACCTACGCCCAGCGCCTGGCCGAGGGCGATGGCCGCACCCGTGTGTTCATGAAAGTGTGGGCGCGGGACCTGCAGGCCGAGGCTTTCTGCAAAAAGCGGGGATTCCGCCCCGCCGGGGTGGAGACGGTGGAGGCTCTGCCCGGCGTGTCCATGGATCTGAAAACCTGGGAAAAGCTGTGGCGGTAAGTCCGGTCCTTTTCCGATTTGTCCATCCCATTTCCATCCCATAAAAAGGAGGCGGCCCATGCGGTTTCTGCACCTTGCCGACCTGCACCTGGGCAAGCGGGTCAACGGCTTTGACATGCTGGAGGACCAGCGGTATATCCTGGAACAGATCATCGACCTCTGCGCGTCCCGGGGCGTGCAGGCGGTGGTGGCGGCGGGGGACATTTACGACGTTCCCCAGCCCCCCGCCTCCGCCGTGCTGCTGCTGGACTGGTTTTTGACCGAGCTGGCCCGCCGGGACATCCGGGTGCTGGCCATCTCCGGCAACCACGACAGCGCCGAGCGCCTGGACTACGCCGGGCAGCTTCTGGCCCGGCAGGGGGTGTATCTGGCCGGTCGGTATGCCGGGCATCTGGACCCGGTGGTGCTGACCGACGACGACGGCCCCGTGGAGTTTTATCTGCTGCCCTTTGTGCGGGCCGCCACCGTGCGCCATCACCTGCCCGACGCCCCCATCCGCTGCTACGACGATGCCGTGGCCGCGGCTTTGAGCGGCATTCCCGCCGGGGACGGGGTGCGCCGGGTGCTGGCGGCCCATCAGTTCGTAACGGCATCCAGCCGCCCGCCGGAGGCGGCGGGCAGCGAGAGCTGCGCCCTGGAAGTGGGCACCGTGGAGCAGGTGGACGCCGCCCGGTTCGCGGGCTTTTGCTACACCGCCCTGGGCCACATCCACCGCCCCCAGACGGTGGGCAGCCCCACCGTGCGGTATGCGGGCAGCCCGCTGTGCTATTCCCTGGACGAGTGCGGGGCACAGAAATCCGTCCCCCTGGTCACCATTGACGGCGGGGGTCGGACAGAGGTGGAACTGCTGGAACTGCATCCCCGACGGGCCATGCGCCATCTGGAGGGGCCGCTGGAAAAGCTCACCGCCCCCGACGCCGTGTGCGACGCGGAGGACTACATCTGGGCGACCCTCACCGACGACACGCCCATCCCCGATGCCATGGCCCGGCTGCGCGCCGCCTACCCCAACGCCATGAAACTGGACTACAAGCCCAAAAACGGCGTCCCCGACGATGCGGCCCTGACCGCCGCCGAGGTCCGCCGCCGCAGTTTTGACGAACTGTTTGCCGATTTCTTTGTGACGGTGCAGGGCCGTGACCCCACCCAGGCCGAAGCCGCCGCCCTGGCCGAACTGCGGGAGGAGGTGTTCCCATGCGGCCGCTGATGCTGGAACTGTGCGCCTTCGGCCCCTATGCTGCCAAAACCGAGCTGGATTTTTCCCAGTTCGGGCAGGGCGGGCTGTTTCTCATTTCCGGCGACACCGGCGCGGGCAAGACCGCCCTGTTTGACGCCGTGACCTACGCCCTGTACGGGGAGGTCACCGGCGCTTACCGCGCTCCCGACATGCTGCGCAGCGATTTTGCCGACCCCGCCGCCACCGCCTACGTCCGCCTGACCTTTGAGCACCGGGGCCGCACCTACACCGTCTACCGCGCCCCGGAACAGCAGCGCCGCAAGGCCCGGGGGGAAGGCACCACCACCGCCGCCGCCAAGGCCGAACTGATCCGGGAGCCGGAGGAACCGGTGTCCGGGACCCGGCAGGTCACCGCGGCCATCACCGAGCTGCTGGGCATCGACGCCCGGCAGTTTGCGCAGGTGTCCATGCTGGCCCAGAACGACTTTACCCGGCTGCTCAATGCGCCCTCCGCCGACCGCAGCGCCATTCTGCGGCAAATTTTCGGCACGGCGTCCTACCAGCAGCTGGGGGCCGCCGCCCAGCGCCGGGCAAGAGAGGCGGAAGCCGCCGCCAACCGGGCGGACGACGGGGTGCTGCTGCAAATCGGCGCTCTGGTGCCCTCTCCCCGGCTGCCCCAGGCCGATGCCGACGAACTGGCCGAAGTCCAGAACGCCCAGGACCCCTACCAGGCCCCCCGCGCCGCCGAACTGGCCAAAACGCTCATTGCCGCCGACGAAGCGGCTTACGAACAGGCCGCCGACACGGTGGAGGCCCTGGATGCGGAACTCGCCAAAAGTTCCGCCGATCTGGAAGCCGCCCGCTCTCTGGCCGGGCAGCGGGCGGAACTGGCCGAGGCACAAAAAGCCCTGTCCGCCCTGCAGGCCGCTCTGCCGGAGCAGCAGAAGCACTGGGCCGACACCGAGGCCCGCCGCCCCGAGCTGGAAACGCTGGCGGCCTCCCTGCAGGCACTGGAGGAGGAGCTGCCCCGCCACAAGGCCCTGGCCGATGCCCGCAAGGCCGCGGAAACTTCCCGCCGGGAATCCGATGCCGCTGCCAAGGCCCTGACCAATGCCCGGCAGCAGGACGCCGCTTTGGCCAAAGACCAGGCGGACACCGAAAAAGCCCTGGCGGAGTGCGGCACCCCCGACGCCGACCTGGCCCGGATGGAAGCCCAGGCCGACACGGCAAAATCCCTTCTGGAAAGCTGCGGGAACCTTCTCCAAGCCCTGCCCGGCCTGCGCGCCGCCGACAACACCGCCCGCAAGGCCCGGGAGCGCTATCTGGATGCCCAGAAAAATTCCGACGAAGCGGCGGGCCGTCACACTGCCCTGCTGCGGGCGCTCAACGCCCAGCGGGCCGGGCTGCTGGCCCGGGACCTGATCGAGGGTTCCCCCTGTCCCGTCTGCGGGTCCACCACCCATCCCGCCCCGGCCCGGCTGTCCGACACCGCCGTCACCGAGGCCGAGGTGGACGCCGCCGCCAAGGTCCTGGCCCGCTGCCAGAAAGCCGCCACCCTGGCTTCCGCCGACGCGGGCAGCGCCGCAGCTGCCGCCCGTGCCGCCCGGGAGACCTTTACCAAGGACGCCGACGCCTTTTTTGTCCGGCGCAAAAACCGCTACGACGGCCCTCCCGCCGCCCATCTGGACGACGACGGGCTGGCCGATGCCCTGAACGCCCAGCACACCAGCCTGCAAAAGGGCTTGCGGGAGCTGTCCGCTAAACTGGACGCCCTCCGCGCCCTGAAAAACCGTGCGGCGAAGCTGTCCGCCCGGCTGACCGATCTGGCGGACCAGCGCAGGCAGCTGGCCGGGCGTCTCACCGACCTGCAGGCTGATGCTTCCGCCAAGGCAGCCCGGCAGGCCGCAGACGAGGCCAAGGTGCAGGCTGCCGCCGGGGCGCTGCAATACCCGGACGCCGACGCTCTGCGCAAGGCACAGACCGACCTGCAAAGGAAGGCTGCCGCCCTGCGCAAGGCCCTGGACGACGCCGCCCAGGCCCGCCGCCAGACCGAGGCCCGGAAGGCCGCCCTCACCGAGCGGGTCCGCGCCCTCACCGGTGCTCTGGCCCATGCCGGCGGCGAAAACGTTGACCTGGCCACCCTGGAAAAGGTCTGCGCCGACCAGAAGGAACTCCGCGCCCAGGCCGAAGCCGCTCGGCGGGGCGCCGACCAGCGCCTGACCGCCAACCGCACCGCCGCCCGGCAGCTGGCCGAGGCCCAGAAGCGTGCCGACGCCGCCCATCAGCGCCACGCCGTGCTGGACAGCCTGTCCCGCACCCTCAACGGCAACGTGGCAGGGCGCATCAAGCTGCCCTTTGAGCAGTACGTGCAGGCCTTCTATTTTGATGAGGTCATCGAGGCCGCCAACCGGCGGTTTTCCCGCATGACCGACGGCCAGTACCGTCTGCGCCGCCGCCAGAGCGACGCCATCGCGGGCAAGACCGCCCTGGACCTGGACGTCTTTGACGCCTACACCGGCAAGTACCGCCCGGTGGCCAGCCTTTCGGGCGGCGAGAGCTTTATGGCCGCGTTGAGCCTGGCCCTGGGCATCAGCGACATCATCCAGCAGAGCGCCGGCGGCGTGCGCATCGACACCCTGTTCATTGACGAGGGCTTCGGCACGCTGGACGCCGACGCCCTGGAAAAGGCGGTGGATACCCTGGCCGCCCTGGCGGGCAACGACAAACTCATCGGCGTCATCAGCCACGTGGAAGCCCTGCAGAACCGTCTGACCCGTCAGGTCCTGGTGGAAAAGACCCGGGCCGGCAGCACCGCCCGTCTGTTGCTGGACTGACCGCCTTTTCTCCACCCCACAAATTTTATCAGGAGGAACCTTCCCATGCAGCTTGTTTCCGGCCGCCCCACGGCGGAAGAGTGCCTTGCCCGCAGTGCGCGGGAAGTGCGCTGCTACGATTTTCTGGACAACCTCAGCGTACCCTATGAGCGGGTAGACCACCCCACCGCCGAGACCATGGAGGTCTGCGCCGACATTGACCGGGTGCTCAACGCTACCATCTGCAAGAACCTGTTTCTCTGCAACCGGCAGCAGACCGCCTTTTACCTGCTCATGATCCCCGGGGACAAGGTGTTCCACACCAAAGACCTGTCCCACCAGCTGGGCATTGCCCGGCTGAGTTTCGGCAGCGCCGACAAAATGGCGGAGCTGCTGGACGTTCACCCCGGCAGCGTCAGCGTGCTGGCCCTGATGAACGATCCCGACCGCCGGGTGCGCCTGCTCATCGACGAGGACGTCCGCAAGGGGGCGTATTTCGGCTGCCACCCCTGCGAGAACACCTCCAGCCTGCGGCTGTCCACCGGCGACCTGCTCCACAAGATTTTGCCCGCGCTGGGCCACGAGCCCACCTTTGTCACGCTGCCCAACGCCGAATCCCAGGCCTGATGGCACACAGGGAGGAACACCATGTCCCAGGACACCCACATCCTTGAAACACAGCTCACCGCCCTGGCCGGGACCCGCTATCCCCTGCACATGCCGGGCCACAAGCGGCGGATAGTTCCCGCCCCCGGCCTGCCCGCCGACTGGGATTTCACCGAGGTCCCCGGCGCCGACGACCTTCATGCCGCCGAGGGCATCCTGGCCGACGCCATGGCCCGCACCGCCGCCCTGTGGGGCGCTGCGCGCACCTTTTACCTCATCAACGGGGCCACCTGCGGACTGCTGGCAGGCATCCGGGCGCTGGCCCCCGCGGGCAGCACGGTGGTGGTCGCCCGCAATTGCCACAAATCGGTCTTTCACGCTCTGGAACTGGGGGGCCTGCACGCCCGGTGGGTCATGCCCCGACCGGACGAAACTTTCGGCATCCACGGCAGCGTGGCCCCCGACGACCTGGCTACCGCCCTGGACGCCTGCCCCGACGCCCGGTGCGTCATTCTCACCAGCCCCACCTACGAGGGCGTTCTGAGCGATATTGCCGCCATTGCAGATATTTGCCATGTCCGGGGCGTTCCCCTGCTGGTGGACGAGGCCCACGGCGCTCACTACCTGCCCATGGCGGAAGCCTATGGCTGGCAGGGCGGGGCCCTGGCGGCGGGGGCGGACGTAGTGGTCCAGAGCCCCCACAAGACCCTGCCCAGCCTGACCCAGACGGCCCTGCTGCACCTGGGCGGGGTGTACGGCCCCGGGCTGGCAGATAAAATTGCCCGTCAGCTGGAGATTTTTGAAACCAGCTCCCCCTCCTACCCCCTCATGGCGTCCCTGGACGGATGCACCGGCCTGCTGGCCGCCCACGGGGCAGAGTGGTTTGCCGCCTGGGCGCAGCGCCTTGGCCGCTTTGACGCCGCGGTGGCGGGGCTTTCCCGGCTGCGGGTCTTTTGCCACGGGGCTGACCGCCTGGCCGGCCACCCCGCCTGCTTTGCCCACGACCCGGGCAAGATCCTCATGGACGGCAGCGGCGCAGGCCTGACCGGTGCCGGGCTGGCCGACGCCCTGCGGGACCGCGGTTTTGAGCTGGAGATGGTATGCGGCGACCTGGTGCTGGCTATGACCAGCCCCTGCGACGCGGACGACGCCCTGGACCGCCTGGCCGATGCTTTGCGGGAAATTGACGCCGCCGCGCCCGGTGCCGCCCCCGCCAAAGCGGCAGGCCATCCTGCCCCCCCTGCCCCCGGCGAGGCGGTATACACCATTGCCCGGGCGCTGGAGCTGCCTGCCGTCCCCTGCCCCCTGGCCGGCGCGGAGGGCCGCATCGCCGGGGAGTTCCTCTGGGCCTATCCGCCGGGGGTGCCCCTGATCGTACCGGGAGAGCGGGTCACCCGCCGGGTGCTGGACGCCTGCGCCGATCTGACCGGCCGTGGCACGCCCCTGCGCCACACTGGTGGGACAGGTCCTGACCGGCTGCTGGTGCTGGAGGAGTAAACCCTCCCCGCCAGCCTGTCCTCCTCATCCTTTGAAACCAAAAAGCGCTCCCTTCCCGTACGGCAACGAAAACCGTAGGGGAAGGGAGCGTTTTCTGTTGGGATGAATGGTAATGTATGGGGTTATCCGCGGCAGGCCCGGATAATTGCCGGGAGGGTCGCTCCCTTGGCAATGATCTCACGGACTGCGGCTTCCTTTTCCGGGGGGACCATGTCCTTGACTTTTTCCCACATCATCTGCGGGGTAAACCGGCTGTCATACTGGTACGGCACCACGTCAGCGGTCTTTTGCAGCCACTTGAGCATTCCGCCCCGCATTTCATTCACCACGGCAGCGTATTCCGGGTCGTGGATGCGGTTGACGCGTTCGCCGGGATCCTTTTCCAGATCATACAGCTCATCGTCCTCCTCGGTCCGGCTGACATATTTATAGCGCTCGGTGCGCATCATGGTGGCGCGGCCGTGGGCCACGTCATCCGACTGTGCCTTTTTCTTGGGCCAGTAAAGGAAATCCGTCGGCGTACCCTGGGGACCGTCGATATGGTACTCGTCACAGTGTTTTTCCTCCGGCAGACGGCCGCCCTCGCAAAAAACGGCGTCCCGGTGGTGGCTGCTGCGGTCCTGAACCATGTTGCGCAGGCTATGGCCGTAATGGGTATGGCCCGGTGTTACCCCGGCATAATCCATCACCGTGGCATACAGGTCCACCAGTTCGGTCAGGGCCGGGCAAATGCCGGGGTCGATGGCATCGCCCTTGGGCGGCTTGACGATAAAGGGGACCCGGGTCAGGCAGTCCTCAAAGCAGTTCTGGGACTTTTCCACAAGGTCATAGTCTCCGGTATAGTCCCCGTGGTCGCTCATGAACAGGATGAGGGTATTGTCATAGGTACCGCTGTCGTGCAGGGCTTTGAGCAGCCTGCCCACCTGTTCGTCCACCTTTCGGCACATGCCCAGGTACGAACCCCGCAGTTCGTTCCAGTCGGCTTCGGTGTACTGGTCCATTGCGATATACTGCCGGATCAGCTGTTCCATCCTGGGTTTGCCGCTGCATTCCTCCGCACGGATGCGGGGCGGGATGCGCTCCCGGTCTGCCGCCGAGAAATAGGGTTCTTCACAGCCATAGGGCGGATGCGGCCACATCAGGCCCAGGAACAGACACTGAGGCCGGTCGTCCACGGGATGAAGAAGCCGGTCAATGGCAGCGTCCACCACAAGGTCGTCACTGCTGATGTTTTTGCCGTTTTCATCCAGCCCCAGGCGGCCCTCATAGTGGGAATAAAAGTTCTTGCTGCCGGGACCGCCGCGCAGATTTTCCTCCGGCGGCGGGGACTTCACTTTACCGGTATAAAAAATTTCATCGGCATTGGATTCCATCCAGCCGGGGAACTCTCCCGCATACAGATCGTTGCGGTCGTTCATCCAGACATAATACCCGGCGTTTTTCAATTCGCTGAACAGCGTTTCCTCACCGGGATGCAGCAGGTAACTCATGGTACGGTGACCGTGCACATGAGGGTACAGTCCGGTAAAAAAGCTGCACCGGCTGGGTACGCAGACAGGGTTCTGGCAATATGCCCGGGAAAAAGAAACCGCATCCTTTTCCACCAATGCGTCAAGGACCGGCGTCATGCCGGTGGGGTTACCCAGATGCCCCAGCGTATCGGCACGCATTTCATCGGGATTGATGATCAGGATATTGGGTCGTTTTGCCGCCATCTCCGTCATTCCTCCACATCCTGCAGGCCAAAGCGGGGGTAAAGCTCCGCCGGGGCATCGTTTTCTTTCATCAGGCGGACGATCTCACGGCACAGCTGCGCCTTTTTGGCGGGATCGTCAATGGGATGTTCCTGCTTGGGATCAGCCTGTACATCGAACAGCAGGTCGGTGCCGACAGGCATTTTTTCACGGCCGAAACGGCCCGGATAGGTGATGACCTGGCAGCCCTTGGTGAAGGAGAAGGGCCCTGCCAGCTTCAGCTTGCGCAGGTCCTCCAGCGGGGCAAAGCTGGTCATCTTGGTGGGCATGAGGGTGTACTCCATGACATCGGCGTCTTCCGTCACCGGGGCGCGCAGATAGACGTAGCGGCCGTCGGTGATGCCCATAGTGCCGCCGTGATAGCCGAACAGCGCATAGTCGCGTACCGGGGCGCCGTCACGGATGACGGGGCCGAGCGGCTTGCCCAGCATCTCGGGCGGGATCTCCCGGCCGAAGAATTCCAGCACGGTGGGCGCCACGTCAATGGTCTGGACCAGTTGCTTGCTGCGGGTACCTTTCACGCCGCTTCTGGGGTCCCAGACAAAGAACGGGGTGTGGACGATCTCCTCATAATCCGGCATGCTGCCCTTGCCCCACCAGTTGTGTTCGCTGAGCATAAAGCCGTGGTCGGTGCCGACGATGAGCATGGTATCTTTCCACAGATCCAGCTCGTCCATCACGTCAAGAACGCGGCCCATGCTCTTGTCGCAGAATTCCAACAGAGCAAAATACTTTTTGCGCATCTTCTCCACTTCCTCCGGGTCCTGGGAGACCTTGGAGTAGGGCGGCCAGTCCTTCTGGAAAGGATCATCCGGATCAAAATAGTGATCGTGGAAGTTTTTGGGGGAATCGAAGGGTTCGTGGGGATCGAACGTCTCGATCTGAACGAACCAGTTGTCAAATTCCGCGTTGCGGCGGATGAAATCAATGCCGTCGTTGAAGGTGAGGGTCTGGGGATATTCTTCCTCCCCATGGATGGCCGCACGGTTCACGGCGTTCTGGATCGCACCGTAAGACCGGATCTTTTTCATCATTTCGGGCATATCGTCAAAGCCCATCAGATGCTCGGTACTGCCCTTGGGATCGGCGCTGCCGATCCAGGCATCGCTTTCCTGGCCGCGGTAGCACGCCCAGCTGGAGAAACGGCCCTGGTAGGTGGCGCCGCCGTCCTGTACATAGTGGTAGTGGTCGGTAGTCAGATGGGAATGAACCCCGCTGCGCTTGAGGATCTCCGGCATGGAAACGTCGTAGGGTTCCATGGGGCCCCAGCTGCGGTGCAGGAAATTCAGGCGTCCGGTCTGCAGTTCCCGGCGTGCGGGCATGCAGGGCAGGCTGCCTACATAGCAGGTATCAAAGGTCACGCAATGTTCCGCCAGACGTTTGAAATTGGGCATATCCGCCACATTGCCGCCGTAACAGGGCAGCATGTCCCGGCGCAAAGAATCGTACATTACAAAAATCGCTTTCATGAAACCGTCTCCTTTTCTTCTCATCCAAGTTACAGAAAAAACTTTCTTGCAACGTCCTGTTTATTCAAACCGATATACGCAAGGGACTTCCTTCGTGCAGGGTTCCCAGTTGGAGAGCCCGTTCCCGTTGGGGCTGCCAGTTTTGATAAATGCCGCCCAGCGGTCCAGCATCTCACGGCTCAGGGCATAGTCGGCAGCATTCTTGGGCCGCCAGCTGCGTTCCAGCGTGCCGAACATGTACCACAGTTCGCAGGAATGGAACGCGCCCACCCGGTCCCCCAGAGGCTGATGGGTGAACTCGTAAACATAGACCGGCGGTGCCTCCAGTTCCTGCATGCGGAAGGCCCAGTTCAGCGAGCCCTGGCGCATCTGTTCCGGCACAAGATCCTCCGAGTTGCTGCCGATGATGGTGGGGACTCTGACGATCTGCCCGTCCCGGATCTGTTGATCGAGAGCTCCGGGAATCCCCTTGCCGTCCGTCACCGGCATCAGGAACGGCAGGCCCGCGCGGGAAGTTTCCCCGTTTGCGTTGTGCAGTTCCGCCTGTCCTTCCATCAGCGCGCGGCGCAGTTCCGACGGCGGAACATTTCTGAGGCATTCAATATCCCGTGTATGGAAATATTTTTCGCCCCATACAAGTCCTTGTTCTGCAGCTTCCCGGCAGTCGCCCGCCGCAACGGTACTTTGGAAGGGCGTGTCGTATCCGCCGCCGCTTTGCAGAATGACCTGCCGGAACAGCGGTTCCTCTTTCACCATTGTACACTGGAGTTCCACACTGATACAACCGGCCGACTGTCCGAACAGCGTCACCCGCTCCGGGTCCCCGCCGAACGCCGCAATGTTGCGCTGTACCCAACGCAGGGCGGCTGTCTGGTCCATCAGCCCGTAATTTCCGCAGCTGCCCTGCTCCGCGATCAGCCCGGGATGGCAGAAAAAGCCCATCATTCCCAGACGGTAATTCACCGTCACCAGCACGATGCCCCGCCGGGCGTATTCGGCGCCGTCAAACTCCATCTCGTGGCCGCTGCCGTTGGCAAAGGCGCCGCCGTGGATCCACACCGCAACGGGAAGCCGTTCTTCCGCTGATTTTGCGGGCGTCCAGACATTCAGGACAAGGCAGTCCTCACTTTCCTCGGTGTCGGGGAATTCGCCGCTGGAATGGAATTCCCAGCGGTAATCGATTTCGGTACATTGGGAACGGTCCCGTGCCTCCTGAGGTTTATCCGGCGGAGGTGCGCCCTGCCAGGCTCTCGGGCCGAAGTGCGTCGCTTCTCGCACGCCCTGCCAGGGCAGTGCCGGCCGAGGCGGGGCCCACCGCAGTGCCCCCGTGGGCGGAGCTGCATAAGGAATGGAAAGAAATGCCGTATATCCTTCTTTTGTCAGGCCATGCAGTTTGCCGGACTCCACTTCCACATATTCCAAGATCAATTCCCTCCTTGTACTGTTATCGCAGTTCATACAATTTACTCTTTCACATGCAATCCGGCCCGCCGCAGGAACATCACGGTGCTCCGCATGATTTCAGCCGACTCCGGCAGCCGCGGATTCACCGTGGGATAGGCGTGGAACAGACCCTTGCTCACCCGGAGTTCTGTCTCCACCCCGGCTTCGCGGGCATAGGCGTCCAGAAGGATTCCGTCATCCTTCAGCAGCTCGTCCGCGTCTACCGTGATGAACAGGGGCGGCAGTCCGGTCAAGTCCCCATAAAGTGGGGAAACATCCGGGTCCGTCACATCCGCATTTACCAGATACGCCGCATCGCTCTCCTCGCTGCTCTTGGGGGAAAGCATGCAGTCCCGCTGTGCGTTGATCCGGCGGCTGGGCAGATTCCCGGTCTGTTCCGTCACCGGGCTGTACAAAGCGGCCGCACAGGGCAGACGAACACCTTCCTGTTTGGCCCGCAGCATTGTCGTCAGGCACAGATTTCCGCCGGCGCTTCCTCCGACCAGTGCGATCCTGGCGTCCGGGTAAGCCGACTGCAGTTCCCGATAGACCACCATGCAGTCCTGAGGAGCTGCCGGCCAGGGATAGTCCGGCGCCAGGCGGTAACTTACCGTATAGACCCTGACACCACTTTCCCGGGCCAGGAAAGAGGCATACGCCCGGGAAGTACGGGTGCTTCCGGTAAGAAACCCGCCGCCATGGATGTAAATGATAAAGTCGCCGCTATAGCAGTCTTCCGGCACAAGACATTCCGTCTCCACACCGCCCGTCATCTGGGCCTGGACGGAAATTCCATCCGCAAGTTTTCGCTGTGCATACCGCGCCTCCGCCATAGCACGGCGGCGTGCATAGTCGACCGGCTCCATCTGTCCCTGGGATTTTTTCCGTTCTTTCCACATCGCGTCAACCATCTGGCGCGCCTGCTCACTGCACACTGCCATGCCTCCCTTCGGACGAGCAACACGCAAGCTATATATTATTTCATTTAATTAATGTTTATTATACCATACCCATTTTGTGGGTTCTATTCGTCGCTTTCATAAAAAAAGCAGGCCGTTTTTGGTAATTCTCACATACCTTTGCAGTATCGGCTTTCGCCCTTGACTTTTTTGTCGGGCTGCTTCTATAATCAGATTATTAAATTATGTAATTAAAGCAAATAATCGATGCGAGGGATCTTTTTATGAAAAAGCATCAATTCATGGTTCATCCCTTCAAATTTGCGGCGGCTTTACTTACAGTAGCCTGCTGCCTGCCCCTGGCATTGTATGCCGCCTGGCTGCATCACTGGATCTCGTTTGCGATTTTTCTGGCGATTGCCATCCTGTTCGGTGTGATCGCCGTCAATTACGGGGCGGTGCTCACCATCGACGAATCCGGTGTACAGCGCAGTTTCCTGGGGATTCCCCTGCGCAGGATGTCCTGGTCGGAGATCAAGGAAGTGGGCGTTGTAGGGCTGAAAGTTTTTTCCCGCAACAGCAAACGCACCGGTACCCGGTACATTTACTTCTCTCCCCGCCCGCTGGACAAGGATGCACGGTTCCGGCTTGCGCTGGAATGGCCGCCCCGGCAGATGCTGTACGCCAGCTACAATCGGATGCGGGTGGAAGCCATCCAATTCCTGTGGACCGGCCCCATTGAAACCTACAACGCAGGGGACGTCTTTTTCTGAGTCACAACCGCACAAAAATGTACAAGGCCGCTTGGAACCGTATAGGTTCCCGGCGGCCTTTTTCTTGTTTCCATAAACTTTCCGCAAACAAAAGACCGCCGCCGGCAGTACACCGGCGGCGGCCCAGATCGAAGGGAGGGGAATGCTTACAGTTCGTGGATGCGGCAGCAGGTCACGAAATGTCCGGTGGACACTTCCTCCTGCTTCTGCGGCTGGTGGCAGGCTTCCGTTGCATAGGGGCAGCGGGCGGCAAACCGGCAGCCGGGTTTCGGGTTGATGGGCGAGGTGATCTCGCCCTTCAGGACCATGCGCTTGGTGGGATGATGAATGTCCGTGGAAGGAATGGCGGACAGAAGTGCCTGGGTGTAGGGATGGAGCGGGTTTTTGAACAGCTCCTTGGAGGGGCACTTCTCAACCACCTGGCCCAGGTACATGACGCAGATGTCGTCGGAGATATGGCGGACAACGCTCATGTCATGGGTAACGAACATATAGGTCAGTCCCTTGTCCTGCTGCAGCTTTTTCAGCAGGTTGAGGACCTGTGCCTGGATGGAAACGTCCAGAGCGGAAACGGGCTCGTCGCAGACAACGAACTTAGGGTCCAGAGCCAGCGCACGGGCGATGCCGATACGCTGACGACGGCCGCCGTCCAGCTCGTGAGGATAGGCCTTGCGCAGACGCTCGTCGATGCCGACCAGGTCCATCAGCTCAGTAGTCTTTTCCTCAATCTCCTTCTTGGAGTACTTGCCCGAAACCAGCAGCGGCTCACGGATGGTCTGATCCGCGGTCTTGCGGGGGTCCAGGGAAGAGTACGGGTCCTGGAAAATGATCTGCATCTTCTCGCGGGCAGCGCGCAGCGCCTTGCCCTTGAGGTTGTTGACCGGCTCGCCTTCCAGCAGGACTTTGCCGGAGGTGCTCTCATGCAGGTGAATGATGGTACGTCCCAGCGTGGATTTGCCGCAGCCGGACTCACCAACGACGCCCAGGGTCTTGCCTTTTTCGATGGTGAACGTCACGTCGTCCACCGCGTGCAGCAGGCCGCGCGGAGTCGGGAAATATTTTTTCAGGTTTTGAACTTCAATCACCGGTGCCATAACTCAACCCTCCTGCTCTGCGATTTTATTCATGTTGCAGCAGCGGCAGTCATGGCCGTCTGCGGTCTTGTAGACGGCGATGGGGCCCTTGCGGCATTCATCGGTGGCGTACTTGCAGCGCGGGGCAAAGGCGCAGCCCTGCGGCAGATCGGTGGGATCCGGCGGCAGGCCATCAATGGGATGCAGCCATTCTTCATCCTCACTCATGCTGGGGATGGCGCCGAACAGACCGACGGTGTACGGATGGGTGGGATGATCGAAGATCTGCTCCTTGGTGCCGTACTCCACGATATTGCCGGCGTAGATGACCGCCACATCGTCACAGACCTGGGCAACGACGCCCATGTCGTGGGTGATCAGCAGCATGGCGGTGTTGTACTTTTCACGCAGTTCGGCGATCAGATCCAGAACCTGCGCCTGGATGGTAACGTCCAGAGCAGTGGTAGGCTCGTCGGCCAGAAGCAGGTCGGGGTTGCAGGCCAGGGCAATGGCGATGACAACGCGCTGCTTCATGCCGCCGGAGAACTGGTGCGGATACTCGTAGTAGCGCTCTGCCGGGATACCGACGATCTCCAGCATCTCCTTGGCGCGCTTTTCACAATGGGCATGGCTCTTGTCGTCGCTGTGCAGGCGGACGACTTCGGCGATCTGGTCGCCGACGCGCTGGACAGGGTTCAGGGCCGTCATGGGGTCCTGGAAAATCATGGAGATCTTGTTGCCGCGGATCTTGCGCATCTCATGCTCGGGGAGCTTGAGCAGATCCTCGCCGTCCAGATGGACTTCGCCGCCCGCAATGCGGCAGCCAACGTCGGGCAGGATTTGCAGGATGGACTTTGCAATGGTGGTCTTGCCTGCGCCGGTCTCGCCGACCAGGCCCAGGGTCTTGCCGCGCTCCAGTTTGAGAGAGACGCCGTTGACCGCGTGGACGACCTGTCCGTCGGACATGTACTCGACCACCAGGTCTTTGACCGAGAGGAACTCCTTATTTTCGCTCATGATTCAGTTCCTCCTTTCTCAGTTCTTCAGCTTCGGGTCAAGAGCATCGCGCAGACCGTCGCCCATCAGGTTGAGGGCCAGAACGGTGATGGCAATGGCAAGACCGGGGAAGAAAACCAGGTGGGGTGCCTGACGGATAAACTGCCGGGCGCCTGCCAGCATAGCACCCCATTCAGGCGTGGGGGGCTGAACGCCCAGGCCGATGAAGCTCAGGCCGGCGCACAGGGTGATTGCCTGGGCAACACCCATGGTGCCCTGAACGATCATGGGGGACATGCAGTTGGGCAGCAGGTGGCTCATAACAATGCGTAACTTGCTGCAGTTGATGGAGACCGCGGCTTCGATGTACTCGTTCTCACGGACTTTCAGCATCTGGGCACGGAGCATACGGGCCATGCCGGAGATGGAGCCGAAAGCCATGGCGATGATGGTGTTGACAAAGCCAGGTCCGAGGATGGCGGAGATCACGATCATCATCAGCATGCCGGGGATCGCCTGGATCACGTCGAGGATACGCATGATGATGTTGTCGACCCAGCCGCCGAAGAAGCCGGCGATGGCGCCGATGGCCATACCGAAGATCATGGCGATGCCCACGGCCAGAACGCCGCTGGAGATGGAGTAGCGTGCACCGATCAGCACACGGCTGAAGATGTCACGGCCCATGTCGTCACAACCAAAAGGATGTGCCAGAGAAGGCGTTGCAAAACAGTTGGTCATATCCAGCATGGTATAGTCATAGGGAACGATCAGCGGTGCAATGATTGCAATGATGATCTCCAGCACAAAGATGACCAAACCGATCATGGCTGCTTTATTTTTGCTCAGCTGGCGAAGTACCCGGAGGAACTCACTGTTTTTTCTGGCCTTAGTCTTCGGGCTTTTGGCCGTCATGGTTGCTTCAGGCATTTGCCGGCACCTCCTTTTTGGTCTTCTTCACCTTTTTGTTCGAGGCATACTGTGCCTTGATGCGCGGGTCAACAGCTGCGTACAGCAGGTCAACGGCCAGCATGCACAGGCTGAAGGTGATCGCCAGGAAGATGGTGCCGCCCTGGACGATCGGGTAGTCACGGTTGTTGACCGCACCGATGATGTAGGTACCCATGCCGGGCAGAGAGAAAACGGTCTCGATGATCATCATGCCACCCAAAAGATGTCCGAAAGTGGAGCCGAACAGCGTGATGATGGGGATCAGAGCGTTTTTCAGTGCATGCTTGACAATAACATCACGCTCCGGTACGCCCTTGGAACGGGCGGTGGTGATGTAGTCGGCACGGATGACTTCCAGCATGGAGGAACGGGTCTGGCGGGCACATCCGGCCAGCGCACCCATACAGCCCGACAACGCAGGCAATATGTAAGAGAAGATTCCGTTGTCAATGCCCATAGCAGGCAGCCAGCCCAGGTTGACCGAGAATACCAGAATCAGCATCAGTGCCAGCCAGAAGTTCGGGATCGCAACACCGATCAATGCAATCAGCATGGAAAGGTTATCCGGCCAACGGTTCTGATTGGTTGCTGCGATAATACCCAACGGAATGCCCAGACCAAAAGCAATGAACAGAGTGATGAGCGTCAGGATCATGGTGCGAGGCAGGCGTTCAGCAATGGAGCCCATGATGTCCACGCCGCTGATCCAGGAATCGCCCAGATCATGCTTGACAAAGACGCTTACCATGTAATCACCCAGCCGGACCAGGTAGGGGTCGTTCAGGCCCAGTTCCTCGGTCTTGGCGGCGATGTCCGCCTCCGTAGCGGTAGCGCCCAGAATGATCTCGGCCGGGTTGCCCGGGCAGAAGATCATCAGCGTAAATACCAGGATCGTCACGGCAAGGACGATCGGGATCATCCATAAAATTCGTTTGATTACATATTTGACCATTCGTTTATCCCCCATGAGAATCCTGTGGCGGCCGCGCATCGCGACCGCCACAGGTCAAGTCAACGTGTCACGGAGTGCCTTCCTGATGAATGAGTGTTACCGGCTTGGATCACAGGCCGCTGTAGGTGGAGGCAGCAGGTGCAATATAACCGGCCAGCTCCTTGACCTCATTCTCAACGCCGATGTCGGTGCGCCAGATGGTGAAGACCTTCGGGTTGACCATGCCATAAGCAATGGCATTGTCTTTCAGGTAGTAGTGGACGGCGTCGATGTTCTCGGTGGTGTAGCCGTCGGGAGTCCATGCAGTGTACAGCAGCTGAGCCAGGGTCTCGTCGTGGCGGCTGGTAGCGTCACCGGTGGAGTAAGCGGCCGGGTCATAACGGACGGACCAGTGGTCTGCCAGGTAGGTTGCGCTGATGGTGTTGATGGTCATGTCGTACTTGGTGCCGTCCAGACGGGAAGCAGTGTACAGAGCCATGTCGACCAGGTTCAGCTCGCAGTTGATGCCAACAGCCAGCAGGTAGCTCTGGATGATCTCACACATACGCTGAGAGGTGTTGGTGGCAAAGAGGGTCAGAGTCTCGCCGTTGTAGTCGGACTCTTCCAGCAGCTGCATGGCCTTTTCGGGATCGTAGGGGTAGTACTCTTCGCTGTCCCAGGCATCGTTGTAGCCGATGGCGGTGGAGGGGCAGACGTCGTACATGGGGCTGCCGTAACCGGAGAAGAAACCGGTGATCAGGCCCTGAGGATCGATGGCGTAGCAGATAGCCTGGCGCAGCTTGACGTCATTGGCAACGGGGCGGCTTTCCGCACCGGAGAAGAACAGCTGCCAGCCCTGAACGTTGTCGGTCAGCTCAACATTATAGTTTTCGTTATCGACGAACTGAATGCCGGTGGAGGCCTGCATATCGATGACCATATCCACGGTGCCGGTCTCCAGCGCAATACCCTGCTGGGAAGCCTCGGTGATGATGTGATAGGTCAGCTTTTCAACAGAGGGGCGGACACACTCGGGCAGGTTGGAAACATCCTGCCAGTAGTCGTCGCGCAGTTCAAAGGTCAGCGAGGAGCTGGCAACAAATTCGGTCACCTTGTAGGGAGAAGTGGAAACAATGCTGGTGGCGAAGCCATCTTCGCTGGCCTCGTAAGCAGCCTTGGAAATGACGAAGGTGTGCTTGAGCAGCGTCTCGAAAGTGCCCACGATGTTCTGGGTCATCTTGACCTGGAAGCTGTAATCGCCGGTCTGGGTGACGCTCTCGACCTTGCCGAACACGGGCTTCAGAGCCTGTGCCTTGGACTCCTCGATGAACCAGACGATGTCGGCAGCGGTAATTTCGTTGCCGGCGCTGTCCTTGACGCCTTCATGGATATT
This sequence comes from Candidatus Gemmiger faecavium, assembly GCA_019114415.1. Lineage (GTDB taxonomy): Bacteria > Bacillota > Clostridia > Oscillospirales > Ruminococcaceae > Gemmiger > Gemmiger faecavium. The sequence goes on along the minus strand of DXFO01000013.1, from coordinate 466 downwards.
GACGTCATAGGTGAAGCCGTTGTCGCTGGTGCTCCAGTCGGTCGCCACCCAGGGCTGCAGTTCCGCGTTGGAATCATAGACAGCCAGAGACTCGTACAGCAGCACCATGTAGGGAGCGTTCTGTCCGGTGTTGGAGCGGAACGGGGTCAGCGAGTCGATGGCGGCGCCGTAGCCAATGTCCAGGACACCGTCGCCGCCGCCGGTGGGTGCCGTAGCGGTACCGGTGGATGCGTTGCTGGCGGAAGAGCTGCCGCTCTCACCCGTTGCGCCGGAGCTGGTCGTGCCGCCGCCGCATGCGGTCAGAAGCATTGCTGCGCAGATTCCGACACATGCGATCCGCAGTGCGTTGTTTTTCGTCTGCTTTTTCATGATCTTAGCCTCCTGTATTTGTTTTCTCTGCCTTCAATAAAATAAAATGCATGATTTTTAACGGGAATCGTCAGTTTTTTCCGTGCATTTTATTTAT
>DXFO01000012.1 GCA_019114415.1 Candidatus Gemmiger faecavium | reverse complement strand
CGTCGGCGCACAGGAAGCTTTTGGGGTTGAACTCCTGCTTGACCAGCGGGTCGCCCCAGTAGATGGGCACCGTGCCGGCGGCAAAGGCGTCCACGATCTTTTCGGTCACATAGCCGGGGTCGCGGCTGTTCTCGAAAGCGATGGAAAATTTGTACTGCCGCTGAAAGGCCAGCTTGTCCTTGACCGGGCCGCCGATGTTGTTGCGGTAGCCGCCGCCGCTGTCGATCTGCCGCCGGGCGGAAAACGCCTCAAAAAAGGCGTTGCGCTCGGCGCTGTAGTCGTTGCTGACCACAAAGTTGCAGAACTTTTTGCGGCCTAAAAATTCGCTGTCCGGCAGGGTATGCTTGGCAAGGGCAGGGGCCCAGCTGTCCCGCATGGCGTACAGCGGCAGCCGCAGATAGCGGTCGCCGTACTCCAGCAGCGGAAAGCCGATGGCGTAGTCGAACACGTTCAGATCGGGCCAGCTGTCCTCGCCCGAATACTGGATGCGGGCGCAGGAATAGTCCAGGTAGCTTTTGCCAAAGCCGCAGCAGATCACATATTCCGGCTGCGCCGCGGAGGTGGTGACCACCTCCACCTGCCAGCCGCCGTCCCGCAGCACGCGGGTAAAGTAGTTGTCGTTGGGGTCCCAGTCGGGCGCCAGGTCGCAGAACCCCAGGCGTACCTGCTTTTGGGCCATGGTCACTGCCCCTGGCCGCGCATCAGCGCATAGCGCAGCACCGCCGCCACCGTCTTGGAGTCCCGGATGGTGTTGTCCAAAACCATCTGCAGCACCTGGTCAAAGGGGAGCTTGTGCACGTCCAGAAATTCGTCCTCGTCCAGGTGCTGGCGGGTGGCGTGCAGGCCGCGGGCGATCCAGATATGGATCTTCTCGCTGTCGTAGCCCACGGTGGGGTAGATGCAGCCCAGGGGGATGTACTCGTCGGCGGTAACGCCGCACTCCTCCTCCAGCTCCCGCTTGGCGGCCTCAAAGGGGTCCTCGCCGGCTTCCAGCTTGCCGGCGGGCAGCTCCCACATTTCCTCGCCCAGGGCATAGCGGAACTGGCGCACCAGGTAGACCTCGCCCTGGTCGGTAACGGGCATGATGCAGGCGCCGCCGTGGTGGTGCACCACCTCCCGCATGGAGGTGTCGCCGTTTTCCAGCCGGACGGTGTCCAGGGTGACGCGGATGACCTTGCCGTCAAAGATCAGGCGGCTGTCCAGGGTCTGTTCAGAATGTGCCATGGCAAAGGCTCCTTTTTGTTTGCAGATTCTGCCCGCGCCCGGACGGCGCAGGCAGGAGAAAAACACGATACTATCATAATAAAGGCCGCCCGCCGGGATGTCAACCGGCGGGCGGCGGGGTGCGGTCATTCTTTTGGCCGGTTGGCCGCGGCCAGCGCCCGGGCCACCGCCTCCGCCGGCGGCGTCAGCGTGACGGGCGCGGGCGGCGCATCGCCGGGACGCAGCGGCAGCAGCCAGGTGTCCAGGTCCAGCCAGCGGCCGAACTTGTAGCCGGTGCGTGGCTCGCGGCCGATGCGCGCAAAGCCCATGGCCTTGTGGAAAGCCGCCGACGCCGGGTTGGGCCGGGCCACCAGCGCCAGCGCGTTGCAGTAGCCCTGGGCTTTCAGGATATCCAAAAGCGCGGTGTACAGCCGCCGGCCCACCCCGCGGCCCACCGCGTCGGGGGCGCAGTAGACGGTCAGCTCCACATCCCAGGCATAAGCCTCGCGGGTGTGCCAGGGGTGGGCGCAGGCGTAACCCATCAGGTGGCCGTCGCCGCCCACTGCCGCCAAAAACGGCGCGCGCTGCCAGACCGTCTCGATCTCGGCGCGGGTCTCGGCCACGGTGGGGCAGCCGTACTGGAAGGTGGCGGTGGAGTGCCGCACATACCAGCAGTACAGCTCGTTGACGGCGGCGGCGTCCTGCGGCCCGGCGGCGCGCAGCGTCGCGGTGTTGTCGGCCAGCCAGCGGGCGGCCAGGGCCTCCTTGTCCGCCTTGGGCAGGCGTTTCAGCCCGGCTTCCCGGCGCATGGCCTCGCCTTTTGTATCAAACCGCTGGGCATAGGCCAGCGTGCCGCCGCCGTGGGCGCGGGTGTAGCGGGCACCGTGGGCGCCGCCGTTGTGGGCTTTCAGCCGGCGGGCCAGATCGTTGGTCCAGCCGGAATACAGGCTGCCGTCGGCGCAGCGCAGCATATAGGCCCAGGCCGGGGCGGGCAGGCGGTCCCCGGCGGCGCTGGGGGCGATGCCAAGGGCAGGCGTTTCGGGGGTCATTCGCTCACCGGCTTTCCGGCGGCGCGCAGGGCCCGGCGGCAGGCTTCCACCGCCTGGTCCCGGTCGTCGGCGGTGATCAAAAACCGGCTGGGATGGCAGAACCGCAGCCCCAGCCCGGACACCCGGCGCAGCTCCTCCTCCGGCTTGCCGGCCCACGCCGCGGGGAAGGGCACCTTGCTGCGGCGGGTGCGGTAGTCGGTAACGCACTGGGCGCTGTACCCGCCCCGCTGGCTGGGGTATACCACAAACAGCGCGTCGGTCTTGTACAGGCCGTTTTTCCAGGGCATATAGCCGGGCAGCACCACAATGCCGTCCCTGGCGTTTTTGTAGGCCCGCTGCACCGCCGCGTCCGCCCGGTTGACGGCGTTGGCCGCGGCGATCTCGTTTTCCAGCACCGTCTGGGCAAAGGGCACCGCCCGCCAGAAACACTCGTCCGGGTCGTCCTTCGAGTCCCACACCGGGTTGAAGCTGCCGATGGCGTCGGCCAGAGAGTTGGGCTCGCCGGTATTGTCGTTCAGGTCCAGCGGCTGGATAAAGTTTTCGTCCAGCAGGCGGGCCTGGTGCTCGCCCACCAGGCCGGCGCCCAGCACCCGCCACAGCAGGCCGAAGGCCGCGTAGGGCACGCCGTTGGGGCGGGTCTCCCGCGGTTCGGTGTGGTGGTCGAACATACCGCCGCCCACGTCGTAGACGATGCCGTCAAAATTGTCCGGCACCACAAAGCCGCGGGTGACCTTGATGTCCGGGCGCAGGATTTTCAACAATGCGGTGGAAAACACATCGTCGGCATGGAACTTGCCGCCGTGGGTAAAGGCGCGGGCAGGGATCTTCATGGGGAAAACCTCTTTTCTGGTGGAAGCATGCGGCCCCGTCAGGCGGGGAGATAACATGGTATTATAGCACGAATCTCCGGCGGAGTACAGAGAAAAAAACAGGGCCCGCGCCCGTCCGGCGGCTGCCGGGCGGGGGTTCGGGCCCTGCCGGTGCAAAACAAAAGGGGATGCCTGCGCCGCAGGCCGGGCGGTGGGCGAAAAACGGCGTCAGTCGTTTTCTTCCCAGTCGTTCAGGCGCAGCAGATCGTCGCGGCTGCCGGAGATGATCATCACGTCGCCGGCGCGGAAGGTGTAGTCGGGACCGACCACGTCCACCACCTCGCCGGAGTTTTCCACCGCGATGATGTTCAGCCCGAAGCGGGCGCGGATGTTCAGCTCCAGCACCGTCTTGCCGATGAACTTTTCCGGCACCATCCGCTTGGAGATGTTGATGCTCTCGCTCAGCTGGATGAAATCCAGCACGCGGGCAGTCTCCAGCCGGTTGGCCAGGCGCAGCGCCATGTCGCGCTCCGGATAGACCACCTCGGCGCCCAGCTTGGCCAGGATCTCGCCATGCTCGGCGCTGGTGGCCTTGGCAATCACCTGGGGCACGCCCAGGCTGACCAGGTTCAGCGTGGTCAGGATGGAGCTTTCCATATGCTCGCCGATGCAGACGATGCCGACGTCGCAGTTCTGGATGCCGGTCTCCATCAGGCTTTTTTTGTCCAGGGTGTTCACCACCAGGGCGTTCTCGGTATACTCGCGCAGCACGCGGACCTTTTCCTCGTCCCGGTCAATGACCATGATGTCGGCCCCCGACTGGGCCAGATCCACCGCCAGCGCATAGCCGAACCGGCCCAGGCCGACGATACCGTAGGAGAGTTTTTCTTTCTTGCGTTTGTGGAACATAACAGGGGACCTCCAGTCCAAAATACAGGCGAATGGGGCGAAGCGTTTTTGAAAATTAGGAATGAGAAATGAGAAATTCAGGTAACCCGGCGGCCTGCGGCCGCCTAAAAAAGGGGGCGGCTGCTGAAGTTTACGCCATTTTGAGCGCACGCAGTGCGCGGACCGCCAAAATTCCCAACTCCGAATTCCTTATGGAAATCAGCCGATGGCCAGGTTGCCGTCAGGGAAACGGGTGCGCTCGCCATGGCTGAAATACCACATCGAGGCGATGGTCAGGGGACCCAGGCGGCCGATATACATGATCAGGATGGAAAGCAGCTTGCTGGCGTCGGACAAACCGGCGGTGATGCCGGTGGACAGACCGACGGTGCCAAAGGCGCTGACGACCTCGAACAGCGCCTGCATCGAGGTGACCTGCGGGTCAAAGATCAGCATCAGGTAGGTGCCCACAATGACGACGCACAGCGCCAGCAGCGTGATGACCGACGCTTTGCGGAACGCATCCCTGGGCACCGCAAAGCGGAACGCCTTCTCGCTCTTGTTGGTGGCGGCGGATTTGATGCCCTGGATCAGCGCAAAGAAGGTGCTGGTCTTGATGCCGCCGCCGGTCGATCCCGGCGAAGCGCCGATGAACATCAGCACCGCCAGCACCAGCAGGCCGGTGTCGTTGAACTCTCCCAGCGGATAGGTCGAGAAACCGGCGGTACGGGCCGACACGCTGTGGAAGAAAGCGCCCAGCCAGGTCACATCCTCGGTCAGCTTGATCAGCAGCGCGCCCACCACGATCAGCACAACGCTGACCGAGATGACCACGCGGGAATGCATCGACAGCTTGCGCCAGCAAAAGCGTTTCTGCCATACTTCCCGGATGACCAGGAAACCGATGCCGCCAAAAAAGATCAGCCCGCAGGTGACCAGGTTGAGCAGCAAATCGTCCCGGTAGGGGATCAGGTTCTGGAAGTTGCCCAGGATGTCAAAGCCGGAGTTGTTGAAGGCGGCGATGGAGTGGAACAGGCTGATGCCCAGCGCCCGGACGGGCGGGTAGTCCTGCACAAAGACGAGAAAGCTGAGCGCCGCGCCGGCCAGCTCAAAGATCAGGGTGGTCAAAAGGATGGCCTTGACCAGCCGGACCAGGCCGCTGCTGGAATCGACGTTGGAGGCCTCGCGGATCAGGGTGCGGCCCTTCAGGTCGATGCGCTTGCCCATGGCGATGATAATGCCTGCGCCCACCGAGGTGACGCCCAAGCCGCCCACCTGGATCAGCCCGGCCAGGATGGCCTGGCCCAGGGGAGTAAAGGTGTCGCCCGCATCCACGGCGATGAGGCCGGTGACGCAGACGGCGCTGGTGGAGGTGTACAGTGCGTCGATATAGCGCAGGGTAACGCCGTCCTTGACGCTGCAGGGCAGCATCAGCAGGGCCGAGCCCAGCAGGATGACCGCGGCAAAGCCCATGGCGATGATGCGCCCGGGGGGCTGCCGCTTGACACGTTCGATCAGTGTACTCATGAATCCTCTTTTTGTCTGTTTCGATGCGCCGGGGCCACCGGCCGCACGTTTGTAGTAGCAGCGAAAAGAAATGGCGGACAGCCGCGCCCCTCACGGTTCCCCGTGGCCGCAAGCGCACTGTCCGCATCCATCATAGCACAAAAAAGAAAAAAGTACAGAGGGGAAACCGGGAAAGACGAAAAAGTCCGTACAGCGGAACCGGTTTTGTCCAAATTTTTTTGGTTTTTTGGGAAAAACAGGGTCAAAGCCCGGCAAAATTGCGCACCACGCCCCAGGCCAGCAGCCCGGCGGCGTAGATCAGGCAGAGGGTGTTTTCCCACCGGCCGAAGCGCCGGCCCTTGGCCCGCAGCCAGCCCTGGCGCAAGATCAGCCCGATCAGGAGGGGCAGGGTGGCAAACAGGACGGGGTTTGCCCAAAACGCCCCGGCCAGGTCTCCCCGGCCAAGGCGCAGGATCATGGTGGTGATGCCGCAGCCGGGGCATCTGAACCCCGTCACCAGGCGAAACGGGCAGGGAATCCCCCCGAAGGCCGCGGCAAACAGATAGTATCCCGCCCCGGCCAGGGCCACAAGCCCTGCCCGCAGCAGGGTCTTGCCCCCGGGGGTCAGACGCATCGGTTGATGACGTCCTGGAACAGGGCCAGGTTGATGATCTGGAAGCCGAACAGGGCCAGGATCAGGTACAGGATGCCGCCGGAGGCTTCGCCGCCCAGACCGGCGCAGCGCTGGCCCATTTTGTAGGCCCAGTAAACGCCGTAGATGCCGCAGGTGATGATGGAAAACAGCACCACTGCGCCGCCGGAGGTGGCATTGTACTCCCCGGACAGGGCGTTGACCTCGTCGTTGATCTTGCACATCCAGTAGATGCCGTAGATGCCGCAGGTGATGATGGTCAGGATGATGGCCAGCAGGATGCTGCGGGGCAGGATGGGCGGGCCGTAGGACTGGCCGCCGTAGGGATGCCCGCCGTAAGCCGGGCCGTTGTCATAGGCGGGGCCGTAGCTGTCGTAGGATTCGCGGTTGGCCTCCGTACCGGGATCGGGGGCGGCATCCAGCCGTCCGCCGCAGGCATTGCAGAAGGCAGCATTGTCCGGGTTGGACCCGCCGCATACGGGACAGGTTTTCATGGGGACTCCTCCTCATAATCAGGATACCCGGCGCAAAGGCCCAAAATATTTTTGCACGCGGTCGCCGGGACGGAAAATGTTGGTTTCATATTACAGCATACACTACCCAAATGCAACAGAAAAACCCTGCCGCAGGCTGTAAAATTTGCGGCGGGGCGAAAGGAACACGGGGGACCCCGCCGGATTTTGGCCGGGCGGGTGTGCGGATGGGTGCGGCGAGAAAAACGCAAAAAAGACTGCCCGCGCCTTAGCGGGGTGTTCGTAAGACAGTAACAAAAGCAAAAGGCGTGATGAAAGTGGTCGCGCCTTTTGCCTTATGTGGATAGCCGCTTTCGAGGCGCAAGGGATGCAGTCCCTTGCTCGGAACATAGTGACGCA